>JBDZUK010000126.1:2634-4641 GCA_040255165.1 Nitrospiraceae bacterium | reverse complement strand
GCCGGGCTTCCGTGTGCCAGCTTTCGGTTCCAGGGTAGGGTGTATTGACGCTGATATTGACGATCTCGGGAATCTCCAGACACCATTGGCGAATGACTTCGAAACGCCGGCGGTCCCAGGACGGGTCGGCGATGAGATTGATGGCGACCGTGATGCCGAGTGAACGCGCGAATGCCAGGGCTTCGAAATTCTTGCTCAGGGAAATGCGTTTCCGATGGAGCGCGAGGCCCTCCTCGTCGATCGCTTCGATCCCGATGAACATGTATTTGAGACCGAGCGTTTTCCAGAATTGAAATACTTCCTTGTTCCGGAGGAGCACGTCGCCGCGTGTTTCGAGGTAATACTGCTTGTCGATGCCCTTCCGGGCGATCGCTTCGCCGATGGCCATGCCATGCTGGGCCTGGATGAAGGCCACGTCGTCTACGATGAAGACTCCAGGTTCTTTGACGAGGGCCAGATCCTCGACGACGACCTCGGGATTCGCCAGGCGGTAGCTTCGCCCGTAAAACGTCCAGGCGCTGCAAAACGAGCAATCCCAGGGACAGCCGCGCGTGAATTCGATGGAGGCACAAGGATCGAGCACGCCGATGAAATACTTGCGGCGGTGACGCAGAAGGTCGCGCGCCGGCCTGACATCGTCGAGGGACTCGATCATGCGGGCCTGCGGTCCCGTGCCGTCTGTCGTGACGACACCCGACACGTCTGCGAGGGCAGCACGATCTTGCCGGAGCGCCTCGAGGAGGGGGCCGATGACTCCTTCTCCTTCGCCTTTCACGACGCAGTCGATCGCGCCCTCGGCGTGATCGAGGATGGCATCCGCGACGAAGGACGCGCTGTGGCCTCCGATGAAGACGGCCGTCTGCGGAAGGCGTTGCTTGGCCAGTTTCGCGAGATCGACGACTTCGGGGACATTGGCGAGGTAGTTACACGAGAAGCCGATCGCGTCCGGCCGGCGCTCATCGAGCAGACGAACGTAATCTGCCTGTCGCTCCACTTGCAGATCGATCAACGTCACCGCATGCCCGGCCCCGCGCGCTGCGGCGGCCATCAGTTCCAATCCCAACGGCTCCAACCGCAGATAGATTTTCGTGTACATGAGGGGACCCGGGTGCACGAGCAGCAGGTTCATATGGCCTCCCGACGCCGTCTCTAGAAGGAATAACAGTAGGGAAGGACGCAAGGGTTTGCAACACAGAGGTTGCGCCTAGGGACGGTCCTAGTTGAAAACAGAAGAGGAACGGCGGGGGGATCTCGTCACTGTGACTGCGAATCAGACTCCGGAGATTCCGGCTCGGATGAATCGCTCGATGGCTGCGCGCCGGGAAATCGATACTCTTCGCCGGCCCAAGCGCCGAGATCGATGACCTGGCAGCGTTCCGAGCAGAACGGGCGCCAAGCATTGTCGTTCCAGGTCGTCGGCCGCTTGCAGATGGGACACGTCATGCCCGGATGATACCACTGCGTCCACGCAGAGGCGCAAGACACGACCTCCGAAAGGGAGAGTGCGGCCGGCGAGGCGGCGTACGGCGGGGAGAACAGACCGGAGCCGGAGATTTTAATTAAAAAGGGCGTCCGTGTTTTTTGGAGTGGCCTTTGCCATGCCCGCGGCCATGTTTCCCCTTGAACTTCAGCTTGTGCTCATCGTAGTGGAGGTAGGGTCGGTCTGTGTTGAGCTCAAGACTCACATAGTCATTGGCGTCAATAACCACAGTTGACGGAAGAGTCATCGAGACTTGCCAGGCTCCTCCGTTCAAATAGAAGTAGGACCTGGTGGCGACGTTGTAGTACACACCGGCGGTGGGATAGTAATAGTAGCGATAGGCAGCTTCTTTCGCTCGACGTCCATGAGCCGGCGCCCATGGCGGAGGGCCGCCGCCCGGTGCGGGCGCGGTCGGCGATCCTCCAATGGCGACACCGACTCCGACTGAAGGTCCGCGCCCATGGTTCCCGGCGCATCCTGCGAGCAATGTAGCAGCGACGACAGCAAGTCCGATGCGTTTCATCTGG
>JBDZUK010000126.1:0-2534 GCA_040255165.1 Nitrospiraceae bacterium | reverse complement strand
CGGTGCCGGCGCCGTCTATTTTTGTGCAAGGAGGGCAAATATTTGCGCCTGCAAACAGCACGCGGACACCGGAGGCGGTCCGTCAATGGCCGGCCGTATCCTGAATCTCCGTCGAGCAGACGATGTTGAGGCTTCCTCAAACTTGCGAACGGGCGCTCCTCGAGCGATTTTTGAAGGCGGAAGCCATGGCCCTCTGGTCGGTCCGGGCTGCCCGATTACAAGACGTGCCCGCCAACGTGGCGGCGTTCCTTCAGAGGCACGAAGAGGACGAGCGCGAGCATTTGAAACAGTTTGAATCGATGCTGGATGATCGGTCCTGGGGAAGAGAGGTCTTGCCCGGCGTCCCGCAGCAATGGCCGGCACTCGCGGTTCATCTCTACGGCTACGAGACGTTGGGGCTCGAATTCGCCAAGCTCCTTGCCGGTCTGCGGCCCGACTTGTCGGCCATCTTGAAGGACGAAGAAGCGCACGTCGGGTTTTTCGAGCGCGAGCTGCAGCTCATTCTGAATGGAGATGCACCTTCGGCGGGACAGGCGAGACTGTCCGTCCGATCGTGGTGGAAAAAAGTGCCTCGGACCGTGGATCGATATCTCGGCGCCGACGAGCTTCGCCCGTTCAAGTCCGTTCTCCGGCATACCATTTTGGCGGGCATTGAAACGCGATTCAGGCGGGCGGGAGTGTTTCGGACGGAAGGAGGGGATGGAGATCGAGGAGCGGGCCGTCAGGCTTGAATGGCGGCCAGGCCGTTTACGGCGCCCATTTTGCGGTATTTGGCTTCACGCTGAGTAAGCAGTTGGTCCGGGGGGAGATCGGTCAATTGTTGCAGGTGATTCGTGAGCGATTTGGCGAGGCGGTCGCAGATCGCGCGGGCGTCCCGGTGCGCGCCGCCGAGCGGCTCGGGGATGATCTCGTCGATGACCCCCAAGTTCAAAAGATCCTGCGCCGTCATTTTCAGAGCGGCCGCGGCGTCCGGCACTTTGGCAGGATCGTCCCAAAGAATCGCGGCGCAACCTTCGGGCGAAATGACGGAATAAATGCTATGTTCCAGCATCAAGACGCGATCGGATACTCCCAACGCCAACGCACCCCCGCTGCCGCCTTCCCCGATGACGACCGAGACGATCGGGACCGCGAGGCGCGACATGACGAGCAAGTTCCGGGCGATGGCTTCGGCTTGGCCACGCTCTTCGGCTCCGATGCCCGGATAGGCGCCCGGCGTGTCGATGAAGGTCACGATCGGCCGGCCGAATTTCTCCGCCGTTTTTATCAGCCGTAATGCCTTCCGGTATCCTTCGGGGTTCGGCATGCCGAAGTTTCGCTGCATGCGTTCCTTCAGGGTTTTCCCCTTTTGATGGCCGATGATCATGATGGACCGGCCGTTGAAGCGGGCGAACCCGCCGACGATGGCCCGGTCGTCTCCGAAGCACCGGTCCCCGTGGAACTCCAGGAATTCGCGGCACAGCTCACCAATATAGTCGAGGGTGCTGGGGCGCTGGGGATGGCGGGCGAGCTGCGTGCGTTGCCAAGGCGTCAGGCTGTTGTACAGCTCGTGCTCCACCTGCGCAAGCTTGGCCCGCAGCTTCCGGATCTCGTCCTGAGAGGCCGGTTTTCCGCCATTGGCCGTCGTCAGTTTCTCGATTTTCTCTTCGATCTCGCGGATCGGCTTTTCAAATTCGAGGTAGTCGCGCATCGAAACCTGATTCCTTGGGGAGCGTCTGCACTTTCCCCACACTGTATAGCGGGCTACGATAGCAGAGAAATGGCCCCCTTGCCTAGCACTTCTTCAACATCTGCCACGAAGTGCTCGCTGGGCATCACCGACACGTTCGGAAGGGGCGCCGTTTCCGCCTCCAGCGTTGAATCCAGCCGGAACGTCAGCGCCACGGTCGTGGCGCCCGGATGCCGCCGCAGGACTTCGCGAAGTCGCGTCAATTGATCAGTGACCTCCGGGCGGTCCTGTATCCGAATGAGCACCCGCTTGATCGTGTGCGTCTGGGCGTCCGCCAGCGGCTCCAGACGGATGCCGCGGATTTTCGTGCCCTTGTCGCCGCGATCGATCGTACCGGTCAGACGCACCAGTCGTTCGGGAGCGATCAAATCCGCGGCAGTCTTGTACAGGTCCGGAAAGGCGATCACCTCCACCTGTCCCTGGAGATCTTCGAGGGTCACGTAGGCCATACGGTCGCCCTTTTTGGTCAGCATGGATTTGACGGTCGTGATGATGCCGCAGAGCTTCACTTCGCGCCCGTCAGGCAGCTCGCCCAGCGTCCCGGTCGTGGCGGTCGCCAAAGCCTGTATCGTCCCTTCGTAGCGCGCAAGCGGGTGGGCTGTGATGTAGAACCCGGTCAGCTCACGTTCGTATTTGAGTCGCTGTCCCTGATCCCATTCCGGTATGTCCGGCAGCGGCGGTTCGGTCGTGTCGTGGCCACGCTGGCGTCCATTCACTTCCTCGCCGAAAATGCTGGTTTGGCCCAATTCCCGCTCGCGTTGCGCGGCGGCGCCGTCCTCGACGGCTCGGTCGAGCACGGCCATGA
>JBDZUK010000046.1:17410-26056 GCA_040255165.1 Nitrospiraceae bacterium | reverse complement strand
TCAGGGCTTCCTCGATGTCCGCGCGGGCGGCCAACTCATCTTGAAGCAGCAGCGTGTGGTCCTCCGGCACGCCGAGGCTGTTGGCGAAGACCGATACGACGTCTTTGGTATCGGCGGAGAGGCCGTCGCGCCAGCCGGCCCACGGAGTCCTATATTGCGTCAGCCCGACAATGACGGCGTAGCGGTCCGCTGACCGTTCGGTCGCTGGAGCGGGCATGGAATCCATCTTGGCAGGAGCGCCGGTCGAAGAAACCGGGGCGCGAGGTTGAATAGCCGCCACGAGGGTCTGGGTGGCCGACTCACCTTGTCCGCCTCCCGGCACCACAGTGACGGTCAGCTCGCCCCGCGAGCTGTCCAGTTTGGCCGGCAATCTTCCCCAGAGAATGGTGCTCTTGGTCTCTGCTGGCTCCAGCCCGGGGATTTGAGCAGGCGACGAGAGGCTGCCAGCGAAGGCATCGATCAGTCCCGTGGTTCCGGAAATGTTGAGAGAGGAAGGGCCGATCGGTCCGCTGCTCGTGTTCGTCACATCGACGCGGAGGCCGATCTTCTCGCCGGCCTCCAGGATGAGATTATTGTTTTCATCGATCAGGGTAGCCTTGAAATTCACCACGCTGACCCCCGGCGACGCTCCGCTTCCGGGACCTTGCCGTCCCGCAGTCGTCTGTCCGCGACTGCCTTTGTACCACTCCGCCACGAAACCGGTGAATTGATTGGCGAGGTACTCTGCCGCCGTGCGCATCCGTTCGTCCAGCTGCCCCGTGGCGCACGCGTTTCCCCCGAACTGCGGCGTCCAAATCTTGACTTGCTCCGAGAAGACTAACGGGACGGCCGCGGCCGCCTGGCCGCTTCCATCGCGAAGGGTTGTTTCAAGCTGGATATCGAGTTGGGCCAGGTAGGTGTCGTCCGAACCGGTGCGGGTTCTGGAGGTGAACGAGCTGTGAGTGAGTCTGATCGCCGCGGTGACGGCGGACGGATCAGCGGCAGCCGGTTGCGGCGTCGCGGTCGTTTCTCCGACCGTCACTGAGGCGAATCGCGCCTGCCCGGTTTGCTGAAAGGCGCCCATGATGGCGTCTCCGAGGCGGCCTTCCCAAAGCGTGTCGGCGCAGGCCGTCATCTGGAAGGTGGCTGACTTGACGGAATCGTCGAAGAGCAGCGTCACCGACACGGGAATCACCCGTTGGGGAACAGGAGCATCGCTCATGCGCGGCATCCTGAAGTGGTCGCAGGCCGCGATGGACAAAAAGCCGGCGAGAAGACAGCAAGCTGCGACGGCAGCCTCGAAAGGCGAACGCATGCGCGCTACGATACCTGATGACTCGCGCGGATACAATGGGCAGGGGTTTGCGTGACCTTGACTGCCGGAGTGACGGGAGCGATGATGCGTCACGATCACACCAGGAGGTCGGCCATGACAAAGCAGAGATCTCTGACCGCGATGGTGCTGCTCGGCGCGATGGTGTGTGCCGGGTGCAGTCAAAAACCGATTAACCGGATGGAGAGTTATTTGGCCCCCCAGGCCGTGGCCGAGCCGAACGACGTCAGCCCAGCGTTGAAAGACGCGACCGGCCCCCTGGAGGCCGCGCTGGTGGTGGTCAACGATGTTGCCGACAGGGAGCCGACCCTCTCAGAGCAGACCAAAGCCTTTCTGACCGATCAAGTGCGCCGGCGTATTGAGGCGGCGACTCCCATCCGTATCGTCAAGGTGCTCCAGGAGCCGGATGCGACGCGACTTCGACAGTCGAGCGATCTCACTCGCGTGGCCCAGGAGCAAGGAGCGCCTCGTCTCCTCGTCGCGCTCTTCTCCAGTGCGGAATCGGAAATCCCTGCGTATTTGCCGCTGACCGGCGATCCGGAACAAGGCGGGCAGCGGCCACGCGTGCCCGGCTACGAAACGATCAATTACGCGCTCGCCGAGTTGGCGCTGCTCGATTCCAGCGGGCAGGTGATCGCCCGGTCGGACGGACGGGCCTGGACCAGACTCAACCGACTGAACGTGCCGATGAAGTCCAACGCCTACCCGGTGATTCACCGGTCGCTGCGGGTCGCGCCGATTTATCCTTCTGAAAAAGAGGCCAAGGATGTCCTTCGCAGCATCGCCGGCGACGAGGCGCTGGAGCAGGCCGTCTACAAGCTCGAGCAGGCTTGGCCGAAGTCCTAATCTTCCTTGACCGCGTCGATTCGACTGGTCTATCCTTCGCCGTCCCTTCCGGGTCCAGTCCACTCACGAGCGGAGGAATCCATGCGTTGGACATGCGTCGTGTTGGTTCTGCTTCTGGGAAGTGTATGGTCCGGCTGTTCATCGAAGCGATGGGTGCATCCGACCAAAAAGGAAGAATTTTTGACCTACGACTGGAATCAGTGTGAACGCGATTGGAATAATCTCATCACGACGAACCCGGGAGCAGCCAGCATCCACGACAGTCCGGCGATCGAACGGCAGCGGATCGCGGCATGTCTCCAGAAAAAAGGATGGCGGCAGGTTGAGGAGGACTAGCCGCCATCGTCGATTCCGATCCATCTCACCCATCCCATTTCGCTCGATGAGACGATGAGCCACGGCCCTCCCACTCGGTCAGAGGGAGCGCCGCTTTCTCAAGACCTGACGGCTTGCCTGAAGGACCGGTTCGGCTTCAACGAATTCCGCGCCGGCCAGCGCGAGGTGATTGAAGCGGTGCTGGCGCGCCGCGACGTGCTGGCCATCATGCCGACCGGGCAAGGCAAATCGCTCTGCTATCAATTGCCGGCCGTCATGCAGTCGGGGTTGACGCTCGTGGTGTCTCCCCTGATCGCGCTGATGAAGGATCAGGTCGATGCGCTTCGCGCCAAGAATGTTCCGGCCGCGGCTTTTCATTCAGGCCTCTCTGATTACGAGCGCAATCGGATCGTGCAGGAATTGAAGTTGGGCCGTCTGCGGATTCTCTACCTCGCGCCGGAGCGGATGCAGCACGAATGGTTCATGCGCCTGCTGAGGACCGTGTGGGTGTCTCTCCTGGTCGTCGACGAAGCGCACTGCATTTCCCAGTGGGGACATGATTTCAGGCCAGACTACCTGAAGGTGGGACGGCTGCGCCTAGATCTCAACGACCCCCCGTGTCTCGCGCTGACTGCGACTGCGACCCCGCGCGTACAGACGGACATCTGCGAACGACTGGGGTTGCGGACCCCGTTCCGGCTTATCACTGGCTTTCGCCGTCCGAATCTCGGCTTTTCCGTGCGGTCCTGCGCCTCGCGGGAAGACAAGCTGCGTGAATTGCGTTCCCTGATTCAGGGCGTGGAATCCGGAAGCATCCTGGTGTACTGCGCCACCAGGCGGACGGTCGAAGAAGTTGCGGCCTCGCTCGGTGGCGGGGCGGCGGGCGCGGGGTTCTATCACGCCGGACTCGCCGATGAAGAGCGTGTGTCCATCCAAGAGCAATTCCAGCAGGGAACGCTGCGCATCCTGGCCGCGACGAACGCCTTCGGGATGGGTATCGACAAAGCCGACGTGCGGCTCGTCGTGCACTTCGATGTTCCGGGGAGCGTGGAAGCCTATTATCAGGAAGCCGGCCGCGCGGGCCGCGACGGCAGGCCTGCTCAGTGCGTGCTCCTGTTCCAGGAGAGGGACATCGGGACGCAGGAATTTTTCATTCAACAGGCGGCGAAAGAACAGCATGCGCAGGGACAGGCGGATCGGATGCGCACGTTGCTGAAGGACATGGTGCGCTACGTCTCCGTTCCTGCCTGCCGCCAGTTGGCGATCCTCGATTATTTCGGCGACACGGACGAAAGCGCCCTGGGTCCCTGCGGACAGTGCGACCGCTGTCTCAACCCTCCCGTGATGACCGAGGCGCGCGACGGGGCCGAGGTGGAATGTGCCCGGGCGATTTTGCGCGCGGTCTCGCGGCTGAACGGGCGGTTCGGTGTGACGACGATGGTCGACATGCTCCGCGGCAGCAGGGCCAAATCGCTTCTGATTCGGGGGCTGGATCGATATCCCGGGTACGGAGAGCTGCAGGCATGGCGCCAGCCGATTGTGACGCGAATCGTCCGCCGATTGGTGGCGTCGAGCCATCTTCGCATCGAAGGGACCGAGTACCCGGTCGTGGAAATCACCGCGGCCGGGATGCAGGTATTGGAAGGGACTGCTCGCTTGGTGTGGGAGGAGCGGTCTGCAGCTGTAGGACAGCGTTCCGAGAAGCCGGCTTCCATTGTGTCTTCCTCCTTCGGTCAACGTGGACCGGCAGATCCGGAGCTGTTCGAGCGGCTGCGGGGGCTTCGCCGCGAGCTGGCCGAGGAAGAGGGGGTCGCGCCGTTCGTCATCTTCCACGACAAGACGCTCAAAGAAATTGCCAGCCGAAAGCCGGACAGCGCGACGGCCCTGCAGCAGATACCGGGCATAGGTCCGGCTAAGGTGGAACGTTTCGGTCGCCGGGTGCTGGAAGTGGTGAACTCTCTTCCCAGTTCTTGACAGGTCATTTTCTATGCTGTACATGTGCTGTTCATGCACATGGAGGTGCGTATGGCTTCTGCAACGGAGCGAATTCCAATACTTGTGAGTAAGACCGAAAAAGCTCGGTTTGCTAAAAAAGCGAAAGTCCACGGCCTTTCCATCAGTGAGTTTGCACGCGCGGCGATGGAACAGTTCAATCCACGGCAGCTTGAGGAGGAGCAATCGCTCGAGCCCCTTCTCAAGCAAATTCGAGAAGGAACCCGGACCGCAGAGCAGTCTCTCGCTGAAGCCCTGGCGTTCTGCGCGGATTCCAACGCCCGGCTTTCCAGGCTCGATGAATGGATGCGTCGACAGGGATATGCCTGATGGGATGGAGCGAAAGAATCTGGGAAGCCTTCCGCGACGTTCTTCGGCTACAGGACAAAGTTCATGCTGTGGCGGGACAGCTTCAAGAACAGCAGCGTCGAATTGAGTTGTTGAGTATCGAGGTCGCGCAACTGAAAATGGCGGTAGCCATTCTCTTGAGTCAGCAAGGCATCAAAGAGCTGCCCAAATTACCGATCGAGCCTCCGAGGTAGTCAGTTAACTCCCCCCGGCTCCGCTTAGCTCGGGAAGCCCCCCATCCGGCCGAACTGGTCCTGCAGCTCTTCGTACGTCCTCGTCACCGCAAACTGCGGAAACTCCTTGATCACGTTGTCAGGCGGGCGGTAGAAGAATCCGGCGTCCGCCTCCCCGAGCATCGCCGTGTCGTTATAGGCGTCACCCGCGGCCATCGTGTAAAAATTGAGCGACTTCAGCGCGGCGACGCTGTGCTTCTTTTGATTCTGCATCCGCATGTGGTAGTTGACGATGCGGCCGTCGCGATCCATTTCAAGCTGGTTGCAGAAGAGAGTGGGATAGCCAAGCTGCCGCATCAGCGGCAAGGCAAACTGATAAAAGGTATCGGACAGGATGATGAGTTGGCAGCGTTCCCTGATCCAAGAAAGAAACTCACCTGCTCCTTCCAACGGCCCCATCGCGGCGATCACGTCCTGGATGTCGGACAGCCGAAGCTTGTGTTCGTCCAGAAGCTTGAGCCGCCGCTTCATCAAGGCGTCGTAATCCGGCATTTCCCTCGTCGTCACTTTCAGCTCCTCGATGCCTGTCTTTAACGCGACGTTGATCCAGATCTCCGGCACCAGCACGCCCTCAAGATCCAAACACACGATCACCGGCTTGTTCATTCCCGATTCTCCTTGTGTTCTTTCTTTACCCCCATACGCCTTACCCCTTCTCAGTTCCTCTGGCTCCCTGCATAACCTGGCTAAGGCAGCGCCATATTGTGTCCAGCGCCTGGTCGAGCAGCTCGGTGCCTTGCCAGCGGGGTCGATTCTCCGCTTCATGTCGTGCGGCCCATTCCATGGCAAGCGGCAGCGGAATCAGGCGCGGCGGTTGGTTCGTCAACGTGCCCCACAGCAATCCGAGGATCGAACCGATTCGAATCGGAACCGGCAACGGGACCACGGGATTGTTCACCAGATCCTGACACAGCTCGGCCGGCGAAGTAACGAGCAGCTCACGGCAGGCGGCCGGGCGTTGCTCGTAGATCGAGCAGGATTCGTTCTCTAAAAACGGACAGGGAATCCGCAGCGCGTAGTACGCCCGGTTGATCGGGTCCAAGGCCTCGTCCTTGAGCGGCTCAGCCGCCTCCACGACGCCGCTGAGTGGTTTCCAAAGGTCCTGGTGTTCAAGCTGCCGTCGGACCTCATTCAGTCGTTCGGCAATCTTGGCTTGCCGGTCAGCCGGAAGGCCGAGGACGTATTCCCTCAATGCGAAGGCTTCGGGCGGCGCAAGCGGCACCAGCATACGGCAGCAGGCGGCGCAGCCTTGCTTGCAGGAGATGGCCCGTCCCGCCGACTCCATGTGCTGCCGTTCCAGGGCCTGAGCCGATTCGCCGAGCCGCCGCGCCAGCGGGACGATTTCCGTGATCGGGACGAAGCCGGTCGGTACGTCGACGGCCGTCGTGACCTGACCGGCCGGTGTGTTGACCGAGATGTCGAACCGTTCCGTCATTCCTTACCTATGATCTCCGTGGCAGCGCGGTCATCATAGTGAACCTTCTTTCGGTCGGTCAACCGCCGGCGGCGCGATGAGCGGGTTGCCACTGGTCTGAAAAAAGTCAGATAATGATCCAAAGGACCACTCGTATGGGGCTCTCTGGTCACCAAATCGGATTGCTCAAAGAGTACATGAACGATCTCGTGGAGCAGGCCCGCCAGGAAGCCGCGGAACAGACCACCTTCGGGTTCGCGGCGGCTCCGTACCGGCCGGATCAGGCCTTGTCCGACTTGCTGGCGATCTTAGACGATCGCATTGAGTCGGAGGGGGTCCAAGTCGGACTTCCCCAAGGCTTTCTCCATGAAATGTGGATGGTCTGTAACGAGGCGGGGGCGGAAGTGGCTCAGCGCGTCTGGCTGGAGTCGAACATCGGTTCCGAGGGGGCGTCCAAGGCTCGGACGAGAAAGCTGACCTACCGAGCCCTCATTGACTTTATCGAAGCGAGGTCCGCAGAAGCCAATCGTTGACAGGATTGACGATGTTCAAAAACCCATCCGACGAGGCCGCAGCGAGTGAAGACCTGAGGCGCAACTTTTCTCACCCACCCGCCCCGAACTGCTCACGCAGCTCTTCCCCGGGCGGTACGTTCGACATTCTCTGCTTCTAGATCTTTCCGAGGACCCAATACACCGCCAGTCCGGCCACCTCCATCAGCCCTTGTGTCGTGTGGTCGAGGGCATGGGCGTTCGGGATGAAATCGAAGACCGTCATGTTGTCCCACTCCTCCGATAGAGGGCTTCTCGTGTAGAACCCGCAGGGGGACGGAGTCACGCGGAATCCCTGCTTTTCAAACAACGCGACCGCGCGCGGCATGTGGCTGGCCGAACTGACGAGGACGATGGACGCCGGTCCGAGCACCCGCTTTGTCTCCACCGCGTTTTCGTAGGTCGTCCGGGAGCGGTCTTCCAGCACGATGGCCGGTTCCGGCACGCCCAATCGCATAGCCCAGCGCTTCATCACCTCCGCTTCCTTCGGCCCACGGCCGACAATCGTGGCATCGCCGCCGGACAACAACAACCGAGGCGCCCATCCCTGGACCAACAGGTCTGCGCCGCATGCCGTGCGATAGCGGGAATAATCGGTCAGTTCGTCGGTGGGTCTGATGGAACCGGCCGGAAGCACGCCGCCCGCCAACACCACGATGGCATCATAGGAGCCCGGTTGCGAAGGAGGCGCGGGCGCGTGCCAGGACTCCAAGAGTCCGAACAGCAGGTCGGTGAAGATCGGACTGGCGACGATCACGAGCAGGCAAAACGACAGCACCGCCAGCAGGCGAAGCCACCGCATCCGGCGCGGGGAGGCGGGAAGCAACGCCAGCAGGGTGGTCAATCCCAGGAGAAAGATGACCCAGGTCAACGGGTAAAGGGCGTACTTGACCAATTTGTAAAAACCGAATGAGAATGCGCTCATTTCCATGAGAACTCCTTCGAGCAAAAGGAAGCAGGGCCGCGACAGCATACACTGGTCTGAGGAGAGGACCAAGCCCGCATTCCATAGACCGGGACAAAAGGCAGGAGGGTTCAGCATGCCGCAAGAGCGACGCTATTGGCTGATGAAGTCAGAGCCGGAAACTTTTTCCATCGATGATCTGGCGAAATCTCCGAAGCGCACGACTTGCTGGGACGGTGTGCGGAATTACCAAGCCAGAAATTTCATGCGCGCGATGCGGGTCGGCGACCGCGTCCTGTTTTATCACAGCAACGCAGACCCGCCTGCTGCCGTGGGCGTGGCGGAAGTTGTCAGGATGTCCTACCCTGACCCCACCCAGTTCGATAAACGGGATCCGCATTTCGATCCGGTAAGCGATCCCGCGAATCCCCGGTGGGAGATGGTGGACATCAAACTCGTCCAGAAGTTCGCCGCGCCGCTCCCGCTCGACGTGCTGCGCCGCCAGCCGCAACTCAAGAACATGGCGTTGCTGCAAAAGGGCTCCCGCCTCTCGGTCCAGCCCGTGACGCAAGCCGAATGGAATCACATCCTAAAACTGGCGGGCATGTGAACAACGCGAGCTGACAAGTGAGCAAGGGGGCAGGTTTCAAGATCGGTGAATTGAATAAGGAGCTGTTTGGTGGAATTGCACCCACACAGAATGCTCAAAATGGCCGTTCAGCAAGGCCGCA
>JBDZUK010000046.1:0-17310 GCA_040255165.1 Nitrospiraceae bacterium | reverse complement strand
CAGCAAGGCCGCAAGGAGCAGGACGACCGAGGCGTACCTTCATGGTACGTCGCAGGGAGGCCTGCGACTGAGAACGCCGCTGGCGGGTTTTTTCACCATTCTGCTAAGTGCTGGCTTTGCCGTCGTCAAGATACCGATGCTGCCAATCCAACCAGGCGTGTCCCAGCTCATGGGCGAGAATATAGCGACGCCTGGTCACCGGGAGCCGTTTGCGGATGTAAATCGTCTTGCTTTCGTTGTCCCAGATGCCGTCCGCATTCGGATCGCGCCGGTCCATCTCCGTATCGGAAAGCTGTCTGATGGATATACGATAGCCGAACGGAAACACAACACGATTGGGAATTCGTAACATGCCGAGATGACTCCACAAGGTATGCCTCAATCCCGAGGCCTTATGCTCGCTGCCTCGCGCCTGGTTAGACTACCATAAACTAACCAGGCCCTTCCTCGGGCAAAATATCTTAACTTTACAATAACTTATGTACGTTTTAGGGTCTGCAAATGTGCCGCTTTTCGCGCATGGCGGCACCTCGTCCAAGGTTTCGCATAACCCGTAATTCGTGTATGATGCGTCCATGGTCGATGATCTCTTGGCACGAGAACTGTCGCAACAATACCCCGTATCAGTGAGACTGGTCGGCTTGAAGGTGCGGAACCGCGGGGAGCTCAAGAAGCTCGGAGCGGGGGACGCCTGCTTACGTGCCGGCGATCGAGTCATGCTGGAAAGTGACGGCGAGCTGACGTACGGAGTGGTCTACCAGGAACCGTGGCCGACGCCATTTATCCCTCCCATGCGGGTCATGCAGTGCATCTTGCGGAAAGCCACGCCGGACGAATCGGCCGCGATTGATCGGCATGAGCGGCTCTCGCGCGACGGGGTGGCCTATTGCCGGGAAAGAGCGGAAGCTTTGGGCCTCGGCATGAAACTCGTAGAAGTCTACTGTTCATTCCAACGGCGGCAGATGACCTTCATCTATACCGCCGACGACCGTATCGATTTTCGCGAGCTGGTGCGGGACCTGGCCAGGCGCTTCGGGGGACGGATTGAAATGAGGCAGGTCGGGGCCCGCGAGGAAGCCCGCCGACTCGGCGGAATCGACACATGCGGCCTGGTCCTTTGTTGCGCCAGCTTTCTGACCGACGTGCGTCCCGTCACGGTGAAGCAAGCGCGTTCGCTCGGGCTCCCGGTCGAGGACCCGCGGCTGCTGGGCGTGTGCGGGCGGTTGAAGTGCTGCTTGATGTTCGAAGCCATGGAGGCGCAGAGTGACACCCCGCATCGTCAAACGCTGATCCGCCCCACGCCGTCCTCGTAGCCGGGCTGCTTTCTGGTTTCTTCCTGCTTTTACTCACCACCGCACTTCTCCAGAAGCCCTCGAATTCGCTGCTCAATTTGATCGCGAATTCTGCGAAATTCCGCCATCCGCTCCTCGTCGCTGCCCTGCGCCGCGGCCGGGTCCTCGAAACTCCAGTGGAGCATCGACGGGGCACCGGGAAAAATCGGACAGGACTCCTTCGCGCGATCGCAAACAGTGATGACATGATCGAACCGATCCGAACGATAGCCGTCGAGCCTCTTAGACTGGTGCCCGGAGATGTCGATGCCGATTTCGTTCATCGCGGCGACGGCGTAGTGGTTCAGTCCGACCGGATGGGTCCCGGCGCTCGCGGCCTCGAACCGGTCCCCTCCGTGATGGCGTAGAAGCCCCTCCGCCATCTGGCTTCGCGCCGAGTTGCCGGTGCACAGGAAGAGGACACGCCGTTTAGCCATGCGACTCCTTCGGTTCGGGAAACCAGTGCCGGGTCCGGTTGCAGACGGAACAGACCGACAGCATGACCGGGACTTCAACGAGAACCCCCACCACGGTCGCCAGCGCAGCGCCCGAGCCGGGCCCGAAGAGCGCGATCGCCGTAGCCACCGCCAACTCGAAAAAATTGCTCGCGCCGATCAAGGCGCCCGGCGCGGCGACTCGGTGCTCCACGCGGAAGAGTTTCATCAACCCGTAGGTGAGCGAGGAATTGAAATAGACCTGCAAAAGAATCGGAATGGCGATCAGCACGACGTGCAACGGCTTGTCCAGGATGTTGTCGGCCTGGAA
This sequence comes from Nitrospiraceae bacterium, assembly GCA_040255165.1. Classification (GTDB taxonomy): domain Bacteria; phylum Nitrospirota; class Nitrospiria; order Nitrospirales; family Nitrospiraceae; genus JBDZUK01. The sequence continues at coordinate 15,214 of JBDZUK010000046.1, read as the reverse complement.
GGCGAAGATCAGCACCAGCGTCGTGAGGAGCGCGCCGATCGTGACGGGAGCAAAGCGAGGCAGGAAGTCCTGCTCAAGCCATTGGACGCCGCGCCGGCGAAGGAGCCAGAGCCGCAGCGCGGACCCGACAGCCAAAGGGATCACGATGAACGCGACCACGGACGTCACGAGGACGGCGAACGGAACGGTCAGCGTCGAGGCGCCATGCACCAGCAATCCCACGATGGGCGCGAAGAGCACGAGCATGATGAGATCGTTCAGCGAAACCTGCACCAGGGTGTAGGCCGGATCTCCGTCAGTCAGGTGGCTCCAGACGAACACCATGGCCGTGCAAGGGGCCGCGGCCAGGATGATGCAGCCGGCGATATACTGATCCGCCTCGGCCGCCGCCATCCAAGGCGCGAGCAGGTGGCGAAAAAAGACCCAAGCGAGGAGCGCCATGGACAGCGGTTTGACGATCCAATTCACGAAGAGCGTGATCCCCAACCCGGCCGGTTTGGTCCCGACTCGGCGCAAGGACTCAAAATCCACCTTCATCATCATCGGGACGATCATGAGCCAGATGAGCACCGCCATCGGGACGTTCACGTGGCTGCCCTCGCTCAGCTCCCAGCCTCGCAGGACGTCGATCCACTGAGGTGACGCTTTCCCGAGCACAATGCCGGCTCCCATGCAGAGCGCGACCCACAGTGACAGGTATCGCTCGAATGGGTTCAGCCGTTTGGCGGCTTCAACGGCCCGGGGGCGTTCTATGGTCAATTCCATTTTCATGCACCTTTTACTGAGCAAGAAATGTTGATGGATCGGGAAAAAAAAGAGATCACTCGCAGGCGGGCGCGCGTTGGCCGGCAGTCCTGCGCTTGATGTCCTGAATGATCTGTGCGATTTCTTCCAACGCGTCGCGGTCGAGTGAGTAATAGTTCCAGCGTCCTTCCCGCCGATCTTTTACCAAGCCCGCCTCCTTCAGAGTCCGCAGATGGAACGACAGGCGGGACTGTCCCGTGTCCAAGTGGTCGGTCAGGTCGCACACGCACTGTTCTCCTTTCGTCAGCAGTTCGACGATGTCGAGTCTCGTCTCGTCCGCCAGCGCATGAAACAGGCGCGCCGTTTTTACCGCGTCTCTGACCGGTGAAGAAGCCATGCCGCTTTATACAGCAAGAAATATTGATGGGTCAACCGGCTCTTCTGTCTCGAGAATTATTCGGCCGACCGGTGGGCTTCCCAACCCGTAGGAGTATAATGAAGCCGAGTGAAGGGGGGGTCGCTGATGCATCATGTGCTGGTGCTCGGCGCCGGGAAGATCGGTTCCCTGGCCGCGTGCCTGTTGGCGGACAGCGGGCAGTATCGGGTCCATCTGGGAGACCTTACCTTGGATGCGCCCAAGCGGCTCGCGGAGGACCTGGCCCTCCCCGAGATTGTGCCCTGCCGGCTCGACGCCCGGCAGTCGGAGCAGGTCGCGGAGTATGTTCAGGCGCAGGGCATCGAAGCGTTAATCTCCAGCCTACCGTATTTCTGCAATCCGACCGTCGCCGAAGTGGCGCGCCGCCGCCGGGTCCATTACTTCGATTTGACCGAGGACGTCGAAGTCACCAATACGATTAAGACGCTGAGCACCGGGGCCGACCGGGCGTTCGTGCCCCAGTGCGGCCTGGCTCCGGGTTTCATCAGCATCGTGGCCCACGAGCTCATGACCCATTTCGACTCCCTCGACACGGTGAAGATGCGGGTAGGGGCGCTGCCGGTGCATCCGAGCAACGCGCTCAAGTATTCGCTGACCTGGTCCACTGACGGGCTCATCAACGAATACGGCAACCTCTGCTACGGCATCGAGGAGGGGGAAAAGGTCCCGCTGCTGCCGCTGGAGGGCTACGAGACGATCGAGATCGACGGGCTGCTCTACGAGGCGTTCAACACCTCGGGCGGGCTCGGGACCCTGGCCGACAGCTCCATCGGCCAAGTCCGCACGATGAATTACAAGACGCTCCGGTATCCGGGTCATTGCGAGAAGATCCATCTGCTGATGAAGGATCTGAAGCTGAACGAAGACCGGGAAACGCTCAAGCGAATTCTGGAGCAGGCCATCCCGCAGACGCTGCAGGACGTCGTGTTGATTTACGCCTCGGTGATCGGCATGCGGCGCGAAGGGCTGTTCGAAGAAAATTACGTGAAAAAAATCTATCCGTTGTGTATCCGCAAGCGCCTCTGGTCCGCGATCCAGGTCACGACGGCCTCCGGACTGTGCGCTGTGGTGGATCTGGTGATGACCGATCCCGACGCCTATCACGGCTTCGTCACCCAGGAATCGTTTCCCCTGAAGGACGTGCTCGACAACCGGTTTGGAGCTTGCTTCCGATGATCGATGCCAAGACGTTATTGAAGGCCTTGGGCCTGAACGAGCTCAATCAGGGCGGGAGCACCGGGAACCATTGGTGGTCCCGCGGAGAGGGGCACCCGCTGGATTCCGTCAATCCCGCGACGGGAGAGGGGCTGGCCCGGATCGGGCTGTGTTCCGCGCTCGACTACGAGCGCATCGTCGGAGAAGCGGAGGAGGCGTTCCGCGCGTGGCGGACGGTGCCGGCGCCCAGGCGCGGTGAGCTGGTCCGGCTGATCGGGGCGGCCTTGCGCGAGAAGAAGGACTTGCTGGGGTCGCTGGTGGCGATGGAGGTCGGCAAGATCAAGGCCGAGGGCGACGGAGAGGTCCAGGAAATGATCGACATGGCGGACTTTGCCGTGGGTCAGTCCCGGATGCTCTACGGATCGACGATGCACAGCGAGCGGCCGCAGCATCGGATGTACGAACAGTGGCATCCGCTCGGGCCGATCAGCGTCATCACCGCGTTCAATTTCCCCGTCGCGGTCTGGGCCTGGAATGCCTTCATCGCCGCCGTGGCCGGCGATCCCGTCATCTGGAAACCGTCGCCCAAGGCCCCGCTCTGCGCCATCGCCGTCCAGAAAATCTGCAACGACGTCATGGAGCACCAAGGCCACCGCGGGATCTTCTGCCTGTTCATCACCGACCGGACCGATCTGGCGGAAACGATGGTCCGCGATCCCAGGTTGCCGCTTATCAGCTTCACCGGCTCCGTGCCCGTGGGGAAGCGGGTGGCGGAACTCGTGGCCGGCCGGCTGGGACGCAGCCTGCTCGAACTGAGCGGCAACAACGCCGTGGTGGTGGACGAGACGGCGGATATGGACTTGGCTTTGCGGGCCATCCTGTTCGGCTCGGTCGGGACGGCGGGGCAACGATGCACCACCACACGGCGGCTGCTGGTCCACGAGTCGCGCGAAGCCGAGTTCACCCGACGGCTCGTCGCGGCGTACGGCCATGTGCGGATCGGTAACCCGCTCGATTCCGACGTGCTGATGGGGCCGTTGATCGACCGGTTGGCGGTAGAACGGTTCTTGGCGGCCATCGAAGAAGCGAAGCACGAGGGAGGCGAGGTGTTGTGCGGCGGCCGCGCCATCGCCAAGCCGGGCTTCTTCGTCGAGCCCACGATCATCAAGATGAAACATCAACGCGGCGTCGTTCAGCGCGAGACGTTCGGCCCGATCCTGTATATCCTCACCTTCTCCACGATCGACGAAGCCATCTCGTTACACAACGGCGTCCCGCAAGGCCTCTCGTCGGCGATCTTCACGAATGATCTGCGCCGCGCGGAGCGGTTCCTCTCCGCGGTCGGCAGCGACTGCGGAATCGCCAACGTGAACATCGGCACGTCGGGAGCCGAAATCGGCGGCGCGTTCGGCGGAGAGAAAACGACCGGCGGCGGCCGCGAGGCCGGATCGGACAGTTGGAAAGCCTACATGCGCCGCCAGACCAACACGATCAATTGGGGGGCCGAATTGCCGCTGGCCCAGGGCATCAAGTTCTGGCCGTGAGAGAGCCCACGTTCAGCGGCTAGGAGGGCGGGACGATGGAACGCGGAGCCCAGCTGGATGCGTTGATCGACAAGATGATGGGGGACTACCTCGAGCGCAATCGAGCAGCGAGAACGTTGCGCGATTTGCTGCGGCGGGCCGGCGTAGGATTCCGGCCGGTCGTCGACCATCTCACGATCCGTACGTCGGACATCGACCGCCGGGCGCTCGAGTTTGTCGATCTCGGCTATGCCTTCGCAGAGACGCTCAATTATGGAGACTGGTTCGCCAAAGTCTATCGGGCGCCGGGGTACCCCGCTCTCTTCGTGGACCAGGCGTATCCCGACGAGCGGGGAAAAACGAGCCTGATCCCCGCCTGGGTGGAGCAGTTCGGCGACCGGGTCTTCCACCATCTCGCCGTGCGCGTCGAGGACATCGAGCAGGCCATCGCCGTCCTGCAAGCCAAGGGCGTCGTCTTTGCCGGAGACATCGTCGGTCCCAAAGGCGGGGTGCTCCGCCAGATCTTCACCGCCCCCGAAATGGTCGGCGGTCATCCATTTTCCGTGCTCGAGCTCACCGAACGGCACGCAGGCTATCAGGGATTCTCCCCGCCCCAGGCCGACAGCCTCATGAAGTCCACTGTGTCAGGCAAGGGTTAAAGCTCGAAGACTAAGGGTTTTCGCCGCTTCCCTCCATGTCGCTCCGGTGAATCCTTCCCCGGTCCTCCGCCTCATACCTCGCAGGTAACAAGGAGAGACCCATGAGACTCAATGAATCTCTTCGCCTGATCGCTGGCATCTTCGTGTTGGCCTCCATTGGGCTGGGCGCGCTGGTGCATCCCTATTGGTACGGGCTTGCCGCATTCGTCGCATTGAATCTTATCCAATCTTCGTTCAGCCGCTGGTGTCCCATGATGACGCTCCTTCGGCGGCTCGGCGTCCAGGAGTAACGGGCCGGCTCATCTTGTGGCGGGCCGGACAGGGTGCTACAACCGCGCGAGCACGGCGCGAGACACGCGCCGACGCACAGGTCACAGGGCCGAACGAGAGGAGAGCACCTATGGGGACGACACGAACGGTGAAGAGTGGCGCAGCCGTGACGGCGGGGCTGTGCGTCATCGTCTGGTTCGGCTGGACGACGGTGCCGGCCGAGGCGGTCCGGGAGCTGACGCTGGCCGAGGCCATCCGGTTGACCGCCGAGCACAGCCCGGTCCTCCGCGCATCGCGGCAGGATCTGCAGTCGGCCGACGCGCAGCGGCAAATCGCCCGGGCCGCCTACATGCCGAAGGTCGATGCCATCGAAGGGTGGACCAACACCAATAATCCGGCGCAGGCCTTTGCGCTCTTGCTGAATCAGGGACGGTTCACCCAGGCGGGCTTCGACATCAACACGCTGAACCGGCCGGGTTCGGTCGAAAACTATCGTTCCGCGCTGAACCTGATGCAGCCTCTCTACAACGGCGGACGCGAGGGGCTGGGAATCAAGATGGCCGAGGTGGGGCAACTCGTGTCGGAGGAAAGTTACGAGCACACGAGACAGCGGGTGTATTTCTCGGTGACCAAGGCCTATTACGATCTCGTGTTCGCCAAGTCGGTGCTCGGTATTGCGAAGGAGACGGTGCAGATCGCCGAAGTGGATGCCAGACAGATCGCGTCCCGCTACAAAGCGGGGACCAGCGTGAAATCCGATCTGCTCCAAGCCGAAGTACGGCTGGCCTCCATTCGAGAGGAGGCCATTCGGGCGGACCAATCGGTGCGGATCGCCGGAGTGGCGTTACGTCACGCGATCGGGCTGGACGAGCCCGTGGACGTGACGGAGGCCTTATTGACCATCGGCGCACCGATGGACCGTCTCGAACGCGAAGTCGTGAACGCCTTGGAGTCGCGGCCCGATTACCGGATGCTGGCGGCGGAAGTGCGTAAGGCCGAGATGGCGACCCGATTGGCCAAATCGTCCTATCTGCCGAACGTCAATTTGCAGGGCACGTACGAAAATAACGCGACGTTTCCGCTTGGCCCGAACGGGCAAAGCAACTACGGCGCATTCGGCGTGATCAGCGTGAATTTGTTCAACGGTCTCAACGATTCCGCGCAGGTCCGAAAAGCGCGGGCGCTGGAAGAGAAGACGCGAGAGTTGCTCGCCGCCAAGCGCCGCGAGATTGAAGTGGAGGTCGTGGAAGCCTATTATGGAGTGGCGGCGGCGCGCGAGCGTCTCGCCGTGACGGAGAGCGCCGTCGCGCAGGCCGAGGAGAGCCTGCGCATCATCCGCAATCGCTACGAATCGGGAATCGCCCCGGTGATCGACCTGCTGACCGCCGAGCTCGTCCTCAGCCAAGCCAAGCATAATCGGACCAGAGCCCTCTACGATGAGCGCATGGGATGGGCGCGCAAAGAGCTCGTCACCGGGCAGTTCCAGGGCCCCGCAGGGGGAGAAGGCTGACGTGCGGCTCGCCTATGCGGGAGGGGGAACGGTCGCGCTGGCGCTGCTCGTCACGCTCTACGCCTGCGGCGCGCGCGAAGAGCCGGGACGGCAAGCCGCTGCGCCCGAGCAGCCGCCGACCGTCGCGGCTGCGGTGACCGAAGTCCGCCAGGTGCAGTTTCCGATTACCGTCGAAGTGACCGGACAAGTCAGCGCCGCCACCCAAGCCATCCTGTCGAGCAAGATCCAAGGAACCGTTCAGCAGGTGCTCGTGGAGGAAGGGGCCTCGGTCTCGAAGGGGCAACGCCTGATCGCGCTCGACAGCCGTGATTTGGAGGCCCAGCTCGCGCGGGCGGAAGCGGAGCGCGACAATGCCAAGGCTCACCTGGCGCGCATGACGCGGCTCTATCGACAGGAGTCGGTCGCCAAGCAGGAACTGGATGACGCGACCCGCGCCTACAAGGTCGCCGAGGCCAACCGGCGGGCGGCCGCAGCGCAGCTGAGTTATACCGAGATCAAAGCCCCCTTCGACGGCATCGTGACGGAGAAGAAACTTGAAGTCGGAGAACTGGCCGCCCCTGGGCAACCGGCGCTGAAGATGGAGGATCCCAAGTCCCTTCGGCTCGAAGCGGTGGTCTCCGAAGGCGATCTCAAAGCCATCAAGGCGGGAGACCAGGTTCCGGTCACGGTCGACGCGCTCAACCATCGGCCATTGACCGGCATGATCGCGCAGATTCTGCCCGCGGGCGATCCCGCCACCCACACGTTTCTTGTGAAAGTCAGCCTTCCACTGACGCCGGGCCTGCGGACGGGGATGTTTGCGCGCATGCAGATCGGCAAGGGTACGAGCCAGACTCTCGCGGTAGCTAAACCGGCGCTGGTCGAACGCGGCCAATTGACGGGTCTGTATGTCGTGGGGCCGGATCGGATGGCGCAGCTTCGTTGGGTGAAGGTCGGCCGTTCGGTGGGGGACACCGTCGAGGTCCTGTCCGGCGTCGATGCCGGTGAACACGTGCTCGCCGATGCGAGCAAGGGGCGGGACGGCGCGCTGGTGCAGATTACGGAGACGGTTGCGGCACCCGCCCCATAGCAGGATGCTGAAAAAGGTCTCAAGCGTCCTTCTGCGGCCTTGCTGGATGACCTTTTTGAACATCCTGCGGTACGGTCGAGCCTTACTCCAATTTGACTATGAGCAGTGTCTCTTCCCCTAAGATCGGCCTCAGCGGACGCGTTGCGTCGCTGTTCATCGCCAGCAAGCTCACCCCGCTTATGATCCTTGGGTCCCTGCTCTTGGGACTGCTCGCCATCGTCAATACGCCGCGCGAAGAAGAGCCGCAGATCGTCGTGCCGATGGCGGACGTCTTCCTGCCGTTTCCCGGCGCATCCGCGAAGGTCGTCGAAGAACAGATAGCCAAACCGATCGAACGGAAAATTTCCGAGATCCGCGGGGTCGAGTACGTCTATTCGCAGTCGAGGCCGGGCGGCGCTCTGCTGATCGTGCGCTTCTACGTCGGAGAGCCGATGGAGCAAAGCCTTGTCGACCTGTACGACAAATTGATGTCGAATCAAGATCTCCTGCCGCCGGGCGCCGGATCGTTTCAAGTGAAACCGCGGGACATCAACGACGTCCCGATCGTCACCCTGACACTCTCCAGCGAACGCTATTCCTCCTTTCAACTCCGCCAAGTGGCGCAGACCGTTCTCGAAGAGGTCAAGAAGGTGCCGAATACGGCCGGCGGTTTTCTCGTCGGCGGCAGCGCACGGGAGCTTCTGGTCGAGCTGGACCCCAGCCGCCTGAAAGCCTACGGCTTGACGCCGTTACGGATCGCCTCGGTGGTGCGCGCGGAGAACCTCGCGCTGCCGGCCGGCCGTTTTCAGAGCGGCAACCGGGAGTATGTTCTGGAAACCGGGCAGTTCATCCGCTCGCGCGAGGATTTAGCGTCTCTCGTGGTCGGCGTTCGTCGCGATCGCGAGGGACCGGCCGGAGCCTCCAGTCAATCAGGCAGCACCGAGGTGGCGCGTCCAATATATCTCGGGCAGGTGGCCGAGATCCTGGATGGTCCCGCCGAGACGAACAGCTACGTCTGGTTCGGGGTGGGCCGGGCACAAGCCGCCCCTGGTTCCTCACCCGGCGAAACGGCCGCCGTCACGGTGGCGGTGGCGAAGCAGCCGCGGACCAACGCCGTCACGATTGCGCGTGCCGTCCTTCAGAAAGTCGACGCCTTGAAGGGGACCGTCATTCCCGCCGACGTCACGGTCTCCGTCACGCGGGACTACGGCGAGACCGCGGATGAAAAAGCCAATGAGCTGCTCTGGCACCTGCTGATCGCGGTGGTGGCGGTCGTGGTCTTTCTGGGGCTTGCGCTGGGCCCCCGGCCCGCCTTCGTCGTATCGATCGCGATTCCGCTGACGCTGGCGCTGACGCTGTTCACGTCGATGCTGATCGGCTACACGATCAATCGTGTGACGCTCTTTGCGCTCATTTTTTCGATCGGGATTCTCGTCGACGACGCCATCGTCGTCGTGGAGAACATGTACCGGCACCTGAAACGAAGAGTCTTGCCCCATCGCGAGGCATCCATCTTCGCCGTGGACGAGGTGGGCAACCCGACCATCCTCGCGACCTTCACGGTCATCGCCGCGCTGCTGCCCATGGCCTTCGTCTCAGGCCTGATGGGCCCGTACATGCGGCCGATCCCCGTCAACGCCTCGATCGCGATGTTTTTTTCACTGCTCGTCGCTTTTATCGTCATTCCCTGGTTCTGCCAGCAATGCTATCGCGAAGGTGTGGCGATGAAGGGGGCCGGGGATGAAGCGGCAGGCGGCATGGACCGCCTCTACCGCCGGCTGCTGGCCCCGATCCTGGCCCGTCCTCTCTGGACCTATGCGGTGCTGGCCTTTGTGGCGCTGTTGCTCGTCGGCTCGATGGCCTTGTTCTACACCAGGTCGGTGGTGGTGAAGATGTTGCCGTTCGACAACAAGAGCGAGCTGCAACTCGTCGTCGATATGCCGGAAGGCACGACGCTCGAGGAGACGGCCTCGGTCGTCAAAACGCTGACCCGCTACGTGGCCGGCATGTCCGACGTCCGCGACTATCAGGCGTACGTCGGCACCGCGTCGCCGTTCAACTTGAACGGGCTGGTCCGGCATTATTTTCTCCGCGATCAGCCTCATCAAGCCGACATCCAGGTGAACCTGGTGAGTAAAGACCGGCGGCACGCGCAAAGCCACGACATCGCAGGCCGCATCAGGCCGGACATTCACCGGCTCGGGAAGGAATTGGGCGCGAACGTGAAGGTGGTCGAGGTTCCTCCGGGCCCGCCGGTGCCGGCCGTGCTGGTGGCCGAGCTGTATGGGCCGAGCTATGACCGGCAGACGGCCGCGGCCCGAGAAATTGCCGGCTTGTTTGCCGAGACCCCGGGCATTGTAGAAGTGGACGACTCGATCGAAGCGGACCAGGTCAAGTACCGGTTTACGGTTGATCGGGTCAAGGCGGCGCTCGCCGGGATTCCGTCGGATGAGATCATCAAGACGCTCCGAATGGCACTGGGAGGCGCGCAGGTCGGACTCGTGCATCTCCCGCAGGAGAAAGAGCCTGTGCAGGTGCACCTGCGGCTGCCGCTCGTGGAGCGGACCGGGCTCGAGCATTTGGGAGAGATCGCGCTGCGGGGCTCCGGCGGGACCCTGATTCAGCTCTCGGAGCTGCTGAAGCTGGACCGCGGCATCGAAGACAAGACCATCCATCATAAAAACCAGAAGCCGGTCGTCTACGTCTTCGGAGACGTGGGCGGGCCGGGCGCCGAGGGAGCGGAAAGCCCGATCTACGGCATCCTGGCGGTGGGGAAGCGGCTGGAGGAGTACCGTCTGCCGAACGGAGAGCGGATCCCGGAGCATTTCACCGCCCAACCCTGGTCGGAAGAGGAAATCTCGCTGAAGTGGGATGGAGAATGGCAGATCACGTATGAAACCTTCCGCGACATGGGTATGGCTTTCGCGTTGGCGCTGTTGCTCATCTACCTGCTCATCGTCGGCGAGTTCCAGTCCTTTCTGACGCCGCTCATCATCATGGCGCCCATTCCGCTCACGCTCATCGGCATTCTGCCGGGGCATTGGTTGACGGGGTCCTATTTCACCGCCACGTCGATGATCGGCTTTATCGCGCTCGCCGGCATCATCGTGCGGAACTCCATTCTTTTGGTCGACTTCATCCAGCACCAACAGGCGGAGAACGTGCCGCTCAAGGAAGCCGTCATCCGGGCCGGCGCCACGAGGACCAGGCCGATCCTCCTTACCGCTGCGGCGCTCATGGTCGGCGCGTTCGTCATCATTCTCGACCCGATTTTCCAAGGGTTGGCCGTCTCGCTGCTGTTCGGCGTCGGCGCCTCCACCATTCTGACCTTGATCGTGATTCCGGTGTTGTATTATCAGCTGATGCCGGCGAGCCGCGGATCTTCGGATCTCTCGGCCTCAAGGAAGACGCCTACGGCGGAGATGGACGAGCCGAGCCTGGTGGGAGCCGGGGACGCGACACGAGAGTAACGACGCCGGAGCATTGCCTCGTGAAACGACCTGATAACGTTGCTACAATGCCAAGCGGCCCACGTTTGAAAGGAGGCAAACTGCATGATCAATTTGGACGCGCGAGGCATCCTGCGTGCGATCACGGTCGGGATGGGTGCTCTGGTGGCTCTTGGAGTCGGTCCATGGCCGATCGGCGCGGATGACGCGGTGAGAGGGACCATCGTGGTGGACGGCATCGCGGTGCCCGACATCGCTCCATTGCCGGCCTACGTGCCGACACCGCCGACCAATCTGGGGTACGAGCAGAAGATCGAATTGGGCCGGCAGCTGTACTTCGACACCAGGCTCTCGAAGAACAACTCCGTGTCCTGCGCCTTTTGCCACAACCCGGGCACCGGGTTTGCCGACGCACGGCAATTCTCCATCGGGGCGTTCGGCACGGCGGGCGGGCGGCAGGCTCCCACGGTGTACAACACCGGCCACATTCCCCTGCAATTCTGGGACGGCCGAGCGGGCTCACTTGAAGAGCAGGCGATTGGCCCGATTCATAATCCGGTTGAAATGGCCGAAAAGCATGAAACGGTCGTGCCGAAGATCGCGAAAATTCAGGGGTACCAGAAACAATTCCAACTTGTGTTCGGCGGGGGCCCGAGTTTGCAGCATATTGCGGAGGCCATCGCCGCGTTCGAGCGGACGATCGTGTCCCAGAACAGCGCGTTCGACAAGTACGCTATGGGCGACACCAAGGCGATGAATGAAGCCGCCGTGCGGGGGATGGCGCTGTTCAAGGGGAAGGCTCGCTGCGTCCTGTGCCACAACGGCCCCAACTTCACGGACAATCAATTCCACAACCTTGGGGTTCCGCAAGTCGGCTCGCTCAAGGAGGATCTGGGGCGATTCATGGTCACCAGGTTGGAGTGGGACAAAGGCGCTTTCAAGACTCCGACGCTGCGAAGCATTGTGGAGACGGCGCCCTACATGCACGACGGAGTCTTCAAAACATTGGAAGAGGTGCTGGACTTCAAGAATGCCGGGGGCGGCGCCAATCCGAATTTGAGCCCGCTCATGAAGCCGCTCAACCTGACGGCGGAAGAGAAAGCGGATTTGCTCGCATTTCTGAAGGCGCTGACCGGGGAGCCGCTCAAGGTGACGGTGCCGAAGCTTCCGAAATGACTACAACGTCTCTAGAATGAATCCTTTTCCCGGAGGGCCGCTCTAACGCGGAACGAACGGCGGACGGCACCGAGCCGTCCGTGACAACCACCACACAGAAAGGAGCCCACGATGAGACGACTTGCGGCGATCGCAGTGTTTGCGGTGCTCGGATGGACCGGATTGACGGTACCTCACGCCCACAGCGGCGATCCGAAGTCGCCGGTGGACGGCTACGACATCCATGTGCAGGCGCCGCATATGATGCATGACGGCTCCGTCGGAGGCCCGTTCCATCATTATTGCAAGGGCATTTCGGAAAAAATCCTGCAGTGCCTTCTGTTCAAATCAACCGATCCGAAAGCCCAGTTGATCGGGATCGAGTACTTCGTCGCGAAGGACCTCACGAGGAAACTCCCCGCCATTCAATGGCATCGGCATTTCCATGATCACAAGGTGGAAATTGCAACCGGCCGCGTACAGGTCCTCGAGCCGGCGGACAAGGCCAAGGAGATTGCCGAAGCCGCCTCGAAGACGGACGGCGTGATTTATCATCTCTGGCAAGAAGGCAAGGACTTTCCGGACGGCACGGTGACATTCCCGCAGTCTCTCGGCCACAAGTTTCCCGGCCACGGCGAATAAGCGAACTACGAATTCAACGCAGGCAGGCTCCGCCGGATGCGCGGAGCCTGCCTTTTTTCTCCTGGTGACGACATGGCAGTGACGTCTGCACGGTACGCCGTTTCAACCTTCTGCTTTGCGCTTTTCTGGGTCAATGCCGCGGCCGCGTCGGATGCAGAGGTGTTGAAGCCTCGCGTACCGGCGGAGCAGATCGAGGAGGTGCGGACTTGGTCCAACCCGGTGCCCTCGACCAAAGAGAACATTGAAAAAGGGCAGGCGATTTTCCACGGGAAAGCGTTCTGCGTGACTTGCCACGGAAGAGACGGAAAAGGTCTGGGCGATATTCCCGGTCTGGTCGGAAAGCTGCCCAGAAACTTTACCGATAGGAGCTGGCAAGCAGCGAGGACGGATGGTGAGCTGTTCTGGATTCTCAAAAATGGGAGTCCGGGCACCGATATGGCTTCCTTCATCCCGCTCGTGCTGACGGAGGAAGAGGCGTGGCAGGTGTTGCTCTACGTCCGCTCCTTCGGTCGGTAGCGGGTCGTGGCACACCATGCCTGCTCCCGAGCCAGATCGCAGCCCGCGGCGAGCCGTTCCCTCATTGCCGCGGTTGACCGGAAAGCGTGCATCCCATCGTCCACGAAGGATCGCCGGTGCTCGGACCTGTCACGCTGCTGCTGATCGGCCTGGCGATCTGTGCCGCGATTCCGCAGCGCGCCCGTGGCGAGGGCGACTGGTCCGCCGTCGCGGAAAGTCGGGTCTCGTACACGGACAACGTGTTTCTATTCTCGGCCGCGCGGCGTCAACAACTGAGCGAGGATCCGAGCCAGCCGGCCGTCGTGATTCCCGAGAAAGAATCAGACGTCGTCTGGGATCCTTCGCTCGAAGTGATTCGAACCTCGCCGTCCCAGGCGACGGTGCTCTCTTTCAAGGCACACGGCTTTCTCTATACGAACAATCCCGTGTTCAACCACGGGGACTACCGGCTGCAGCTGCGGCAGACCGTGGCACCCGAAACCACGGTGCTCTTACGCTATCGCTACGTGCCGAACCTGTTTTTAGGACCCAATTTCGAGCGGCGCACCGGCAGCCAATTCATTGAAGAGGAGCGGGTGAGCTCGCACATCTTTCGGATCGAAGTGGAGCGCCGGGTTGCCGATCGATGGGTTGTCGCATTGATCAGCCGAGGCGGGATGCGATTCTACAACGAACCATTTGCGGAGCGCGATACGAGGCTGTGGACGCTCGGCCCGGCCATTTCTTATGAGATGACCAGGTGGGCGATTGCAAGGCTCGGTTATCTCTACGAGCGAGGGCTGGCTGACGGAGCAGGGGATGTCCGCTTCAACGATGACATCTCCTACCGGCAGCATGTCGTCTCCACCGTGATGGATCTCGAGCTATCGGAGCTCCTTTCGCTGCACCTGCTGTATCTGTACCGGCGGAAGGATTTCACCACGGACTTAATCGGAGATACGCACCTGGGTCGACACGACGATACTCATCAGGGCGGCGTTGAGTTCCGTTATCGGGTTACACCGGCCACCCTGCTCACGCTCGGCGTTCAACGGACGCAGCGTGCGTCAACGGTTTCAACGCGTTCCTTCAACGATACGCAGGCATGGCTTGGGGTACAGTATCGATTTTGACGACAACCCATTCCGCGGACACCACCCATTTTCGTCTCATTCGTCTCAATGGTAGGCGCAAGGGCCGCCTCTATGGTAAGAGGAACCATCTTCTTCATGATCGTGCCGGTCGGCGGCGCGGAAGTTAATTGTGAGCCATGCTCGTCTTCAAAGGAGAGAGGAAGATGAATGTGATGCGTAACCCCAACTTCCTGTGGCTCGTCTCCCTCATGGCGGTCGCGCTGGTGGCGGGAGAGAGCCCGAACGCAGTGGCGGTCGGCGCGGGACCCTCTGCTGCTTCTGCCAAGGACGCACCGGCATTGTCTTCCGACCCGAAAAACGAACGATCGCCGCAACCCAAGGAAGGGTCGAAAGAAGGTTCAAAGGAAAGTCCAAAGGAAAGTCCAAAGGAAAGTCCAAAGGAAAGTCACAAGGAAGGGGAGGGCAAGACCCCCGTTCCCCCGACGGAGAAACGCCCGGCACCTGGCGAGAGTCCAGCGCCCTCCATGCAACCGCCGGCTGAAGAACCCCATAAGAAGGCGGTCGGTTCGGTCATCCTGGACGCAAAGCTGGCTTTGATGGCCGACCCGAGGCTATTCCCGTACGAGATTGAGGTGGAGGTCGACGGGAACCGCGCCGTGTTGTCCGGCAAGGTTTCGACTTCGGAAGAGCAACTTGCAGCGACGCAAGTTGTCCAGAGTGTGCCATCCATCAAGGAAGTCGTGAACAAGCTCGTTGCCGAGCCCGATGTGAAGTCCGCTCTGGCCAAGCAACGGGACGACTTGATCGTCCACTATGTAAAGGATCGGTTCGCGCGCAGCGAAACGTTGAAAGCGGCCGGCTTCGAGGTATCCAGCCAGAATGGGGTCGTGTCGCTTAAAGGAGAGACACGTTTTCAGGTGATTGCGCTTGAAGCCGCTCAGGCTGCTCGACAAGTACCAGGTGTCCGGGCCGTCAGTACAGCCGGGGTCCATCTATCTGGGGCACCCAAGGACAAAGAAAAAGAGAAAGAAAAG
>JBDZUK010000006.1:83779-94067 GCA_040255165.1 Nitrospiraceae bacterium | reverse complement strand
AGGAGCGAAGGTCGGCGAATTTCCCAACCACCGCGGATTCGTGGAGGTCGTCGCCGGGTATCAGTACTGGCACACCAAGTATCAGGCGACGGGAATTGGGGTTCAGGCCTGCAATCCCGCGCTCATTCCCGGTATCTGTCCTACGGATCAACCGGCAAACGGCTCGGTCATCACCAATACCACGAACTGGCATTCCATTCGCCTCGGAACCAGCGCGGAATACCGGCTGACGCGGCGGATCAGCGTCCTCGGCACCGTCGCGTTCATTCCGCTCAGCGTCATCGACAATAAAGACATCCATCATCTCCGTCCCGATCTTCGCCAGGATCCGAGCATCTCTATGATTGGCGTCGGCATCGGCGCCGACGCGGACGTTGGCCTGCGCCTCGCGATCCTCAGAAATCTCTTCCTCAATGTCGGCTACCGCGTCTGGTATAACCGCGCGGTCGACGGCACGGTGAAATTCCATGCCGCCGACGGCACGGAAGAATCGTTCCCCATGGAGCAATTCCAGTCGCTGCGCCATGGGTTGACCGCCGGGATTAATTTTACCTTCTGACGATTTCGACGAGTGCGGGCGGGATCAGACTCAGCCGCGACCGCGGGACGGGAGGGTTTCGTCCTCGTACTGCGCGAAGAGGCGCTTGGCTTCGGGGTGAAGTTGGTGGGGATGCCCGTAGGGGATGCCGGCGGTGCGGAAAAGCGGCACGAGCTTGCCGTTGGGGTGGAGATAGCCGGCTCGGAGCGGGACCGTTCGTTTGCTGTGACGCACGAGGTGGCAGGGAGTCGGGCGGATCGACGTCAGCCATTCGGCGATGTCCTGAGGATTGCCGATCGACGCGGACAACAATAACAGCCGGGCCAATGTCGGACAGAAGATGATCGTTTCCTCCCAGACCACGCCCCGCTCGGGATCGGCCAGAAATTGTGATTCGTCCATGATGACGAGACCCAACGTATCCAGCCGCACGTCGATCTCGCCGCCTGCGGCATCGTAGAGCAGGTTGCGCAGAATCTCCGTCGTCATGATCAACAGCGGAGCCTGGCTGTTGTCGCGGCGGTCACCCGTGAGAATGCCGACCTTGTCCGCTCCGAACAGACGCGAAAATTCCGTGAACTTGGTATTCGACAGCGCTTTGAGCGGCGAGGTGTAGATCACCGTGCGATTTTCTTCCATCGCCCGCCGCGCCGCTTCCGCCGCGACGTAGGTTTTGCCGCTGCCGGTCGGCACGCTGACGATCACGTCGGTCTCCGCCAATTTCGCCAGCGCTTCTTCCTGCCACGGATCCGGCACGAACGGACGGGGAGGCGGCACGCCGATGCCTTCCAGCCAGGTTGCGAGCGACACCGGCGGTTCCAGGGATTCCGGCTCGACGTGCCTCGCATGCCGCTTGCCGGGTCGTTCACTGGGCGCCGGGCGTTGCGGCTTCGGAGGCGGGGCCGGCCGGCTCTGCCGCTCCTGAATCAGCGCCTGGACGTCCGATTCGAACCCTGCCCGATTCTCCACCGATTGTCTCAGCAGCATGTCGATGAGCCGCCGTTTGCCCGCGCGGAAATGCCGGGGCAGCCGGCCACGGGCCAGGCGATGAAGCAAGGAGATGGGCTGCTGCGCGAGCAGCTGTTCAAGTTCATCGGTGGTCATGTTTTCCTCGTTGGTCGTGAAACGTGAAGCGTGAAGCGCGAACGACAAACGGTCGACCAGTGGGTTCCTGCGAACGACGCTTCACGAATGACGAACGACGCGGTCACGGCAATTCCTCCAGCACGCCGCGGCGGATCGCGGCGATGGCCTTGGCCGCCGTGTCGGCCAGGCCGGGATGCGTGGCTTTCAACGAGTACAGCTGCGACAAAAATTCCAGCGTTCGCGCCAGCAGTCGATACATGTCGCCTTCCGCCATCGTCGTGGAACGGCAGAGCCCGATCCAGGTGAGCGTCGGGTCGCCGACCCATCGCTCGGGCACGGCTGCCACGTCGGCGCGCAAGAGCGGAGGGTCTTCGTGCGGCGACAGCGCGTCCGCCAAATTCCGCACCTGATGAAGCAGCGAGGCCAACCCGTGGCTGATGCGCGGGAATGCTCCCGGCCGGTCGTCGTCATGCGCGATGCTGGCCATCACGCCGGCCAACACCTGGGGATCCGCGCCGGTAAACGCATCCGCCCGGATCAATTCCGTGATGAGCAGCGAATGGTCGATGCGGATCAGCCGGGCCCACTCGCCGTCCTCGGTGAGCCTCGCCGTCGGCGTGAGATAGCCGAACTGTTGGAGCACTTCCATGCGTTCCTGGAAGCGGTGCCATAGGCTCGTGCGCAGGGCCTGCACCGCCTTGGTGTGGCGCTGCAGCTCTTGCCGGAGCCGAAGCGCGACCGCATGGTCTTTTTGGCAAGCGGGGCGCGAGGGACAGGATGGGCAGGGAAAGTCGTCCAGAGTCTGCGCTACCTGGCTGTCGGGGATCGTGTCCTCTTCCTTCGGCACGAGGATGGGCAAGAGAGGAAGGCGACCCGGCAGCTCCCCCAGCTGATGCGCAAGCTCGTCGAAGCTCGCGGGGGCACACCAGGGATAGACCGGCGCTTCTTCGCACTCGAGGACCCGGTCGAACACTTGGGTCACCAGCCCGGCCGGGCATTCGGTGACCGCGCCGCCGGGCCGGAGCACCGTCACCATCGGACTTTTTTGCCCCTTGCTGCGATACTGCCGCAGCACCACTCCGCGCCCGCGCGTCAGGCCGACGACCCGGCCCGGCGTGAGGAAATGCATGCGCGCCGCCACTTCCGGCGGTTCCCGGCGCCGCACCTGGACGCGATGGGCCTTTTGCCGGCGCGCATGGTCGAACACCTGCCACTGCGTGATCCAATCGGTGCAGACGCGGGGCCCGTACGGTTCCATCTGCCGGTGCAGTTCGTCCATCTTGAGCTCGAGCACCTCGGCGCGCTGGTTCAGTTGGAACTGGGCGAAGCTCTTCGCCAGGATGCCCTGGATTTGCTCCAAGGGATGCGCTTTCAGCAGGTTCAACACCATCGGATACGTGATGACGAACTGACTGTCGATGGGCTCGGGGTGTCCGGTGAGCCCCTTCGTGATCACGTCGAGATCAATGTAGGGAGACGGGGCGACGATGGCGAAGCCGACCTGATCCTTGCCGCGGCGCCCGGCGCGGCCCGCCACCTGCTGCACCTCGCCGATCGTCAGGTCGGTGAAATCTCGCGCCTTTCTGATGCTGGACTGCGTAATCACGACCGTGCGCGCGGGAAAATCCACGCCGGCGGCCAGCGTCGTCGTGGCGAACACGGCGTCGAGGCAGCCTTGCCGCATGAGCTCTTCGACCGCGATTTTCCACGACGGCAAATGTCCCGCATGGTGCGCGGCCACGCCGATCCGTTGAACCGTCTCGATGAGGGGATGCTCCGCGACGCTGGGGTACTGTGCGACGACTTGCTGCAGGACGGCAGCGATCGCCTCTTGGCGCGCGGGCGGCAACAGGGCCTGCGTACGGTCGAAAGCCTGCATCGCCTCATCGCAGGCGCGGCGGGATGTCAAAAACACGATGGCGGGAGTCAGGTGCTTTTGGCGGAGCGCCGTGATCAGATCAACCGGATGAATCGATGGCGGCATGCAGCTTCATTCCCTTGGAAATCACGACGAGCCCCGAATCGGTGACCGTAAACCGTTGGGCGTCGGTCTCTCGGTCGTAGCCGATTTCGGTCTTGGGCGGGATGATCACGTCCTTGTCGATGATGGCCCGGCGGATGCGGCTGTGCTCGCCGATGACCACATTTTCCATGACCACCGACTCACGGACGTCCGCATGGTCTTGCACGCGGACGTTCGGCGAGAGCACTGAATTCTGGACCCGCCCGCCCGAAACGATGCAGCCGCCGCAGACGATGGAATCCAGGGCCACGCCCATGCGGCCGCCCTGATAATCCTGCGCGAACACGAATTTGGCCGGAGGATTCTGTCCTTGATACGTGCGGATCGGCCACTGCTGGTCGTAAAGGTTGAACAGCGGGTCCACGGCGACCAAATCCATGTTGGCTTCCCAATACGCATCCAGCGTGCCGATGTCGCGCCAATACTTCACCGCCTTGCGGTTCTCGTCCTGGAACTTGAATGCGTAGACCCGGCAGCTCTGGATCATCCGGGGAACGATGTTCCGGCCGAAATCGTGCGCGGAGTCTTCTTTGGCGTCTTCGATCAAATAGTCCCGAAGGACGTCCGTACGGAACAAATAGATGCCCATCGATGCGAACGCTTGCGTCGGGTCGTTCGGGATCGGCCTTGGTTGTTTCGGCTTCTCGTCGAAGCGGAGAATCCGGTAGTCCTCGTCGACGGCGATCACTCCGAAGCGCGTGGCTTCTGCGATGGGGATATCGATGGCGCCCACCACCGCGTCCGCCTGCTTGTCCACGAGGTGCTGGTACATGTCCGCGTAGTTCATTTTGTACACATGGTCGCCCGCGAGTACCAGCAGGAATTCGGGAGACTCATTCTCCAGCAGAAAGAGATTCTGATAGACCGCGTCCGCCGTGCCGCGGTACCAGTCTTCACTGATCCGCTGCTGCGGGGGCACCGAGGCGATGTATTCCCCCATCTCGGCGCTGAGAATGTCCCAGCCTGCGCGGATGTGGCGGTCCAGCGAGTGGGATTTATACTGGATCAGCACCGCCATCTGGCGAAGGCCGGAATTGATGCAATTGCTGAGAGTGAAGTCGATGATGCGGTATTTTCCCCCGAAGGGCACGGCCGGCTTCGCGCGATGCTCGGTCAAAGGCTGCAGGCGCTCTCCCTTGCCGCCGGCGAGCACCATGGTAAAGATGCGTGTCATGCCGCGGATTGTAGCAGGAACGCCGAGGAGGAAGGAAGCGGCATGATTGACATCACGAGCGACGAGGATGATACTACGCCTCTGGAGTCCGAGCGCGATCCAGCGCGGCGCGAAAAGGAGCATGCATGAAGCGAAACGGGACGGTGACGGCGTTGACCAAGGTGAGACCGACGGACCCCCTCAAGGATATCCTGTGGCGGCTCGATCGGCTGGAGCGGCAGCTGCAGAAGCTGTCCGAGTTGGTGCGCGATCATGCCGAGGACGCAGATCGGCTCGTGCGGATCGTGGCCGAGGATCGCGAGGCGATCCGGCGCCAGCTGCTGAGGAAGCACCATGAAAAGATCCGTGTGCGCAAACATCTCCGGGACACCTCCAAAGTCGACCTGGACAACTAGGGGCCGTCTTCGTCCCGGGTTTTCTTCCCTTCTCGCCCCTCAGACCGGGCGGCGTCCGAACCTCATCCTGGTGAATGGTTTCGGTGGGCGACGCTAGCATCGAAACCCTATCGCTGGTCAAACGACACGGGGCCACCTTGGCGGTCGACCGGGTGTCTCTGTCCGTGCGCCGGGGAGAATTTTTCTCCATTCTGGGTCCCAGCGGCGCAGGGAAGACGTCCGTGCTTCGCATGCTGGCCGGGTTCGAGACCCCGGACGAGGGAGACGTTCTCATCGAAGGCCGCTCGATGGCTGGCGTGCCGCCGAATCACCGGCCCGTCAATCTCGTGTTCCAGTCCTACGCCCTCTTTCCCCACCTGACCGTCGCGGAAAACGTCGCGTTCGGTCTTGAAATGCGGCGCATACCCAGACATGAGATCGCGCCGCGCGTCCGCGCCGCCTTGGACATGGTGCAGCTCCAGGGCAAGAGGGACCGGCTGCCGGCTCAGTTGTCCGGCGGTGAGCAACAACGTGTGGCGCTGGCGCGCGCGCTCATCAACCGACCGGCCGTGGTCTTGCTCGATGAGCCGCTGTCGGCTCTGGACCACCAGCTTCGGCGCGAGATGCAGGTCGAGCTGAAAACGATCCAGGAGCAGGTGGGCCTGACGTTCGTGTGCGTGACTCACCATCAGGAAGAGGCGTTGACCATGTCCGACCGGATTGCCGTCATGAACGGCGGACGCGTGCTGCAAGTCGGCCGGCCCGGTGAAATCTATGAAACGCCGGCGTCCCCGTTCGTCGCGCGCTTCATCGGGCTTTCCAACGAATTGACGGGCATCGTCCGGTCGGACGGCGGGGGCTCTCAGTGGCTCGACACCGATCAGTTGGACCTGCCGATCCGAGTCCAAACCGACAGGCGCTGGACCGGGCGTGAACGCGGCCTGTTGATTCTGCGCCCGGAACGGCTCCATGTGGCGGGGGCGCCGGATCCGGCCTTCGAGAACCGGGTACCCGCCCGTGTCCAGCAGGTGTTGTATGCCGGGAGCGATATCCGGTACGTCGTTCGCCTGAACGACCGCGTGCACTGGCATGTGAAGGCGCTCAACAGCGAAACGGCGAAACCTCCCGCGCCCGGTGAGCTGCTGTACGTCTGCTGGCGTGCATCCGAAGGGGTCTTACTGCCGGCGTGAAACGCTTTGATCGCGCCTCCGCGCCACCCGATGTCCAGTCCACAGGACGCCGCGCCGCCTGGAGCCTGATAAGCCCGGCCGCCGGTTGGCTCACGGTCTTCTTCTTCGTTCCCCTGTTGATCGTCTTCGCCGTCAGCTTCGCGGCACGCGGCACGTACGGCGGCATCGTGTGGACCCTCAGCTTCACCAACTACCTCGACCTTCTTCATCCTCTGTACGGTCGAATCTTTCTGCAATCCATCCTGTTCGCCACGGCAGCGACCGCCGGGTGCCTGGCGCTGGGGTTCCCGCTCGCCCAGTACATCGCGAAATTGCCGGCGGGCCGTCAGGGGATCTGGCTGGTGCTGATCATGATTCCGTTCTGGACGAATTTCCTGGTGCGCACCTATGCCTGGATGTTCATCCTCCGCGCGGAAGGCTTGCTCAATTCGACACTGCAGCAGCTCGGCCTGATTCAGACTCCCATCGAAGTGCTCTACACCGACGGCGCCGTGCTGCTCGGTCTGGTCTACGGCTATTTGCCCTTCATGGTTCTGCCGCTGTACGTCGCCCTTGAGCGGATCGACCGATCGACGATCGATGCGGCGCGGGATTTGTACGCGAGCCGGTGGGCGGTGTTCCGGCGCATCCTGCTGCCGCTGGCGAAACCGGGCATCGTCGCCGGCTGCATCCTGGTGTTTATCCCCTGTCTGGGCGCGTTCATCACGCCGGACCTGCTCGGCGGCGCCCGGTCGATGATGATCGGCAACCTCATCCAGCACGAATATCTCGTCGTGCGCGATTGGCCCCTTGGATCGGCCCTGTCGTTCGTCCTTATGCTGCTGGTCGTCGGAGCCATGGCCCTGTATTTTCGGACCGAAGCCAAGCTGATCGGGCAAGGGAGGGGCGCGTGAAGTCTGGCACCGTCTGGCTCCGGAGCACCGGCATCGCCACCCTGCTGTTCCTCTACCTCCCGATCATCGTCCTGGTGGTGTTTTCGTTCAATGCGTCTCGGCTGTCGGCACAGTGGCAGGGCTTCACCTGGGATTGGTATCGGCTGCTGGCCCGGGATGCCTCGCTGCATGCGGCCACCGCCAACAGTCTGGTCGTGGCGGTGATCTCCACGGTCCTCGCCACAGGTCTCGGCCTGGCGGCCTCCATGGGTTTGGAACGGCTTCCGGGAAGCCGGGCACGGCACGTTCTTGAAGGTGCCCTGCTGTTGCCGCTCATTATTCCGGAGATCATGATGGGCGTGGCGCTCTTATTGTTCTTCGTGACCGTAAAGATACCGCTCAGTCTCACGACGGTCATTCTGGGGCACACGGCGTTCAACGTGCCGGTCGTCATGGTGATCGTCCGCGCCCGCCTTCGCAAGCTCGACCCGCGCTTGGAAGAGGCCGCGTACGACCTCGGCGCCTCGCCGTGGCAGGCGTTTCGTCGGATCACCTGGCCTCTGCTCCGGCCGGGGGTGCTCGGGGCCGGGCTTATGGCCTTGACGATTTCCCTGGATGATTTCATCGTGACTTTCTTCACGGCCGGGCCAGGGTCCACGACACTTCCCTTGAAGGTCTATTCTATGATCAAGTCCGGGGTATCGCCGGAGATCAACGCGCTGTCCGCCATACTGGTCGTGCTCTCGATGGGGCTGGTCGCGCTCTCTCTGGCCCTGCAACGACGATGACACGCAAGACCCTGCCGCACCATCTCGCGATCGCCCTTGCCGCGGCGGTGGCCTGCGTGGTGAGCGCCTGCCAGCCCACGCCGGAGGACGGGCCGAAAAAAACGCCCAAAGCAGGGGACGCCGCGACTCTGCATTACTTCACTTGGTCCGACTACGTGGGTCCCGACATCCTGGCCGAGTTCGAGCGGCAGACGGGCGCCCGAGTCGTGGTGGATACCTTCACCAGCAACGAGGAATTGCTCGCGAAGCTGCAAAGCGGCGCCACCGGCTACGACGTGACGGTTCCGTCCGATTTCATGGTGTCCATCATGATGCGGCAAGGCCTCCTCGAGCCCTTGGACCAGGCACTGATCCCCAATGCCGGGCAGCTGGAGGATCATCTCAAGAACCTGCCGTTCGATACCGAGCATCGGTACTCGATGCCGTACCTCTGGGGCACGGTGGGCATCGGCTATGATTCGGCGGCGATCGATACGCCTCCCGACAGTTGGGCGGTGCTCTGGGACCGTCGCTATGCGGGCAAGATCAGCATGCTCAACGACCAGCGAGAAGTGTTCGGCGCGGTGCTCCGCTCCATGGGGCACAGCATGAACAGCACCGATCCGGGCGTCATCGAAGCGGCAAAAGCGCGCCTTGTGGCGCAGAAATCGCTCGTCAAGACCTACACCAGCGAGCGTTACGATCACTTGTTGGCGTCGGGGGAAGTGGTGCTGGCGCAGGGATGGGGTGGGCCGGTGGCCCGGGCGATGAAAGAACGGCCGTCGATTCGCTACGTGGTCCCCAAGGAAGGAGGCACGGTCTGGGCCGACTGTCTGGTGGTTTTGCGGTCCTCGAGGAACAAGGAGCTCGCGATGCAGTTCATCAATTTTCTTCTAGATCCGCACGTCTCGGCCCGCACGTCCGAGCGACTCTTGTTCGCGGCGTCCAACAAAGAGGCCCGCGCGTTGGTTTCCCGGCCGGTGCGCGAGAATCCCGCCGTCTATCCTCCGCTTGACTTGCTTCCCCGGTTGGAATGGATGCAGGACGTAGGCGCCGCCATTCGGGTCTACGACCGCGCCTGGACCGAATTGAAAATGACCCGATCGTGAGGAATTCCTGGGTCGACCCACTCCTTATGATTTTCGAGATCCATCGCTTCACTGGATGCCCGGATTCACGCACTAGTTCGATCGCGGTTGGTGAGTCGAGGAGGGTGTGACCCAGGCGTGCCGCTGATACCCGAGGGCGATCATAAAGGAACCGACGATGATCATCGGGGCGGAGAGGAGCTGTCCCATGGAGAACGGCCCGAGTATCAGGCCCAGGTGAGCATCCGGTTCGCGGAAAAACTCGACCACCAGGCGGCAGAGACCGTAACCGGTGATGAAGCTCCAGAAAACCGTGCCGGGCGGTGTCGGCCTCCGATCGATAAGATACAGGGCCACGAACAGCACGATGCCCTCTAAACCGGCTTCATATAATTGTGAGGGATGGCGGCAGGCCGGCCCCCCGGCAGGAAAGACCATGCACCAGTCCACGTCTGTGGGACGGCCGTAGAGCTCTCCGTTGATAAAGTTTCCTATGCGTCCCAAAAACAGCCCCAATGGAGTGACGCCGGCAGCCAAGTCCGCCACGGCATAGGGGGCTATGCCCCGCCGTTTGCTGAACCACAGCAAGGCGATGATCGTGCCGATCAGCCCGCCGTGAAAGGACATGCCGCCTTCCCAGACGGCGAAGATTTTCAAGGGATGCTGGAGATAATAGGGGAGATTATAGAAGAGCGTGTACCCGAGCCGGCCGCCGAGGAACACGCCGACTGCAGCATACACGATCATGTCGTAGACCTGGTCTTTAGTGATCGACAGGCCTTTGCTCGCAACCTTATGTTTAATAATGAAATACGCGCAGGTCAGCCCGATCAGGTACATCAGGCCGTACCAGCGAAATTGCAGCGGCCCGAATTCAAGAAATACCGGGTCGATATGAGGGTAGGGTATCGCGCGGAAGGGCCCCATCCGTCTCCTTTGCGGAATGCCACGGGATCATAAGAAACTCTCCCCTCCATTGCAAGCGACCACACAGGACTTCCAGTTCGAGAGGCAGATTTTCACAATGTCCCGCAATACCCGCGCCGGAAGCGGATTTGCGCCGATGCGTCTATCCGAGAGTGTCGAATTTCTGAAACGTCTGTGTCGTAGGCTGTGCTGTAAACGCCATACAAGATGAGCTGATTCTCATACGATGAATAATCACGGGCCGCTTTC
>JBDZUK010000006.1:76106-83679 GCA_040255165.1 Nitrospiraceae bacterium | reverse complement strand
GGTCAACAAAGGAGGCGCACCATGTCGGAACAGGGACGTCAGGCAGCCAAAGTTGCAGCGTTGATGGCAGGCGGAGCGGTGATCGGGGCGGGGATCGGCATGCTATTCGCTCCCAAGACCGGCTCGGAAACCCGCCGGGACGTCGCACGCTACGCGAAGAAAGCGCAGATTCAAGCCACCAGGTGGAGCCGGGCGGTTCAATCGGGCGTGAAGGATGCTATGGATCGTAGCAAGCAATTCGTCCAGCGTCGTGAGCCGCGCCAGACCATGGAGGCGGTCTAAACTGTACGACCCGTTCGTTAAACCGTAAATCGTTCGCACTCGGCCTGTCGCCGGCAACGGCACAGGCTGTTTGCGTTTTTGCGGAACATTCCTCTCTACTTCTGCCTCCCCACTTTCGCTGACCGGGCACGCATCGACTCAGGTTCCTGAACCGTGGAGACACATCCGCGATCAATCTCACCATCGCTGGTTTTCCGCCCACCAGACCGACCTCCGACCCGGCCTTTGTTCTGATCGCCTGAAATTCTTGGCCTCACTATGCGCGCAGACTGATTGCCGCTTGCCGCTGCCGTGGCTCTTCAGAAACCTTAAGGGTAGCATCACCTACACATTGCGGCGTTTTGCGGCAGAATCGATCAGGTCCATTGTGGTGTTTGTCGCCATTCTTAAGCAGGGAGGCTTTTGGTCCGCGACCCCTAAGCCCGTGTTTTTCCATGTTCGTGAATGAATTCCGGGCAGTCCGAGGCCACTGTCATGATGGCACTTCCATTGCGAGAGTGAGATCATGAATTCCGAATAGATGATCCGTACTGGGCGGACGGTCGGCAAGCCGTCGTAGGATTCGCAAAAAGGAGACATTCATGGCGGGAAAAGAAGGGCACCGCGCTCCTGGGTTCGAGCAGTTGACGGTGGATAAGGTGATGGAAACCAAGGTCCAGACGGTGCATCTCCAGACCAAGGCCGATGTCATCGCCTCCCTCATGCTCGAAGGGTTCGGAGCCGTTCCGGTCGTGGATGATCAGCGGCAATTGATCGGCATCGTCACCGAGCACGACCTGCTGGCGTCGCTGGACCGCGGCCACGCATGGAGCAACGTGACGGCTCAGGACATCATGAGTCATAACCCCTATTCCGTCAGACCTGAGACCAATATGGCAACGCTGGTACATGTTCTGAAGGCGAGCGATCTGATTCGCGTGCCTGTCGTCGACGGCAACGGGAAGCTGATCGGCATCGTGGCCCGCCGGGATATCCTCCGGGCCTACCTGAACGCCACGGGCGGGACACGTTGACAGGAGCAATGATGCGGCAAACGGACGTGCTGACCACAGCGTGCGATCCCCAGACTTTGACGGCCGGCCAACTCATGCAGGATACGGTATTCACATGCACACCGGACACCGACGGACTGACCCTCAGCCGCATGATGACGCAGCGGAACTTCGGAAGCTTGCCCGTGGTGGATGCCCGGCGCACGCTGGTCGGCCTCGTCACCGAACATGATCTGCTGCAGGCCACGATCGAGGGCCGGGATCTGAGGAAGATCAAGGCACAGGACGTCATGATCACGCAGGTTCTCACGGTTACGGAGGACCTGCCTCTCCCCGAGGTGGCGACCCTGTTCCAGGATCGCTACGTCACGCGGGTACCGGTTGTGCGGGGAAAGACCCTTGTCGGAATCTTGGCGAGGCGGGACCTGCTGTTCGGGTATCTCAAAGCGCTGCAGTACTGGTCATAGCGGCTAACAGGTGTCTTCCAATGACGGACAACACGCTGCCGCATGCCACGCTCGACGACCAGGAGCGCCAGGCGTTCGGACTCTATGTCCGGTTTCTGGCTGAGGCCGGCCTCGAACATCCTGAGGAGGTCGATGTTCGGCGCGTCTTCAAAGGGCTCGATGGACAGATTTTCGTTCCCGTGACGCTTTCCGCAGCCGAGCCCAACCTTCAACTCGCCATGCTCATGGCCCACAAATCCGAGCAAGTCTACAAACAAACCGGATGCCGATTCGTGCTCGTGCAGCAGCCGCAAGCCGATTCCACGCAGAGACGGTATGTCTGGGGCGACGGGACATGGCGCGCACTCCCGTGATCCGCAGCCGAAGATCGGCGCCTTACAGTTTCGGGATGTGTCTCAGCGGCTGCGGAGGCTCGACTTCCCATCGGATATCATCTTCCGTTTCGGATCGGTTCCGCTGCCGGATCAAGAGCATCGTCCAGCGCTTGGCCTCCTTGATGGCTTCTTCGTACTCCATTGATTGGAAGATCGGACCGAGTCGTTCGCTCTTGTGGTCGTCGTAAATTGCGGTGTCTTTGACGTGCCAGGCGTCTCCCTGTCCCTGGAGCGTGATCTTGACCTTCAGCATGGCGCACTCCTTTCATTGCCCGTCATCGTCCCAGCGACCGTTCGAGGCCCGGGACGGTGTCGTGATCGGTGTCCGGTGCATCGCCCATGGCTAGAAACAGCATTCTGTTCGCGGGCACTGCGAATCCGCCGTTGGCGACCGCCATCGCGGACCATCTTGGCATGCCGGTGGGGGCTTGCACCATTGAGCAGTTTCCCGACGGAGAAACGGCAGTGCGATTGCTGGAACCGGTTCGCCGGAAGGAGGCCTTTCTGGTGCAACCGCTGTCGCCGCCCGTCAACAGTCACCTCGTCGAATTGCTCGCCATGGCCGATGCATGCCGTCGGGCAGGGGCGGCGCGGATCACGGCCGTGGTCCCGTACTTCGGATATGCCCGTTCCGATAAACGCCACGGCAAGCGCGAGCCGGTCATGGCGCGGGTGGTCGCGGACCTCCTGGAGACGGTGGGCATCGGACAGATCGTGACGCTGGATTTGCACGCGCCCCAGATCGAAGGATTTTTTCACATCCCCATGGATAGTCTGACCGCCGTTCCCACGCTTTGTGAGATGCTGCGGACGCAGGTGGAGGAGGGGACGGCCGTCGTGGCACCCGACGCGGGGGCTCTCCGGCTGGCGACGGAATACGCGCACCGCCTCGGCGGAGCCGTCGTCGTCACGCATAAGCGCCGTGAGACCGGCACGCACACGCAGGTTACCCACTTGGTGGGAGATGTCCGGAACAAACCGTGCCTCATCGTCGATGACATGATTTCCACCGGCGGGACTATCGCCGCCTGCATGGATCGGCTGCGTCAGGCCGGCGCCAGGCCGCACATCACCGTGGCCGCGACGCACGGCCTGTTCCTCTCCGGGGCGCAAGAGCGACTTGAACGGGAGGGTCTCCGGAACGTCTTTGTTTCGGATACGGTCGGCACGCCGATCCAATGGACCAAGCTCCATGTAGTCTCGATCGCTCCGGTTATCGCTACCGCGCTGAAGCGCTTCATGCAACACCGCTCCATCGCGGAATTGTATTAACGCCGGCCTTGGAAGTGGGCAATGGATGATCGTGATTCCTTTCCTGCGCATCTGAGCATCTGATCGGACGGGAACACAATTGAGATCTTGGTTGGCGGTCAAGCCATGATAGAGCCATCGGAATCCCAAGACCGGCCGTTCCTTCAGCCGATGGTGGAGCCCTTCCAACGGTTTATTCGTGCCCAGTCCACGGGCGGCGTGCT
The DNA here is from genome assembly GCA_040255165.1 of Nitrospiraceae bacterium. Taxonomy (GTDB): domain Bacteria; phylum Nitrospirota; class Nitrospiria; order Nitrospirales; family Nitrospiraceae; genus JBDZUK01. The sequence continues at coordinate 80,089 of JBDZUK010000006.1, read as the reverse complement.
GCTGCTGGTCGCAACCGCCGGCGCCATGATTTGGGCAAACTCGCCTTGGGCCGAGTCCTATACGACTGTCTGGAATATGCCCGTCAGCCTGGTCGTAGGGACTCATGCACTGACGGAAACGTTGTTGGAGTGGATCAACGACGGATTGATGGCGATGTTCTTTTTCGTCATCGGATTGGAGATCAAGCGGGAGATCCTGGTGGGAGAGCTGGCGTCGTTTCAGAAGGCGGCGCTCCCGCTGGCGGCGGCTTTCGGCGGCGCGATGCTCCCGGCCGCAATCTACGTGGGCCTGAATATGACCGGACCCGGCGCTTCGGGATGGGGCATTCCGATGGCGACTGACATTGCGTTCAGCCTCGGAATTCTTGCCCTGCTCGGCAGCCAGGTTCCGTTGGCCTTGAAAATCTTCTTGACCGCGCTGGCCATCGCCGATGATCTCATGGCGGTTCTGGTCATTGCGCTGTTTTACACGTCGACGATTTCATGGAGCAATCTCGCCATCGGCGGCGTGTTCCTCGCTTTGCTGGTTGCTGCGAATGTGACGGGCATACGGCATCCGCTGGTGTACTCCCTTCTGGGGATCGGGGGCTTGTGGCTGGCATTCCTCTTGTCGGGCGTGCATGCCACGATCGCCGGTGTGATTGCCGCGATGACAATTCCCGCTCGGACGCGGCTGACCGGAAGCGAATTCCTCTCGAGAGGCAAGGACCTCCTCGAAGGGTTTGAGAAGGCGATCTCGGCTGTGAAGCCGCAATTGGCCAATCAGGAACGGCATCGAGTCGTCACTCATTTACGAACCGCCGTGCAGCATGCCGAGACGCCCCTGCAGCAACTGGAGCAGGCGCTCCACCCCTGGGTAACGGTTGTCGTCGTGCCGTTGTTCGCGTTCGCCAATGCCGGGGTCACGCTTGACGCGGATCTTGGGGCGATGCTGATCGATCCGGTCGCGCTGGGAATCATCCTGGGGTTGCTCGTGGGGAAGCCCGTCGGCATTGTCCTCTCAGCCTGGCTCGTGATCCGGGGCCGGCTCGCCACCTTGCCCAAAGACGTGTCGTGGTCCCACCTCTGGGCGGTCGGGTGTCTTGCCGGCATCGGGTTTACCATGTCGCTGTTCATCACGGGATTGGCTTTTCCCCACGGGCCATTGTTGACGTCGGCCAAGGTGGGTATCCTGGTCGCCTCGACCTCGGCGGGGACAATTGGCTGGCTGCTTTTGAAACGCACTGGACTGAAATAAGGAGGAATGAGCATGACACTGATGCGAGGCCAAGACCGTGCGCTGTTCACCGCCGCGGAGCTCGCGCTGATCGAATCCAGCGCGCCGTTGCGGATCAAGGCGCACACTCCCGCGCAACTTAAAGCTCGGATGGCGCGAGCGAGACGGTATTGGGATAAGTACCGCGGGCTCGCTCGTCAGCAGAACCGACGGAGCAAGAAGAGCCGCCACCCTGGCCGTCCACAGCCGTTGTCCAACTTACGAACCGAGCGCAAGGCGGAAGTGTTCGCCGCTTCGCTAGACCGTTTCACAAATCGTCTGGATCAGCTGATAGAAGCGGATGAGAGCAAAAGAGCAGCGGGCCGGAAACCTGTCCGCAAGAGATCCCGCCGGCCCGGAGCGCAACGAGCAACGGTCCGAAGGAAACAGCAACAAAGCCAGGCGGCCAGTGAAGCGGCCCTGGCACCGCGGATCGAGCGACAGTTCCAGAAATCGAAAATGCGTGCGATCCAAGGACACATCCGTGCCGGTGGAACGCGTCGCCAGGCCAAGCGCGATGCCCGTTGAACATTGCGCATGGTCCGGAGGAGGCTGTCACCCGTCCGAGAAGAAGCATCGTCAGTTCCGCAGCGTATACAGCACGGAATATGCACGTCGAAAAATAGAGCAACGCGACCGCAAAGAACCGCGAGGAGATCACATGAAAATTCCCTTGGAGATCACATGGCGGAATCTCGATAAAGATGAATCGCTGGATCGTCTGATCCGGGAAAAGGCGGGAAAGTTGGAGCAGGTCTGTGACTATCTCAGCAGCTGCCGGGTCGCCATCGAGCGGGCGCAGCACGAACACGCAGGCTTGCCGTATCGGGTTCGTATCGATCTGACCGTGCCGCCGGGGCATGAATTGGCCGTGACCCGCGCACCGGGCAAAGCGGACAAGCATGAACCCTTGCCGACGGTAATCCGGAACACGTTCGCCGCGGCTCGACGGCAGTTGAAAAAGCTCGTCGAGCGGCAACGCGGGGAGGTCAAGAGCCATCCCGAACAGGAAGTCATGGGAGTGGTGATCCGTCTCTTTCGGGACGACGGCTATGGTTTCATCAAGAGCACCGACGGCCAGGAAATCTATTTTCACCGAAACAGCGTACTGAACGGCGGCTACGATCGCCTGGAAATCGGCACCGGAGTGCGTTTCGTCTCCACGATGGGGGAGAAAGGACCGCAAGCGACCACCGTGCAGATCGTCGATAAGCCCGGCGCTCGGATATCCGACGAGGGTGAATCCCCGATCGATGTGCCGGCGGGCTGGCGCTGACAGTGTGCCTCGGTCTACCGGCGCAAGCCCCCCTTGAGTGGCTGCACGGATGTCGTTACTCCCTGCGGTGTGACGAAGACCTCGACCTTATCGCCCGGCTTAATGGAAGGCGCCATGTCTGTCTGACTGTTGAGGTTGAGGACGACCTCTTTCCCGGCGTTGTCCTTCATGACCAGGGTGTTCGGGTCGATCCGAAGGACCTCCCCTTCGATGGTCCCCTTTGGTTCGGCGGCGCGTTCCTCTACCGCGGCTGACGCAGGAAGCGCGAGCGCCAGCACCAAGCTCACCACGGCTGTGATCTCCTTGTATGACATAAGGCCTCCTTGGATTGACCACGAGTGACATAGCAAGTCAAAGGCCCCCGAGAACAGCCCGAATTTATGGGCCGTGCATGGACGCAATCCGTCAAGGCCCAACAATTTGACAGACAATATGTCGCCCCACGGAAAAAATGTCTTCGATTCGATCTCCCCAGGTTCTGGGGATAACCTTGTGGACAAGCGGCTCCTTGAAGCGTAAGAGCCGCTAATCGTGCGTGCCCAACCATTTTGCCGAGAAGTTAGGCATTGTGGCCGATAAGCAGCAACCACTACATCTTGTGTCAATAGGAAAAGATGTGAACTTTTGCGATCAGAGGACGATTGCAAAAAGAACCGCGACAAAAGCCATACCAGTATCCACAGAGAAATACCGGACACGTCATCGGTAGAGCAATGCGCTTTGGCATTTTTCTCCCGCCGGTTTCACCTATAGGCTATTCCTATCAAAACCATTAAAACTCGGTATTTTACATCGGGCGGGCGGCGACCTTATCTTCTGGCTCACTGAAGCACCCCACGGTCACTCATCAAAAAAACGGAGGTGACGATGAGCTGGAGCAGGTATGCAGCGGCAGTCGGTACAGCAATGAGTCTCGCGATGGGAACGGCAGGAGCGGCGGAGACGGGCAAGAAATCGCTCTACGATCGATTGGGCGGTAAGGAAGCCATTGTCTCGGTGGTCGAGCAATTCGTCGCGAACGTCGGCAGCGATGCGCGGATCAACCATCGATTCGCGAGCACCGACCTCACCAGGCTGAAGAGACTGTTAGTTGAACAGGTATGCTCGGCGTCAGGCGGGCCGTGCTCGTACACGGGACGCGATATGAAGTCCACTCACGCCGGGATGCACATCACCACCACGGACTTTGAGGCGTTGGTGCAGGATCTCGTGAAATCGCTGGACGCTCATCGCGTACCCGAAGCAGAAAAGAAAGAGCTGCTCGGGATTCTAGGTCCGATGAGAAAGGACATTGTCGAACGTCCGTAGGAGGGCCGCATGCAGGGGACAATGCCCGATACCGTGCGAGTGTTCGACACCTGGGTGCAGACCAAGCGCGGGCTGCTGCATTTCGACGTGGTCACGACGGACGAAGCAACGGCGCTGAGATTGGCGACCGATCACCTCGCGAGT
>JBDZUK010000006.1:73122-76006 GCA_040255165.1 Nitrospiraceae bacterium | reverse complement strand
GTTTGACCGAGGTCACACCATAGGGTGTGACGTACGCCTCCACCTTGTCGCCCGGTTTGAATTGAGCGCCCATTTGTGTTTGTTGAGTCAGGTGAAGGATAACCGCCTGCCCTTTGTGATCTCTGATGACCATGGTGCCTGGAATCCCCTGGGTCACCATCATGACCTCCCCCTCGACGACTCCCGATGTCTGCGAGTCGGCGAAGGGGACGCCGAGACACATTGCCATCACTGTGGCCGATATCAAGAGCCGGTGAAACATTCCTCTTCTTCTCCTCGAGACCTCCGGTGTGTCTGATATTCGGACCGAATGTCGGCCATCATAAAGTGACCCACGGATTGTCTGCAACCGCATGTTCGGCGGTATGAGTGAACGAACCTCTAACGGATTCGCCGCTCACACGGATGTGGAAATGGCCGGAGATCGCAGGTAGTACGCAGAGCGCGGCGTTCACCGCGAAAGACGACTTCACCGAGCCTGGCGCATGTTGAACAGCAGGTCAGAGGCGCTGACCCTGATGATCTCGATTTCATCTTGGGTCAGCTCCTCATGCCGTGCCAGTAAGCCTTGGATCATCTCACAGGCGCGGACGAAGTCTCGCACTTCCGGGCGCAACATGGCTGGCATCGCAGCGTCCCCCATCGAGACGAAATCCACGGACCATGCAGGGGTAGCTGAAATACGCAGGGATGATGCCATACTAAGAAAACTCTTTATTCAGTGGAGCTTAAGGGGGGATTCTGATTTTCGGAGCGTGCATTGATCGTGCGGAACGTGTATGTCCGCGGGGTCACTGTAGACCCCGGCTGCAGGAGCACGGGGTCTATCGCTGGTTTGAACCAGCGTTATCGCAGGCCTCAAGCCTCTGGGCATGGTGTATGGATTTGGGGACAGGCTGTACAGCGAGTCTCCTCCGTTAGTCGTCCCTTCCTCCTCTTCTCCCGCGCCCTCGGTCCCCTCGACCGCGATCACCCTCGTCCCCTCGCATGATGTCACGCATAAGCCGGTTGCTGTTGAGGCCGCCGGATTGGTCCGGTGCCGTCGTTCTCACATCGGGCGTCGGTGTCCGCCTCGCCAGATCCGGGATCGGCGCCGGGGACGGTGTCCGAGTGGTTCGGGTCTCGACTACGGGCGGGGGAGCCGGCGTCGGGATCGGAGCGATAGGCGGCGGGACGCGATTTGGTACGGGAGCAGGAGGCGGCGCCACGTTGGTCTGAGTGGAGCCCGCTGTTTCCTGGGGAGCCACTGTGCCGGGAACTCCGAGGCTTGTGGACAACACGGTGCCTCGCATGTCTTGTTGGGTCACGTCCGGTTTTTCCGCAACGGCCGCAGGGCTCTGCAATGATTTTTCCACGTCCAACGCATGCTGAACATGCAGCGCCATCATGCGCTCCTTGATAGGCGGGGGGATGGCGCGGTTTACCGCTGCCGCCTCCAACGCCAATGCCTTTTCCATTCCAACGGGCAATTCCATGATCCCCGCCACACTCCCACTCACAATCTGTACCTGGGAGCGGGCATCGATCAGTTGGGATCGCGCGTCGGATCCCAACGGCTCGATCCTGGCCTGCCCTTCCAGGATCTGTACGGTTTCCGCCGCTTCCGGCGCCGAAGGTCTCGGACTTGTTTGACGGACAAACGTGTTCGTGACCCGATTGAACGCCGTGAGGTGAGGCGAAGCCGTCACACCCACTTCGACAATTCCACCTCGGGTCACCACTCTGGAACTGGGCGTATAGATCGTGACGAAATCCGTCGGACGCCCCGCTCGGTACGCCAGCGCCACCCGGACGGTCCCCGCTTTCAACTGTATCTCCGTCCGCCCTCTTTGCGACTCATCGATGCCGACTCGTGAGCTTTCCTGAACCGTCACAAGCGCGCGATGCTCCCACACAATTTCGACGCGGCTGTCCTGGCCCGTGCGAATCATCCGACCCGCCGGCACAGGGTCGCCCAGATTCAGACCCCGGTTTGGTTGGGAATTTTTGAGTTCCGTCGCTAATGCGATGACGGGTTGCCCGGCGAGACCCGTGACGATCCCGCTGGGCGGCCGTTCAGGCGATGCGGGCTCCGCTCCGATCGCCGTCTGGAAATTTGGCAGGGCGACGCTCGCTGCGCCGATGAATCCCATAAAGATGACTCTGTGCATGCCCTTCCTCCACGAATGATTGCGATGAGCGTGGATGCGAACTGCCGCACACAACATAGAGTGCTATCCTTATCTGACGGCGGAGCGGCTGAACACTGGGACGATGCTCCGCTCCCTCAGACACTGGCCCTAAGCTTGTGTAGGATTCGCGGGGCGTCAGCCTCAGAAAATGGCGGACGGCGAGACAGGTAAGATGGCGAGGGAGAGAGGCTGATTTTGACACGATCGACTGCAAGATGGCAGAATCGAATTCATCGATGAAGGCATTGAGCCATGGCCGATCTTGTCATGCCCGACCATCCTGCCGCTCCGATTCGGCTCAGGGGGCATACACTCCTGTGTCTGCAAGGATTCCAAGGCAAGGGGTACAGCGCGGAGTTCATTCACAACATGGACGCGATTCATCGGCTTCTTTTTACCCGCTCCGATGCGTGGGTACAGGTGGTGGATTCTCCGGACGCCATCTGCGCAGCCTGCCCCCATCAGCAGCCTGCGGGATGCGGGTTGAACGGGGAACGATCCGAGGAGGAACTGAAAAGGCAAGATCGCGTCGTGCTGCAAAGGCTCGGTCTTGAGGTAGGAAGCCGTGTTCGCTGGCGGGACATTCTCGACCGCATCGCCGCATCGGTGCACGGCAGCGAGTTGCCGAGCATCTGCGGGACCTGTCGATGGCTGCCGCTCGGCGTCTGCCGAGAAGGAATTGAAGCCTTAACCGGCGGTCGGAAGGTGAATGT
>JBDZUK010000006.1:0-73022 GCA_040255165.1 Nitrospiraceae bacterium | reverse complement strand
GGTCAGGCGGGATCGAGCGGCTGCGGCTGCACGTTGCGTCGCTTCCACTGCATGTAGGCCAGATAGATTATCGTGAAATTGTTTTCCAGCTCCAGTTGCTCCTCGTCGTTCAACTCGACGTCAGCCTGCATGGCCTGTCGAAATTCGTCGCAGGCGTTCGTAAAGGTGCCGATGTTCCACGGTCTCAGCATATGAACCGGTTATTAGTTATTAATGGAAGATTAGTGTGGTAGGCACTAGTAAATCCCTTAGGATTGGAGGGGTATCCGCCCTAAGGTGCCGTAGTCTCCAGGCCGACAACACTTGTCGGCGCCATGCTCATCGCGGTCGCGGGTCCACTTCGGCAGGAAGACAATAATATTGAACGATATGCGGTCTGCCGTCTTGTGACGTACTGGTGAGAGATTGCCCGCTCACGTGCGCCTCTTCGCCCAGGTCGACGAGACTCTTCAGAACTTCCTGCATCAACGTTGTCCTTGCCTTGATGCAATCGGATCGTGATTCGTATGCCTCGTTGACGGACCATTTGGTTTTGCCCAAGGCAAACTCATCACCATAGCCGCTGTTGACCCACAGCACCCAGCCCGACAAAAGAATCGTCGCCGAATGTCTCATGCGATCTCGAGGCGATTCGAAACGAGGGCCGCCGGCCCCCACACCAGTTTCTATTAAAAGGGATTCCGCTACGGGGTTCAACCAGCTTCGATCCCGTCCTTGTCGAGGCGGCTAGGGGTTTTACTAGGCGCCCAAGGTGACCTTCGTTTGGGTTCTCTTAGGAAACGCGCTGTAAGCCGCAGAAGTTGAGGCTACTGAGGTGTAGGAGACAGCGTGGTCGCTGACACAGGCACGTGTCTGCAACGCTCTTCTGAATAGCTTCCAATCATCTCTTTAATTTTTGTGCGGATGATAGCGCGCTCAGTGAATGCCTCTTTGAGATATTCAATCCTCTCCGACTCCGGAAAGTCCTTGACGTATCCGGCTTTCTGCTGAAGCCATATATCCGGCAACGAGGAGACGGAAGCGAAGGTGACAGGAAGGGCCAACGTTTGCTGCAACGCTTCCGCCGCACTGATCTGAATGCCTCCCGTTGCAGGTAAACCGGACACGAGAAACTTTCCTGATGTCGCGAACGTACCGTGAAGGGTCAACGTAAACTCCTTGGTCATGACGGGTACGACGGGGTTGGCACGACGGTAAAAGCACTGAGCCTGCGAGATAGCCCGTTTGAAGTCCTCCTCTTGTCCGCCGTCCCCGCTCACGATGTCGTGTAGGCTGACGCCGGAAGCAGCCTTCAAATCCGTTTCTACTCCTCGAAGTGCCACATCCAGCCCAATCGGTTTCGCAACGCCTCCTGTACACCCTGCAGCTGCTCCACTGAACAGCCCAACTGCTAGCAAGAGAGGGATCTTATTCATGAATGCCTCCACACAAGATAAAAGGTCGGAGAAACGCGAACGGTACACGACATGCTTCGTACTCAACGGAGAGAGCAGTAATTTAGAGAAAACAAGACGGCATCACAAGATGATCCGCGTTCGGCTGGACAGGAGTGTGGAATGTCATCTCCCCGTTCGGTAAATTAACCATAGCGGTGTCACCACGATCACAAGGAGGACGGAATGAGAATGCCGGATTTAAATAAGGCGCTGGGAGATTTTTCGTCGTTGTTGGACGAGAAAAAAGAATTAGCCCAGAAAGAACGCCAATTAATCGATAGATTAAATCGAGCCTTGAAAGAAATGGGCTATCAGATCAACTCTGCGAACGGCATGGCGACCGGCAGACGTCGCGGTCGTCCGCGTGGTTCGCGCAACAAAGACAGCAATCTCACACTGCACGAGACCGGAAGAAACGGGATCGGAAAGATAAAAAGACGGGGGCCGGGGCGACCGAGGCTGAGGAAGGTGGCGTGACAAACGAGTGAGCGGGCATGATACAGCGTCGTAGACTACCCCGTCGTAAACAACTGTTTGAATGGGCTTCGGGTCCGGGCAAAGCCAAAAAGGGCTGCTGGTGTTATCTGGCAACGCCACCCCGACAAAGCTCAGAAGAAGCACTGGTGGTTTGATCCGGCGGCCTAGATACGATAAAGCGATGAAGCGCCGCCGGTCGGGACAAGCGAGGTATGGAGCTGGCGAGAGGAATCGAACCTCCAACCGGTGGTTTACAAAACCACTGCTCTGCCGATTGAGCTACGCCAGCTCGCGGGACTTTCCAAGAGGATGTACGTCAAATTCAGCGAAACCGTAGCAACTGCCTGATACCCTGTCAAGGGATCACGCCCCGCCGAGAAACCTCGGTGCCGCCAGAATCAGCGCGTATTGCGTTGTTTGCCGGAGTCGACACGACGGCGGGTAACCGAGTACTAGTTCAGAGAAGAAGCATCCGGCTCTGGTGGATCCGGCGCGCGCTGAGATTCGAGCACGTGTTCCAACAGCGCGAGCGAATCGGTCAGAAGATCGGAGGCGCAAACCAACGTCGCGTGAAACTGATGCATGGCTTCCGGCCAATGGCCCGCTTGCCGGAGCTCCTCGAACCGCCGGTGCTGCTCGACGAGTATGGCTTGTTTCGCATCGAGCAAGAAAGTGTCCGCGGGAGTCATTCGTTCCTCCAGTTAAAAAGAGTGCGCACCGTAACAAAGTGGAGTGAGAGGTGCAAGAGCGGTCCAGTACCGTGATGTGTTGCGCTAATTGTCGCTGTGTCGCACAGACATACAAAGAGTCTTTGAATCTATAGGAGAGGGTGGGGTGACGGTGGATGCTCAGGAATCCGACTCAAGCTCCATGATCGGTCGATGGAGATACCGGGGCCATGTGGCGGACGATCTTCCCTTCCACCATATAGATGACGAGCTCGGCCACGTTGGTGGCATGGTCCGCGATGCGCTCGATGTATTTGCCGATGAACGTCAGCCGGATGGCCCTGCTGATCGTACCGGGGTTTTCGATCATAAAGCTCAACAATTCCCTGAACAATTGATGCGTGAGATCGTCCACGAAGTCGTCATCCGCGCAGACCTTCCTCGCCAACGCGGCGTCCGATCGGACGAACGCGTCGAGACTCTCCTTGACCATGCGCATCGTCCAGTCGGCCATTCTCGGAATGTCGATATAGGGCTTCAGCTGCGGTTCTTGGTTCAATTCAATAGCCCGCTCGCAGATGTTTTCCGCGAGGTCGCTCATCCGTTCCAGCTCAGTGGAGATCTTCATGGCTGTGGTGACGAACCGAAGATCCCGCGCGGCTGGTTGGTGAAGAGCCAGCAGCCGTACGCAGGTTTCGTCGATCTCGACGTCGAGGCTATTGACCTGTTTGTCCCGCTCGATGACTTGGGAGGCCATTTCGTTGTCCCGGTCTATCAGCGCCTGGATGGAACGCCGAATCTGATCTTCGACTAGGCTGCCCATGCGCAGCAGGTGCCGCCGCAGGTCTTCCAGTTCCTGGTCTATGTGCCGCTGCATCGCGAGGCTCCTAGCCGAACCGTCCTGTGATGTACTCTTCCGTCAAGCGGTTCGACGGATTGGTGAACATTTTGTCGGTCCGATCGAATTCCACGAGACGGCCTTCGTACATGAAGGCGGTGTGATCCGAAATGCGAGCCGCCTGCTGCATATTATGGGTCACGATCAGGATTGTCACGCGCTGTTTCAGCTCGCACACCAACTCTTCGATGCGAGCGGTGGCCGTGGGATCGAGCGCGGAGGTCGGCTCATCGAACAGCAGCAACTCCGGGCCCGTGGCGAGCGCGCGGGCGATGCACAGCCGTTGCTGCTGCCCGCCGGACAGGTTAAAGGCCGGGCTGTGCAATCGATCTTTCACCTCAGTCCACAAGGCCCCGTCGCTGAGCGCCCGCTCGACGGCTTCGTCCAAGACATCCCGGTGCGAGACGCCGCGAATACGCAACCCGTAGGCCACGTTCTCAAAAATGGACTTGGGAAACGGGTTGGGCTTTTGGAAGACCATGCCGATCCGCATGCGGACGGAGATCGGGTCTACGTCGGCCCCGACGATGTTGATCTTGTCGGGATAGAGCATCAGTTCGCCTTCGTAGCGGTTCCCGGGATACAGATCATGCATCCGATTGATGCAGCGCAGGAACGTCGTTTTACCGCATCCCGACGGCCCGATGAGGGCCGTGGCGCGCCGTTCGGGAATCCCCAGCGAGACCTCCAGTAAGGCCTGCACCGGCCCGTAATAAAAACTCAAGCGTCGGGCTTCGGCTTTGACCGGCGCTGCGTCTTCGCTGGCTTGCATCGCTCGCTTACCAGTGCATTCGCTTTCTGTAGCGCGCCCGGATGTAAATCGCCAAGGCGTTCATGGCCAGCGTCATCACGATCAATACCAACCCTGCGGCGGCGGCATTGACGTGAAACGCCTCCTGCGGACGGGAAATCCAATTAAACATCTGAATCGGCAACACAGTAAAGGGATCGAGCAGCCATTGCCAGGACAGAAAGGGAAACTCGTGTTGGAACGGCGGATGCGGCAGGAAGGCGATGAAGGACAAGGCACCGATGGTGATCAATGGAGCGGTTTCTCCCACGGCTCGCGACAGAGCGAGAATCAGCCCGGTCAGAATGCCGCCGAGCGAGTAGGGGACCACATGGTCCCGCACCGTTTGCCATTTCGTCGCCCCGAGGGCGTAGGCGGCTTCCCTCATATGAGGCGGGACGCTGCGGATCGCCTCCCGCGTCGCGATGATGATCATCGGCAGGATGAGCATAGCGAGCGTCAGACCTGCGGTCAGAATGCTTTGGCCGAGATGGAATTGGTACACGAGCAAACCGAGGGCCATCAGACCGTAGACGATGGACGGTACGCCGGCCAAGTTCGCGATGTTGATCTCGATCACGTCGGTCATCCAATTGTTTGGCGCATACTCTTCCAGGTAAATCGCGGCGCCGACCCCCAACGGCACCGCGGCAAGGGCCGTCACGAACATCACCAGAATCGTGCCGACCCACGCCGTCAAAATGCCGGCCTGCTCCGGAAACCGGGACGGATAAGAGGTGAGGAACTGGCTCGAAATTCGACCGGCGCCGTCTGCGGTCAGCTGAAGCAGCAGCGCGGAGAGAGCCAGCAGCGCGCTGAGCATTGCCAGAAGGCCCAGCAGCGCGAACAGCCGATCAGCGAGCTTGGACCGAGAGATCGTCCCCCCGTGCCGGCCCGCTTCAATACGCTTGTCTGTATCGTTTGCGAAGAACATGGCCCGCTATGTTGAAGAGCAAGGTCAGGAGCAGCAAGGAGAGCCCGACGGCAAAGATCGTCTGATACCCGATGCTGCCGTGCGGAAGATCGCCGAGACTGACTTGGACGATATAGGCCGTCATCGTCGCCGCCGGCTCCAGCGGGTTCCACGTCAGCGTGGGCTGCATTCCGGCCGCGATGGCCACCACCATGGTTTCGCCGATCGCCCGCGACACGCCCAACACGTACGCGGCCGCGACGCCGGACAACGCCGACGGGAACACGACGCGCATTGCAGTTTGCATTCGGGTGGCGCCGAGTGCATAGGCCCCTTCCCTGAGGGACCGCGGGACGGCGCGCATGGCATCCTCGCTTACCGAGCTGACGTACGGCACGATCATAAGCCCGATGACCAGCCCGGCGCTGAGCATGTTGAAGCCCGGCAGGTCATGCCAGATTCGCTGCAGGAGCGGAGTGACGAAGAGCAGGGCGAAGTAGCCGTAGACCACGGTCGGGACGGCGCTCAGCAGCTCCAGCGCCGGCTTGACCGTCTCGCGGAGACGGGCGGCGGCATACTCGCTCAGATAGATGGCCGTCAGGCTCCCAACGGGCACGGCTACGAGGAGAGCAATGCATGTCGTGACGAGCGTCCCCGAGACGAGGGGCAGAATCCCATAGTGAGGGTCGGCGAACAGCGGCGTCCATTGCGTCTCGGTGAGAAACCGTCCCAGCGACACCTGTCCAAAGAATCCGATCGATTCGTAGACGAGCACGCCCACGATGCCGAGTGTGATGGCGACGGAGGTGGCGGCGGTAAGGAACAGCGCCGCTTCGACGCCCTTCTCCTTCAGCTTTGGCATCGCGGTCGGCGCGAGAGCGAGCACCTGGGTCTTCTCCGCTTTGATTGTTCGCACGTCTGCCGCCATCCCTAGAGCTTCGCTTCTCGCTGAAGCAATTCCTCGATCTTCAAGCCCACGCCGGACCGGCCCTGAAAGGCCGTACCGAGTTTGCCGTCGTGGAAACGGGCCAGGGCCTGATCATAGGCGTTCGCAGGGAGCGGCACATATTTTACTTGCGGTACCAAGCCGGCGGCCTGCGACAGATAAAACTCCACGAACTTCTTCACCTCCTGCCGGCCGGCCGCCTTGTGGCTGACGTAGATGAACACCGGGCGGGAGAGCGGCTGATACGCGCCGTCTTCGACGGTGCGCTTGGTTGGGAGCACCGGTCCCCGTCCTGCGTCGATGGCTACGGCCTTCAAACGCTTCGCGTTGGGTTCGAAGTACGCATAAGGAATGTAACCCAGCGCTTGCTTGTCGTTGGCAATGCCTTGCACCAGAGTGTTGTCGTCTTCGCTGGCCGTATAGTCTCCACGACTGGCTTTCGCCTTGCCCACGATCGCCTCGGTGAAATAATCGAAAGTGCCGGAGTCCGCCCCTGCTCCGAATAGTTTGATCGGAAGATCGGGCCATGATGGGCGGATCTGCTTCCATGACTTGACGCGAGATTGAGCGGAGGGCTCCCACAGCTTCCGCAATTCTTCCACGGTTATTGAATCGATCCAGGTCGCTTGCGGGCTGACCGCAATGGTCAAAGCATCGAAGGCGATGGGCAGCTCATAATACTGGATCCCCGCTTTGCGGCAGGCTTCCATTTCCTCCGGCATGATCGGCCGGGACGCGTCTTGCACATCCGTTTCTCCACGACAGAACTTCTTGAACCCGCCGCCCGTTCCAGAAATACCCACGGTCACCCGGACGCTTCCCCTCATCTCCTTCTGGAATTCTTCGGCCACGGCTTCCGTGATGGGGAACACGGTGCTCGAGCCGTCGATTTTCACGAGGGCAGGGGAACCGGCGTGAGACGGACCTATCTGCGACCAAACAAGTACGCAGAGGATCACATACCAGCACCAACGTTTGTCTGCCCGCTTTGAGTTTGAGAAGGCATTCTTCATCATAGGCGGACCACATTATCGAAACCGTCTTACCGTGCTGTTACCTGCGTGTTAAATATTTGTTAACGGTACACGGACCGTACGATTCGCTTCTCACCTGAGACGCAGTTTTTCCGAGCTCAAGCAAAAGTTAACACGGCTGTAACATCGGCGTCACAGCCGCGCAATATCCTGGTCTTATCCTTGGCACGTAAACACGACAGCCCCTTCGCGGGCATCCTGAGCCAACCATGGAGAACCCACGATGAGCCAAGCGTCAAAACTTCTTTGCCGGATCGTCCTACTGTCCTCCACCCTTGTGCTCGTTGGATCCGCTGCGACCCATGCCGCACCACATGGAATGACAGCCCTGGCGGACGAACGGATCGTTACAGCGCAAACCCTGACGGCTTACGACCCAACGCCGGCCCTCTCAGGAACGATTACCGTCGCCGGGTCGGAGACCATGCAGCCGATGATCGCCAAGCTCGCCGCGGAATTCATGCGGTTGCATCCCGAGGTGAAATTCACGGTGGAGGGAATCGGTTCAACCGCGGCCATCCGCGAGTTCGCGCTGGGCATTTCGCTGCAACGCCGTGGGGATAAGTCGCGCGAAGGCCATGGGGGTGGAGGTAGCCCCAATCTATTGGCCAGCTCCCGCGAACTGACCGAACAAGAGCTGAAGGCATTCGCCTCGCACCGCGGCTTTACCCCCGTCGGGATTCCCATCGCCCTGGACGCCGTCACGATTTACGTGAACGCACAGAACCCCATTGAAGGGATGACATTGGAACAACTGGACGCCATCTTCAGCACATCGCGCAAACGTGGTGCTCCAGCCGAAATCTCAACATGGGGACAAGTAGGACTTAACAACGGTTTGGAAAAACAAGAAATACATCTCTACGGGCGCAACAAAGAATCCGGGACCCGGGAGTTCTTTGTCCGAAGAGTATTAGACAATGGCCTCATGAAAGATGCCGTGCGGGAACAGCCAGGAACCGCGTCGGAAATTCTGGCTATTGCCCGCGACCCGCTCGCGATCGGGTATGGAGGGGCGGGGATGCAAACCTCGTTCGCTCGTGTGGTACCGATCGCCGAACAGGCTGGACGCACTTACGTGCTGCCGACACAAGATTCGGTCGCAACGGGAACGTATCCACTTACGCGCAGCCTTTATCTCTACCTCGCGAAGAATCCGAAGGAGAAGACCGATCCAGCGGTGCTTGCCTTCTTGAATTTCATCAACAGCCGGGAAGGACAGCAAGCGGTCGCGCGGGCAGGCTTTTTTCCTCTGACGGACGCGATGGTGGCCAAGAACAGGGATCTTCTTCATGGCGTCTCGTTGACGGCCCGTACCGTGAACTAAAGAACTCCTCCGCGTCTACGGAAGACAAAGAAGAAGCGCGTCCGGAGCCCCGGGCGCGCTTTTTTCTTGGGCCGCCTTACGGTTTCTGATTCATTTAGTGTAGATTCTCCAGAAATTTTAGGAGGGCACAGGTCATGGTGAATGCACGGCGCGTCTTCTTGCTCATGTCCTGCATGATCGTCTACCTGACGGCATGTGCCGGTCCTCCTCCGCCGAGATCCGTGTACCAAGACCATCGGACCGTCATTCAACTTCATATGGACCCTCAAGCGGGCACAGGTCACAGTCACCCTGCTACTTTCAGCCAGGAACAGATGGTCAAAATACTGGCGGGACTTCGGGTACAAGCGGACCGTTATGCCATCCATCGATTGTTCGCCGGGGACTCCGACGCGCGCCCCGCCTTCGCGCCTGAGGAGGTGTGGGGACTGGCTTCGCATTTGATCAAAGCCTTTGCGTCCGCAAAGCCGGACGAAATCGTGACTTTCTACCGCCGCGTCTCCGATGCCTCCACCGGCCTGTCTTACACAACCGGCGGCTTGTTTGTAAGGGGCGATCAGCTATATATCATTCTGGCAAATTATCGTCAGTGGCCGTCGGATGCCATGGCCCTTGGCATCCCGGCCCACGAAATCGACCCGGTCGACGACCCGCTCCTTCCGCTGCGACGCGCCGGCTATTCCGTTTCTTTCGTGCCGCAGGAAGCGGAAGTCCATCCGGTCCAAGGACAGTGGACGTGGCGTTTCCCGGACCCGGCCAAAGTAGTCATCATCAATCCGTCGTTGGTACTCAACCATTCTCCATCCGAAAAAGATAAGGCGAACAGCCGGCCGAGCCGGTGACCGTTCGCCTCTCTGTAGCCCTTCTTGAAGACTAGTTAAAGAACCACTGGGCCTGGACCCGGAAGAGATTGGCGCTGAACTCAGCCTGTGGCAGGGTATTCGCTAGCGGCACATTCGGGCTGAGCAGTGAGGAATGGAGTCCGTCCTTGTACATCCATTCCCCGACAAATCGCCAATGGGTATCAGGCTCCCACACAAGCCCGACGTTGATGGTCTTCGAGCGGCCATCTACCCCGTTTATTGTCTTGATCCCACCGTGGTATTCGCCGTAACGGAAGTAGCCGGTTAATTGTCCGATATCAGAGTAACGCCAGGTGTAATACGGCTGAACGTATCCCCCATAGAGGGCCGACTCTCGGATAAAACCTTGCGAGTCCCGCTCCGGGCCTCTGCCGAGAGTATACTCGGTCAAAAGCCCCCACGAGGGTTGAGGCGGCGTCCAGATATACCAAGTCAAGCGCTCATCCCGCACCTGACAGCCTGTGGTCCTGCCATCCTGCACATGTAAGTCAATTGGACACCGTGACACCGTGCCGGGCTCTACAACGAATTGTCCCCGATAGGCGAACATACCGGCTTCAAGCAAGCGGCCATTCGGCAACTCAAAGGGATGGGCCAGGCGAATCCCTACATGCTTGTCGTAGTTCAATTCCGGTCTGTTCCTGGTCTGGCCGTTCCACACCATGATGCCGAAATCGCCGTAATCGCCGGGGCCGTTGTGGTAGGTCGCCAATTGGGCATACCGCATCTGGGACACCTTTGGGCTCCAGTAATAGGCGAGACCTAAATCCCGTTCGCCCGGGGCGCCGCTTTGCACTGATTCATGCCGATCCAGCTCTTGGCGGTTGCTGCTGGACCGGTAGGTATCGAACGAGTTAGGCACTCGATGAAGACCGAAGCGGATTCGATGCACCTTGTTTTTTGTGATGAAAAAGTCTGCGAACGCGTCCACCATCTCATTGTTCCTCAACTGACTGACCTGACTTCCCTCGAACGCAGGCTGAAGATAGAAGGAGAGCCGGTCGGAGATTTGCCCCTGAAGAACCACGCGGATGCGCCTAATGTAAAATGTGTTCGGATCAGTCGTGGCAACCCTATCCCCCAAAGGAATGTCCATCATCGGGTTGTCCAGCAAGGCATAACGAGCCTGCACATAGCCGCTGATACGAATCCGCTCGTACCACCGGGGGCTGCTCAGCATGCCCACTTCCGCGCTGGCCACTTCGGATCGTTTTTCTTCCTCGGCTTTGATGCGGATCCAGTCGTCCGTCGTGATGACCCCCTTCTCGAGCAAGATGTCCTCGAGCGGGCTTGGCAGGGCCGGTCGCAGTTGAGACCGCTGCTCCGCCGCCGAGCCTGTTGGAGGTCCCGCGGGGGGCGTGGACATTCCCGTAGCCGGTGCCGTCGGTTCTGTACCTTGCTGAGCAAAGCAGACCTGAGAAAACACACTCACCATTCCTGTCACCAACAGCAGCAGTAGCATGGTTACGGATCGAGTCCTTCCATTAAACACGCGCCCCTCCTGTAGTAATGGATGAATTTAGTTGTTGGATACTCAGCCCCCCACACAGGGCGAGGTCCCAAGAATCGTGGTCTGAGTCCCGGTCGGAAATCTAGAAGTGCAGTGTGTCGGAGCAGTGACGGGCGTGTTACGGTGCTGTTAATTTTCTCTAGGTGTGGGGTAACGAGAAGACCGCTCAGTCGAGGCGGAAGTAGACCGTCTTGCTGTCGCCTCTGCCTTCGTCGCGCAGCAGGACGGCCGTGGCGTACTTGGTCACGTCGTTGACGGTAATGGACATGCGGACCGAGAAGACGCTGGTTTTCACGTCGTACACGTTGAGAAGCCGCAGCTCTTTGGCGATCGGCTCAAAACTGGTCACCCGGTCCACGTCCTGTAACGAGCGAAACGGCCGATGAACCGCGATCTCGCCGGCCATGGCCTGCGTGATTCGATAGTCCAGCGCCTGGAGCACGAGCGGGTCGGCGGTGTTCAGATTGATACGGCCGTCTCCTTCCTGCGGGTAGACCGTCGCATAGTTTCTCAATCGGTTCACGATCTCCGGCGTCATGCCCTTGACCAGCCGCAACTCATCGAAGGTCTGGAGCGGGGCGTTGGCCGCTCGATAGGGGGGCCGCAGGGATTGGTAGTAGACGGTCTCGGCCCCGGATGGTTCCGGGACTTCGTCTTGGTCGATCCAATCCACGATAGCGTCCACGAGATCGGGGTTGATCTGCAGTAGCTCA
Source organism: Nitrospiraceae bacterium (assembly GCA_040255165.1). Lineage (GTDB taxonomy): Bacteria > Nitrospirota > Nitrospiria > Nitrospirales > Nitrospiraceae > JBDZUK01. Next base: position 61,447 of record JBDZUK010000006.1, on the reverse strand, counting down.
AAGAGGCGTTTCACCCGAAGGATTTTCGGCTGCCGCGCCGTCGGAGGTCCCATGGCGGCCAGCTCATTCAAGTTGAGCTTGCTCTTTTCGTCCACGATCTGTGCGTTGAGAATGCCGTCGCCGATCGCGTAGTTCTTGATGGGGATCGCCCACAGATCCGTCATGGCATCGAAGACTTGCTTGGTCTGCCTGTCCTTCCACGCGTCTTGTTGGAGGACGGCTCGGCTGGCCTGCAACGCGGCGCGGGCGAGGGTGGTGGCTTTGAAATTGTCGCGGAATGCGGCCGCCTCGCGGTATTCGCGCCGGGCCTCCGCGTCAAATTCCAGAATCAACGCAACGAGGAGCGTAAGCACGAGCAGGGCGAGCAGAAGCGCGATGCCGCGTTCGTCATGATTTCGCATAGCTCAGGATCCGAAGCGTGGCGTCCAATGACGTCGGGTTGTCGTATTTGGGCTTGATTTGGAGATGTCGAACTTGAACGTCGAACGGCGCCTTCTCGATGGCGACCATCAACGCCAGCAACTGGGGCAACTGCACGCCGTCGAACCGAATATCGACCGCCGTTTCCTGATACCCCTGTACCACGGTGGGTGTCTGTGGCTGCATGCTGGCGATACGATCCCGCATCTGCGCCTGTACCGAGGCGTCCTCCAGGAACGCCAGCAGCGAAAACGGACGATCCGGAGAGGGCATGCGTGCTTCGAGTGCCGCGAGCCGGTTCCGCTTCGCCGCATACTCCCTCGCGGCCGACGCCAATTCCTGGAGTTCCCGCTGTTTCTTCACCATTTGTCGATCCAGCAAATCGGACTTCGCCAGGAGCGGATCGATAAGGAGCACGAACAGGAGGCTCAATCCGACCACCGTCCCGCCCGCGGCGACAATGGTCTTCTCCCGACTCGAGAGGGCATGCCAGCGTTGGAGCCAGGTCTGCATCATGGCGTCTGCACCGCGAAGGCGAGCCGGAAGATGACCTGATTGGCCGCCGCACCGACCCGAGTGTCGCTGACCGCGACGTCCTGGAACGTGGAGCCGGCCAGGAACGCCTGTTTGACTTTCTCGACGGCGTCGAAGGAGTTCGTCTCCGCTTCGAGATGCACGGCGGCCCCTTCGATCGTCAACTCCCGGACTTTGATCGGGATCCCGGCCGGGAACTGTTTGGCAACGAGCGACAGCAAGGCGAGCATGCGGTTCTGTGCGCCGTCCACCAAGGCGAGCGACTTGTTCAGGCCTTCAACGCGAAAGCGTGCCTGGTCCAGCTCGTCGCCGGGCGCGGCGCGTGTCCCGAATACCTGCTCGTATTGACTCTGCAGGGCCGCCTTGAGTTGGCCGACCCGGCTTTCTTTCAGGCTCAAACGGATCGTGAGATCTCCCATGGCGAGGACCGCCAGGATGACCAGTCCCCAGGTCGCCAATCGTCGATCGCGGGCGGCGGTCACCGCATCGGCGGCCCTCCGGTCGACGGCTTCCTTGAAGTCGAGGGCGAGATCCCCCGCCCCGGATTTCAACTTCCATCGAGGACGGACGATCTTCGGATGAATGGCCAACCCGAACGCGATGGAAAAGGCTCGAGGGCTGTCCGGGCCGAATCCCTGGCGCGGACCCACCGGATGCAATCCCAGCTGACGCGACACGTGGGTGCTGAGCTCCTTCAGCTTGGACCCGCCGCCGGATACCCAACAGTGCGTCAGCCGCCCCCGGGCCGTCCCCTCGAAGGAATGCAAGGTCACGCGGAGCTCCTTCAGCAGAGGCTCGAGCCAGGCGTCCACCTGTTGGACTGTCATGGCGCGCTTGCGTCGTTCGGCTTCGGCGAAACTGCACGCGTAACGCACGGCGATCGCATGAGTCAGATGATTCCCGCCCCAGAGTATCGTGCGCAGGAGGACGGGGCTGCCCTCGTGAACGAGACACAACGTCGTCTTCGTAGCGCCGACATCGATGATGGCCAGGTCGGACGGAACGTCGCCGCCTTCCTCCTTGAGATATCGCGTGACCGAATACAGCGCCATGCCGTCCACGTTGATCGCGCTCGGATCGAGGTCGGCTTCGGCCAGAAAGCGGAGATGCTCGGCCACTTTGTCTTTCGGCGCGGCCGTCACGAGCACGTCGGAGGATTGGCCGTCTCGCCCCATGTCCTGCGGGACGCCGGGCGGCAACACGACGCTGCCGACCGCGACGTCGTCCAACGGCATGGGAATCAAGCTTTCGACTTCATAGGGGACTACCTGCTCCAGCTTGGCTCGATCGCGAAATGGAAAGGACAAGGTGCGGATGAATAAGTCATGGCAGGGGAGGGCCGTAACCAGGCGTCCACTGATATAGAGCCCGTTCTGCCACAGGAAGGTCCGCAACATGCCGGCCCGCCGTGCAGGCTCGAGATCCTCTTGCCGGCCGAACGGCATCGGATGGTGGAAGTACTCCACCGATTCCCGCCCGCTGAGGCGTCGGCGGAACCGCACCGCCTTAAACGCGGTCCGTCCGATATCGAGTCCGACACATTCAGCAACCATGAATTCCTATCTGCTCCTTGCTATGCCAGCGCCGGCCGAACCTGGCTCAAGGGCCCCGTCAGCTTGAATTTGATCGGCATGCCGGCCGGAAACGGCGGAAGTCCCATCGCGGCGGCTTTTGACGCGAATCCGGGGCCCGGCGTGATCGTCATGGTCAGTTCCACAGCGCTCTTTGCGAAAGGACGCTGCAAGGTGATGTGTCCCTCGCCGGTAAACGAGCCGTCGGTACCGTCGCCCTGCAGCTCAAGGATCCGGCAGACCGCCTCGTGGCATTCCAAGGAAGCGGCAGCCCGGGAGAAAGCGAGCGACGGCAGCGTCGCGGAGCCGATCGGGATCCGCTCCAGGACGATGTCGTTCACATCCAATCTCCAGGTCCCTTGCGCATTGATGGAACCGCCCGGAGTTCGCGCACCGTCCCATTGCTGCGAAAACTCGGCCTTCGCCACGCCGCGGCTCACGTAGGGTCCGGCCACTTGCGAGAGATCGATGTGCTGCACGCGTCCCTTGAGAGTCAGCGGTCCATCGAACGCCCAGGAATCGGCCGTGACTTTGACTTCGGCCCGTCCCGCATCGGCGGAAGCGCCCGGTTGCCTGATCCGAAGGTCCAGCGCGACGTCGCCGAGCATCAGTTTCAGGAGTCCGATCCTTGCCTGCATCGCTTCCAGCCGGATGGGGCCGAAGTCCCGTTTTGCCAGTTCGACATCCCGCCATTCCATGGTCAGTGGGAAGCCAAAGGTCCAGTTGCGGGCCCGCACATCAAGGCCGCTCTTTCGTTCCACTTCCGCCAACACGCGGGCCTGCAGAGCATCGTAGGGAAAGGTCATGAAAAAGAATAGGGCAAGAAGCCCCGCGCCGGCTGCGGCCCAGAGGAGGGCATGCTTGGACAGACTGATTCCGGAGAGCACTGGCGTCATGACGGCACTCCGATCGACACCCATTGCCTGAATGTTTTCGGCTCCTCGTCCGCTTGCTGGAGAACGAGCTCGATCAGCAAGGCCCGCGGATGGGTGCCTCGTGATCGGCCGTCCCACTCATCGAGCCAGACGCGGCCCAGGGCGTCATAATACCGGAGATTGAAGCTCCGCACGTTCTCCACCAGCGCGACCTGCTGGATCGACTCGTCGGTCACGCCATACAGATTCCGCCGCACCAACCGGAGCAACCGGTCGCCTTCCCGTGCGTAAACGACGCGGACGAACTCCGTGTCTTTGGCTGTCGCGCCCGTGCCGCTCGGCGCGATCGTCAAGAACGCAATCGTATCGGCCGGTCGTCCCGCAACCTCGCCGTTGAGCCCCATCCAAGGGGCCGTCGCGCGCCCGACCGCAACGGCAAATTCGTCCGCCATGACGCGCAGGATTCCCCGTGCGATCTGCTCTCTGGCCGCTGCGGTCCGAGCCGACTCGATGGCCCGAGTCGTCGTGAGCAGCGATGCGAACACGAGGGCCGCGATCGTCGCCAGCAAGGCGACGGCCAGCAACACTTCGACGAGCGTGAAGCCTTTCTGGTCCTCAACAGAGACAATGAGACCGCCGCTGGCGGCCTTTTTCAGCCTCCTTTTATATGAACGAGGGCGAGAAGACATACGTGCTCACTTCAACCATTTCCTCCACCGCTCCGCGCGGCCACATCACCTGAATCTTCACTTCACGCACGCCCTGCAACGGAGTCGGCGCAATGATCCGTTTCCATCGATACCCGGTCGGACGCGGTTCAATGGTCCCGAACCCGGTATCCTGCACCCCCAATGGCCGGTTCTCGAACGTGCCGGTCGTTTCGCCGACCGGAAAGATTGCGCTCAACTCCGACTCCAGCAACTTTTCCTGCGCCAAAATCGTTGCGGTGGTCAACTCTCCCGCCCGCGCGTGGAAATCCAGATCTCGGTTCCTGAGCCCCAGGAGAACGGGAAGTGCAATCGCGAGAATCGCCAGCGCGAGCAGGACCTCCAAAAGCGTGAAACCGCCGTCGTCGCGAGGACGGTCCGATAATGCGGTCATGACTTGGTCCGTCTTGAACTCATGTGGCGCTCAGAAACGTCCCCGTGACGGCGCCGCGGTGGCTGTCGTGGTCGTGCCCAACAGGACTCGATAGCGTTCGGCAATCGGTTGAAGGCGCCGTTGCGGGTCTTCCCTTTGATCGGCCAGCTTGATTGCTCCGGTCAACGGATCGATCTTGATCGCCAAGAGCGTGTTCTCTCGGTCGGCCAGATGGACGATGGCCGCATCGATGCGGCCGCTGGGATAGAACACGATCTCCGCGCGGCCCGATTCCCGTTTCCCGTCCGGCAAGGTAACGTCGAGAAAGCGAATGTCCTCGGGCAGCATCAAGGGGATCGCAAACCTGGTGTCACGCGGAGGCTTCTCTTCCTGGCCGTCCAACACCATCGGCCAGTACGTTCCCTTGCCAAGCTCGAGATACAATCGCACGGTCCGCTGCCCGGACATAGCGAGCCCTTGCACGGCCCGGATGGTGCCGATCAGCTGTCTCCCGGCGGCGGGGAGGCTTTCTCCGAATCCCAACCGCGGAAGCACCAACGCAAACATGACCGCGATGAGAAACAGCGCAAGCGTCATCTCCACCAGGGTAAACCCGGCCGACGACTGTAGCACGCGAGACGCCGGTCGACACGTGAGCCGTACCCGCATGCGGTTAATCCTTGTCGAGATTCCAGTTCGCGATGTCGGCGTTGGTTCCTTCACCGCCGATCTCACCGTCGGTGCCGAGGGAGATGATCTCGTAATCCCCCTTAGGACTCGGACTCAGGTATTTGTAGGGGTTGCCCCATGGATCTTCAGGGATTTGTTGAAGATATCCGCCGATCTTCCATTTCTTGGGAATCATGCCGACCGAGGGCTTCTCGATCAGCGCCTTCAAGCCCTGCTCGGTCGACGGATACACGCCGTTGTCCAATTTGTAGAGCTGCAACGCGCCCTCGATGTTTCGAATCTGCACCTTCGCGGCCGTGCGCTTCGCGTCGTCGGTACGGCCCATGATGCGGGGCACGACCAACGCCGCCAGAATGGCCAGGATCGCCACAACCACCATGATTTCGATGAAGGTGAAGCCGGCTTCGGACTTGCCCGAGCGACGGAACGGACGCGCGACCAGCGGAATGACCCGCGATATTCTTGCCATGCTCATTGCGACTCCTTCATTCTTCATCACCTCGTGCTTCCTCATTTCACCATTTGCCCCATCTCGAAGATCGGCAAGAGAATCGCCGCGACGATGAACAGGACGACGACACCCATGAACAGAATCATGATCGGCTCGAGCAGGGCGGTGAACCGCGTGATGACGCGCTCCACTTCGCCGTCGTAAATTTGCCCGATGCGCCGCAGCATCTCTTCCATTTCACCGCTTCGTTCACCCACCGCGATCATATGGGTGACCAGAGCGGGGAATTCCCCGCTTCGCTTCAACGGCTCGGCGATCGTTTCTCCTTCGCGGATGTTCTGCCGCGCTTCCTCCACCGTCTGCTCCAGCACCCGGTTGTTCATGACTCGCCTCGCGACGTCAAGCGCTTCGAGCAACTGCACGCCGCTCCCCAGCATGGTGGCCAGCGTGGTTGCGAGCCGCGAAATGGACACCATCCGGGCGACTTCGCCGATCAACGGCACTTTCAAGAGCAAACGATCGCCGGCGAGTTGGCCCGCCGGCGTCTTCAGCAGCCGCTGCACGCTCAGCGCTCCCAACGCCAGCCCGCCCAGAAGCAGCCACCAGTAGTTGGCAAAAAAGTGGCTGACGCTCATGAGCACGACGGTCGGCCACGGCAGCGCTTGCTTCATGTTGACGAACACCGCCGTGATCTTCGGCACGACAAAGGTCATGAGAAAGAACAACACCCCAACCCCGACCACCAGCATCAGCGCCGGGTAGAGGACCGCGTTCGTCACCTTGTTCTTCAGCGCGAGCTGCTTGTCCAAAAATTCCGCCAGACGAAAGAGGATCTGATCAAGGGCGCCGCTCGTTTCTCCTGCGCGCACCATGTGGACGTAGATGGGCGAGAAGTCCCGCTCGTAGCTCTGCAGGACGACGCTGAGCGGCTGCCCGCCGCGAATGCGCTCCCGCACGTCGGCCAGCAGGGCCTTGACGGACCGCTTTTCCATTTGATCCATCAGGATTCCCAGTGCCTCGACGAGCGGAAGGCCGGCCACCAGCAGCGTGGCGAGCTGTCTGGTGACGAGGGCAAGATCCGCGGAGGACAGCGATGGGGACCGGCCGGGCACCGTTAGGGCAGGCCCGCGCGTCGATACCGAGACCCCGGCCGACGTTCCCCCCTGTTCGACGACGTCGGTGGGGAAGACGCCGACCTTTCTGAGCTTCAGGCGGGCGACTTTCGGGCTTTCGGCGTCGATGATGCCGGTCGCCGATCCGCCGTCGGTCCGATACCCTTTATATTGATAGACCGGCATGGATCAGATCTCGACATCCTGCTGGGTGATGCGCATGACCTCTTCCGTGGTGGTCGCACCTTCGAGGATCTTGGCAGCCCCTTCCTGCTTGAGAAGGACCATGCCTTTGGCGACGGCGGCCTGTTTGATGGCCGCGGAATCGGCTTTCGCCCCGATCAAACGACGGATGTCGTCGTCCATGACCAGCAATTCATAGATGCCGGTCCGGCCGCGGTAGCCGGTTTGCGAGCATGACGCGCAACCAGCTCCTCGGTAAAACGTCGGCCGCGGGTTCGACAGGGGCAGGCCGAGCCGCTGTAATTCCTCGTCGCTTGGGCGGTACGGACGCTTGCACTCCGGACACACCTGCCGCAACAAGCGCTGCGCCAGTACGGCGACGACCGAGGAGGCGACCAGAAACGGCTCGATCCCCATGTCGATCAATCGGGTGGCCGCGCTCGCCGCATCGTTCGTGTGCAGGGTGGAAAACACCAGATGCCCGGTGAGCGAGGCGTGGATCGCGATTTCGGCCGTCTCCCGATCGCGGATTTCGCCGATCATGATGACGTCCGGATCCTGCCGAAGAATGGACCGCAAGCCGGCGGCGAAGCTCAGGTTGATCTTCGGGTTCACCTGCATTTGGCCGATGCCCATCAACTGATACTCGACCGGATCCTCGACCGTAATGATGTTCTTGTCCGGCGCGTTGATCCGGCTCAGCGCCGCATACAAGGTGGTCGTCTTCCCGCTTCCGGTGGGCCCGGTCACCAAAATGATGCCGTGCGCCAACTGGATCAGTTGCTGCATCACGGCCAGCCGCTCCGGCGAGAATCCCATCTCGGACAAATTCAGCAGCCGATTTTCCTTCTCCAGCAAGCGGAGCACGACCCGCTCTCCATGCGACGTCGGCAGCACGGAGACCCGAAGGTCGATGTCCTTGCCGGCCGTCCGGATGGCGAACCGGCCGTCCTGCGGCAGGCGCTTTTCGGCGATGTTCAGGCCGGCCATGATTTTCAGTCTGGCGATGATGCTGGCCTGCAGATGTTTGGGAGGCGTCAGGACCGGATAGAGCACGCCGTCGATCCGGTAGCGAATCACAAGGCCCCGCTCGAACGATTCGAAGTGGATGTCGCTCGCTCGCTGTCTCGCCGCCTGAAACAACACGGAATTGACGAGCCGGATGATCGGCGCTTCATCCGTCGCATCCAGGAGGTCCTGCGGCTCGTCCAATTCCTGCGCCAGCCGGTCGAGGTTTTCGCTGGCTGCGATGTCCTCCATGACTTGTTCGGCGGCCGCCGGACTAGCCGCGGCGTCGTACACGCGATTCAAACAGGCGAGGAGGGAGACTCCCGTCGTCAGCACCGGCCGGATGGGAACCCCCAGCAGCAGGCGCAAATCGTCGAGCGCCACGGTCTCGAGCGGGTCCGTCATTGCCACGACGACCGCGCCGTCTTCCTGCCTGATCGGCAGGACGCGATAGCGCCGGGCAAAGGCGATCGGCACTTTGCTCAGCAACGTCGGATCGACCTGCGAGGCTTCGAGCTGAGGCACCCAGGGAAGCTCGAACTGCAGCGCCAGCGCTTCCAGAATTTCCTCGTCGCGTGCCGCCCGCAGTCGGAGCAGCACTTCTCCGAGCCGGCCGCCTTTCTCCCGTTGGGCCAGCAGGGCTTCCTCCAGCTTCTCGTCGGACAGATTGAATTTTTCCCCCAGGATCGTTCCCAGGAGCGGTCTGCCATATCCCACGGAGTCGCTACTCCCCGCCACGCGCCACCGGTTGAGTGGTTCCACGGACAACGCTTAAAAAACGTTGAAAAATCATCACAAACATACTCTTCCTTCTACGAGCATGGCAAGACAAGCCTCCATTGAGGCGGAACGTATGCTCACTCCATACTGTTGACTTTATGTTTCACCGAAATCAGCGTTACGTAAACAGCGCCGATGAACCGCTGACTGGACGAATCGGGAATCTGCCCTCCCCAACGGGAAGGCGGCAACCCTGGGAGGATGGCTATGGAACCGCAGCCGGGGGCTGTTCAATCGGCGCGACGCTCAACCCACTGGGCGAGGCCGGTGGCGATGCCCGTCGCTCCAGACGCTCCAACACTTCCTGCTTGGCCCTGGTCGGTTCTTCGATTCGGTTTTCCCGCTGAAGGGTCCCCAGCTCGACGGCCTTGCGCGAATTCAGATCCACCATGTCGGTTTCGTCACTGATCACGTGCGGGGTCAAGAACACGAGAAGATTGAGTTTCTCCACCGCCTTGCTTTGGAACCGGAACAGCCAACCCAAGAACGGAATATCCCCGAGCAGCGGCACCTTCCGTTCGCTGAGGATCACGTTGTCCCGGACCAGCCCGCCGATCACGAGCGTCTGCTCGTTCTGCGCGACGGTGGTGGTTTCCATGGACCGCTTGGTGGTCGTGGGTCCGACAGGAACCGTGGCGGCCCCCGAGCCGATGGTCTGCGCCACGTTCTCTGCGATGGCCGTAATTTCCTGTTTGACTTCCAAACGGATCAAATCGTCTTCGAGGACCTGCGGCGTGATTTCCAGCGTCACGCCGACGTCCTTCCGCTCGATCGTGACCAAGGTGCCTCCGGTGATGCCCTGTGCCTGGCCGGTAGGGAACGGCCGGTTTTCCCCGACGACGATCTTGGCTTTTTGGTTGTCGGCCGCCATCACCTGAGGAGTGGACAGCACGTTGGTGTCCGTCAGGCTCAGCAACAGCTGAAGAAACGCCCGGACGTTGACGGTATTCAGCACAGAAATGGCGCCTCCGGTCGTCGCACCGGCCGCGACCCCGGTGATCGTCTGCGCCACCGCGGCCAAATCCTCCGGCGGTCGATTGAACCCCGCGATGCCTAGAAGCGATCCGCTTTGCAGGGCTCCGATGACCTGCAGCGGGTCGCTGCCGATCTGCCGAAGTCGGTCGACCTGCACTTCCAGGATGACGGCTTCGACGAACACTTGCTTGCGCCGCGTATCCAGATCCCGAAGGACGGACTTCAGTTGTTGATAGGCGGCTCTGGTGGAGCTGATGATGACCGAATTGGTGGCCTTGTCCGCGAAGACCTGCACCGGCGCTTCGAACTCGCTCAGCGGTCGGAAGGGCGGTCTGCCGCCGGGGCTGGCCGCCGGCGTCTGCTGGGAACGGGCGACCAGATTGGTCAGGATGGCGGCGGTGTCGCTCGCATTGGCATGCTTGAGTTTATAGACGAACACGGCCCGCTCCGGCGGAAGTTCCGCCACCTGTACGATCTGGATGACGCTGCCTTTCGGAATGGCGGCGAGCCGACTGACTTCCAAGGTCGCCAGAAACATGTTGTAGGCCTGCTCGACCGACACCTTCGTGGGCGAAAACAAGGTAATCTTGCCCGCGTTTTTCTTGACGTTCTCGTCGAGAACGAAATTCTTGCCCGTCAGCTCGCTGATGAACCGGACGAATACCGATAAGTCCACTTCGTTGAAATCAAGCGCCACTCGTGCGGGCTGCGCTCTTCCCTGCGCCGAGGCTGCCTGCGGGCCGGCAAGGCACAACAATGCAAGGCCGGCGATGAGCCCGCGATTAACGAAGTTCATACGAGAGGGTGGCCGGTTGATTATTCCGGAGGACGTCGAGCTTGACCGTCCGCTCGTTTTTCAACTGTTGAAAGAGGTTCATCATGGTCCCGGGGTCGCGGATTTCGACGCCGTTGACCTGTTGCAGGATGTCGTCCTTGAGCAGACCGATCTTCTCATAAAAGCTGCCACGCGCGATGTAATCGACCCGGAACCCGGCGATAGCCCCGTTCAGCAGATACGGCACCGCTCTGGCCTGGGTCAGCAACTTGGGCAGATCGGCAATGGCCTGATCCACTTCTCGACGATCCAGCACCTTGAGGATCGAGCCTGTCTTTGAAGCTTTGCCGGCCGGCCCGCCGGGAGCCGCCGTCGAAACAGGCGCCGGTGTGCCCACCTGCAACACGGCCAACTCAAGGAACTCTTGCTGACTTCCTTGCCGCACGAGGATGCCGGTGCGGCGGACCTCCACGATCTCCCCGATGTCCGGAATCTGGCCGTGCAAGCGGTAGAACCCTTGCCGCCTACTCGACAACTCCTCGATGATGGCACCGCCTCCTTGAGGGCCGCCGAGCACGACTCCCAACAGCTTGATCTTGGTCGCCAACGCCAACGGTGTGGCCATCGGCGATGCGCCCGGCGGCACATTCGGGTCAGAGCCGGCGAATGGACCGGTCGGTACGGCGGGCAGCGGAAACAGACCGCTGGTCTTGATGCGATCGGCGAGAAGAGCCGGCGACAACGCGCCGGAGACCGCCTTGTCGGGCGAGGGAGGCCGCGGAATATCCTTGGGAGGCAGATACAACGCCTGTGCGATGAACGCGTTGATGGAGTGAGCGACCAGGAATCCGGCGGCCGCCACATAGATAACCGTGACAGTATTTTTCCACAGAGAACGCGGATCTTTGATGGCCAGCAATGATAGTGATCTCCCTAGAGCGGAGTCATGTTACCCCGCGAAGTGGATAATGGCAACCCATACACCCCGGATTTACACATCCTTAACCGGGACGAGGAGATCGTTGTGCGGCCTCATCCACGGCGGAAGGGAGACGCTTCGTCACAGTCCCTCGACGATTCCGGCCGGCCGCGACACGCACGTGCTGGAGGGTCGAGGTCTTTAACTACTGGACAAAGCGGCGTCACCAGGCAATAATCCGCCTGGCGTGAGGAGAAACGCGTGAAGAAAGCGTTGGTCACCGGCATTACGGGGCAGGACGGATCGTATTTGGCCGAATTCCTTTTGGCGAAGGGATACGAGGTCTACGGGATCATCCGGCGCTCGAGTTCTTTCAACACCGGACGCATCGACCCGATCTATGAGGATCCGCACGTGCCGCACGCGCGGCTGCGTCTGGTGTACGGCGACCTCAATGATGCCAGCTCGTTGAATCGGATTCTCCGCACCATTCAACCCGACGAAATTTACAATCTCGGGGCTCAAAGTCATGTGCGGGTGAGCTTTGACATTCCCGAATACACGGGGGAAATCACCGGCCTCGGCACCGTGCGGCTGCTCGAGGCCATCCGGGAGTCCGGACTCAAGGCGAAGTTTTATCAGGCTTCTTCCAGCGAGATGTTCGGCAAAGTGCAGGAGGTGCCGCAACGCGAAACCACCCCGTTCTACCCGCGCAGTCCGTACGGCGCCGCCAAAGTGTACTCGTATTGGATCACGGTGAATTATCGCGAAGCCTACGATCTCTTCGCCTGCAACGGCATTCTGTTCAACCACGAATCGCCGCGCCGCGGAGAAACCTTCGTGACGCGCAAGATCACCAAAGCGGCGGCCCGCATCAAGCTCGGCGTCCAGCGGGAGCTCTACCTGGGGAATCTCGATGCCAAGCGCGACTGGGGATATGCCGGCGACTATGTGCAGGCCATGTGGGCGATGCTGCAATCGCCGCAGCCCGACGACTATGTCATCGCGACGGGGGAAACGCACACCGTGCGCGAATTTTTGGAGTTGGCATTCGGCCGCCTGCAACTTGATTGGAAGAAACACGTCAAAATCGACCCCAAATACTACCGCCCGACCGAGGTCGACCTATTGATCGGGGACGCCTCCAAGGCGAAAAAGGTGCTGGGGTGGGAGCCCAAGGTGCGATTTGAGGAACTGGCCGCCATGATGGTCGATGCGGACGTGGCCGCCGAGCGTGAACGCCTGGAAGGCGTCAACCCCAAGAGGTGATCGTGTCGTTCTGGACCGATAAGCGGGTCGTTGTGACCGGCGGAGCCGGCTTTCTCGGCTCCTTCGTCGTGGAGAAACTGGAGCGACGGGGGTGCCGGTCGGTTTTCGTGCCTCGGAGCCGGGAGTACGACCTCGTGGACATGGCGGCGGTGGAGCGTCTCTACGGGGACGCCCATCCGGACATCGTGATCCATTTGGCAGCGCGAGTCGGCGGCATCGGAGCCAATCGCGCCAACCCTGGGCGGTTTTTTTACGACAATCTCATGATGGGCACACAGCTCATCGAAGTTGGGCGTCGCCGGGGTCTGCGCAAGCTCGTGGCATTAGGCACGATCTGCGCCTATCCAAAATTCACCCCGGTGCCGTTTCGTGAAGAGGACCTCTGGAACGGGTATCCCGAGGAAACCAATGCCCCGTACGGCCTCGCCAAAAAGATGCTGCTTGTCCAATCCCAGGCCTACCGGGCGCAGTATGGGTTCAATTCGATCGTATTGTTCCCGGTCAACCTCTACGGCCCGCGCGACAATTTCGAGTTGGAAACCTCGCACGTGATTCCCGCTCTGATCCGAAAATGCGCGGAGGCGAGAGAGCGTCGGCAATCAGAAATCGTCTTGTGGGGGGACGGCACGCCGAGCCGGGAATTCCTCTACGTCGAAGATGCCGCCGAAGGAATCCTGTTGGCGGCTGAGCGGTACGACGAGAGCGAGCCCGTGAACCTGGGGACCGGCGAAGAAATCACCGTCGCCGATCTTGCAGGACTGATCGCTGAAGAAGTGGGCTATGCGGGGCGGATTGTCTGGGATACCTCCAAGCCCAACGGCCAGCCGCGCCGCTGCTTGGACGTCACTCGAGCCAGGGAGCTCTTCGGATTCGAAGCGCAGCATTCGCTGCGCGAGGGCTTGAAACGAACAGTGGAGTGGTTCGAAGCCAACCGCCGGTCCGTTCGCGAAGTCGTGTTTTAACCCATTGCAGTCTTGGCCCGAAAACGCTTCAGCATCGATTCTTCCGGTCTACTCTTTCACCACGAAGTGAACGCTTCGGTTCTTTTGCCAGCAGTCCAGACTGTGCTCAAAGCACAGCGGCCGCTCTTTACCGTAACTCGTGGTATCGATGGTGACCGAAATGCCGAGCGTCTCCAGATACTGCTTCACCCCGAGCGCGCGCCGCTCACCCAAGACCATGTTGTACTCCTCCGTACCGACTTCGTCTGCGCGACCCTCCAGCAACACGGTTTTTGCGCCGTCTTCTTTCAACCGCTTGGCGTTAGTCTCGACGGCGGCCTGGGAGTCGAGGCGCAACGTATGCTGATCAAAGTCAAACAGCACATCGAGGAGATAATTTTTTGAGGACCCGCTCGAGTTACGCTGCGTCAGCTCTGCGATCATCGGCGGACTCGTTCGAGACATCGCCGTCGCGGAATCGTTCGGCGGGATTTCCGTCACCGGTGGGGCGGCGACATGCTCCTCGCCGGCCACTTCAGCAGTTGTTTCTCCTCCGCTGGTCGTGGACTGGGTCGCACAGCCGGTTGCAAGGGCCAATAACAGCCACGGCACGATCGCCGCAGCAGACTCATTCCGGACGATGATCATGCGCACCTCCCGTCTGGGTGAAGCAAGCTTAGCCGACGATCTCTGGAAAGGCGAGTGTTTTTACCGTCCTGTAGACTGTCTCCGGGTCTTGGAGCGGCTTCCAACTCAGAATACCCATCGAATCGTCAACGTAGGCTTGGCTGCGCATCCCGTTCAGCACGCTGGTCACGCCCGGCGTGCTGGTGAGTACCCATAACGCTTGCCGGGACAACGATTCCTTGCGTCTTATGTCGGGCAAATGCGGCGCTATCGCACTGGCAAGCGCTCGCGTGCGGCACCGGCTTCGTTCGGTCGCTTGCCGACGCAGCTCTCCGAGCAACGCCAACAGTTCCGGCACATACCGTTCCCTCCAACCCTCCCAAGCTTCCGCCGCCGGGCCGGCGGCATGTCGGGAAACTGCTTTCAATACTTGATTCACATGCGGCGCGATCATCTGGCTTTCAATTTGATCCCATTGTTCCAAGCCCTGAATTTGCGGGGCGATGCGTGCGAGCTCCTGCGCCCAATTGAAAAACTCCGCCGGCGCCATGCCTTGCCCCGCGTGGTGAACGGTCGGGGCAATCGTTTTCCGATAGTCCTCCTCCAGCTTCGCGACCGCTTCCCGCTGGCGCTCGAAGTCGACCTGCTGCGGTTCAGGCGCCAGCTCCGCCAGCCGAAGCATCCCAATCCGACGATCCGGCATCGCATTCAACGGCCGGTTTACCAAGACCGCAACGCCGTGTTCCCGCGCGAGGCTGAGCACCGTGTGCCTTTGTCCGATGCCGGTATTCGGCGTCAGCGCGGCTCCGGACTCGAAGAGATTCATGGGGCATTGGATCACCGCCAAGCGGGCACGTTCGACGCCGGCTTGCACGGCCGCCGCCTGCGCCGCTTCCAGCATAGCGGCCAGGGAGGTCGCGTCCGTCTCGTCGGGAGCGGCCGAGACGGTGTTGGACGACACGCCGTAATAACGCAGACGCCCGGCCGCTACCTGAGATTCAAAATAGGAAAACGCCCGTCGCAGCCTTTCATAAAATTCATCGCGGACCCGCGCCAGGTCCTTGTTCCCCCGCTGAGAGGCCTCGGTCAAATAATATTCCGGGTTGTGCAGCAGACAGACGTCGAGTGTTTCGAGGCCGAGGCGATCCAGTGAGCGTGTCAGTTGCTCCGCCAGAAACTCCGGGTGAATACAGTGCCACATGCCTTCACCGTATTTCACCATCTCGGGGTATGGGTTTCCGGCACGTTCCCGCGCCTCAGCCTGTTTCAGATTGTGGCCTTGGACATAGCCGATCTTGGAGACGACGATGACTTCGTCTCTCTTGATCTCTCCATTCTGGATCAGCTCGGCGAGCACAGACCCCACCAGCCGCTCGCTGTCCCCATCCATATAATTGGTCGAGGTATCGATCAGATTGCACCCTTCGCGCAGGGCCTTGGTCAGCGCCGCCCGTTGCTCGGCGTCCTGGCCCCCCACGCGGTACGTCCCGAACCCTAACCTGGAGACCGTCAAACCCGTTGCACCGAAGGCTGTGAACCCATGTGTTGTCTCTCCGGAACAAGCGCGATGGTTGACCGTGCGCACCGCGTAGCCCGCCGTCCCGCCCACGGTGGCGAATCCGGGAACCGCCCGCCCTTGGAGCAACCGGATGGGATGTCCGCCGCCGGACAGCGGAGCGGGGTCGGCCGCAGCAAGTGCGTCTGAAACCTGACTGGGATCGGTCAGCGGCTGTTGGCAAGAAAAATTGCGACAGATGTACAGGGCCGGTCGTCCATCCACCGGTTCTTTGCCAATCAAGAGCGGATGGCTGCTCGTGCCTTTTGACGGATCCCTGCTTGCGACGATCCGATTCGGAACGAAATGCCGATTCACCTCCGCCGCCAAATGCCTTAGTCGAGGGTCATCTGGAGCGCCCACGAAAGCGAATTCGACCGGTCCCCGAGTGAGCAGATCGATGACGGCCAGGCTTTTGGCAAAGGCCCTCGGATAGCGGCTCATTTGCCGCCCATATGCCCGCACTGCACCGACCGCGGCGTTCCGGAAGTCCTGACGATCGAAATGAAACGACAGACGGGCCAACGCAAAAGCGGCCACCGCGTTCCCACTCGGGGTCGCCCCATCGGCGCCCTCACGTCCCCGGACGATCAACGTTTCATGATGCTCCGCCGTGGTGAAGAAGCCTCCCTGAATCTTATCTTGGAAGTCGTTAAGCAGCCGCTGGGCCACGTCCACCGCCTCGGTGAGATACCGGTCGCCGCCGCCGGCCTCAGAGAGATCGATCAGGCCTTCAGTCAGACAGGCATAATCATCCAGGAAGCCGGCGACATGGGCCGCGCCGGCGCGGGACGTGCGGAACAAGCGCCCGTCCGGTCCGCGATGCCGGGCCAGAAGGAAATCGGCGGCCCGGGTCGCTCCTTCAAGGTAGCGGTCGTCGTGCAGCGTCCGGGCGCCTTCCGCCATGGCACCGATCATCATGCCGTTCCATGCGGTGATGATTTTATCGTCCAAGCCGGGCGGCACCCGTTGCTGTCTGGCGCGGTAGAGGAGGGGGCGCAGCCGTGCGACCCGCCCGTCAAGCTCACTCGGCGCCATGCCGAGTTCGTTGGCCACCGTTTCGACCGGCCGCATTCGATTGGGTATGCTCTTGCCCTCCCAGTTGCCGGCCGATGTGATGTCGAAGTAGGCGCACAGCACCCGCGCGTCCTCGTCCGTCTCAACGGCCGCCCGTACCTCCTCGGGCGTCCACACGAAGTACTTGCCCTCCTCGCCCTCCGAATCCGCGTCCGTCGCCGAATAGAACCCGCCCTCCGGCCCCCGCATTTCGCGAAGGACGTAATCCAGCACTTCGCCGGCGATACGGCGGTAGGATTCCCGCTGCGTGGCCTGGTATGCCTCGCAATACGTTCTGGCCAACAGGGCGTTGTCATAGAGCATTTTCTCGAAATGCGGCACGAGCCATCGCTCGTCGGTGGAGTAGCGGGCGAACCCACCGCCGATGTGATCGTACATGCCGCCGGCTGCCATCGCATCGAGCGTCTTGGTCACCATCCGGAGCGTGTCCTCATCCTTGCTCCGCTGGTAAATCCGCAACAGCAGCGACAAGCCGGTGGCGGGGGGGAATTTCGGTGCCGTTCCGAATCCTCCGAATCGCTCGTCGAAATCTTCTTTGAACTGAGCAGCGGCTTCGTTGAGCAGCGAATCATCCACGCTGATCGGGGAGGGAGGCCGCAGCTCTTGCCGAAGGCGATCGGTGACCTCGGACGCCTGACGCCGCAGGCCCTCGGGATCCTTGGCCCAAATCTCGGCGATCTTTTTCAGCACGGTCGGAAATCCGGGACGGCCCCATCGGTCTTCCGGCGGGAAATACGTTCCCGCGAAAAACGGCTGTTGGTCCGGCGTCATGAACACGGTCATCGGCCAGCCGCCTTGTCCCTGGTTCAATGCCAGCGTCGCCTGCATGTAAATTTCGTCCAGATCCGGGCGTTCTTCGCGATCGACTTTGATGCAGACAAAATAGCGATTCATGAGATCGGCGATGGTCTCATGTTCGAACGATTCTCGTTCCATCACATGACACCAGTGGCAGGCTGAATACCCGATCGAAAGAAGGATGGGGCGGTTCAGATCCTTGGCTCGCTGCAAGGCTTCAGGACCCCATGGAAACCAGTCGACGGGGTTGTAGGCGTGCTGAAGTAAATACGGGCTGGTTGCGCGAGCCAGCCGATTGGGTCGCCGTCCGGGCTTGGCGGATTGCATAGGTCACCGTAGCACTCCGGCCGGAAAGCGGTCAACGGGAGCGGACAGAAGTCGAAACAGGAGTCGCCGATCCATCAATTCATAACTAGGCGTAACCCCGGTACGGACTCAATACGGAGCATTCAAGATGTGGTAAGGTTGAATTGAACCAATGGTGAACACCCATGAATGAACTCGGCCCTTATTCGAACTACCGTCTCACCGTCCGGTTGGAGCTTGCCAACAAGCCCGGCATGTTCGCCACAGTGGCCGCCGCCCTGGCCGAAGAAGGCGCGAACCTGGGAGCCGTGGACATCGTGTCCGCCACGGCGGACCGAATGGTTCGGGATGTGACGTTCGACGTGCGGAGCGAGGCGCACGGAGAGCAGGTGCTCAAGCGGCTGGGGGCCCTGCCCGAAGTGACCGTCCTGTCGGCCTCCGATCGTGTCTTCCTGCTGCATCTCGGCGGGAAAATCAAAGTGCAGAGCAAATTCCCGATTTCGACCAGAAACGTCCTGTCGATGGTCTATACACCCGGCGTCGGCCGCGTGTCGGAGGCCATCGCGCGGGACAAGACCAAGGCGTACGCCTTCACGACTAAAAGCAACAGTGTGGCCATCGTCACCGACGGGTCAGCCGTGCTCGGACTGGGTAACCTCGGCCCGGAAGCGGCCCTACCGGTCATGGAAGGAAAGGCCATGCTTTTCAAGGAACTGGCCGGCATCGATGCCTGGCCCATTTGTCTCAATACGCAAGACCCCGACGAGATCGTTCGAATCGTCCGAGGCATCGCGCCTGGGTTCGGAGCGGTGAATTTGGAAGATATCAGTGCGCCGCGCTGCTTCGAGATTGAGCGGCGGCTGAGGGCGGCGCTCGACGTTCCCGTGATGCACGACGATCAGCACGGCACCGCGGTGGTCGTGTTGGCGGCCTTGAAGAACGCCTTGAAGGTCACCGGAAAACACATCGACACGGTGCGCGTGGTGGTCAACGGATTGGGAGCCGCCGGCACGGCTTGCTGCCGAATGTTGCTGGCCGCCGGCGTCTCGCATCTCTTCGGATGCGAACCGGAGGGCATCGTCCTCTGGGGTGAGGCGGAGCGGCTACGATCGTGTCGCACCGATCTGCCGTCATGCATCAATCGGGCGCAGCCGTTGGGCACACTGCAGGATGCGATGAAGCAGGCCGACGTATTTATCGGACTGTCGGTCGGCAACGTGCTGACTGTTGAGGATCTTGCGCTCATGGTGCCGGATCGGATCGTGTTCGCCATGGCGAATCCGGACCCGGAAATCGCCCCGCAGCTTGGAGCGGCCCATTCCCGCATTTTCGCGACCGGGCGATCGGATTATCCCAACCAGATCAATAATGCCCTGGCGTTCCCCGGTATTTTCCGCGGCGCCCTGGACGTACAAGCAAGCGAGATCAACGAAGCGATGAAATTGGCCGCCGCGAAAGCGATCGCCGGCGCCATCCCGGAGGCGGCTCTCGGCGAGGACTACATCATTCCCAGCGTGTTCGACAAAGAGGTGGTCCCCCGCGTCAGCAAGGCGGTCGCCGCGGCCGCGCGCGAATCCGGCGTCGCGCGGCGACGACCGAAAGCGATCGACGACCCTTTGCTCGCCTAACGGACTGTTGCTCACGGCCCGCACCGCCTTCGGCGCTCACAAGCCTGCGTGCGCATGCGCGTCTTCCTTCAACAGCCCGCTCTTCTGAGCTGCCCGGGCCCTATGCTACAATGAGCCGCCTTGTGCTCGTAAGCGAGGGCTTGTGCCTTTTTCCTCCACGAAAATTCTGAAGTACCGGAGCGGAATGCAGCGACGGATCGAATCCTTGCGCGCAAAGGCGGAATCGAGCCTGGAATTCGCTGTCGACCAGATGATGCAGGACCGGGTCGATAGTTTTTTCCGGGTGGAGCAAGGTCTGGAGGAAGTGGTCCGCACGTTGGCGTTGATTGAAGACGAATTGCCGCACGTTCTTGATTTGTCCAACGCGATTCGCCTGGAAGCTCGACTGGAGTTCGTCGAGGACCGTTGGGACGATTTGGACAGCGAAGCCCGAGAGCGGCCGAGACGGCGTCGCCGCCGCATAAACCTGGCCGACTTCCTGAAGGCGGCCGGCGGGAGCGGCGGGGATCTGGCGGCGAACCGGGACGGCATCAATAACGCGGCCGATGCCTATGCCACGCTGGGGTTGGATTTCGGCAGCTCGCTGTCCGACGTGACGGCGGCGTTTCGCCACCAAGCCAAACAACTCCACCCCGATGCCCGCAAGGGCGATCGGAGTTCCGAGCCAGAACTGCGACGCATCCTGGAAGCCTACCAGTACCTGAAGGAGTATTTAAGCCTGAGCAACGTCGAGCCCCCGCGCCGTCCCGACGCGGAGTACCGACCCACCGAGTAACGCCTTGACCTCTTCACCCGACATCCGCTACGTCGCCGACCGCGCCGGCCTGGAGGCCTTATGCCGCCATCTGCGCACGGGCGACCGCCTGGCGCTCGACACCGAATTCGTCGGAGAGGAAAGCTTTATTCCGAAGTTGGAGTTGATCCAGGTCGCCACGGAACGCGTGGCCGCGGTGATTGATTTCCCCTCGGTGCAGGCGAAAGGCCCGCTCGACGCTTTATGGGACATCCTGTGCGACCCGAAGGTCGAAAAAGTCGTGCACGCGGGCCGGCAGGATCTCGAGCTCTTTGCGACCCATGCAGGGGAAATCCCGAAACCGTTTTTTGACACTCAAATCGCTGCTGCGATGGTGGGCTACGGCGCGCAGGTTGCCTACAGCAACCTCGTGCAGCGGGTGCACGGGACCAAGTTGGCCAAGGCGCATACCTTCACAAATTGGAGCATCCGTCCGCTGTCCGAAGAACAAATTACCTATGCGCTTGAGGACGTGCAATTTCTGTTGTCCATCCACGAGCACCTGCAAGGCCGTCTTCACCGGCTCGGGCGCCTTGAGTGGGTGACGGAGGAATTCGCGAGACTGGAAGCGACTGTCGGCGAGAAGAACCGAGATCCGCAGCACCGCTACCAGCGGATTCGCGGCTGGGACAATCTCAAGCCGAAAGCAGCCGCGGTGTTGCGTGCGCTGACGGCCTGGCGGGAAGGGGAGGCCCGACGGCGGAACGTCCCCAGGGGGCGCATCATGCGGGACGAGGTTCTCCTTCAGTTGGCTCGCCAAACTCCCAAGAGCCTCGAAGAGCTTCGAGCGGTTCGCGGCCTGCATCCTTCCGAAGTGGATCGCAACGGTGAAATGCTGCTGACGACCATCAAAGCCGCACTTGCGCTTCCTCCGTCCTCCTGGCCCGAGGTACCGAAAGAGCGCAAGCCGGAGCCTGAATCCGTGGGCCTCGTGGAACTCCTCCAAGCGGTCTTGAAGGCCCGGGCGGCGGAAGAAGGCATTGCGCCGACGTTGCTGGCGACGAGCGGCGATCTCCAGGCGCTCGTCGAGGCCAAGGAGAACCGTGACGCGCTTGACTTGCCGGTTCTCCGCGGCTGGCGCCGGGTGTTGGCCGGTGACCTTCTGCTGAGGGTCCTCGCCGGGTCGCTGTGCGTGAAAATCGATCCCGCCTCCGGTCGCATCCAGGTCATACCGTCTTCTGACACCTCTGGCAATTGACAATCGTCGTTCAAAACGGGACAGGCCGTGTCGTTGTCCGCCTTCCCTTTGTTGACGGATGAATTACTCATCCTTCCTCTTTTGCGTCAGAGTCGGCTCTGAATCGGACATTTTCAGAGCAACGAGCACCGCGTGACTGACTGGTATGTTTCTGGCACCCGGGGGACGCGGCATTCTCGACGCAGACATCACAGCCCGAGGTATCGCATTCCGTGGAGCGCTCTCTTAGAACCTCGCTTTTGGCCTTTCTATTCCCAGGCGGGGTGATCTGTTTGGCCGCCTTGGGATTCCTGCGACCGCATGGCCTGCCGGACTGGCTGCAACCACCCCTGGCCGCTCTTCCCTACATCACGCTTGGTTTCGGGCTTGTGTTCGGCTGGTACCTGGACAGCAGCCGGATGATCTTGGCGCTCATCGTCCTGGCTCTCGCGGATCGCGGACTCGCTTTATTCCCACCGTATGCGGCCGATTCGGGCAGCGAGGTCGTTTTCAATGCGACTGCGTTTCTGCTGCCGTTGAATCTTCTGGCTCTTTCGCTCACGAAGGAGGACGGGGTATCGACGGTTCGTGGAGCGACGCGGGTACTTATCATTTTGAGTCAGCCGTTTCTGGTGCTCTGGCTGTCGCTGCCCGAGCAATCCGAACTCGCCTCATCGCTGGATCTGGCCTATGTGCCGCGTGTCCTGTCGGACTGGACGCCCATTCCTCAGACGGCACTGCTCGCATTCGGCGTCGCAATCGGGATGCAAGCGGCGCGCTTCGTTGTACGGAAAGATCCTTGGGAGGGGGGCTTTGTATGGGCCTTGCTCACGCTCTTCTTCGCGTATCACGGAACCAGATATGGATGGCGTCCGAGCAATTTTTTTGCCGCTTCCGGTCTGATCCTCTTCATCAGCCTGTTGCAGGCCTCCTATCGCAGAACGTACCGAGACGATTTGACGGGTCTCCCTGGACGGCAAGCGTATGACGAGACGGTTGTCGGCCTGGGCGATCTCTATTCCGTCGCGGTGATTGGCCTGGACCAATTGAAGCAGTACAAGAACGTGCACGGGAGGATCGTGGGCGATCAGTTACTGCGCTTGATCGCCCCGACGATCGCCGGAGCAACCGTGGGCGGAAGAATATTCCGGCTAGGTGGGGAAGAATTGACTTGCCTGTTTCCCGGCCTGAAGGCGTCGGAGACGCTGGTCACTCTGGACCGCATGAGGAAAGCCGTAGAAGGAACGACGTTTGTGCTCAACGGAAAAGATTCCGTCCGCGAAATACGGAAGATCCCGGGTGACCGGCCACACACCGCGCTCCCTCTGTCTGTGAGCATCGGCGTGGCGGATCGATCAACTCCCTCGGGATCTCACGATCAAGTGGTCAGAGGAGCCTATCGGGCGCTGTACGAAGCCAAGGCGGAAGGCGGCAACATCGTCAAGCGGGGCACACTCCACGAACCGGTGGGGAAAGTAGTCAGAACGAATGGGCGGATCGTCGCCGGCGGGGAGTACGAATTTTGACGATTGTCCCCTGTCACAACAACCGTTTCACAATGTCAGCCGGCCGTGCCAACACCGCGCGGTCCCCTTTCTCGACGATGGGCCGCTGGATCAGGTCCGGATGGGCGACCATGAGGTCGAGCAGTTCATCGTCCGACAACGATTTCTTTGCCAAGCCCAGTTCCTTATAGATGTCCTCCTTGGTCCGAAGTGCGTCTCTCGGCGACAACCCGGCTTTTTTTAAAAGGTTTTTCAGCTGTGTTTTCGTAAATCCCGTCTCATAGTAGTTCACGGCGGTGAAGGGCTTTCCGCTTTCCTTCAACAATTGCACCGCCTGCCGGCAGGTGCTGCACGTGGGCTTTTGGTAAATGATGGTGTCCGCCATTCGCGTCGACTCCTTCCTGTGTACGGCGCCTTGACGCCATTTTTTTCTCTGTGTTAGATCTCATCCCCATGTCAACAGCCCTCTATACGCCATGCCGCTAGTCGGAACCAGTTCCAGCGGACAATTTTCCTGTGCCGCCGCCGCCCACCGTACGCTGAGGGATCTGCGCACCAAACGGAAGGGCCAGCCGGTCTTCGTGCTCGGCCATGTGCTGGAACGCAAGGGACAGGAAGCCACGTTCGAAGTCTTTAACGATCGGCTCGCCGTTGTCAAATTTCAGGACGGTGCGGCACTCGGCTACGATCCCATGGAACTGCTGCTTCCGACGGAGATCGACGACAAGGGGGTGGCCTACTTCGAGATTCGTTCGTGTCGGGATTGCGGCAGGCTGTTTCCGCTCACCGCCGAAGAATGTGATGCCGAGCAGGAGCCGGCCCAGTGTCCCGAGTGCACGTCCGTCAATCTACCAGCGGAGCCACATCAATCGCCTTCTTGATCAGGCAATCACCCGCCACCCCCTGCAACAACATCGGCAGCATCGAGGCGTCCACGACACGGACTGATGTAATGCGGAACGTGTCCCCGGATTTCATGCCCTCCAACCTCATGGCATGGCAAATTTCCAACTTCTTCCAGATCAAGTTATTCAAAATGACTTCCGAGGCCAGCAGCTTGATGTCGACCACGGCTCCATCGATGGCCGCCTTTGCGGCGACGCGGGACTTGTCTTTCGGCTCTTCGCTGACGACCGCATAGATAAACGGTTCATCCTGTGCCACCACGGCTGACGTCAGGGCCTGTGCAGCGAAAACCGTCAGGACCATGAGACACACAGCGAAAGGCATCGCGAGTCGCGCTCCTGTTGTGAATTACTTCGCGCCGTGCGGAGCCTGGCCGGTCGGCTGAGCGTTCTGTAGGGACTCGGAACGGGAACGGTCCCGAGAAATGAAATCGCCGTGGCTCAGCGTGCTGGTTCCGACCGGCTTCGGAAAACTGTTCGCGGCCTCCGGCTCCCGCTTGGTGCTCCAGGTCATGAGTATGGCCAATAGCAAGGCGGCCAGCCCAAGGCCGATTATGAGGCGCAGCGGCATCGTGCTGGAGTATGCCAATGCGACATTTCCATTTCAAGGTGGAGAGCTGCCATCGACCGCCGGCGGCGTGCTAAGCTTGAATTAACCCGACCGTCAAGGAGGTTAGGCGATGCCCCATGACTTCATGCCGGGCCTGGCCGGCGTGCCGGCGGCCAAATCTGCGGTCAGCGATGTCGACGGCCTGCGAGGCGTGCTGGAATACCGCGGGATCCGCGTCGAGGAGTTGTGCGTAAAGTCGTCGTTCCTTGAAACCGCGTATCTCTTGCTGTTCGGTCGGCTGCCTATGCGGGCTGAGCTGTCGCAGTGGATCGACGATGTCATCCATCATCGCCGCATCAAGTTTAAGATCGTCGATCTCATGAAATGTCTGCCCGAACAGGGCCATCCCATGGATGCGCTCCAAGCGGCCGTCGCGGCGTTGGGAATGTTCTATCCCGGCCGGAACGTGAAGGACGTGGAGAACAACTATTGGTCGGCCGTGCGACTGATCGCCAAGCTGCCGACCATCGTAGCCGCCTGGTCGCGCTTGCGTCACGGGGACGAGTACCTTCCACCCCGCGATGACTTGGGGTTCACCGAGAATTTCCTGTACATGCTCAACGAGACGGTGCCGCCGCCCTTGTGGAGCGACGTCTTCGACGACTGCCTGATTCTCCACGCCGAGCACACGATGAATGCCTCGACGTTTACCGGCATGGTCACGGGCTCCACGCTGTCCGATCCCTATACCGTCGTCGCCTCATCGATCGGGGCGCTTAAGGGGCCGCTCCACGGGGGAGCGAATGAAGAAGTCGTTCAGATGCTGAAGGAGATCGGCACACCGGACCGGGCCAAGGCCTATGTGGAGGAGAAAATCCGAGGGAAACAGAGATTAATGGGGTTCGGGCACCGCGTCTACAAAGTCAAAGACCCCCGCGCGACAATACTCCAGCAGCTCTGCGAGCGTCTCTTCAAGGAAGGCGGCACGTCACAGCTCTATGAGGTGGCGCTTGAGGTGGAACGAGCGGCGGGAGCGCTCCTCTCCAATAAGGGCGTTTACCCGAACGTCGATTTTTATTCGGGGATCATTTACGAGAAGATGGGGATCGACGTGGATCTTTTTACACCTCTGTTCGCAATGGCACGTGTCGCCGGGTGGCTGGCACACTGGCTCGAGCAGCTGCGGGAAAATAAACTGTTCCGCCCCGATCAAATCTATTCAGGCGAGCACGGCCGCCCCTACGTGCCCATCGATCAGCGCTCGTAACTCTGCGCAAGGCTATTCGAAGACACGGATAAACCGCCACAGTGCGAGTGCCACCGTGAGAACCATTCCTCCGATAGCGCCGTAGATGATCAGTTCAACCATCCGCCTGCCCCGTCGCTCCCCGGGGCCAGATAACTCGGAAGCCGGAAATGTCAATCCGGCACCGCCCGTCGCCCGCCTCCCGTTTTGAGCACCGGTCTTGACTTGTAGACGACGGCGCTTACCTCTTGTTCAAGACAAACATGACGCCGGCGTGTGGCGGAGGCGGCCCTCGTCGGCAAGCCATAGCCTGTCACTCATCAAGGAGGTGCGCGATGAACCTGGTACGATGGGACCCATTTCGCGAGTTGGAGGAGATGTCCGAACGCCTGAATCGGGTGTTTGGTCGTCCGGCGGTCGGTCGCAGCAACGGCAAAGAAACAATGACCGTCGCCGACTGGACGCCGACAGTGGACATCAGCGAGACGGAATCCGAATATCTGATCAAAGCCGAGTTGCCCGAGGTGAAGAAGGAGGACGTCAAAATTACGTTAGAGGATGGCGTGTTGACCTTGCAGGGCGAACGGCGACAGGAAAAAGAAGAGAAGGGCAAGCGGTATCACCGGGTGGAGCGGTCGTATGGAAGCTTTGTCCGGAGCTTCGCGTTGCCGGATCAGGTCGATGAGACGAAGGTCAAAGCGGAATACAAAGACGGGGTGCTTAACCTCCACCTGCCAAAATCTGAAAAGGCGAAACCGAAAGCGATCGAGGTGAAGGTGGGGTAACGAAGAGGCCCGCCTGCGCGGGCCTTCTTCTTTATCGGTCGCGCGCTTCCGCACGATCTGACTCCCGCATCACCAACTCCCACCGCAACGCATCCAAATCATAACGCAATACGTAGCAGTACCCGTCGGTGGCCAACAGCTTGAAACAACTGTGTGTGTCCGTATACCAGCGCGAGAGGATCGTTTCGACACGCCGGGTCGCTCCTTCATGGGTAAACGACCTGGGTGTTTCTTCGCCCTTGTAGCCGGCGTACGCCTCGACCCGTACATCCTCGTTCATTGGAAGCTCCACACTAGCGAACCGCCGGATCGCAGTCAAATCCGGTTCAGGCCTTGTGTGGGACGGACGCAAGAGTTTATGATGCGCCCCCGCTGACCAAGGACGATAACCAGGAGTGACACGATGACGATGCACAAGCCGGCGAGGAAACGCCTTACGGGAACGACCAGGATCGAGCGCGATACGATGGGTGAACTGGCCGTGCCTGCCGACGCGTATTACGGAGTGCAAACCGCCCGTGCCATTGAAAATTTTCCCATCAGCGCATTGCGCTTTCCCCGGTCTTTCATCAGAGCGCTGGGGATGATCAAGCGGGCGGCCGCCACGGTGAATCGCTCGTTAGGCCTGGTGGACAAAACAATCGCCGACGCGATCGTCCGGGCCGCCACGGAAGTCGTCGATGGGAAGCTGGACGCCGAATTCCCCGTCGACATTTTTCAGACCGGATCCGGCACGTCGAGCAATATGAACGTGAATGAGGTGATATCCAACCGGGCCACCGAGTTGCTCGGGGGGGCGAGGGGCAGCAAACTCGTGCACCCGAACGACCACGTCAATCTCGGACAATCCAGCAACGACGTCATTCCCACCGCCATCCATGTTGCCGCGGTCGAGTCGATTGAGAATCAGCTGCTGCCGGGATTGTCGCGGCTCCACAAGGCCCTAGCGCGGAAGACGAAGGAGTTCGACCGCACCGTGAAGATCGGTCGCACACACTTGCAGGACGCCACGCCGGTGCGCCTGGGCCAGGAATTCGGCGGGTACGCGAGGCAGATCGAGTTGGGCGTCGAGCGGAGCAAGCGGGCACAGGCGGCGTTGGCCGAAGTCGCGTTGGGCGGCACGGCAGTCGGAACGGGCCTGAACGCGCATCCGAAGTTCGCCGCTCGGGTCATGACCATCATTTCGAAGGAGACCGGCTGCCGGTTCCGGGAAGCCGTCAATCATTTTGAAGCGCAGTCGGCGCAGGATTCCCTGGTCGAGGCGAGCGGAGAGCTGCGGACGATTGCCGTCAGCCTCATGAAGATCGCCAACGACGTACGCTGGCTTGGGTCGGGTCCGCGGTGCGGGTTGGGGGAAATCTTCCTTCCCGAAACGCAGCCGGGGTCATCGATCATGCCGGGCAAGGTCAACCCGGTGATTGCCGAGTCGGTGACCATGGTCTGCGCACAGGTCATCGGCAACGACGTGACCATCACCATAGGAGGGCAGGCGGGCAACTTCGAACTGATCGTCATGTTGCCGGTCATGGCTCACAATCTCCTGCAATCAATCGAGCTCCTGGGCAGCGCGTCGAGAAATTTCGCCGTGAAATGCGTCGAAGGCATCAGAGCCAACGAAGAGCGTTGCCGAAACTCCATCGAGCAAAGTCTCGCCATGTGCACCGCCCTGGCTCCCGAAATCGGGTATGAAGCAGCTGCGCAGATTTCCAAGGAAGCCTATAAGACCGGCAAGACGGTTCGAGAGGTGGCCCAAAGCAGGCAGGTTTTACCCGAGAAGCGGCTTAACGAATTACTCCACCCGTGGCGCATGACGCAGCCGGGTGGTCCGGTGGGCAGCGGAGGCGGGTAACATTTCGGATCACATTTTTGACACGTCAAGACGCACTGTGCTAATTTCGCGGATCTCTTAGTCTTTCTTCATTCTTCAGACGAAAATTCCGGAGAACTACATGAGCGAGACGCATCGGCATGTCATCATCGTCGTCGGAGCAGGACCGGCCGGTATGGCGGTCGCCAACGTCATGGTTAGGGCCGGCCACGAAGTCGTGATTCTCAATCGGGACATCAAATTCGGCGGTTTGGCCGAATACGGGATCTTTCCCAGTAAGCTGAAGCTCCGCGGGGGCTTGAAAAAGCAGTATTGGGAGATGCTCCAGCAGCCCAATGTCCATTATTTTGGAAACGTCTCGGTCGGGCAGGACAGAGACCTCACCGTCGAAGACCTCCGCAGTCTGGGCGCGAGCGCCATTGTCTTCGCGACCGGCGCGCAGGGTACCAAGACCATCGGCGTAGAAGGAGATTCGGCGAAAGGAGTGTTCCATGCCAAGGATGTCGTGTACCACTTCAACCGCTTGCCCGGTTTCGGCGATCGCCCCTTTGAGATGGGGCGCCATGTCGCCATTATTGGCGTAGGGGACGTCATGGTCGATATCGCCCACTGGCTCATCCGATATAAAAAGGTGGAGCGAGTCACGGCCATCGCACGCCGCGGTCCTGCCGAACGCAAGTACAACCCCAAAGAGATCCGAGCCGTGTGCACCAATATCGATCATGACGGCCTGCGACAAGAGCTTGAACGGATCCGGCCCCGCCTCGAAGCGGTCGGGCAAAAGCCCGGCGACTTGTACAAGAATATGACGGATGAGTTCACCAAATGCGAGTCCACGGGCAGTAGCACGAAAATGGGGTTCCGGTTCCTTGGCTCCCCGAAACGCGTGCTGGTCGGTCCGCAGAATTGCGTCCGGGCACTGGAGATAGAAGAAACGAAGCTGGAGCCCAGGGGCGAGGATACGGCGGCAGTCGGTCTGAAGCAGTACTATGAATTTCCCTGCGACAGCGTGGTGTTCGCGGTCGGCGATAAGGTCGACGAAACGGTAGGCCTGCCATATAAGAACGGGGTGTTTGTGACCAACCCGGTCAAGACAGGCAATGATCCGGACGATGCGCTGTTTCAAGCCTATGATGAAATGAGCGGCAAAATCATCGACGGTGTATTCCTCGCGGGATGGGCACGCAAGGCGAGCGAGGGGTTGGTGGGGGTGGCCAAGCGGGATGGGGAGTGGTGCGCCGAGGTCGTGTCTCGCTATCTCGTCGCGCAATCGCACAAGAACCGCGCCGCGATCGGAGAGATTCTTGGCAGGCTACGCTTGCTTTTACAGGATCGGAAAGCCCGTCCCGTGAATATCGCCGGATTGAAAGCACTGGAGGCTGCTGAAAAATCGGCGGCTGCCGCTGCGGAATGCATCGGCGAATTCAAGTTTGCTACCAACCACGAGATGCTTGCGCTCGTTGAACGCCGCTCCGCCTGAAGAGACGGTCCGGCTAGCCGCCCCACTTCAGCTTACGGCGAAGAACCTCGTAATAGCTGCTTTCCGGAAAGCGGATCAGTTTCGTCCGGTGTTCGGACGCCTTTATCACAACGGTGTCTCCCTGGGTCATGGCCACACCCACCTGGCCGTCCAGCGTCGCCATCGCGCCCTCATCCTTGCTGGTCAACGTGACGGCGATTTCCACATTATTCGGCACCATCAACGGTCGATGCGTCAGTGTGTGCGGACAGATGGGAGTGAGCAACAGGGCGTGCGCGGACGGATGCATGATGGGTCCCCCGGCTGAGAGCGAATACGCCGTGGATCCGGTCGGCGTGGTCACGATCACACCATCCCCGCGCAAGTCCGTGACGTGCTGCCCCTCGATGCTGATCCGAATCTCGATCATGCGGGCCAGCGTCCCTTTGCTCACCACGACGTCGTTCAACACCGTGGCTTGGGCGACGGTTTCTCCATGTCGATGCATATGTGCGCGGAGCATCAGGCGCTCGTCCAAGACAAAGTCGTGTGCAAACACGCGGTCGAGCGACGGGTAGAGCTGGTCCAGCCCTACTTCGGTAAGGAAGCCGAGTCCTCCCATGTTGACGCCCAGGATTGGGACGCAGCGCTCTTCGGCGAGCCGCGCCGCACTGAGCATGGTGCCGTCACCGCCCAAGACCACGAACAGATCGGCTTTTGTCGCGAGCTGCGTTTTTTGATACGAGCCGGATTCTCCGATCAGTGAAGAGGTCGGCCCGTCCAGCAGTACATCTTTCCCGCGCTCCCGCAGCCACCCGGCGAGATCCTTGAGCGTCGAGCGCACTTCAGGAAATTTTGGCTTCGTGAGAACGCCGACTAAATTCACGACGACTCCATGGCGGCACGCGCCGACGGAAAGGCCCGCGATTCTATCGACAGGCTTCTTTTGATGTCAATGAATCGGCCCGCGCAGCGATGTACTCCGACTCGCACTCCTCGTGAAAAGCGATACACGCGCGCGTCATTGCAAACGCCGCGCAGCCTTGACACTCGGAAATGCACTGGTTAGAATTAGGCTAAATTTTTCCTGGGCTTGCTTCACAACTCCCGAAACGAGACCCCACTACAAAGGAGGCAGGATGTTCGAACGATTCACGGACAAGGGTCGCAAGATCATCATCCTCGCGCGGGAAGAGGCGGAACGCCACCAGAACGACTACCTCGGAACCGAGCACCTCGTTCTCGCTATTCTCCGTGAATCGGACGGGATCGCCTTGATGATCCTCAAGAAGATGGGGCTGTCGACCGAGCAGATCCGCCTTGAAATCGAACGCAATTTGCCCGGCGGCGGCACCACGATGACTTTCGGAGAAATCCCGTTCAGCCCCCGGGTCAAAAAAGTGATTGAATACGGCGTGGAGGAAGCGCGCCTTCTTGGGCACAACCACATCGGAAGTGAACATCTGTTGCTGGGCCTCTTGCGCGAGGAAGAGGGAATCGGCGGAAAGATTCTCCGAAGCCTCGGCGCCAATCTTCTCACCGCCAGGCAGCTCACCGTCACGTTCCTCCGAAAGTCCGCGCCGCGGGAGCGGGATCGGAAGAGCAACACACCGGCGCTTGACGAATTCGGGCGTGACCTGACCCAGTTGGCTCAAGAGGGACAGCTCGACCCGGTCATCGGACGGGCCGACGAGATCGAACGCGTGCTGCAGATCCTTAGCCGCCGAACCAAGAACAACCCGGTGCTGATCGGCGAATCTGGTGTGGGCAAAACGGCGATCGTGGAGGGGCTGGCGCAGCGAATCATCATGTCCGAGGTACCGGACAATCTGCTGTCGCGCCGTGTCATCGCCTTGGACCTCGGCTCGTTGGTGGCGGGGACGAAGTATCGCGGCCAGTTCGAGGAACGATTGAAAGTGGTGATGAAGGAGATCGTTCAGGCCGGCAACATTATAATTTTCATCGATGAGCTGCATACCCTGGTGGGTGCGGGCGCGGCGGAGGGCTCCATTGACGCCTCCAACATGCTGAAACCGGCCCTGTCCCGCGGGGAAATCCAGTGCATCGGGGCCACGACTCTCGACGAATACCGCAAGCACATTGAGAAGGACGGCGCGCTGAAGCGCCGATTCCAGCCCATCTACGTGCAGCCTCCGAGCATCGACGAAACCGTTCGCATCATTCAGGGGCTGCGGGACCGGTACGAAGAGCATCACGGCGTCGAAATCACAGAAGATGCCATCGTCGAAGCGGTGAAGCTCTCCGACCGATACATTACCGACCGATTCCTTCCGGACAAAGCGATCGATCTGATCGATGAAACCGGCTCACGGGCCAAGCTCCAAACCTACGCGCTGCCGTCCGAGCTCAAGGCACTGGAGCAGGAGTTGAAGAAAGTCTCGCGCGACAAAGAGCTCGCGATTTCCATGCAGAACTTTGAAGAGGCGGTCCGGCATCGGGAAGAAGAAGAACGGCTCCGCAAGCTTCTCGACGAGTCGAAGCGCGAATGGAAGAAGAACCAGGAGAAGCACAAACCTGTCATCGGAAAAGAGGACGTAGCCTACGTCGTCTCCAAAATGACCGGCATCCCGCTTTTCAAGCTCGAAGAAGAGGAATCCAACAAGCTGTTGCGGATGGAGGAATTCCTTCACAAGCGGGTCGTGGGGCAGAACGAGGCGATCTCCGCCGTCTGCCGGGCAATCCGCCGGTCACGGGCGGGTCTCAAAGAGGCGCGAAAACCGATCGGCTCTTTCATCTTTCTTGGTCCCACCGGCGTGGGCAAAACCGAGTTGGCCCGCACCCTCGCGGAGTTTCTCTTCAACAGCGAGGATGCGCTCATTCGAATCGACATGTCGGAGTATCAAGAGAAGTTCACGAGCTCACGCCTGTTCGGCGCCCCTCCGGGCTACGTCGGCTACGAGGAGGGCGGCCAACTTACCGAAAAAGTGCGCCGTCGTCCTTATTCAGTAGTCCTCTTTGACGAAATCGAGAAGGCGCATCCGGATGTCTTTAACGTGCTGCTTCAAGTGCTGGACGATGGCGTGTTGACGGACAGCCTCGGCCGTAAAGTGGACTTCAAGAATACCGTCGTCATCATGACCTCGAACATCGGAACGAAGATGATTCAGAAGGGCGTCTCGCTCGGTTTCCAGAGTTCGGAGGGGGAGCAGGATCGGCGCAAGAAAGAGGAAGTGCTGGGCGAATTGCGACGCTCCTTCAGCCCGGAGTTCTTGAATCGGATCGACGAAATCGTGGTATTCCATCAGCTCGCGAAAGAGCACTTGTTCAGCATTCTCGACATCCTGCTGCGCGAGCTGAACCTTCGCTTGCTCGAAAAGGGAGTTGAAATCGAGATCAACGACGAAGTCAAACAATGGCTCATCCAGGAAGGGTATGAACCGTTGTACGGCGCGCGGCCGATGAGGCGCACGATCCAGCGCGCGATCGGCGACCCCCTCTCCGAAGAATTGATCAAAGGGCGGTTTAAAGACAGCCGGAAGATCAAGGTCGTCCTCCGTGACGGTGCCCCGACCTTCATCGAACAGGAGGCGATGGCCGGCGTCTAGATGAGCCGCACGCCTCGTACGACCATTGTTCCAGAAACAGCACGGCCCCTGGCTCCCGGTTTCGGGGCCAGGGGCCGTGCTGTTATTGAATCGTGCGAAGAGGCTTCCGTGGGACCGATACTAGGCATTGAAACCTCATGCGACGAAACGGCCGCAGCCGTGTTGGACTCTGACGGCAGCGTCCGCTCCAACGTCATCGCTTCTCAGGAAATGGTGCACGGCAAATTCGGGGGCGTCGTGCCGGAACTGGCCTCACGCGCCCACATTGAAACGATCGAACAGGTGGCGTCGACCGCCATGAGACAGGCGGAAACCTCCTGGCGGAACCTCGCGGGAATTGCTGTCACCCAAGGCCCCGGCTTAGCCGGCGCACTGCTGGTGGGCATCAACTATGCCAAGGCGCTCTCGTACAGTCTCGACGTTCCACTGGTCGGGGTGAGTCACTTGGAAGGGCATATCGCATCAGCCTGGCTGCAGGAGCCGGATTTCCCTTCTTCTTGTGTGGTGCTGGTCGTTTCGGGCGGGCATACGCATTTGTATCGGCACACCGGTGATGGAGGACCCCGCTTGCTCGGTTGCACACGAGATGACGCGGCCGGAGAAGCATTCGACAAGGGAGCCCAAATGCTAGGGCTCGAGTATCCCGGGGGGCCGGCGATCGACCGTGTGGCCAAGCTGGGAGATCCTGAAGCGATCGTGTTTCCCCGTTCCTATCTTCGGAAAGGGAGTCTTGACTTCAGCTTCAGCGGTTTAAAAACGGCTTTATTGTATAAGTTGCAGCGGATGACCGACGAGCAAAGGGCTCAACGGCGGGCAGACCTGGCGGCAGGCTTTCAAGAGGCGATCGTCACCGTGTTGGCAGACAAAGCCATTGCCGCACTGGATCAGACGGGGACTCGGGCATTGGCGGTGGTGGGAGGTGTTTCTGCCAATTCACGCCTACGCATGCTCTTGCAGACACAGGCTGCACGCGCAGGAATCCGCCTCAGCCTGCCACCCTTGGCTTATTGTACGGACAATGCCGCAATGATCGCGGCGGCGGGACGATCCGCCTTGCTGTGCGGCCGCCGGGCGGGACTGGACTTCGACGTCGACGCTGCGTTACGGTTGGGGTGAGGTGATTCTGTCTTCGATTCGCTTGTAGGAGGAGTGGGACATTCCGGAAATCCACGGACCAGTTACAGGGCTGAAGGCCGGACAATTGGCCGCACTGGAACGTCTGTACCGACGGCGCGTCCCGGCTGATCGGATCGTCTCGCCGGAATTGGCTCGTGCGCTGTCCGAGTTAAGCCATGCGATCAGGCGCTCCGTGGGGGTCGTCCTGACCCGGCGGGGTGCGGTTCAGGACGTACTCGTCGGCTCCGACACCGGCCCGTCGGCCACTACGCTGTCGAAGTTCCGAGCCAGCAGCCGTTCGCTCCGCGGGCTGCGGTTGATCCGGACGCATCTTCACGACCAACCGCTGAGCCAGGAAGATCTCACGACCCTCGCTCTATTGCGCCTGGATCTCATCGCCGTGCTTGGCGTCACTCCCGACGGCTTGCCCGGCACGCTGCACGTCGCGCACCTGTTACCCCCGAACCCGAACGGACAACTTTGCCAGATCATCAAGCCGGTTCCGTTCCATCAGCATCACTTGGAGGCCGACCGATTCGTGCAGGATCTGGAACATGACCTCCAGCGGGCGGACGGCTCGCACGCCGTCGGGGACGACCGCCAAGCGGTAATGCTCGTGAGTGCGTCGCCGAGAAGCCGCATCGACCAGGAAGACCGGCTGGCTGAATTGCACGAGTTGGCCGAATCGGACGGATTACGGGTACTCGACCGCATGGTTCAACGTACTCAGGACGGTCATCAGCGGTACTTGCTGGGGAGCGGCAAATTAAAGGACGTTTTAATGCGGGCCCTGCAGAAGGGAGCCGATCTGCTCATCTTCGACCAGGATTTGACCCCGGCACAGGCCCGCGCCATTTCCGAGGTCACCGAGTTGCCGGTGATCGATCGCACGCAACTCATCCTGGACATCTTTGCCCGGCGCGCTCACACGCGGGAAGGGAAGGTACAAGTCGAGTTGGCACAATTGCGATATCTGCTGCCGCGGCTATCGGGCCACGGCGCATCGCTGTCCCGGCTTGGCGGCGGCATCGGAACAAGAGGTCCTGGAGAGACAAAGCTTGAAACGGACCGACGCCGCATCCGGGACCGTATCGCCCATTTGGAGCGCGAACTGATCTCATTTGCCCGGCATCAGGACCAGCGGCGCGCGAAACGAATTCGCCACGGGCTTCCCGTTGTGTCCATAGTCGGCTATACAAACGCAGGCAAATCGACGCTGCTGAACCAGCTGACCGAGAGCCACGTTCCGGTTGAAGATCGGGTATTCGAAACGCTCGACACGACGAGCCGGCGCCTTCGTTTCCCGACGGCGAGGGAAGTAATCGTGACCGATACCGTGGGGTTCATACGAGACCTGCCGAAAGATTTACTGGGCGCCTTCCGCACCACCCTCGAGGAGCTTCGCGATGCCGATCTCTTGCTCCATCTCGTGGACGCAAGCGCACGGGATCTGGACGTACAGATATCTGCCGTTGAAACTATCGTGCGCGAGCTCAATCTCGACTCCATTCCGCGCGTGCTCGTGTTCAACAAGTGCGACCGTCTGCCCGCCCATGAGGCACAGCTGCTCTGCCGTCGTTACGGAGCCATCGGCATTTCGGCGCTCCAGCCTGCGACGTTACGGCCTTTGATGGAGCACTTGGACGCCGCACTCGCCAGGTCCCCGGCGGCAGTGGAATGGGAGGCCGCCCCCTTGGCGCTTGCATCTCGCCGGTAACCGCATCAGAATCAGCCTTCAGTTGTGCTCGTCCATGCCGATCGCCCGCGTGCAAAAAGATCCCAACCGTGTGCAGCGGATCGCCGCCGGGTTGACCCGGGACCGTCCGAGCGCTCGGATGGAGTTGAATCACCGCTCCCCTTGGGAGCTTCTCGTCGCCACGATTTTGTCCGCCCAATGCACCGACCAGCGGGTCAACCAAGTGACCCCTGCGTTGTTCGAACGGTATCGGACGCCGGCGGAGTACGCGAAAGCCGACGTGGATGAGTTGGAAGCATTGATCAAGCCGACGGGATTCTACAAGAGCAAGGCTAAGCATTTGAGGGAATGCGGCAAGGCGGTTTCCGAGCGGTTTCACGGCCGGGTCCCGGACACGATGCAAGCGCTCACATCGTTACCCGGGGTGGGACGCAAGACGGCGAATGTATTGCTCGGCAATGCGTTCGGCAAGCCGGCCGTGGTGGTGGATACGCATGTCAAACGAGTGGCCAACCGGCTGGCGTTGACCCGGTCCGAGGACCCCGACCGGATCGAGGAAGATCTGCAGTCTCTCCTGCCGGAGTCACAGTGGACCTCCTTCTCGCAGCGGCTGCTGCTCCATGGCCGCTATGTCTGCCTGGCCAGAGTGCCCAAGTGTCGCGCGTGCGTCGTCTACGACGAGTGTCGATGGAGAGGGAAGCTTCCACGATGATTCACAGCATGACCGGATTCGGACGCAGACAGGCAGTCTGGCACGACGGCGCGGTTATCGTCGAGATCCGCTCGGTGAACCACAGGTTTTTAGAGGTGGCCGCTCGGATGCCGAAGGGCTTGAGCCAGTTGGAGGACCCGTTCAAGAAGGCGGTGCAGCAACGGTGCTTTCGCGGCCGCGTGGAAATCTCTGTCTCGCTTCACGGCGCGAAGGGAGGACCTCGTTGCGTCGTGGTTGACCGGGAATTGGCCAAACAGTACCATCAAGCCCTCCGTGCACTGAAACGGTCCTTGAAACTCAGCGGCTCCGTTGATCTCGCCCTAGTGGCCGGTTTGCGGGACATCGTGTCCCTGTCCGACCAACCGGCCGATGATCCCAAGCTGGCCAAACTCGTCCAACGATTGCTGGGCCAAGCCTTGGCTGATCTGGACGCGATGCGCGCCCGGGAGGGAGCGAAACTCGCGGAAGACATCGCCGCGCGCATCGAAACGATCCGGAAACTCACACGCCGTGTCGGCGAGAAGGCGCCGACGTTGGCTCAAGAGGCTTTCCACCGGATGAAAGATCGAGTTGAGAAATTGCTGGGGACCGAAGCCCCAGATCTGCCGCGCCTGCATCAGGAGTTGGCGGTCTTTGCGGATCGCTGCGACATTACAGAAGAGTTGGTCAGACTCGACTCACATATGCTACAGTTTGACGAACTGTTGAAGCGTCGCGAGTCCGTGGGCAAGACCCTCGAATTTCTGCTTCAAGAGATGGGGCGGGAAGTTAATACGATCGGCTCAAAGGCCAACCATGCCGAAGTGGCGGCCGACGTCGTCCTGCTCAAGGCGGAGATCGAGAAAATTCGCGAGCAAATTCAGAACGTCGAATGAGCGCGCCGTCCTCCAGGAGTACCATGTCCCCTCCCGATACTTCGCGCCCGTCAGCCGAACGGCGTGGCATCCTTTTCATCATTTCTGCTCCGTCCGGTACGGGAAAGACCACTCTCTGCAAACAGATCGCGGCCAACGTTCCCGGACTGTGGCACTCCGTGTCTTATACGACGAGAAAGCCCCGCCCGGGTGAAGAGCACGGCCGCGAATATTTCTTCGTGGAGGAACCGGTCTTCCAGGAAATGATCGAGCGGAACGAGTTCATCGAATGGGCGAGGGTCTACGGCAATCTTTATGGGACCCCCCGCAAGCCGATGACAGCGCGCATGGAACAGGGGATCGACGTGTTGCTGGAAATCGACGTGCAAGGCGCTTTGCACGTGAAAAAGAAATTCGCAGACGCCGTCTACATTTTCATTTTGCCGCCCTCCTTCAACGTGCTCCGTTCCCGGCTGCAGAGCCGGGCGGCGGACTCGCCTGAGGACATTCAGCGACGCCTGCAAAAAGTAAAGGAAGAGGTGTGGAGCTACCGGGAATACTACTATATCGTGCGCAACGACGAATTGAAGCAATCGCTGCGTGAATTGGAAAGCATCTTCATCGCAGAACGGTTGAAAACCAAGCGATTGAACATGGCTTGGCTCGAAGATAATTTCATCAAACAGGGGGACCGGGACGGTTCCTCCACAACGAAAGGGAGCGCGTCGGCCCATGATTGACATGTTGAGCCTCTTGCCGCAATACACCCCTGAGCAGTTCGATTCCCGCCATCGGCTGGTCATTGTAGCCGCTCAGCGGGCCAAACATCTCATCCAAGGCGCCAAGCCGTCCGGTTCATCCCGCTTCACCAAAGAAACGACCATCGGGCTCGACGAAGTTCTTCGCGGCGGAGTCAAGTACCTGGTTGGCAAAGATGCGCGGGATGCGATGAAAGAGGCCAAGCGCGGAAAAGAAGGCGAGACCGAGCGGTTGGCCATGATGACGGGAGAAGACGCCCGGGAAATCAAGAAAGAGCTGAGCGTCTACGTCGACGATTCCGTCAAGCCCGCCGAGGGAGAAGCCGAGGAGTAGAACCAAGTGGACGATGGGGCGCCGGGTTTGCTCGGAAAACGGCTGGTCCTGGGTGTGACCGGCAGCATCGCGGCCTATAAGGCGGTCGGTCTGTTGCGAGCCCTGGTCCGCGAAGGCGCAACCGTCACCGTCGTGCTGACGAAGGCCGCCACGAAATTCGTCAATCCCTTAACGTTCGAGGTGCTGTCGGGCCGTCCCACGGCCGTCGATCTCTTCGAGGGACGCCAGGAGATGCAGCATCTCACCGTGCCGGAACAGGCGGACGCCATCGTCATCGCGCCGGCTACGGCCAATGTTCTGGCCAAGGCTGCCATAGGGCTGGCTGACGACTTGCTGTCGACGATGTTGCTCGCGGCCCGTTGCCCGTTGGTTGTGGCTCCGGCCATGGATGGGGACATGTGGCACCATCCGACGGTGGTGGAGCATGTGCGGGTGCTGCGGGGGAGGGGCGCAACGATCCTCGATCCGGATGAGGGACCGCTTGCCTCGGGCCGCATCGGCCGAGGGCGAATGGCGGAGGAGACCGCCATCCTTGCCGCCATCCAGGACATTTTGGTCCCGCGGCGGGACTGGCGCGGTCAACGGCTCTTGGTGTCGGCCGGGCCGACACAGGAACCGATCGATCCCGTCCGATTCATCTCGAATCGATCGTCCGGGAAAATGGGTTATGCGGTGGCCGAAGCGGCGCAAAGCCGCGGCGCACAGGTGATTCTCGTCTCGGGGCCGACGTCGCTTCAACCCCCTCCCGGGGTTGAGATCGTGCCGGTCACCACGGCGGAAGAGATGGCCAAAGCGATGGAGGCGCACTTGCCCTGGTCGACTGCCGTGGTGATGGCGGCGGCTGTGGCGGATTTTCGCCCGAGCAGCCAGGCCTCACAAAAGCTCAAAAAAAGGGACCCGGCATGGCTCACGATGACCTTCGAACCAACGACCGATATTCTGGGTTTGTTGCGGGAGCGGCGCGGCGCACAGCTCTTCGTCGGTTTCGCGGCGGAGACGCAACACCTCGAAATCCACGCCAAAGAGAAGCTGATAGCGAAAGGGCTCGACCTGATCGTGGCTAACGACGTGACCGCCGATGGCTGCGGATTCGGTACAGAAACCAACAGCGCGATCCTGATCGACCGGCACGGCCGCACCCGTGCTCTGCCGGTCATGCCGAAACGGCAGATGGCCGATGAAATTTTGGACACAGCATTGGACCTCTTGCGGGTTCCACGGCAGTCGGCACCCAAACACCGAGATGATCGCCGGCCTTAACCGCACCCGGATATGAAAACCAATACGGCTGAAATCGACCGGTTGGCGACCCTCCTTGCCAAGGACCCCCAATCCAAGGCATTCCTCCCGCTGGCCGAAGAGTATGGAAAGGCCGGCATGTGGCAGGAAGCCGCTGCCGTGTTGGAAGACGGCCTCAAAATTTATCCGGGGTTCGTCACGGCAATGGTGGCTCTGGGACAGGTGTACGAAAAACTGGGCCAGGCGGCGAAAGCCAAGACGCTGCTGGAAGACGCGGTGACGAGGAGCCCGGAGAATTTCCGTGCCCATCGGATGTTGGCAAGGATTTACGCCGCGGAGGGGGCAACCGAGGAAGCACGCCGCGCCTGTTCCGCGATTCTGTCTCTCAATCCACAGGATCAGGAAGCCTCGATCCTTCAGTCGTCGCTGGACGCTGCACCGACCACTGCCCAACCGGCCCAGGCCGAAGCGCCGGCCTCTTCACTGGAATCCCTGCCCGAGCCGGAGAGTCCCACCGGAGCGCCTGCTGACTCACCGACGATCGCGAAGCTGGAAGCTTGGCTGCGCATGATTCAGTCACGCCGAAGGGACGGATCAGTCCGCAAGGCGAGTCTTCCGAGTTCCCGATAGAGATCAATCGGTTTGACGGTCTCGGGGGACCCTGTTACAATGCCGCCGCTGCCAGCTTGCCTCACTTATAGCTGCGGCTGACTGCCGTACAACCCAGAGGCCGCTCGAGTCCAACATGTTCCGGGTCCTTGTGCTGCATGGGCCGAATCTGAACCTGCTCGGGACCCGGGAGCAATCCATTTATGGAACCGTTTCCCTCGACCAGATCGATGCGGCGATCAGTCGTTTGGCGGAGGAACTGGGGGTCGAGGTTGATGTGCGCCAGTCGAATCTCGAGGGGGAAATGGTGACGTGGATACAAGAAGCGCGTACCGGGTACGCCGGCATGATCATCAACCCGGCCGCTTACACCCACACGAGTGTCGCGATTCGGGACGCTATTGCGGCCGTCGGTCTTCCAACGGTGGAAGTGCACTTGTCTAATATCCATCGACGGGAAATCTTCAGACGTCGCTCCTATATCGCCGGCGTTGCGCTGGCCCAAATTTCCGGCTTGGGACCGACGGGGTATCTGCTCGCCTTGCGAGGCCTCTGCGAGCATTTGGGGAAGGATCGCTCTCGTGCACTGACGGCGCGCCGACGGCGACGTGCGTCGCGTTCAACACGATTATCCGCATAATTCACATGGACCGAAAGAGGAAAGGACCTCGTTGTGATTTCAACTGCAGGGTTTCGAAATGGATCCCGGCTTCTAGTGGACGGCGAACCCTTTTACATTGTGGAATTCCAACATGTGAAGCCCGGAAAGGGAGGTGCCTTCGTCCGAACCAAGCTGAAGAGCTATCTCACCGGCAACGTCCTGGACCGGACGTTCCGGTCCGGTGAGCGCTTTGAAGAGCCGGACCTGGAAGAACGGGATATGCAGTTCCTGTATGCCAGCGGCGATTCCTATACCTTCATGGATACGGACACTTATGAGCAGTTTACGTACGAGAAGAAACAGCTCGGAGAGAATGCCGATCTTTTGAAGGAGAATATGACCTGCAAGATTTTGGTCTACGAGCATCGCCCCATTGCGGTCGACCTGCCGATCTTCATTGAGCTCAAGGTCGTGGATGCCGAGCCCGGTGTGCGGGGCGACACCGCCTCGGGCGGCAGCAAGCCCGCCGTGGTGGAGACAGGGGCGACGATCAAAGTACCGCTCTACCTGGAAGTCGGCGAAGTCATCAAAATCGACACAAGGACCAGGGAATATGTGGAGCGAGTGCGGTGAGCAAGAGGCCAGCAAGCCGTCGCTCTAAGAAACGAGCGGCTCCCATCATCCTCCCCAACGCTTTCGCCGGGACGCCTTCCGGGCAGGATCCGCCTTTGCTCGGCGCCCACCATACCAAACAGATTCAAGAACTGATCGATTTGCTCCGCCGGAATAACTTGACCGAGCTCGAGTTCGAGCGAGCAGGCATGAGGGTCCGCGTCCGGCATGAGACCGGCGTGAAAGCCGTCACGGCTGCCGCACCGGAAGCCACCTCAACGTCGCCTCAAGCCGGTGCACAGCCTGCGGGCACGTCCGGCGCCGCCGCCCCTGAAGACACCGCCGGGATGGTCACCATCACGTCGCCTATCGTCGGTACGTTCTATCGCTCTCCTTCTCCCGACGCAGACCCTTATGTGGAAGAAGGAGAGTACGTGAAAAAAGGGCAGGTCTTGTGTATCGTGGAAGCCATGAAGCTGATGAATGAAATTGAGTCGGAGGTGGATGGGCGGATCGTCAGGATCCTGGCCGAAAGCACCAAGCCCGTCGAGTATGGACAGCCCTTGTTTCTGCTGGATCCGAAAGCCGCCCCGTAAGCCCTCGATCGCCTCACCGGAGTCGCCTGGTGTTCAAAAAAGTTCTCGTCGCCAACCGTGGAGAAATCGCTCTTCGAGTCATCCGCGCGTGCAAAGAGCTCGGCATTAAAACCGTCGCCATCCATTCGGAGGCCGACAGCCACAGCGTCCACACGAGAGCGGCGGACGAACATGTCTGTGTCGGCCCTCCAGAGCCGGCACTCAGCTACCGCAACATTCCGAACGTCCTCAGCGCCGCCGAAATCACCGGCGCAGATGCGATTCATCCGGGGTACGGGTTCCTGTCCGAGAACGCGCATTTCGCCGAAGTATGCGAGTCGATCGGCGTGAAATTCATCGGGCCCACCTCCGAGAACATCGCGCTGATGGGGGATAAGGCCAAGGCGCGGGAAATCGTCGCGAAACGCGGGCTGCCTGTGACGCCCGGCAGTCCGGGGGAGCTGCGCAGCGAACAGGAAGCGCTAGAGGCCGCAAAAGCCATCGGCTTTCCGGTCATCATCAAGGCGTCCGCCGGAGGCGGCGGGCGCGGTATGCGGGTCGTGAACAAGGCCGAG
Source organism: Nitrospiraceae bacterium (assembly GCA_040255165.1). GTDB lineage: Bacteria > Nitrospirota > Nitrospiria > Nitrospirales > Nitrospiraceae > JBDZUK01. The sequence goes on along the minus strand of JBDZUK010000006.1, from coordinate 18,378 downwards.
GACCTGGCCCGGGCGTTCCAGGCGGCTCAGGCCGAGGCCAAATCGACCTTCGGGAATGAGGGGGTGTACCTCGAACGTTATTTCCTGGAGCCTCGCCACATCGAAGTGCAAGTGATCGCCGATCACCGTGGCCACGTCGTGCATCTTGGAGAACGGGACTGCTCGATCCAGCGCCGGCATCAAAAACTCGTGGAGGAAACGCCGTCACCGGCCGTCGACGAACGGCTGAGGCGGGAAATCGGGCGTGTCGCAGTCGACGCGGTGCGCGCGGTGCACTACCGGAATGTGGGGACCGTCGAATTTCTGCTGGACAAAGACCATAACTTCTTTTTCATGGAAGTGAACACGCGGATTCAGGTGGAGCATCCGATCACCGAAATGGTCACCGGCGTCGACCTCATCAAGGAACAGATCCGGCTCGCAGCCGGGCTGCCGCTGTCGTTCAAGCAGCAAGACATTAAGCTGTGCGGCCACAGCATGGAGTGCCGGATCAATGCGGAAGACCCGGAAAAGTTCACTCCCTCGCCGGGGGTCATCACGAAGTTCAGCGCGCCGGGCGGCTTCGGCGTCCGTGTGGATTCGGCCATGGAGTCACACGCGATGGTCGTTCCCCACTACGATTCGCTGATCGCGAAGCTGATCACGTACGGACGGGACCGTCAGGAAGCCATGGCCCGCATGCGGCGCGCGCTCGATGAGTTCGTGATCGAAGGCATCAAGACCACCATTCCGCTGCACAAGCGCATCTTCAACGACCCGGATTTTCAAAAAGGCCACGTGTCCACCACGTTCCTCGACCGTTTTCTGGCGGGATAGCCACCGCCATCCCAGGCCAAGGGGCTCCGGCCGCACACCGTCTATGGCGCCATTTCCACGGTCCTTGTTGACGGGCCTCTATGTCATCCTCGATCCAGCCGTCGCGGGAAGCAGGTCCCTTCCCGATTTGTTGGAACAGGCCGCGGATGCCGGTGTTCGATTGTTTCAGTACCGGGACAAACAGGCTTCGATGCGAGAAGCCTATCGGCAGGCACTCGCACTTCGGGACGCGGCCAGCCGCGTCGCGGCCTTGCTGGTCATCAACGATCGATGCGATCTAGCTCTCGCTGTGGAGGCGGATGGCGTGCATCTCGGACAGCAGGATCTCCCCCCGGCCGATGCGCGGCGGCTCCTTGGCCCCGATCGCCTTATCGGACTGTCCGTTCATCATGCGGCTCAGGTCCGAACGGCCGCGCGGGAACCGGTGGATTATCTGGGCTTCGGACCAATTCATGCCACCACGACAAAGGCCGATCACGAGCCGGTCGTCGGCGTCGAAGGTTTGCGGGCGGTGCGGTCACTCACTACGCTGCCCCTCTTTGCCATCGGCGGGATTACCAGCGGGAGCGCTGGGGAACTGCGTGAGGCCGGAGCCGACGGCGTGGCGGTCGCGTCCGCGCTGTTGAGGGCCGCCGATTTCCAAGAGGCCGTGCGCCGGTTCATGTCCGCCCTTGCCTGAGCAGCCCGGCCAGCTCCGCAAAGACGGGGTGGGCGGAAAGAGATTCAATCGACTCCATCCACTGCTCTTTTGCCCGGCCCTCGAAAGGGACCGGTCCGAGCACCGGCACGCGGCTTCGCTCACGCAACAGTGCCACGGTGGAATTGACCTGCCGCAGGTGGTCCGCTTCACGTTTCGGCGGAGCCGACTGATTGAGGAGAATGGCGACGATCGACAATCCCCGCTGCCGTACTGCTTCCTCGGTCAACAGCGCGTGATTGACCCCTCCCAGCGCCGCCCGCCCTACGATTAAGACAGGGAGCTCCAGTTTCACCATCAGATCCCGTACGTCCCATTCCGCGCTCAGAGGCACCATCACGCCGCCCACCCCTTCCACTAAAACCGGAGCATACTTTCGGGTGAGGAGGGTGAACGCCTCCAGAATCGTGGCCAGTTCGACGTTGTTTTTTGCTTCCCGGGCGGCGGCCAGCGGTGCAAGCGGCGCCTCGAATCGATAGGGATTGATCACGTGCGGCGGATCGAGGACCGAAGCGGCCACCGCCAGGCGAAGGTAATCCGGGTCGCCGCTTTCCGGTACGACCCCTGTTTCAACCGGCTTCATGACGCCCACTGGAAGACCCTGCTTGACCAGGTAACGGGCGAAGGCAGCCGTCACGATCGTCTTTCCGACATTGGTGTCGGTGCCGGTCACGAATAGGCCTGGAGGGAACGGAGATCTCATCGTCTCAGAGAAGTCTGCTGTCACAGTTCCAGATATTGCCCGAGGAATTCTTCATGTTCAGGAGATGCAAGACGGTGCTCGCAACCTCGGCCACGGATGGGGGCCGTCCCAACACATGATCCTCGAAGCCGTCGGCATCCGGCATCGCTCCAAAAGACAAGCGGGTCCGCTGCCACCCGGGCAGCAAAAGATGGATACGGACATTGTCTCGTCCCCACTCCCTGGCGGCGGTTCTGACAAGACCGACGAGCCCGGCCTTCGATGCGGCGTAGGCTGCTTGCCCCGCCGTACCCCGCCACCCGGCAAATGAGCCCAGGATGATCACGCTTCCTTCTTTTCTCGCCGCCATTTCGGGCACCACGGCCTGCACACAATGAAAGGTGCCGGTTAAATTCGTCGCGATGACCTGGTCCCAATCTTCATACGCTTGACGGACCACCATTTGGCTTGATGCAACGCCGGCCGCGCACACCAGGGCTCGCGGGGCCCATTCCTTTCGGCATAACTCCTCGACCATCGCATTCACTTGTCCTGCTTGCCGAACATCTGCGCAACAGACCAGCCCGCTGCCCCCTGAGGAGTGCAGGGCTTCCACCGTCGCGTGCGCCGATTTTTCCCCACGGTGGTAGTGCACCGCCACGCGCCAGCCGGCTCGCCCGAGGGCCATACAGATCACACGCCCGATCCCTCCCGATCCCCCTACCACGAGGGCTGTCGAGGTCTCCGGCTGAAGTTCCATCCGTCCTTGAGACATCGAACGTGATTATGGGTAGGACCCGTTATAGAACACAAGGGCGTCCATCCGAGCTGACAAGACAGGTGAGGATAGACTGCTTGCCCGTGCCCTGACTCCTATGGTACGGTCGCATCTATCTCCTGATTCATTAGGGAATGCAATGAGAACCAACCGGAACGCGTCATTTCAACTGGCTGTTCTTGTGGCCGCGGCAATGCCGTGGTGGTCGCCGGTCGGCTCCGTCACATCGGCGGGAGCGGAGGACCCGGATATTATTGCGCAGTCCGCGCAATATTTTCCAGATGCCGTCGGGAACCGTTGGCAGTATCGAGGGCAGATTTCAGAAGGTCCGCTTCAGACCATCGACAACAAGTTTTTCACGAATGTCTCCAGCGTCACCGGAACGAAGATGCTCAGAGGGATGACCGTGACGGTGTTTCACGATACCAACCCGGGAAACCACGGACCATCGGATAGCTACTACCGTCGCGACGCAGTGGGGATTGTGTACTATGGATCAGATCCAGGATCCCCGCTCGAAAAGCAATTGGTGCCCTACCAAATCGTGCGGTTTCCGATGAGGACTTCCGCCTCTTTCCAACAATTCAACAAGAAAGGCCTCGATTTTGGCACGGATATTGATCGGGACGGGGCCAACGAGAAGGTGGATGCCCAAGGGGCCGCGACGATCGTCGGGCGCGAGGCCATTACCGTTCCCGCCGGCTCGTTTCAGGAGGCGGTCAAAGTCGAGGCGCGGATGACCATGCGGATTCACCTCTCCACCGTCGGCAAGACGGCGGTCGGCACGGACGTGATGACCGCTTGGTTCGTGCGGGGCATCGGCCTGGTGAAGTACATCGAGCGGCAGGAACTGTCGCCGTTCAAGGAGGACCGTGGGCTGGTGACGGAAATCGTTGAGGAGTTGGAAGAGTATGAGGTCAAGCCCCCGGAAGCTTCACTCGGCCGGAGCGAATCCGCGCCGGAGGGTGTGTTCGCTTACGATGCGCGAAATCATGAATTGGGCCAAGTAATCCTCTCCACCAGCCTTCGCGCCGACCCCTGACAGACGATGGCCGCCGAAGGGCTGGCGATTCACCAGTGCGCCGGTGATCGGACGGTTCAGGTAGAGGTTTCCGACGTCGACGCTCCGCCGGGCCTCCTCCAAATTGACCGGACTTCGCGAATAAACCCCGCCCGTGAGAGCATAGGCCGTCGCATTGGCCAGTTCGATGGCCTCCCGGAACGTCGGCGCTTTCATCACGGCCAGCACCGGGCCGAAAATCTCTTCCTGCGCCAGGCGATGGCGCGTCTCAATATCCGCGAACACCGCCGGTCCCACGAAGTATCCCTCTCCCTTCGGCTGACGCTCAATGAGCAGGCGCCCCTCCTGCTTGCCCAATTCGATATAGCTGCGCACGTTGGCTTGCGCCCGCTCGTCGATCACCGGCCCCATCCTCGTCCAGGGATCTTTGGGATCGCCGATGGGCAGGCTTTCAACCGCCTCTGTCAAACGTTTGAGAAAGACGTCGTAAATCGAAGCATGCACGATGGCGCGCGAGCAGGCCGAGCACTTCTGCCCCGCGTAGCCCGTGAATGAGGCGAGAACACCCGTGACCGCCTCGTCCAAGTCCGCCGTGGCATCCACGATAATGGCGTTCTTGCCGCCCATCTCCGCGATTACACGTTTGACCATCCGCTGCTGCGGCGCCACTTGGCCCGCTTGGTTCAATATCCACAGGCCGACGTTCTTGGATCCCGTAAACGCGATGGTCGCGATGCCGTCGTCAGTCACCAGTGCGCGGCCGACGTCAGGATTGCCGGGGAGGCAGATCACCGCATCGGACGGAATGCCCGCTTCGAGCAGAATTTCCACCAGCAGGCACCCGATCAACGGCGAGCGCTCGGACGGTTTGAAGACCACCGCGTTGCCGGTCACCAACGCTGCGGACACCATGCCGGTCGGAATCGCGAGGGGAAAATTCCATGGAGCGATGACGGCCGTCACGCCGCGCGGTCCATACAGCCGGTGATTCAGTTCGCCCGGCGCTGCTCCGAGGCGTCGAGGCTCGGCGAGGCGGATCATCTCGCGCGCGTAAAACTCGAGAAAATCGATCGCCTCCGCCACGTCCGCATCGGCTTCACGCCAGGGCTTCCCTTCCTCGAACACTTCCCACGCGGCGAGGCCCAAGCGCCGGGCGCGCATCAGAGAGGCGGCTCGCCGAAGCATCGACGCGCGCTGTTCGGGAGGCGTCGAACGCCAACGAAGCCATCCTCCGGACGCCGCAGCCACCACGCGCGGAATGTCGGCCGCAGCGGCGGCCGCTACGCGGGCCACGACCTGGCTCGGATGAGCCGGGTTGCGCGATGTCAATTCGCCACCCGTGAAGCCGCTCTCTGTTGGAAGGGCAATCCGTCGCCCCAGCCGGCTGCCGGCGAGATCGAGTGCCGCCCTCATCGCCGCATGCGTTTCCGGCCTGGAAAAATCGCTGTGCGGCTCGTTATCGAAGCCGGTGTCCTCGCGGCGGACGGCTGGAGCGGCCTTCGCCTCGATCAACGGCGGGGCGAGCAGGCGGGGGAGCGGCTCTGATTCCACGTACTCTTTCCGCAGAAACGATTCGTTGGAGGTATTCTCCAAAAGCCGTCGAACCAGATAGGCCATGCCGGGCAGGAGCTCGCCGACGGGGGTATACAGCCTGAGGCGCCGCCCCAGTTTGGTGACGGCCTGCTGGAAAGGTTCGGCCATTCCGAAAATCATCTGGTACTCCCAGGCCTCCGCTCCGAGCCCCACCGTTTCGGCAACGGCTTCCACCTGCGCTAGCGTGCGAAGATTGTGTGTGCCGAACGCGGGTCGGATGAGCAGGTGGTGCCGTAACAGGGTGCGCGTCAGCCGTTCGTAATTCGCGTCGGTTTCCTCTTTTTGCTCGAACAGGGGAACGGGCCAACCCCGTTGCCGATACAGCACGGTATCCGAATCCCAGTAGGCACCCTTCACCAGCCGCACGGTGATGGGAACACCGCGACTTCTCGTCCATGCCAGCAAGGTGTCGATGTCCCGTTCTGTGTCGCGATGATACGCTTGGAGCGCCAGGCCCGCGTGGCGATAGGTTCGATACGCCTCTTCGGAAAAGAGGCTCATGAAGATCGACAGAATCAGGTCTTTCGTGTCCGCTTGCTCCATGTCGAAAATCAAGGAGGCGGAGAGGTCTTGCGCGAGGGCCACCAGCGGCCGCAGCCGGGGAGCAATCGCGCGGTAACTTGCATCCGGATCAACCGGATCGAGCAATGAAGACAGCGCGGAGATCTTCAGCGACAGCTGCACACGAGGCAGGGCGCCGAGATGATCCTGCTCGAGAAGGGGCGCGCCGGGCCAGCCGGGAGCGGCCTCGGCCAGAGCCGTGAGCGCGTGCCGGCAGCGCGCGGCATAGTGCTCAGCCTCCTGCTCGCTCACCGTCGCTTCACCGAGGAGATCAACCGACCAGGCCCGGCCTTCTTTCCAGAGCCCTGCCAGCACAGGCACTGCCTCCGAAATGGAGGAGCCGGCGATGAAGCTCCGAGCCATTTGCTCGACCTGCTTTCGGATGGCCTTTCCGCTAAGCCGCGCGCCGAGACCCGTCGCCGAGAGCGCCTTCAATCCCCACTGGAGGCCGAAAATCTGCGTGCCGCTCTCGCCGAAATACTCGTCCGCCAAGGCGACCACCTGTTCGTCGTCGGCCACCGATGGAAGGACGTCGATGAACCGGAAGAGTTGCGTCTTGAATCCTTCGTCTTTCATCGCCAGATTGATCGCGGTCTGCGACCACCACCGCGAGTCGAACATCGAAGGCGACAGACCGGCCGATAAACGAGCCAGTTGCTCGCCGATGCGAAGGATGCGAGGTTCCAATGAAACGGCGTCGGAAGGCATAGTCGTCATCTCGTACGGTCAGTATACACCTCGATCTTTTCGTTGAAAATGAAGCGAGCCTCCGTTAGCATTCGCAGCAACATCGGCATGGCTCCGCAAGGAGTATCCGGATGGACCATTTCTTCATTTTCATTGGGAGGACAAGGAAGAATGACCGAGACCGCGCAGGAGTATTCCTTTGATCATGGAACCTTCTTTCTGTTTTGCGCCGTGGCGATCGTCACGGTGGTCGGCGTCCCGCTCTTCGGGTTTTATTACGGATTCACCTTTTTCGATTGGACGGTGTTCGCAATCTTGTACGCGGTCACGGGCATGGGGATCACCGTCGGGTATCATCGCTTGATTTCTCATCGAAGTTTCGATTGCCACCCCTGGGTCAAGACCGGGTTGCTCATCGCAGGCGGTTGGGCCCTTCAAAATTCCGCGTTGCTGTGGTGCGCTGACCATATCCGCCATCACGCCCACACGGACACAGAAGAAGATCCTTACAACGCTTCGAAAGGATTCTGGCACAGCCACTGCGGCTGGCTGTTCTATGAGACTCCCTACCGACAGGAAAAATACGAACGCGGGCTTCGGAAAGATCCGCTGGTCATGTGGCAACACCGGTATTACTTGCCGATTGTCGCGTCCGGCCTCGTCTTACCCTTCGGGCTGGGACTCCTGCACGGGGGCTGGAAAGGAGCCGCCGGCTGTTTTCTCCTCGCAGGCGTCGGCCGCGTCTTCATGGTGCTCAATTCGACCTTCACCATCAATTCGCTCTGCCATCTCTGGGGCGCTCAGCCGCACGGCACGCAGGACAGCAGTCGGGACAGCTGGCTGGTGTCGCTGATCAGCTTTGGCGAAGGCTACCACAACTATCATCACACTTACGCTCGGGATTACCGGAACGGGCCCAAGTGGTACAACTTCGACCCGTCCAAGTGGATCATCTACGGCCTGTCGCGCGTCGGACTGGCCTCAAATCTGCGGCGCTTGGATCCATCGGTGTTGTAGCGGCGGCTCGTCGTCACGCAGCTGTTTTGTCTAGGTCTCCCGGGCCGACTATATGCCCGAGAGGCCCATTTCAATTCCGACCGCCCTTCGCTTATGATCACAAGGAGCGGATCTCGGGCTTGGGTCGCCACTATCGGCCGGAGGTCCGAACCGCCTGAGCGACTGATCCAAGGGGGGCGTTACCCATGACCGAAGAGCATTCCGAAAACACCGCGCGACCTACGCCCGAGAAAGACAGCTTGATCCCTGGCGTCCGCCATGTCATCGCGATCAGCAGCGGCAAGGGCGGAGTCGGCAAATCGACCGTGGCAGTCAATCTCGCCGTGGCCCTGGCGCTGACCGACGCGAAGGTCGGCTTGCTGGACGCCGATATTTACGGGCCGAACATTCCCATGATGATGGGAGTGGAAAAGACCCCGGAACAGAAGGACGGGAAAATTTCGCCGGCGGAAAGCCACGGCATCAAACTCATCTCAATGGGGTTTTTTGTTCCGGAGGACACGGCAGTCGTGTGGCGGGGCCCCATGGTGCATACGGCCATTCAGCAGTTATTTCGTGACGTCCTCTGGGGCGACTTGGATTATCTGCTGATCGACCTGCCGCCCGGCACTGGAGACGCGCAGTTGACGCTGTCCCAATTGGTTCCTCTGGCCGGCGCCATCACGGTCACTACGCCTCAGGAAGTTGCGCTTCACGACGTGCGCAAAGGCATGATGATGTTCCAAAAAGTCAACGTCCCGTTGCTCGGGATTGTCGAGAACATGAGCTATTTCGTCTGCGGACACTGCGGCGAACGCACCGAGATCTTTTCCCACGGCGGTGGGGAGCGCGCGGCCGCAACATTGGGGGTGCCGTTTCTCGGACGGGTCCCCATCGATCCTGCCATCCGAGCAGGCGGGGACACGGGGCATCCCATCGTCGTCGCCGACCCCGATTCACCTCAGACCGCCGCCTTTCGAGAGATCGCGGGCAAGATCATCGCCCGGCTTACAGGGCCGGAGGAGGGGCAGGGCACGGCCGCGATAGACAGCTTACTCAAGAAGATCAAGAAGCCGTTCGCAGGCCGGTAAGGCGTGGCCGGGGCATCCTGATCGTTGAAGGAGGGTCTCATGGGGGATTTTGTGCGAGTCGCCGCCACCTCGGAGGTCAAACCAGGCACAGCGGTCGTGGCGGAGGTCAACGGTAAGACCATTGCGGTCTTCAACGTGGAGGGCAGCTACTTCGCCGTGGACAACACCTGCGTCCACCGGGGCGGCCCCTTAGGGGAGGGCGAAGTCGAGGGAGACGTCGTCACATGCCCTTGGCACGGCTGGCAGTTCAACGTGAAGACCGGAGCCTGCATCAACAATCCGGCCGCCAAAGTGGGCTCCTATCTCGTGAAAGTAGAAGGGACGGACATCAAAGTTCAAGTTTAGCGCTTCATCTAGGCTTTCAGACTGCCGTGGCCAATGCATCGCAGCTGTTGTGCCTTACCGACCGGTCCTGCATAATGGTGGTATGGACCGCGACGATCTCCTCTCACTCTACCGAAAAATGCTCCTCATCCGCCGCTTCGAAGAGAAGTCGGCGGAGATGTACGCCCTGGCCAAGATTCAAGGATTCCTTCATCTCTACATCGGAGAAGAGGCGGTTGCCGTCGGGGTCCTGGCGGCCATGCGCGCCGACGACTACGTCATCAGCGCCTACCGGGATCATGGTTACTGCCTGGCTCGCGGCTCCGACCCCGGCCGCGTTATGGCGGAGCTGTTCGGCAAGGCCACCGGTGTCAGCAAAGGCAAAGGCGGCTCGATGCATCTCGTGGACGCCGAGCGTCGGTTCATGGGCGGCTACGCGATTGTCGGCGGTCACGTGCCCATCGCAACGGGACTCGCCTTCGCATCGAAATACCGGAAAGAGGACACGGTCACGGCCTGTTTTTTCGGCGAAGGGGCTCTGCCGAGCGGCCAGACGCATGAAGCCTTCAACTTGGCGGCATTGTGGAAGCTGCCCGTCCTCTTTGTCTGCGAAAACAACCGGTACGGAATGGGTACGCCGAGCGAGCGCGCTATCGCATTGTATTCCAACGTCGTGGACACGGCCCGGTCCTACGGCATTCCCGCCGAGCAGGTGGACGGAATGGACGTCCTGGCCGTGCGGGCGGCAACGCGCCGCCTCGCACAGGAGATCCGGGAAGGCAAAGGCCCCGCCTTCATCGAAGCCTTGACGTACCGGTTCCTCGGCCATTCCATGGCCGATCCCGCTCACGGACATTACCGGACAAAGGAAGAAGTGGAAGAATACCGCCGACGCGACCCGCTGACCGTGTTGAAACACACAATCCTCCAGCAGAAATTGGCGGACGAGGCCGTGCTGAAAGACGTGGATCGTGACGTGGCGGCTGCGATCGAGCAAGCGGTGGCGTTTGCGGAGCGCAGTCCGTTTCCAGCACCCGGCGACTTGTTCGAGGGCGTCTATGTGACGCAGGAGAGCTGATGGTCGGCACCTATCGCGACGCTTTGAACCAAGCGATGCGGGAGGAGATGCGGCGTGATCCGCGCGTTTTTCTCATCGGAGAGGAAGTCGGGTACTATCAAGGCGCCTTCAAGGTCAGCAAGGGTTTTGTCGAAGAGTTCGGACCGGAGCGGGTCCTCGATACTCCGATCACCGAAGCCGGGTTCACGGGTCTGGCCATCGGCGCGGCGATCGCCGGGCTGCGCCCCATCGTCGAGTTAATGACCTTCAATTTCGGCATTCTCGCGCTCGACCAGATCGTCAACAACGCGGCGAAAATTCGGTATATGTCGGGAGGGCAATTGTCCGTCCCGATGGTCATCCGCGGGCCGGGGAGCGCGGCCCACCAATTGGCCGCGCAACATTCGCAGAGCCTCGAGGCATGGTTCTGCCACGTACCGGGGCTCAAAGTCATCGCTCCGGCGACGCCGTACGATGCCAAGGGACTCCTCAAGAGCGCCGTTCGCGACGGCAACCCGATCATCTTTCTCGAGGCTCAGTTGTTGTACGCGACGAAAGGCTCGATCGGTGAAGGGGACTATACGATTCCGATCGGCAAGGCCGACGTGAAGCGTGTCGGCCGGCACGTCACGATCGTGGCCTATTCCAAGATGCTCCCGCTCGCGCTGGACGCTGCGGCCGACCTTGCCCGCGACGGCATTGAAGCGGAAGTCGTGGATCCTCGCACGTTGAAGCCGTTCGATCTGGGAACAGTGCTCGCGTCGGTCAAGAAAACCGGTCGGCTGATCATTGTGGAAGAAGGATGGCGCGATTGCGGGATCGGGGCCCAAATCGCGGAAAGCGTCTACAGCGCGGCCTTGGATTATCTGGACGCGCCGATTCAGCGCGTAACCGGAGAAGATGTGCCCATGCCCTACAGCAGGCCGCTCGAAGATTTGGCCATTCCGGACAAGGCCCGGATTCTATCGGCGGTCCGCACCGTGCAGCCGCGCGAATGACAGAAAGGAATCGATGAAACCGTCCGGGGAAGGGGTGACGCACATCGAAGTAACCGCCGCGCTGGTCCGGCTGTACGTATTTTTGTCGCAATATGTGGACCGGTGCCTGAACCATGACACGCGCACGTCCGACCCCGATGACGAATTGCGGGCCCATTTGGCGGCCACAAAAAGCATGCTGCTCGACCTCGTCTCCGTCAATCCCGTGGTCAAGACCAAGGTGGAACAGGAATACGACCGGATTTTGTCCCAGGGCGCCACTTCGCTACAGGGCGGCGCCGAAGACCCCGGCGCCCGGCAGGCGCTGCTGGAAGAGCGGGCGGCCCTCAAGCAGAAGACGATCGCCCTCAGCGATTTATTGGCCGTCTTTCGCGCGCGGGCATGACGCAGGACTTGAACGATCGATACCGGCTCGCGGGGCTCGACGGCCGCGAGCGCGGATTCAACCGGTCCGTCGAGGTTCGCCAAACACCGGAGGGCTATCTGGCGTTCCTGCAGTACGAGGCGGACCGGATGGAGACGCCGCCCTGCGTCAGTCCATCAGCCGCGCTCGAGATGTTGATTCGGCGTCTCCACGAGCAAGGATTTCACCAATTGCGGAGTCAACTCAGCTTCCGCGGCGGGACTTATCTGGGCTCCGGTGAACCCTGGGTCGAATACGCTGATCCGGCGAGTCCGGCGGAGCAGCCGGCCGGATGGTTTCGCAGATTGGCGGGCTGGCTGCGCTGAATGAGAGGTGGTTATGGCGAGCCGCGTCGTGATGCCCAAACTGACCGATACGATGGAAGAAGGGGTCGTCGTGAAGTGGAAAAAACACGAGGGCGATCCGGTGGCTGCCGGCGACGTGCTGGCGGAGATTGAAACCGACAAGGCGGTCATGGATTTGGAAGCCTTCGCAACCGGCACCTTGCGCAAGACCTTGGCCGACGAAGGAGACACCGTCAAGGCCGGCGCCCTCATCGCGGTGATCGGGGAAGCGGACGAGGATATCCAGTCGGTCTTGTCCGAGACCACGAGAGCGGCGCAGCCGGCCGCCGCTCCGCCGCAAGAACGGACCCAAGACGGGAAACCTCGCGAGATCGGAGCCCGCGCAACTCCGCGCCCGGCGGGAGCCAAGGTTCAGCCGCCTCCCTCCGCGCCCGCCCGGTCGAGCGAACGGGTCATCGCCTCGCCGCGGGCCAAGGCCTTGGCGGCGGAATTAGGCGTTGACCTGTCCACGATTCACGGAACAGGTCCGGAAGGACGCATCATCGAACAAGACGTCCGGCAAGCGATGCCCGCCTCGCGACACGTATCGCGGACAACAGACCGGCCGCTCAGCCAGATGCGCAAAGCCATCATCCGCGCCACAACGCAGAGCAAGGCGCCGGTGCCGCATTTCTACCTCACGACCGACATCGACATGGAGGAGGCGGAAAAGCTGCGGGCGTCCTTCAAGCATCATCGGGCCCATCATCCCAGCGTCACCGATGTCTTGATCAAAGCGAGCGCGCTCGCCCTCGAAAAATACCCGAGCATCAACGTGTCCTACACGGGCGACGCCATCCGGCATCATGCGACCATCGACATCGGCATCGCCGTGGGCTTGGACGACGGTCTGATCACCCCGGTACTTCGCGATTGCGGCGCGAAATCGCTCGAACAGATCGCCGAGGAGTCGCGGCCGCTCATCGAACGGGCCAGGCAGAAACAGTTGCAGCCGGCGGACTATACCGGAGCCACGTTCTCTATTTCCAATCTGGGGATGTACGACGTCGACAATTTCATCGCCGTCCTCTTGCCTCCCGAAGCCGCCGCAGTGGCCGTCGGGGCCATTCGCGACGTGCCGGTCGTCGAACGAGGCACCGTTCGCACCGGGCGGCGCATGACCGTGACGCTCTCCTGTGACCATCGGGTGTTGGACGGTGTCCAAGCCGCCCAATTTCTTCAGGAGTTCAAGCGTCTCCTGGAGCATCCTCTTGAACTCCTGCTTCCGAAGGAGACTGCATGAGCTTTGTCCCGATTCAGGACTTAAAGTCAGGAACCCGGCCGCCGGCCCTCCCTGCCGATCGTCCCGATCGCTTGCCTCCCTGGTTCAAGGTGCGGATGCAGACCGGTCCGGATTACCTGGAGTTGCGCCAACTGGCGCAAGAGCTGAAGCTGCACACCATTTGCGAAGAAGCCCGCTGCCCCAATATCTGGGAATGTTGGAATGCCAGGACGGCAACATTCCTCATTTTGGGCGATATCTGCACCAGGCGTTGCCACTATTGTTCCGTTTCGACCGGGCGCCCCCATCCGGTGGACCGGGAGGAACCAATGCGGGTCGCCCAGGCCGTCCGGGCATTGGGGCTCAAACATGCCGTCGTGACGTCGGTGAATCGAGACGAACTCCCGGACGGCGGCGCCTCGGTCTTCACGGAAACCATCCGGTGCATCAGGAAGCTCAGTCCGGGCTGCACGATCGAAGTGCTGGTTCCAGATTTCGAGGGAAAGGAAGACGCGCTCAACACGGTGTGCGGGGAGCGGCCCGAGATACTGAATCACAACATCGAGACGGTGCAGCGGCTCTTTCCTTCCATACGCCCTCAAGGGAAGTACGACCGATCGCTCACCCTTCTCCGACGCGCCAAGGCATTCGGCAGGACGACCAAATCCGGACTGATCGTCGGGATGGGCGAAACGATGGAAGAAATCCGCGCGGTCATGCGGGATCTGCGGGCTGCCGGCTGCGATATCATGACCATCGGCCAATATCTTCGCCCGAGCAAAGCCCATCTGCCGGTCGTGCGATTTTATGATCCCGTGGAGTTCGCCGCGCTCAAAAAGGAGGGACTCGCGATGGGATTTACCCACGTCGAATCGGGCCCCCTCGTCCGAAGCTCCTACCATGCTGCACAGCAGGTGACCTAAATCTGCCGGCCCCGGGTGCGCGTCATTTCTCTTGCAGGACCAGGACCACGAGGGAACGCGCTTCCACGTCGTACTGCACACCGCCCTTCAACGGACGAACCGTTTTCGATAAACTTCCAACCGCGGCGGTGTCCAAAATCGGCTGCCAACGCACGCCACGCTTGTGTGCCGGCAGGGTAAACGCCAGCGGTTCATGGTGAGCGTTTAAGAGGACCAGCAAGGTATCATCCGTGATCGGCCGACCCTTTTCGTCCCGCTCACTGATGGCATCACCGGCGAGTCGTAAGGCCAACGACTTGGCATAGCCGGCGTTCCAGTCATCGTCCGTCATTTCCTTTCCGTCCGGCCGAAACCATGAGACGTCCTTCACCTCCGACCCCCGGATGCGGCGCCCCTGGAAGAACCGCCGTCGCCGGAGGACGGGGTGCCGTTTGCGGAAGCCGATGAGCGTGCGCGTGTAGGCAAGCAGTTCCCGTTGCGTTCGGTCCAGCTTCCAGTCGAACCAACTGATGTCATTGTCCTGGCAGTAGGCGTTGTTGTTGCCTTGCTGGGTCCGCCCGATCTCGTCACCTCCGCATAACATCGGCACGCCTTGGGAAAGAAACAGCAGCGCGAGAAAGTTTCGTTTTTGACGCTCGCGCAACGCGAGAATGCCGGAGTCGTCCGTGGGGCCTTCGGCGCCGCAATTCCAGCTCAAATTGTCGTCGGTGCCGTCCCGGTTTTGCTCCCCGTTGGCTTCGTTGTGCTTCGTGTTGTACGAGACGAGGTCGTGCAACGTGAACCCGTCGTGGGCGGTAATGAAATTGATGCTGGCGTAGGGTCGACGGCCGCTCATCCCGTAGAGGTCGCTGCTGCCGGTCAGCCGGTACGCGAGCTCCGCGACCTGGCCTCCGTCACCCTTGACATACCGGCGGATCGTATCCCGGAACTTGCCGTTCCATTCCGCCCATCCGACTGGAAAGTTGCCGACCTGATATCCGCCTTCCCCGACGTCCCACGGCTCCGCGATGAGCTTGACCTGGGACAGAACCGGGTCCTGGTGAAGAATATCGAAGAAGGCGCTCAGCCGATCCACCGCGTGCAGCTCGCGAGCCAGGGCGGAGGCCAGATCGAACCGAAAGCCGTCGACGTGCATCTCAATGACCCAGTAACGGAGACTGTCCATGATCAATTGAAGCGTGCGCGGGTGCGTGACGTTGAGCGTGTTGCCGCAACCCGTGTAGTCCATGTAGTAACGCTTGTCGTCATCGACCAGGCGATAGTAAGAGGCATTGTCAATGCCCCGAAAGGACAGAGTCGGCCCGAGATGATTGCCTTCCGCGGTATGGTTGTACACTACGTCCAGGATCACCTCGATTCCCGCGCTGTGAAGCGTTTTGACCATGGTTTTGAATTCACGCACGTGGCGGCCGCGGACGGGGGACGTGGCGTAACGGATGTCGGGAGCGAAGAAGCCGATCGAGTTGTACCCCCAGTAATTGGTCAGACCGCGGTCGGCGAGGTACTTGTCTCGGACGAAATGATGCACGGGGAGCAGCTCGATGGCGGTGACTCCAAGATCGAGCAAGTGATCAATCACGGCGGGCACCGTCAGTCCAGCGTAGGTCCCCCGCATCAACTCGGGCACGTCGGGGTGCTGCGCGGTCAACCCCTTGATGTGCATCTCGTAGATGACGGTCTTGTCCCATGGAGTTCTCAGAAGGTGATCGCCTCCCCAGGTAAAGGCCGGATCGATCACGACCGCTTTCGGAATATTGGCCGCATTGTCCCGCGTATCAAAAGAGAGGTCGGCCTTCGCATCTCCAATCCGATACCCGAACATGGCATCTGACCATTCAACGGTGCCCGCGATGGATTTGGCATACGGATCGATCAGCAGCTTGTGCGGATTGAACCGATGGCCTGCTTCGGGAGCATAGGGCCCGTGCACGCGGTACCCGTAATGCTGCCCGGGCCACAGGCCTGGGATGTAGACGTGCCAGACTTGATCGGTCCGTTCCTCGAGTCGGATGCGCTGAGATTCACGGTCCGCCTCGGGACCGTCGAACAGGCACAGCTCGACGGCAGTCGCGTTCTCCGAGAAGAGCGCGAAATTCACGCCCTCGCCGTCCCAGGTCGCGCCCAGAGGATACGGCCGCCCGGGCCACACCCTCACGGATTGTGCTTCCATTTTCTCTGACTCCTTCAACCGGTGAGCCGTTCAGCGGAATGGTGGCAGGCAGGTCATTAAATTACGTATACCTGCACCCGCGAGTCGGACGCAAGTCGATATCCGCCCACCTGGCGTAGCCGGCGTTCTTCTGGCAGACTGCTGAGCACGGAGGGTACGATGCAGCCACAAGCTAAAACGGACTGGCAGATGACTTTGGGAGCTAGGGTCGTGAGTCCTTCGACCGTGCAGTTTCGGGTCTGGGCCCCCCATGCAAAGACGCTCTCAGTGCAGATCATGGATTCCAATCGGAACCCGGCCCCGATCGAGCCGACCGATCTCGGATATTTTGAAGGAATGGTGTCCGGCATCGGGGCGGGCACCCGCTATCGCTATGTTCTGAACGGGGAGAGCTATCGGCCTGATCCTGCCTCGCGCTGGCAGCCGGACGGGGTCCACCAACCCTCCGCGGTCGTCGACCCCGCCGAATTTCGCTGGACCGATCAGGGATGGCGGGGGCATGCGCTCGAAGACTTAATCATCTATGAGCTCCATACCGGTACGTTTTCGGCCGGCGGCACGTTCGACGCAATCGTGCCGCAGCTTGCCTACCTCAAGAACGAGGTCGGAGTGACTGCGATCGAGTTGATGCCGATTGCCCAGTTTCCCGGTGCGCGCAACTGGGGGTATGACGGGGTCTATCCCTTCGCCCCGCAGTCCAGCTACGGAGGCCCAGACGGGCTCAAAACCCTGGTCAACACCTGCCACGGACACGGTCTCGCGGTCATTTTGGACGTGGTCTACAACCACCTGGGACCCGAAGGGAATTACTTGAACGACTTCGGCCCGTATTTCACGAATCGATACCGGACGCCCTGGGGAGACGCCATCAACTATGACGGACCGGGCAGCGACGAGGTGCGGCATTTCTTCATCAGCAACGCGTTGTACTGGATCATCGAATATCACATAGACGCCCTCCGCCTGGATGCAGTGCACGGGATTTACGATTTCAGCGCGCTGCATATTCTCCAGGAGCTTACGGAGGCGGTGCATGGCGAAGGCTTGCGGCTCGGCCGTCGCGTGCATGTCATCGCCGAAAGCGATCTGAATGACCCTCGGCTGCTCGCTCCTGTCAATCAAGGGGGATTCGGATTGGATGCGCAGTGGAACGACGACTTTCACCATGCTCTCCACACGGTCGTGACGAACGAGCGCACCGGCTACTATCAAGACTTCGGCACGCTGGGGCACCTGGCGACCGCCTTCCGCGATGGATTCGTGTATTCAGGGCAACGGTCCCATTCACGCCGGCGTCGCCACGGTCGTTCCTCCAAGGGACGGCCGGCGGCCCAATTCGTCGTATTCGCCCAAAACCATGACCAGATCGGCAATCGAGCGGTTGGAGACCGGCTCTCTGCTGGACTTCCCTTGGCCTGCTTGAAGGTCGTTGCGGCCGCCGTCCTGCTCTCCCCCGGTATTCCGTTGCTCTTCATGGGCGAAGAATACGGCGAAACGGCTCCGTTTCAATATTTCATCGAGCATGGAGACGCGGCGTTGGTGGACGCGGTGCGGAAAGGCCGCAGGGCGGAGTTCGCTCATTTCGGATGGAACGAAGACGATATTCCTGATCCGCAGGACCCGTCCACGTTTATGCGGTCTCGGCTCGACATGGACAAGCGACAGACAGATCCGCATGCCACCTTGCTGCGGTGGACAAGAAAGCTCATTGAGACGCGCAAGCATGCGCAGTTCACGAAGGCCGGTATGGAAGCGGACTCACCACGGAGCGTGTGGACCTATGAAGAAGCGCGCGTCTTGCTGCTCCAACAGGAGGCGTCCGACGGCCGCGTCGGCTTGATCGTGCTGAGCTTCAATAACCAGCCGGTGTCGCTGACACTGCGGAACCCAACCGGCACATGGGTGAAGGACGTCGACGCCGGAGCGCCGGAATTTGGCGGGACCGACCCAGACTGCCTGCCGTCGCAATTCGACATTTCATTCCGCGGAGCCACTGTATCGCTCCCTGGGTACGC
>JBDZUK010000125.1:0-4825 GCA_040255165.1 Nitrospiraceae bacterium | reverse complement strand
ATGGAGACGACGCCTCCGATGGCAAGTAAGCCGTAACTGACGACCGTCGCTTCAAGGATGAAGAATACGATTCCAAGGATGAGGAGAAGCACGCCCGCGTAATTGACCGGCAAAGACTGGAGGGAATAGAACGCCAAAATCAGGCTGATGGCCCCGACGACGCCGGGCAAAATCGCGCCGGGGTTGTAGAGCTCGGCCAAGAGTCCGATGGTGCCGACCGTCATGAGGAGATAGGCGATGTTGGGGTCGCTCAACGCTTTGAGCAATTCGAGGCGGAGGCTCATGGGATAGTCTCGGATGGCAGCCTCGCTGACGGTGATCTGTCTCTTTCCCCCGGCGGTCGAGACCGCTCTTCCATTCAATTGCTTCAAAAGCCCCGGCATATCTTCGGCCATGAGATCCACGACATTCAGCTTGACCGCCTCCCGTTCCGTCGCCGACACGCTCTTCCGGACGGCTTCCTCGGCCCACGTCACGTTGCGCCCGTGCTGCTCCGCGATGCTCTTGATGTAAGCCACGGCGTCGTTCTCGACCTTTTCCTTCATGGTCTTGTCCATCTCGCCCCCGCCCATAGCCACTGGATGGGCCGCGCCGATATTCGTGCCGGGAGCCATGGCCGCCACATGCGCCGCCATCGTGATGAACACTCCGGCAGAGGCGGCTCGAGCCCCGGAAGGGGCCACGAACACCACGACCGGGACGCTGGCGGAGGTCATGTCCTTGATGATGAGGCGCATGGACGTGTCCAGTCCGCCAGGCGTATCTAATCGAACGATCAATGCCGCAGCCTGGCGCGCTTCGGCCTCTGCGACCGCATCATGGAGGTACTCGGCTGCGACCGGGTTAATGACTCCTTCGTAGGTCGCGACCAGCACTTCTCCACTGGACGCCGCCTGAAGAACATTCACCGCGGCAACCGACAAAATCAATGCGATACACGGCAAAAGGCAGACTGTTCGGGGAATGGGTCCACGCACTACACACTCCATGCGCGGGAAGCGCGCGGCTTCTTGGAAAGGTGTACGGATCATACGGTCCGAGTCCAAAGCTGTCAAGAAATGCGCCGTCGCCTCGGTTGCAAACAGGCGGACCTCTCCCTAGAATGCCGGCCATGTCGCATCTTCGCAACGGCGAGCGCATTCACTTGGTCGACAAAAAAGGCCGGCAATACGCCCTGACACTGAAGGCAGGGGATACGTATCAGTACAGCGGTGAAACCATCCCGCACGATGAGGTGATCGGGAGGTTGGATGGTTCGTTGGTGACGCTCTCCAGAGGCAAGACAATGATGGCCCTCAGGCCCACTCTTGCGGATTACGTCCTGAAGATGCCCCGGGGTGCCCAAGTCATCTATCCGAAGGACCTGGCCCTCATCACCATGTGGGCCGATATCCATCCGGGTGCGCGTGTGTTTGAGGCCGGTACGGGGTCGGGAGCGCTGACCATGGCACTGCTGCGTGCCGTTGGACCCGACGGCCTCGTGGTGACGTACGAGGCCCGGGAAGATTTCGCCCGAACGGCATTGGGAAATATCGAGCGGTATCTGGGTCCGACGCCCGCGTTGGTCGCATGCCAGAGAAATGTGTACGAAGGCATCGAGTTACCGGCGGACGGCGTGTTATTTGATCGCGTGGTACTTGATCTGCCGGAGCCATGGCAGGTGGTTCCGCACGCTGCGACGGCGCTGCGGTCGGGAGGCATTTATCTCAGCTTCGTCCCGACGGTGCCCCAGGTCATGCAGACAGTCGAAGCCCTTGAGCGAGCGGCTGTGTTCGGGGCGATCCAGACGTTCGAAACACTTCTCCGAACCTGGTCGATCCAGGGCAGGAGCGTTAGACCGGATCATCGGATGGTGGCCCATAGCGGGTTCATCACAGTGGCACGGAAGGTCCAACCCGGACTCTGGGCCTCCCGCGCTACCTCGGAAGCGCAAGAGTCGGCGGAAGAGGAGAGGACCGAACCATGAACCGACTCGCCCGGAAGGTGGCTCTTGTCACCGGCGGTAGCGCAGGAATCGGCGAAGCGGTCGCCAAGTTGTTCGCTCAAGAACGTGCGGCGGTCGTCATCACCGGACGGCGAAAGGAGGAACTCGATCGTGTCGTTCGGGAAATCAAACAAGCCGGCGGGCAAGCGGTCGGCGTCACCGGTTCGGTGACGGACGCGGCGCATGCCGAGGCGGCTGTCGCACAAGCGCTTCAACTGTTCGGGGGACTGGACGTCCTGATCAACAATGCCGGGCTGGGGGATTTTGGGAAGAAGCTTCATGAAACGGATGATGAAACCTGGCACCAGGTGCTCGAAGTCAATTTGACCGGCGCCTTTCGCATGACAAAGGCAGCCATCCCTGCCATGTTGAAGCGCGGCGGCGGGGCCATCATCAACATATCGTCGATCGCCAGCGTGGTCGGAATTCCGTTGTTGCCGGCCTATGCGGCCTCGAAAGGCGGGTTGGACGCGCTGACGCGCGCGATTGCAGTCGACTATGCCCCCGACAACATTCGCTGCAATGTGGTGTGCCCCGGATTGACCGACACCCCGATGGCCGCGCCGCTGATGAGCGACCCGTCTCAACTGGAGCCGATTCTTTCCCACTACCTTCTGCACCGGCCCGGCAAACCGGAGGAAGTGGCGCACATGGTCCTCTATCTGGCGACTGATGAGGCGGCCTGGGTCACCGGTGCGACGTTCAAAATCGACGGGGGGATGACGGCGTGGTGAAGAGAACCAACCTGAACCGTTTCCCGGCTTCAGACAGCTCATCAAGGCAGTTCTGACTGGCCGTCGCACGTGTAGGGACACGAGGCTCATGGAGATCAACGCGCATACTCAATTTTGCGGTGTTATCGGCAATCCCGTCGAACATTCTCTGTCTCCCGCGATTCACAATGCTGCGTTTCACGCGCTTGGCTTGAACATTGTCTATTTAGCCTTCCGAGTGGAAGCGATCGGCGATGCCATCAGAGGGCTGCGCGCCCTGGGAGGCTTCCGGGGGGCGAGCGTCACGATTCCACACAAGATCTCGGCGATGGCCTGTGTCGATCGGGTCGATCCAACAGCCAGCCACATCGGGGCCATCAACACCATCGTGGTCGAACAGGGACAGCTGGTCGGGTATAACACCGACGCAACAGGGGCCGTTCGCGCGCTGCGAGAAGGCGGAGCGGCGTTGAAGGGCGAGTCGGTCGTGATTCTTGGATCCGGGGGAGCAGCCAGAGCGATCGCGTTCGCTCTGTCAACCGAGCCGGGGCTCGACCGCCTCACTTTGCTTGGCATTGATGAAAAGGAACGAAGCGTGCTCGCAGAGGACCTTCGTACCAAGGCGTCGTTGTCGGTGCAAGACGCTCATCTTGACGACGCCACGCTCGCTCGTGTGTTGCCTGCAACTCAGGTATTGATCCATTGTACGCCGGTTGGAATGTCGCCGAGGACGGACGGAACGTGTGTGCCCGCTGAGCTGTTGCACCCGGGGTTGACCGTCATGGATATCGTCTACAATCCGCGGGAGACGATGCTCCTGAAGCAGGCCAAAGCCGCCGGATGCCGGACCATCCCCGGGTTGGAGATGTTTCTCAACCAAGCGGCCGCGCAGTTTGAACTCTGGACCAACCGGCCGGCTCCCGTCGCGGTGATGCGGGCAGTGCTGGAAGCGCGCTTTACATGAATGTCGTGTTGATCGGGTATCGAGGGACCGGCAAGAGCACGGTGGCAAAAGAACTCGGCGCGCGACTCGGACGCGAGGTCGTGTGCACTGATGCGGAAGTGGTTGCGCGAGCCGGCCAGTCTATTCCGGAAATCGTAAACCACAAAGGGTGGGAACACTTTCGCGATTTGGAATCGGAGGTGTGTCGAGACGTTGCTGGGAAAGAACGACTGATCATCGACACCGGGGGCGGGGCCATTCTCAGGCCGCAGAATGTCACCTATTTGAAAGCGCGTGGAACCGTGTTCTGGCTGACGGCCGACGTGGCAACGATAGCCCGCCGGATCGGGGAGGATACGCAACGGCCTTCGTTGACGGGGACGAAGACCTTTCTCGAAGAGATTTCTCAGGTGCTCGCCGAACGTCTGCCGAAATACGAGGCAGCGGCTGACCACGTCATTTCCACCGATCATCGAACGATCGAGGAGATCGTCGACATGATCCTCTCCCTGCTATAAGCGCGTCGCGCTGGTTGATCTCACCCCCGGCCCATGCTATGTTTTTTCTGCGATCCATCGCTCAAGGGCCGGGCGATGGCTCGCGAGGTGGCGTTGGCCCTGACCGATGTTGCCTTGTGAGAGGAAGTCCCCCCTTTCATCCTTCATCCCAAGACAATATCAATCGCACCGACGGAGGTCGCTATGGGGAGCAAATTGTATGTGGGAAGCCTGCCCTATTCCACCACGGAACAGCAGCTGTCTGAGTTGTTCTCCCAGCATGGAACCGTCACATCTGCCAAAGTAATCACGGATCGATATACAGGGCAATCACGAGGATTCGGCTTCGTTGAAATGGCGACCAACGAAGAAGCGCAAAAGGCAATCGCCGCGCTGAACGGTAGCCCATTGGGTGGGCGGACCCTTGTGGTCAATGAAGCGAGGCCTCAAGAGAAGCGGTCCTTTGGAGGCGGTGGAGGCGGCGGGGATCGCGATCGCTGGTAAGGCGCCGCAGCCAGACCCCACAGGGCTGCCTCCCGGCAGCCCTCCTTTGATCCATTCACCCGACAGTCCTTGACAAGGTCTCGTTGGAAGTGCATGAAATAGCGGGTGCGCCCGTAGCTCAGTTGGATAGAGCGTCGGGCTTCGAACCCGCAGGTCGCAGGTTCAATTCCTGCCGGGCGCACCA
>JBDZUK010000045.1:0-26793 GCA_040255165.1 Nitrospiraceae bacterium | reverse complement strand
CTGGAGACCGCGGCGGCGATCGCGGACATCGCGCGCGCGGTCGGCATGCCGTACGTTTTCAAATCGTCATTCGATAAGGCAAACCGTACGTCCGTCAAATCCTTCCGTGGTCCCGGGTTGGAAAAGGGCCTGGCCGTGCTCGCCAAAGTCAAAGCCCAGGTCGGGGTGCCGGTCTTGACCGACGTGCATACCGAGGATCAGGCGAGACAGGCGGGCAAGGTGGTGGATGTGCTCCAGATCCCGGCGTTTTTGTGCCGCCAGACCGATTTGCTCATCGCCGCCGCGCAAACCGGCCGGGTGGTCAACATCAAAAAAGGCCAATTCCTTTCCCCGCAGGAAATGGTGAACGCGGTCAAAAAAGTTGAAGAGTGCGGCAACCGGAGCATTCTTCTGACGGAACGAGGGTCGTCCTTCGGCTACAACAATCTGGTGGTCGATATGCGCTCGTTCCCCATTATGCGCGGGTTCGGCTATCCCGTCGTCTTTGATGCCACGCACAGCGTGCAGCTGCCCGGCGGAGGCGGGACGAAGTCGAGCGGCCAACGCGAGTTTGTCGAACCCCTCGCCTGCGCCGCCGCCGGCGCCGGCGTGGACGGCTTCTTTATGGAAGTGCATCCCAACCCCGACGACGCCTTGTCCGACGGGCCCAACATGGTGCCGCTCCACCATTTGAAGGCGCTACTCGAGCGAGTCATGCGGATATGCGACGCAGCCAGAGTCCAAGGCTGACCAGGGTCAAGAATGCCCGCGCGGCCGACCCGGCCGGCAGCGTGAGGGAGGGCAAACGTGTCCTCGCGATCGAGGCCCGTGCGGTGGAGGCCCTCATCCGGCGGCTCGATCAGCGCTTCGAGTGCGCGGTCGACGTTCTGTACCGATGCGGCGGCAAGGTCGTCGTCTCGGGCATGGGAAAATCAGGCCTGATCGGCCAGAAGATTGCCGCGACGTTGGCCAGTACGGGCACCCCGGCGTTCTGTCTGCATCCGGCCGAGGGCGTGCATGGAGATCTCGGGATGTTGACACGCGGCGACGCGCTCATCGCCATCTCGAACAGCGGCGAGACTCAGGAAATCTTGCAGTTGCTTCCGTTCGTGGAGAGGATGGGCATCCCGGTGGTCGCGATGACGGGACGAACCGGCTCGACTCTGGCCAAGAACAGCGAGGTCGTGCTGGACGTGTCCGTGTCCGAAGAAGCCTGCCCGATGGGTCTGGCTCCGACGGCCAGTACCACCGCGACGCTGGCCATGGGCGACGCGCTCGCCATCGCCCTGCTTCAGAAGCGCGGTTTCAAGCAGGAGGACTTCGCGCAGTTCCATCCCGGCGGCACGTTGGGGCGCCGGCTGCTGGTGAAGGTGCGCGATCTCATGCACGTCGGCGGCGAGTTGCCGCTGGTGGAATCTCACGTGCCCGCGTCCACGGCGATCCTCGAGATGACGGCCAAGAAGCTCGGCATGACGACCGTGGTGGACCGGCAGCGGCGCCTTGTCGGGGTCATCACCGACGGCGATCTTCGGCGGTTCATTCAGCAGCGGGGCGGGGATTTCGGCAGGAGCCGGGCGGGTGAGCTGGCTTCGCGCAGCCCGAAAACCATCGGGCCGGACGATTTGGCCGCCCGCGCGGTCGAAATGATGGAACGTTACTCGATCACCACCTTGGTGGTGATCGAAGGCGATGAAAAGATCGTGGGCGTCATCCATTTGCACGATTTGCTGAAGCATGGCATCGTATAACGGCGACCGGTCCACTATGCTGCGAGATTTGGACATTTGGAAACAGGCGGGAGCGGAATCGCTCAATCTTCCCAACCTGCTCACGCTGAGCCGGATTCTTCTTATTCCCGTGTTCGTCATGCTGTTTGTGACCCCCACGCCGAACCGGTCGCTGGCCGCCGCCGTCGTCTTTGTCGTGGCCGCGGTCACCGATCTGCTGGACGGGTACCTGGCGAGGCGTTCGGGACAGGTCACGAAGCTCGGTAAGCTTCTTGATCCGGTCGCCGACAAGCTGCTCGTCCTGTCGGCGCTCATTCTCCTCGTGAACGTCGATCGCGTCAGCGCGCTGGTGGCGATCCTGATCATCGCCCGCGAAGTGGCCGTGACCGGCGTCCGCGCCATCGCGGCGAGCGAAGGCATTATCATCGCGGCCGAGGCGACCGGTAAATACAAGATGGCCATGCAAGTCGTCGGCATCGTCCTGTTGATTCTCGAAGGCACGATACTGGCCGAACTGGGCAATCTTCACCTGGCCGGGATCGTCACGCTCTATCTCTCCCTCGCGCTCGGCTACTTGTCCGGGGCTCAGTACGTGTGGAGTTTCTGGAAACAGGTGACCCTGCGGGGACTCTAGCAGAGCGCCCCGATAGACCCACTCAATCACGCGCCGCGTGGATTCCTCCTCATACAGCCTGATCGCGTTGCTGGCGGCGCTCGGCTATTTCCTGGGATCGGTGCCCTTCGGCGTCGTGGTGTCCAAAGCCATGGGGACCGCCGATCCCCGGATGGCGGGGAGCAAGAACGTCGGCTTTACCAATGTCCTGCGCGTGTCCGGCAAGAAAGCCGGATTTCTGACGCTGGCCGGGGATATGGGAAAAGGCTGGGTGGCAGGATGGGGCGCCGCCCAGTGGCTGTCCCCGGAATCCGCGGTCTTGTGCGTCGCGCTCGCGCCGGTTCTCGGACATCTCTTTTCTCCGTTTCTCGGCTTTCGAGGCGGCAAAGGAGTCGCCACGGCGCTGGGTTCGGTGTTGGGAGTCGCGCCGCTCGTTGGGCTGTGTCTCGCGCTGATCTGGCTGGGAACGGTGGCGGTTTGGAGGTATTCTTCCGGCGGCGCGCTCGTCGCCTTTACGACGGCTCCGCTGGTTGCGTGGGGGTTTGGCCGCTCGCCCGCATTCATCGCCTTCGCCGTCGTCGTCGGTCTGCTGATCTGGTTCAAACACACGGACAACGTGATCCGTCTCTGGCAGGGCACCGAGCGTCGAATCGGAAGTCGCGGGTAAGGAGAGGAGACGACCATGCGCACACACATGTCCCGACGTCGGTACGGGCGCTCCTTCGCGACCGCTTCATTGGTCGCCTGGGTCGCTTTGGCGGCCGCCTGCGGCATTCTGCCCGGTCACTGGAGACCGGGATGGAATGAGCCCCAGCCGGAGGGGACCGTTCCTCCGCAGACGGCCGCCTCATGGAAATTGACCGATTTGGAAACGCAAGACGGCCGGTTCGTGGCGCTCGCGATCTCCGGCGGCGGCAGCCGGGCGGCGAATTTCGGGGCCGCCGTCATGCTCGAGTTGCAGGACCGCGGGCTGCTTCAGCAGGTCGATGTGATCTCCGGCGTATCGGGCGGCACGTTGCCGGCCACCTACTACGGACTCGGAGAAAAGGCCGGGCCGTTCACCCCCGAGGCGGTCCGCCAAGCGCTGGGATTCGATTTCCAGGGCAGTTGGCTCTGGCGGTGGCTGCTTCCTCATAACATCGCCCGCTATTGGTTCACCGACTTCACCCGCTCCGACATCATGGTTCAGGTCTTCAACAAGCGGCTGTACCATCAGGCGACGTTCGGCGATTTGCGCCCGCATCCCAAGATTCTGCTGAGCTCCACCGTTCACAACGACCACACCCGGTTTACCTTCACCGACGAGCGATTCGCCGATCTCCAGTCGAATCTCGCCCGGTATCGGGTCGCCAATGCCGTCAACGCGTCTTCCGCGTTTCCCGGCGCCTTCGACGACGTGACGTTGGAAAATTACAAGTCGCAGGACATGGAGGCGCTCGCCGCACTCGGCTTCGATCCGGTCAAGTTCGTTCACCTCTACGACGGCGGACCGATCGACAACCTCGGCGTCCAGGCCGTGCTGGAATACCTGAATCGCAATCTTCCGGGGAAGACGCTCGACGGGCTTTTCCCCGACGGCTGCCTGATCCTCATCGTCGATGCGACGCCCGCCAGCGAAAACCCCGAGCTGAACAGCCGCCAGTCCAGCCGGCGTGCGCTCGACTATTTCATCAATACGAATGCACTGGATGCGATGGACGCGATGCTGCTCGAAAGCCGGCGCACGACGCTTCGGCAACTGGGTATCCCGCCTCAGCAACAGGATCAACAGGTACGCGGGCGCCTTCCGGTGAATGATCCCAAACAATGCGGCTGCGAGGTCCGGCACATCGCGCTCCGGCACCTGTTCTATTCGGACGCGGGGAATCAGACGGATTTTGCGGAGCGGGTGACCAGAATCAAAACGAAGTTCTGGGTGTCCGAAGACGAGCAGCGCGACCTGTTCGACGCTGCGCGGGTTCTCCTCCAGGAGATGGAGAAAGATCGGCTGCTGCCCGCGGCCGATTTCAAAACGGAGTGCGCGGTTCAGCCGAAGGCGGCGAACAGCCTTTGAGGGTCGGTGTCTCGGGGCGATGGGATGGGGATCAGGCGACGGACCGCGCACTGCATAGACTTATTTCACCGTCTGCAGGACCTTGCCGATCAGGGCCTTGGCTTCTTCCTGAATCCGCTTGAGGTGGTCTTTCCCTTTGAAGCTTTCCGCATAGAGCTTGTACACGTCTTCCGTACCCGAGGGTCGCGCGGCGAACCATCCTTGGCTCGTCGCGACCTTCAATCCGCCGATCGCCGCGCCGTTCCCCGGCGCGGCCGTCAATTTCGCGATGATCCGATCGCCGGCCAGTTCGGCCGCCGTCACCCGGTCCGCCGAGAGCTTCGAGAGAATCGCCTTCTGCTCCGGCGTGGCCGGCGCGTCGATGCGTTCATAGACCGGGTCGCCGAGTTCCTGGGTCAGTTGCCGGTAGAGTTGGCTCGGGTCGCGTCCGGTTCTGGCCGTCATTTCGGCGGCCAGCAGATCCATGATGATGCCGTCTTTGTCCGTCGTCCACACGGTTCCGTCGCGGCGGAGGAACGAGGCGCCCGCGCTCTCCTCTCCGCCGAACCCCAGTGACCCGTCCAGCAAGCCGCTCACGAACCATTTGAAGCCGACCGGCACCTCGACGAGCTTGCGCCCAAGGTGGGCCGCCACGCGATCGATCATGCTGCTGCTGACGAGCGTCTTGCCGACGGCGGCGTCGGCTTTCCAGCCGGGCCGGTGAGAAAAGAGATACCAGATCGCCACCGCGAGATAATGGTTGGGATTCATCAATCCGGCCGACCGCGTGACGATGCCGTGCCGATCGTTGTCGGCATCGTTGCCGAAGGCGACGTCGTAACGGTCCTTCAGCCTGATGAGGTTGGTCATCGCGTGGGGCGACGAGCAATCCATCCGGATCTTGCCGTCCCAGTCCAGCGGCATGAAGCGAAAGGTTGCGTCGACCTCGGGATTCACCACCTCGACGTGCAGGCCGTGCCGCTGGGCGATGGGTTTCCAATAGGCCACGCCGGAGCCCCCGAGCGGGTCTGCGCCGAGCTTCAGGCGCGCGGACCTGATGACTTCCATATCCAGGACCTGCTGCAAATCATCCACGTAGGCGCCGACGTAGTCGTGTTGATGGGTGGTGGCCAGGCGGCGCGCACGCTCGTAGGGCACTCGGCGCACTCCATGTACGCCCTCCGCCAACAGCGCGTTCGCCCGCTCTTCGATCCACTTGGTGGTCTGGGTGTCGGCAGGCCCTCCTTGCGGAGGGTTGTACTTGAATCCACCATCCTCGGGCGGGTTATGGGACGGAGTAATGACGATCCCGTCGGCCAAGCCGGCAACCCTCCCCCGATTGTACGTGAGGATCGCATGGGAGAC
Organism: Nitrospiraceae bacterium; assembly: GCA_040255165.1. Lineage (GTDB taxonomy): Bacteria > Nitrospirota > Nitrospiria > Nitrospirales > Nitrospiraceae > JBDZUK01. Next base: position 21,077 of record JBDZUK010000045.1, on the reverse strand, counting down.
GGCGGGAGTCGGGGTGTAACCCCCGGTGTGGTCGATCATGACCTCCACACCGTTTGCGCCCAGCACTTCGAGCGCGCTCGCGAATGCCGGCTCGGAGAGGGCATGGGTGTCCATCCCAAGGTAGAGCGGTCCCGTTGTTCCCTGCACAACGCGGTACTCGCAAATCGCCTGAGTCGTCGCGAGAATATGCGCTTCATTAAAGCTTCGCTTGAAGGATGAGCCGCGATGGCCGGAGGTTCCGAAGGCGACGCGGTGCTCTCGAACGGCCGGGTCGGGCGCTTCGCTATAGTAAGCTGTGACCAGGCGCGCGACATTGACGAGGAGCGACGACGGAGCCGGCTTTCCGGCAAGGGGATGGAGAGGCATGATTCCGATCCTATAGATGGGTGTACACTTGGGAATAGCCCCCACAGACTCTCTGTGTCAACTCGGGTTTCTCGGTTTCATCGCCTTCCCGGGCTCAATTGACTCTCCACAGACCCGTTCATATAATGCAGGACGAACCGGTATTCGCCGCTTCTCGCCGACACTGATGCCCCCCCTGTCCAAAGCCAAGATTGCGCAAACGTTCGAGGAGGTGCGCGCGGCTCTCAAGCATGCCTTCGCGGTCCGTCCCGCTCAGCCGGATCTCACGGCGGAAGATGTGGCCTTGCTGGAGCGGGTGGCGACGATCATCGTCAAGCGCGGCATGGCGGCTCCGGCGACGGTCTTTTTGGAATCCATGGGCCCCATGAACTTTCTCGGCAGCCAGGCGCTGCATTTTCTGACCCCCATCCTGGAGCTCGCGTTCAACGCCAATGAAGTCGAGCAGGTGGCCCGGCTGCTGGAACGGCGCGACACGATCTCCCGATTGATCGCGCTCCTCGAAACCATGTCCGGCTCGAAGGGAGCGCCGTCTCGATAATGGCCTCCGCCTACGGTCCCTCCGAAAGCGGCCGCCCGTTGAACGTCATCGTGGCGACGGACTGCGGCAGCACGACGACCAAGGCCATTCTCATTGAAAAGATCGGCAACGAGTATCGGCAGACGTACCGCGGGGAGGCGCCGACGACCGTCGAGGCTCCGTTCGAGGACGTGACCCGCGGAGTCTTGAACGCGATCGCGGAAATCGAAGAGCTGTCCGGACGCAAAATTCTCGACGGCGATCGAATCATCACGCCGAACCGGGGGCCGGACGGCGACCCCAACACCGGCGTCGACATCTACATCTCGACGAGCAGCGCCGGCGGCGGACTTCAAATGATGGTGACCGGGGTGGTCCAGAACATGACCGGGGAGAGCGCGCAGCGCTGCGCGCTGGGCGCCGGCGCCATTGTGGTCGACGTGCTGGCGTCGAACGATGGGAGACTGCCGCACGAGAAGATCGAACGGATCCGATCGTTGCGCCCCGACATGATTCTGATGTCCGGCGGGACGGACGGCGGCGCCGTCACGCACGTCGTGGAGATGGCGGAATACATCGCGGCCGCCGAACCCAGGCCGCGTTTCGGCAGTACCTATACGCTGCCGCTGATCTACGCGGGCAACAAGAACGCCCGGGATCAGGTCAAGAAGATCCTCGGCAAGAAGACCGCCCTCGAAGTCACCGAGAACATCCGGCCGGTCCTCGAGAAAGAGAACCTCGCGCCGGCGCGCAACAAGATCCACGATCTGTTCCTCGAGCATGTCATGGCCCAGGCGCCGGGCTACAAGAAGTTGATCGACATGGTCGGCGCTCCGATCATGCCCACGCCGGCGGCGGTCGGGTTGATCATGGAGACCATCGCCAAGCGCCAGCATCTCAACTTGATCGGCGTGGACATCGGCGGCGCAACGACGGACGTGTTTTCCGTCTTCGGCGGCGTCTTCAACCGAACCGTGAGCGCGAATCTGGGCATGTCCTACAGCATTTCAAACGTGCTGGCGGAAGCCGGACTGTCCAACATCATGCGCTGGGTCCCGTTCACCATCGACGAGCAGAGCCTGCGAAATCGGATCAAGAACAAGATGATCCGCCCGACGACCATTCCACAAACGCTCGACGAGCTGCAAATCGAGCAGGCGATTTCCCGCGAGGCGCTGCGGCTGGCGCTGACTCATCACAAATCGCTGGCGACGGGGCTGAAAGGCGTACAGCAGGAGCGGACGATTTCCGACGTGTTCGAGCAGCAAGTCTCCGGCAAGACGCTCATCGACATGCTCACGTTGAATCTCATCGTGGGCAGCGGGGGCATCTTGTCCCACGCGCCGCGCCGCGTGCAGTCGATGCTCATGATGGTCGATGCCTATGAGCCGCTGGGGATCACCATGCTGTCCGTAGACAGCATCTTCATGATGCCGCACTTGGGCGTCCTGTCCACGATCGACGAGAAGGCGGCCACCGATGTCTTCATCCGCGACTGCATGATCTATCTCGGGACGTGCGTGTCGCCGATCGGGCAAGGAAAGCAAGGGGAGCGGTGCATGGAGTATGAAATCCGCTTTCCCGACGGGCGGACCGACAAGAGCCAACTGAAATTCGGGGAACTCCGTCTCCTGCCGCTCGGCGTCAATCAGAAGGGGACCATTTCCATGCAGCCCGCCAAACATGTGAATCTCGGTGCCGGCAACGGAGCGCCCGTAACGAAGGACGTGCTGGGCGGCGTCGTCGGCCTGTTGCTCGACGGCCGCGGCCGCCCGCTGCAACTGCCGACCGACCAGACCGCCCGAATCGCGGCACTGAACCGATGGCACAGCGCAGTAGATCTGTATCCAAAAGCAGGTTGAGGTTGGGGCTATGTTAACCGAAGAATACTGTTTTCCTCCGGCTTAACCTGAACCCTCAGCCTGTTCTTCAGCTATGGCTCATTCCTACACTCCAGGCCTGACCGTGACCGAGCGCATCGTGGTGCGCCGTCGGCGGTTGTTGCCGTTGCCGGGCAAGGTGCTGGTCAACAAGGGTGATCGGGTCCGGTCGAACACCGCCGTGGCGCGGGCCGAGTTGCCGGGCAAGGTCCATCCGCTGAATTTGGCCAACCAGCTCGGCATCGCGCCTGACGAAATCAAAGAGTATTTGATCAAGAAGGAAGGAGATCCGGTCCAGAAGGACGAAATCCTCGCGGAGAACAAGCCGCTGATCAAATGGTTCAAGACGGAGATCCGCTCGCCCATCAGCGGGGTCGTGGAGTCGCTCTCGACCGTAACCGGCCAGGTCCTGCTGCGCGAGCCCCCGCGCGTGCTGAACCTTCTCGGCTACATCGATGGGACCGTAGTAGAGCTGCACTCCCAGCAAGGCGTCACGGTGGAAGCCACGTGCAGTCTGGTTCAAGGAATCTTCGGGATCGGCGGAGAGGTCTGGGGAGACCTCGTGATGGCCGTTCGGTCCCCCGAGGAGACGCTGACGCCGGAACGGTTGACGCCGGACATGAAAGGCAAAATCGCGGTCGGCGGAGCTTTTCTGACTGCCGAAACCATGGCGCGCGCGAAAGAATTGGGCGTCGCCGGCCTCGTGATCGGCGGCATTCACGACAAGGATCTCCGAGCGTTGTTGGGGTACGACTTGGGCGTTGCCATCACCGGCACGGAACAAGTGGGATTTACCTTGATCCTGACGGAAGGTTTCGGCACTATCCCCATGGCCGCCAAGACGTTCAAGTTGCTCTCGGCCCACGCCGGGCAGAAGGCCTCGATCTCCGGCGCGACGCAGATCAGGGCCGGGGTGATCCGGCCGGAGATCATCATCGCCATGGCGGACGGTACGGCGGCCGGCACGGTGACCGGACGGGAAGGTATCAGGGTCGGGGATCAGGTGCGGGTCATTCGCGATCCGCTGTTCGGCAAGATCGGCACCGTCGCGTCGCTGCCGCCTGAGTTGCGGAAGATTCCCACGGAAAGCGAGGTCCGGGTGCTGACGGTGACGTTCGGCGACGGGACGACGGCCGTGATACCGCGGGCGAATATCGAAGTCATCGAAGGGACGTGATCGGTGAGCCGACGCCTCCTGCTGGTTCTGCTCCTGCTCTTCAGTGCCTCGCCGATTTTTTCCTCCACTTCTTCAGCGCAAGAACTGACTCCGCCGCAGCGGGTCCAGGCTTTTGATACGCCCAGTGACGGAGGAAGAAGCCTGACTGTGCTGTGGGAGGCAAGCCCTGCCGAGGGGCCGGACACCACGTATCAAGTGTTGTCCAGCAACGGCGGGGATGGCATCGATCCGCAGTCGTTCAAGGTCGTGGCCGAATTTCCTGCCGGCACCCATTACGTCCGGGAAGCGAAGCAGCCTTGGTGGACGAGGCCGGGACGGCCGGATCAATACCACTACACGATCAGGAACGGGAAAGGCATCGAGCTGAAGAACGGAACGCCCTATCGAATCGCCGTGGCGCTCGTGCGAGGCGACAGCCGATCGATCGCGCCCTCCGTGACAGCGGTTCCCGGCCCGAACTGGGTCAATTGGAATCAGATGAACAATCTGCTGCTGGCGCTGATGTTCGGCGGCATCGTCTTCTACGCCATCAACACCGCCAAGCGGAAGGACATCTTCCTTCGGCGCATTCCAGGCCTGGATGCGGTGGATGAAGCGATCGGCCGGGCCACCGAGTTGGGCAAACCCATCTTGTACCTCACCGGCGCGCACGACATGAGTGATCCCTCGACCATCGCCGCTGCGGTGATTCTGGGCCGCGTCGCCAAACGCACGGCGGCCTATGAGACGGATTTGCTCGTGCCGCACCGTGATCCCATCACGATGGCCGTCTGTCAAGAAATCACGAAGCAAGCCTACCTGGAAGCGGGCAAGCCGGACATGTTCAAAGAGGACGCCAACTTTTTCATCACCAGCGATCAGTTCAGCTACACGGCGGCGGTGGACGGGATCATGCTGCGCAAGAAACCGGCGGCGAACTTTTTCATGGGCGCGTACTTCGCGGAATCGCTCCTCTTGACGGAGACCGGCGCCAGCACCGGCGCGATTCAGATCGCCGGCACCGACTCGGATCACCAGTTGCCGTTTTTCGTGACGACCTGCGATTACACGCTCATCGGCGAGGAATTGTACGCGGCCAGCGCCTATCTGTCGAAGGAACCGGTCCAGATCGGCACGCTGCGCGGCCAGGACATCGGCAAGGCGTTCATCCTCTCCGTCATCGGTCTCGGCACCGTTCTCGCCACCCTGGCCGTCGTCACGGGCGCGCAGTGGCCGTTTCTCTTTCTGGAGATGTTCAAGGACCTGAAATGATCTTTTTCCGCCGGCAAATGCCCGTCCTCATCACCCTCGTGACCGGACTTCTGTTCGCCGGCCAATACTACGTGCCCCATCCGGCGTCCGAGCAGTTGCTGACCACCGTCACGAAATGGCTTCAGATCGTCGGCGGGTTTGCCTTGGTGCTGGGTGTGACCAGCCTCTTTCATCTCCACGCGGTCAAGATCCACAGACGGGAAGCCGGGTGGGGCTATAGCTTCGTCCTGTACACGGGCATGCTGGCGACTATCGTACTCGGGCTCATGGCCGGCGGGAAGGAAAGCACCGACGGCTCGCCGACGGCGTTCGGCTGGATCTATTCCTACATGCTCGTCCCGTTGCAGGGCACCATGTTCGCCATCCTGGCCTTCTTCATCGCGTCGGCCGCCTACCGATCGTTCCGGGCGAGGAGCCGGGAAGCGGCCGTGTTGCTCGTCGCGGCGGTGATCGTGATGCTCGGCCGGGTGCCGCTGGGCGAATACCTCATTCCGATCAGCGGCGACGTCTCTCAATGGATCTTGAACGTGCTCAACGCGTCGGTCCGCCGGGCCATCCTCATCGGCGTGAGCCTCGGTGCCGTCGCGCTCTCGTTCAAGATCATCTTCGGAGTGGAACGCTCGTACCTGGGCGGGGGGAAGGAATAACGTGAAGCGTCGTTCGTATCTCGTGAAGCGCGTTCTTCCTAAAACGAGATACGCTTCGCGCTTCACGAGGAACGACCTATGAGTTTCGCCGAGCGCATGCTGAAGATCGACCGGCGGATCATCTTCCTGGTGATCGGTCTGTGTACGTTGCTGCCGCTCCTCTATCCGGTCGGGCTGCCGATCCGCATTTCACCGGAGGTGCACGGCGTGTACGACTACATCGATTCCATGCCGGAAGGTTCTGTGTTTCTCCTGTCCTTGGATTTTGATCCGGCCTCCAAGCCGGAATTGCAGCCGCAGGCGATTGCGCTCTTACGTCATGCGTTCAAGAGAAATCTCCGGGTGGTCGCGATGACCCTCTGGGTCACGGGGACCGGGCTGGCCGATCAGATCCTCACGCAGGTGGCGAGAGAAGCCGGCAAAGAGAACGGGAAGGACTATGTCTTTCTCGGCTGGAGCCCCGGAGGCAGCGCGGTGATCATCAACATGGGCCAGGATCTTTACGGGACCTTCCCCTCGGACTACAACGGGAATGCGACTAAGGATCTGATCGTGCTGGACGGCGTCCAGTCCTTGCGCGACGTCACGTATGCCGTGAGCCTTGCGGCGGGGAATCCCGGCGTGGAGGCCTGGTACGTGTTCGGCAAGGACAAGTACAAGTTCGAGCTCGGCGGCGGCTGCACCGGCGTGATGGCGCCCGGGTTGTACCCGCTGTTGCGGAGCGGCCAGATCAACGGTTTGATCGGCGGGCTTCGCGGCGCGAGCGAGTATGAAACACTGATCGGAGCCAAGGGCCGCGCCGTCGCGGGAATGGACGCCCAGTCGGCGACCCACGTCGCGATCGTCGTGCTCGTCGCCATCTGTAACATTTTCTATTTTTCGATGCGCCGGACGGCCAAACAACAAGGACATATCGGATCGTAGCCATGGACTTGTCCTCCTCGGAGATCTTCGGCGCCTGGGTTGCGACGGGACTGACCCTGTTCATTTTCTCGTTTCTCTACAAGGACAACCCGCTGTTCAAGCTGGCCGAACATCTGTATGTCGGCGTCTCCGTGGGGTATGCCATCGTCAAAACCTACGACACGGTGATCGTGCATTTGATCGTGAAGCCGATCGTGGAACACAAAGAATTCACCTTGCTCATCCCGGTGGCCATCGGGTTTCTCATGCTGGCCCGGTACGTCCCGAATGCGTCGTGGCTGTCGCGCTATGCCTTCGCCTTTATCGTGGGGGTCGGCTCGGGGCTCGCGATTCCCCGCACTATCTCGTCGTACATCCTGAAGCAAATCGAGGATACAGTCAGGCCGCTGGCCGCCGCCGTGCCCGGCGGAGGGCTCACCTTCACATGGGAATTGCTGAATCCCGCCAGCAACCTCAACGGCATCATCATTCTCATCGGGGTGACCTCGGTGCTCTTTTATTTCTTCTTTTCGGTGGAGCATCACGGGCCGGGCAAGGCCGTCGCCAGAACCGGCATTCTCTTCCTGATGATCGCCTTCGGCGCGGCCTTCGGCTACACGGTCATGGCCCGCATGTCCTTGCTGATCGGCCGGTTGACGGATCTCATCGAGTTCTCCGATCCCTCCTACGGCCGGCCGACATTGTGGCTCCTCGCCGCCACTATCGGCACCCTGCTCTTTCTGGCCCGCCGCGGGCCGGAGCAGCCGCCCGAGTAAACGGGTTGCGCCTCCGGATACCGGTTGGTTAGAATGCCGCACACCATGAGCACGGTCGCCGCCAAAGATCCCGCGGAGTATCCGGTCCTTCGCAACCTCCAATTCTCCCCCATCAAAGAAGGCGAGGATCAGTTCATTGTTCTGTGGGACCCGACCGGCCTCAGCAAGGAAAAACTTGTCCTGCCGCTGAACTATTTCTTCATCGTGCAACACTTCGATGGGGAGCATTCTCTTCAGGAGATCGGAGCCCTCTATCTGAAGCGTTTTGGAGAGTTTCTGCTGCCTGACAAGGTTCGGCAGCTCGTGACCGACCTCGACGAAAAGCTGTTCTTGGAGGGGCAACGTGTTGAGAAAGCGAGAAACCTGGCCCAAGCCGCCTATCGCGATGCTCCGGTGCGGCCGGCGAGGTTTGCGGGACGAACCTACGAGGCGGACGGGCAGAAACTGAAAAAACAGATCGAGGGCTTCTTCTCGTCGAAAGAAGGACCGGACTTCAAGTCGTCGGAGAACAAAGGCAAGAAGATCAAGGGGCTCGTGGCGCCGACCTACGACCCCAAACAGGCCGGCCCGGTCTACGCCTGGGCGTACAAGGAATTACAGGAAGCCGCGCGACCGGATCTCTATGTGCTGCTCGGCACCGCCTATGCGGGTCTCGACCATCCCTTTGCCGTCACCGACAAGGATTTCGAAACGCCCCTGGGAATCGTGCCCGCCGACCGAACCGTCCTTCAGCGACTGAAAGCCGCCGCGCCGGAAACCTTTGCGGAGGATATGGCGCATCAGGCCGAGCACGCGATCGAGTTTCAATTACCCTTTGTGCAGACGGTTGCCGGGCCGACCGGCCCCTTCACCATGGTTCCGATTCTCACCTCCTTCTCGGCATCCAGCCTGGCGGATCCGCAGGTGCGCGAAACGGTGGACCGCTTCATCAGCGTCCTGCTGGACGCGCTCGCGGGCCGCGAGTTCTGCGTCGTCGCCGGCGCCGAGTTGGCGCACATCGGCATGCGCTATGGCGACGCGGCCCCGCCGACCGACTTCTCGTTCCACAAGTGCATGCAAAACGACTTGGCGATGCTCAAGCCGGTGGAAGAGCTGAAACCGGACGAGTTCGCCGGCTTTATTCAACAGGAACGAGACCAGCGCCGCATCTCCGGCTTCTCGACGATCTATACGCTGCTGCGCCTCATCCAAGCGGAAAAAGGACAGGTTCTGCGCTACGACCGCGGCATCACCGATCAGTATAATTCGACGGTGACGTATGCCAGCATGTCCTTCTTCTAAAACAGGCTGCTGAAAACGGCCCCCAACTTCGTTCTCGGTCGTGCGTCTCCCTGCGGCGTACCGCCTCGGGAAACGAGCCGCCTTGGCGGGCCGGGGGAGTGGAGGGTGAGAACCCGCTACGCCTCAGTCGCCGCGCTCTCCGCGGCCTCGTTCGAGGGGAGTGGTGCAGTTCGCGCGACGTTGGTTTCGAGAGTCGGCCGCTCGGCTGCCTGTTTGATCCTGAATGCCGTCGCGGCCCAGCAGCCCGACAGCAGGGCGAGGTGGAACATCACGTCGACCCATGGGCCGAAAAGGTAGCCTTCATCCGCCCCGTGCGTATAAGCGAGGAAGAGCGTCAGTGCGCCGACCGTCAGCCATCTGGCTCCCGCCATCATTGTTGACCGCTCCGTTTTCTCACTGCGTTTCCGTGCCGCCATCGAGGTCCGATCCGCAGTTGGATCGAGCCACCCGAATCCAAGATACGGCCAGTTGGCCAGTAGGAGAAACAGCAGCCCGCCGGCGGACACGAGAGCCCCCAGCAGAGTCAGATCGAATGTACTGATCATGAAGCGCTCCTTGCGGGTGATACACCACCGGACGAGTCCGACTCAGTGCTGAAAGCTCAGAATCTGAAGAGTCGATCGGCGGGAAATGGTGGCGGGCGTTATGACATAGGCCTCATGACTTCACCGCGTGAATGACTCTGCGCAGGGGTACCGTACAAGAAGTGGCTAGGGAAAACAACAGGTTGACTGTACTTTTCGACAAGCCTAGGTTCAAAAAGGAGAAGGTTATGGCATAGCCGCTTCTCAGACGTGTGTCTGTTCAGACGACGCCTTCGGTGTGTGCCGCCCGAGGGCGTTTTTATTCAAGAGCCCGGAGGGCGTCTTGCGATCATCCCGCGGCGATAGAGGAGGTTCACTATGACGCGCTATCTGACTACGGTGATAGGCTTTCTCACCGCGTTCGTTCCGTCGGTGGCCTGGGCGGAAGAGGTCGATGCATATTCCCGGGGCAACGCGATCTTGTACTACAGCTTCATCACGGCTGTGCTCATCTACGGGCTCCACGATACGTTCCATACGAAATGGCTGACCTGGGGGGCCGTCATTGTCCTTCCACTCTTCTTTTATATGCTGCTTCCGGCGCAGTGAAGATAGAGCGGCATGGCACTTCCAGCATGCCATGCCGCTCTAGCCGTCTGCTATCAGCGATCAGCCGAGTGAGCTACTCCTTCACCGTCACCTTCATGACGATCGGCTCGATCGGGTTGTCGGCTTGATCTCGTTGGACGGCGACGATTTTGTCCACGACGTCGAGGCCGCGGAAAATTTCGCCGAACACCGTGTAGCGCCGGTCCAGGCCGCTGTTGTCCGCGACGCAGATGAAAAACTGCGAGCCGTTGTCGTTGAAGTCTCTGGTGCTGTTGCTCTCGCGCGGCATCTTCGCCGTCGACAGCGCGCCGCGCTTGTGCGGCCGGTCGTTCGGTTCCGGTGTCAGAAAGTATCCGGGCCCACCGGTCCCGTGGAGCGACCGGTCGGGATTCTTGCTCAGCGGATCGCCACCCTGGATGAGGAACCCCGGGACGACGCGATGGAACGTCGTGCCGTCGAAGAAGCCCATCTTGGCCAAGTTGATGAAGTTCTCCACATGGCGGGGCGCGTCGTCCGGGTAGAAGCGGACCTTGATCTCCCCGAACTTCGTCGTAATCGTCGCCCGCGGGTCTTTTTTCTCAAACTGCATCGTCATGGCCGGTCAATGTAACAAGCGGGAAGGCGGGGAGGCAAGCACCTCTAGCTGGAGTTCGAAATTCGACGTCGAAGCTCAGAGTGTTCAGAGCTAAGAGTGCGGAAGATAGACTCCTGAATGCTCCTGCAACGGGAACGCAGAACTCCCTACTGTAACCTCAACCTTCGCCCGGCCTGATCCACAGCCACATGATTCCTCCGAGCACGGCGACGGCCGCCGCTGCCGTCAGCGCGGCCGGCCAGCCATAGTGATTGGCCAGCCAGGGCGTCAGGGTGGGGGAGAGGCTGCCGCCGACGTTGGCTCCCATGTTCATCAAGCCGGACAGGGCCCCCGCGTGGCTCTTGGACAAGTCGCTGGTCGAGGCCCAGTAAGCCCCCACGGAAAAGTACAGCCAGCCTGCGCCGAGCGACAGGCCGGCGATCGCCAAGTAGGGCGAAGAGAGAGTGCCCCCCAACGCAATGGAGCCTCCGGCGAGCAGCATCCCCGACATGCCTGCGAGCATCCGTCCCTTCGTGATGCCGTGGCGAAGCGCCAGGCGATCGGTCACCCAGCCGCCCAACGGGCAAAACACCAGTATGGCCAGAAAAGGCGTTGAGGCGTAGAAGCCACCTCGCAGCACGTCAAATCCGCGGACGTTGACGAGATACAGGTAGAACCAGGACAGGAACACATAGGCGACGTAGCCAAGGCAGCTATAGCTGAGCACCAGCCACCAGACCGTTCGGTTCCGGAGCAGCACGGGCCAGGACGATGAGGACGCATCATGTGATGCCGGCCCTGTCCCTCGAATGAGATTGCGCTCCGATTTATTGACGGCGGGATGTTGTTCCGGTCGGTCTCTGGCGTAGAGCCACCAGACGGCGGCGATCATCACTCCGATGACGCCTGAAAGATAAAAGACGGTTTGCCATCCCCAATTCACCATGATCCAGGCCGTCACGGGCGGGGTAATGGCTGATCCGACTCCGATGCCGCCGATCGCGATACCGATGCCCAGCCCTCGCTCCTTCTCCGGCAGCCAGTCCGCCACGGCCCGATTGAAATTCGGTAAAGCGGCCGCTTCTCCTACGCCCAACAAAAAGCGCACGAGGGCCAATGAACCGATGAGGCCGACTGCGCCGACGATCGGCAAGGTCGCGGCGACCGCGGTGAGGGCGGTGAAGACGGACCACCAGACCACTGCCGCCGTCAGTACGACGCGGCTCCCCCAGCGATCACCCAGCCAACCGCCGGGGATTTGAAACAGGGCATACCCGATCACGAACGAAGAGAAGATGATCCCCATCTCTTGGTCGGTCAGGCCGAAGGCCGGCATCATTTGCCGCGCCGTGACTGAAATGTTCACCCGATCGATGTAGGTGACGACGCTGATCGCAAAGAGCAGTCCGAGAATCGACCATCGGATCTTGGTCGGCGCAGGTTGTTTCGTCCGCTGCATGGGCATCGTCGCGTGTGATCCTGAGCGCAAAGGCGGACCACTATAGCGGGTCACCGGTTCCCTCGCCAATCGAATTGGCGAAGCTGGTTCGTGCAGTGAAAGAAAGTCCTTATGTCTTGCACAGTTAGTGGATTTCATCGAACTGATCCAGTAAGATGCCTCATAGCGTTGTGAGGCTGACTGGGAGGGGGAGTGTTCCGACCACGAGTCGTCGTTCTGCTGCTGCTGCTGGTGCTCGTGCTCGGTCTCGGCTTCCTGCTCAACTCCGAGTCACTCACCGGGCGGGACTACCTGAAATCCTTTTTCCTCCAGCAACTCGAGCAGAACCTCGGCCGGAAGATCGACGTCCATCGGGTCAAGTTCGTTTTTTTCCCCCGCATCCGGCTGGAGCTGTCTCAAGTCGCCATCCACGACCGCGATCCCTCGCAGATCTTTCTCACGGCCAAACGCATCGATCTCGTCCTCCGCTTCATCCCGCTCCTGCGCAAGAAGGTCGTCGGCAAGCGTCTGTTGATCGAGGACCCCAATCTGGTGCTGCGGCGGAATCAAGCCGGGCATTGGAACGTGCTGGACGGTTCCGAACACTCGGCTTCGAGCGATCAGGAGGCGGTTCAAATGGTGAGCCGGGCGTTCCGCATTCGGGAAGCCACGCTGATCAACGGCACCGTGACGATCATCGACGAAGCCAGGCCGGACGGCGTGCGCACGGTGAAGCTCGAGACGGTGGAGGCGGCGCTCACGATCAAAGCCGACCGGTCCCGCGCCGATCTTCATCTCTCCGCCACCCACTCGGGAGAACGCGGCATTGCCGCCGTCTCGTTGACCGGAGCCGTCACGAAAGCCGAGCAGCCGGAAGCGCTGACGGCCGAGATTCCCTCCGATCCCGGTTTGGTTTTTCAATTCGAAGGCAGCTTGGAAACGGCCAATTTGAACCTTCGCGAGGTGGCCGACTTCTTCGGGCCGCGTCCGGTCCCCGAACAGTTGCGCGGAACGGTCAACCTGCACAGTCTCGTCCGCGCGACCCCCGGAGTCAGCGGCTATGACGTCCTGCTGTCCGATATCGTGGCCAATGTCGAGCATCTGGCGTTGAACGGGCGCGCCAGCCTGTCCGGCTTGCTGACGCCGCAGCCGACCTTTGCCGTCACGTTTTCCTCGTCGCCCATGGCAATCGAAGAGTTGCTGACCAAACTTCCGGCGGAATGGGTCCATCTGCAGCTCCCGTCGATCATTGCCGAACGACGGATCAACGGCACCGTCGAAGTCGCGACCGCCACGTTGACCGGATCGTCCGTCACCGGTCCGCAGCTCTCGCTAACCGGAGAGTTCCGCGTCCGTGAGGGTCAGGCGTTGATCGGCGACGATCGCGTGCCGGCAAAAAATTTGAGCGCGGTGGTGTTCGTCGAAGCGGGGCGTATCAGGGTCACCAAGCTGACGGGCCTCTACGGCGCCATCGACGTCACGGAAGGGAAAGCGATGGTGTCATTTCTCGAAGCCGGCCCCTGGTTGGAGATGGAAATCACCGGCAACATGGGCGCAGCCGACTTGATGCAATTCCTGGCGAAGACGGTGAAATCCGAAGGCTTGGCCAAGGTGCTGACCGGGTCACGCGACGTGGAAGGTCTCGCCCTGCCGACATTCAGGCTGGTCGGCCCGCTGAACCAACCGGGCGGTGTGACGTTTGCCGGAGGCGAGATCGTCGCCAAGCATGTGAGCCTGACGAACGCGTTGCTGCCCGAACGGCTGACCGGCTTGCAGGGACGCATCATCGTGTCCGAGGGGGGAGTGCAATTCGATTCCGTAACCGGGCATCTCGGCGACGTCGCGGTCCAGGTCCACGGCGGCATCACCGGCGGCGCGGGAGCAGCGTACCAAAATGTGATTGTACGGGCGCGAGGGGATGCGGCCCACATGGCCAGCATGTTGCCGAGACGTCCCGTGCCGGATCAGACCTTCGAGGGGATTCTCAGCGCCGCGGCCGTGGTGAGCGGGCCGACCGAGGCGCCGCACATCCGCGGAGATCTTGTCTTGACGGAGTCGAGAGTCGCTTTGCCCGGCTTGGTGGAAAAGCCGGTGGGCGCGGCTGCCTCGCTGGAGTTCGAAGGAGACGTGGCGTCGGGCGGCATGAGCGTCAGTCGCCTTGAGGTTGTGCTTCCCATGCTGCGCCTCCCGATCAAGGGCAAGCTGCACTTCGGAGAGCGGTTCTCCATCGACGCCGCGCTCGCCACCGGAACGATCTCGCTCTCGAGCTTGCCCGAATGGATCGCCAAGAGCGGATTCGAGGCCGGCAACCTTGAGGTGTCCTTGGACGTGAAGGGGAAAGAGCGTGACTGGAAGGCCTGGCGGATCACCGGATGGCTCGCGCTGACGAACGGGCTGATGACCGCGAAGGGCGTGAACGGTACGGTGCAGGATCTCTACGTTCGGCTCAAACTGGTCAGAAACGGGGCGGAGTTGAAGCGGCTTTCGTTCCGAATGCTCGACAGCGACGTCACGATGGATGCCACGATCCGGAACTGGATGACCAAGCCCGTCATTACCGCCAAAATTGAATCGGGCATCATGGACATCGACCTGTTGATCCCGAAAGGCGAGCGGTCGCCCATCCGTGAGTTTTTGGAGACGCTGGCCGCAACGAGCCGGGTCACCGCAACGGCCAGCATCGAGCGCGGGCACTACAAGCATCTGAAGTTCGGCAGCCTCTCGTGCCGTCTCACGATCCAGGACGGCGTGCTGGACGTGGACCGAATCAGCGGGCAATCCGCGGACGGGCAAATCGCCGGGAGGTTGGTCGTTCAGCTGCCTCCCAAAGCGCCGGCTGAAGCGGACGTCTCGCTCAGATTGACCGGTCTCCCGTTTGAGGACCTCATCAAACTCGCAAAGCCACGCGGCCAGCCGATTACGGGCCAGCTGCGCCTCACCGGTTCGTTGCGGGGCCATGGACGGAACCCTCATGGGGTCTTTCCGTCCCTGGACGGAAAGACGGAGCTGTTGCTCGAGCAGGGAAGGATCTTCAAGTCCCAGGAGCGAGCAGTCTGGAAGATCATGAGCCTGCTCAACCTTCCGGCGGTGCTGCAGGGCAAAGTCGACCTGGAAAAGGAAGGATTGCCCTACAACAAAATCGCCGCCACGGTCACCGTCCGGAGCGGCCTGTTCGAAACGGAGAACCTGATCATCGACAGCCCGATCATGAAAATCACGGCGGCGGGGAATTACGATCTGCCGACGGATCAGCTTGACATGGTATGGGCGGTGAGCCCCTTCGGATCGTACTCGCAGTTCCTCAAGGCGATTCCATTGTTCGGGCGGTTGTTCGCCGGCGACCGCAAAGGCATCGCGACGGCGCTGTTCGCCGTGAAAGGCTCTTTGGACGATCCGGAAGTCACGTATTTGCCGATGAAGTCGTTCGCCACCGGATTGACCGGTCTGGCGCAGCTGGCCTTCGACGTGCTGAAGAATACGCTGACTCTGCCCATCGATCTCATGACGCCGGAAGAGGACACGTCATCCCCGCCGGGCATGGATTCCGCACCGGCGATAGAACCGAGGCGGTGATTGCCTTGATACCACCCTACCCCCGTGTTAGCATCCGACAGAAGGATGGCGCAAACGGCCTCCAGCTTCGTTCTCGCGTCGCTCAAAGGCTCAACGTACCGCAAGGGTACGCCTCACCTTTTCGCTCGCTGCGGTCTTGCTGGAGACCAGTGCTTCCATCCTTCCAGAGTCCATTACCTGTGAGCTGAATGAAATGCGAAAGCATTCGATGTCCCAGCAACCTGAGCGCGCCGTTCTGTTCATCGCCGCCAGCGAGTTTGATTCAAACCTGTACTACGCGACGAAGTTCATCGCGCCGGATCCCTTCATCTATATGGAGATCAAGGGCGAGCGGATGATGGTGATGAGCGATTTGGAAGTGGACCGGGCGAAGCGCCAGGCAACGGTGGATCGGGTATTGTCCTACTCCGAGATCGAACGCAAAGCCAAGACCTCGGGCATGAAAGACCCGGGCAGCGTGGACGTGGTGCACCAGGTCCTGAAAGAAGCCGGCGTCAGAGATCTGCTCGTGCCGGCGAACTTTCCGTTTGCGCACGCGAGCCGGCTTCAGGAGTTGGGCTATCGGCTGCAGGCGAAGAAAGATCCTTTCTACGAGAGCCGGGTCGTCAAGACGGCCGAGGAGGTTCAGCACATCGAAGCCTCGCAACGGGCCACCGAGGAGGCGGTCGCGCGGGCGCACGAAGCGCTCCGGCGCGCGACGATCCGTAGCGAGCTGCTCGAGCTTGACGGCGAGGTGCTGACCTCCGAACGGATCAAGCAGGTGATCAACGTGGCCCTGATGGAACGGGGGTGCATCGCCCAGCACACGATCGTGGCCGGCGGCGAGCAGGCCTGCGACCCGCACGATGAAGGCAGCGGGCCGTTGCCGGCACATCGCAGCATTATTTTTGACGTGTTCCCGCGATCCGCGTGCAGCCGCTACTTCGCCGACATGTCCCGCACGGTCGTTCGCGGCACTGCCTCGTCCGAGCTGAAACGGCTTTATCAGACCGTGAAGGACGCGCAGGAAGACGCCATGACGAAGATCCGCGACGGAGCCGACGGCATGAAGATCCACCGGGGAATCTGCGAACGGTTCGAGAAGGCCGGCTACAAGACGGGGCTGGTAAACGGGCGCATGCAGGGCTATTTCCACGGGACCGGCCACGGGGTCGGCCTCGACATTCATGAAGCCCCGCGAATCAGCCGGACGGGATCGCTGCTCCAGGAAGGCCACGTCGTCACGGTGGAGCCCGGCCTGTATTACCCGGGCCTCGGCGCCGTCCGCATTGAAGACATGGTGTTGGTGACCAAAGACGGGTGCCGGAATCTCACGAACTATCCGAAGGCGTTCGAGCTGAACGATTGATTGGTTACCAGCTGACAAGCCGGCACGTGCCAGGTGTCAATATCCGCACCTGCATCTTGTCGGCCTGAAACCGTCGACGTTCGCAAACCATGCGCCTTACCTTTACCATCCGCCGCTTCAATCCCGAGATCGATCGGGCGCCCCACGACGAGGGCTATCGTCTGGATACGGGGCGGGGATTGACCGTGCTGGAAGGGCTGATCCGCATCAAGAATGAAATCGACGGAAGCCTGTCGCTCCGGTACTCCTGCCGCTCGGCCATTTGCGGCTCCTGCGCAATGGACATCAACGGGACTGAAAAGCTCGCCTGTCGTACGTCGGTCCGGGAGGAATTCGAACGGCACGGCCGTTTGGAAGTCGCGCCGCTCAAGAATATGCCGGTGATCAAGGACCTCGTCGTGGACATGGCGCCGTTCTGGAACAAGGTGCAAGCCGTGACGCCGTGGCTGACACGCGAGGCGAGGCCGACCGGGGAAGCGCCCACCACGCCGCTCGTCCTGCTGCCGGACGAGTATCGGTTCGAAAACGTCGACGCCTGCATCATGTGCGGCGCCTGCGTCGCGGCCTGCACGGTCCACGAAGTCTCGCGCGGATTCACCGGGCCTGCGGCGCTCGCCAAGGCGGACCGATTTTTGTCCGATCCGCGCGAACCGGAGGCGGCCAAACAGGCGCGCCTCTCGGTGCTGCAGCAGGAGCACGGGATGTGGGACTGTGTCCGGTGTCTCTACTGCGTGCAGGTTTGTCCGAAAGACGTCAAGCCCATGGAGGCGATCATCCGATTGCGGCGCGCGTCGTTGCAGCGGGGTCTCACGTACGAGGGGGGCGCGCGCCACATCACGGGCTTCACCGAGCTGATCGAGCGGGACGGCCGCCTGAACGAAGCGATCATGCCGCTGAAGGTCGTGGGGTTCGACGTGCGTCGGCTGCTGGACTTGCTCCCGCGGGGGGTGAAGATGTGGCTCAAGGGCAAAGTCCCGAGTCCGTTCGGCCACGGCATTCCCGGACTTGAACAGGTCCGTTCGATCTTCCAATGGGCACGGACGAGGTCCCGGCCTTCCTGATCGGCCGTACCGCTCGACCGCTATCCCTTCACGCAGACCATCGGTTCAAGACGAGCGACCTTTCCCGCCAGCCTCGCTTCATCTGCCGCCTCCACCACCGCACTCACGTCTTTGTAGGCGCCCGGCGCTTCTTCCGCCACCCCCCGGAGGGACGGACTGCGGATCAGAATGCCGCGCTCCGCCAACTCCTTCACCACGTCCCGTCCGTGCCACTGGCGCAGCGCTTGATGCCGGCTCATGGACCGGCCGGCTCCGTGGCAGGCCGATCCGAACGCAAGCGACATGCTTTCCTTGGTCCCGACGAGCACGTACGACGCCGTGCCCATCGTCCCACCGATGAGCACCGGCTGGCCGATGTCCCTGAGAGTCGGCGGGAGGTCGGGATGGCCCGGGCCGAACGCCCTCGTCGCTCCCTTGCGATGGACGAAGAGAGGCTTGGCGGCGCCGTCGATGACGTGTTGCTCGATTTTGCAGGTGTTGTGCGACACATCGTAGAGGAGCGACAGGGCGGCGTGCGGCAGAACTTCGGCAAACGTCTCTCTGACCAAATGGGTGATGATCTGGCGATTCGCCAGAGCGCAGTTCATGGCGGCCCGCATCGCCCCGAGGTACTCTTGGCCGACCTCGGAATTGATGGGCGCGCAGGCCAGCTCCCGGTCCGGCAACGTGATGTTGTGTCGAGCCGCCGTGACGGCCATGGTTTTCAAGAACTCGGTTCCGATCTGATGGCCGAGGCCGCGGGATCCGCAATGAACGCTGACGACGACGTCTCCTTCACGGAGACCGAACGCGGCCGCCACGCGGGGATCGAAGACGGTCGCCACCCGCTGCACTTCGAGATAATGGTTTCCGGATCCCAGCGTGCCCATCTCATCTTGTTGGCGTTTCTTGGCGTGGTCGGACACCGCGTCAGGCCGTGCTCCGGCGACGCATCCGCGTTCTTCGATGAATTCGAGGTCCGCCGTTTCCCCGTACCCTTGCGCGACGGCCCACTTGGCCCCTCCCTTCAGCATCGCGTCCATCTCGGCTTTCCCCAGGTGCAGTTTGCCGGTGCTGCCCACGCCGGCCGGCACGTGATCGTAGAGCGCATCGGCCAGTCGCTCCTTGAGGGGAACCACGTCGTCGGCGGTCAATCCCGTTCGGAGCGCGCGGACGCCGCAGGAAATGTCAAACCCGACGCCGCCCGCCGACACGATGCCTCCCAGGTCGGGATCGAAGGCGGCCACGCCCCCGATCGGAAACCCGTACCCCCAATGCGCGTCCGGCATGGCATGGGACGCTTTCACGATTCCCGGCAGCGTCGCGACGTTCGTGACTTGTTCGTAAACCTTGTCGTCCATGTCCCGGATGAGGTCCTCGGTTGCGTAGATGATTCCCGGCACCCGCATGTTGCCGAATGGGCGAATGTGCCATTCATAATCCGAGTGACGCTTGAAAAGGGTCAGGTCCATAACTTCCTCGCAGGGATCTTGAAGATTAGACGTCCACGACACATTGTGCCTGCCACGAGCCGTCCGCTTCCTGCGCGACTTTGAGATTCGTATAGGTGGCTCCCTTTACTTCGACCGCCGGGCTATGCCGTTGCAGATCGACAGGCTCTCCCCAGGCCGTGGCCTGAAGCGCGTGATCGGAAAATTTCACGGCGAAGCGGCTGAACAGCATCTTTCGTGTCGCCATTTCGTAGATGAGGACATTCAGCCAATCGACAAGGAGCAATTCATCGTCCGGTGCTTCGCACGCCAGCGCGATGGGCTCCAGCGGGCGAACGAGCTGCGGATCCGTGATCACTCCGGTGACGGCCATGGCGGCGCCTTCGAACGCCGCAGCTTTCGTGGGCCCTTTCCCGCGCACTCCCATGTCGGCTTGATGAGGAAAATGTTCCCAGGAGTACGACGGGTCGTCTGAGCCTGGAGGACGATGTTGCAGAATCGACATGGCGCTCAGCCGAAATGCGATCCAAGTTTGTGCGATCGTGCGGGTCGTGAGGTCGACTGCCTGTCGCCCGGGACGACGGCTATGCTAGCATAGCGTGCATGAGGACTCCGAATCGAACTCGGCCACCGATCGTGTTCGGGCGCGGGCTTTCGCCGTGGATGATATCGGGGCTTGGCGCCGTCGTCCTTTTCTGCGCGCCAATCTATGCCGAAGAGTCCAAGGGTAATCCCGAGCATGGACGAAGCCTCTTCAACGGCAAGGGTCTCTGTTTCTACTGTCATGGGCAGGACGGAATTTCTGCCCGGCGACCTGCTCTCAATGAGGACACGGCCGCGCTCATCGCGCGCCTGGATCCTGCGCCGTCCGACCTGCGACAGGCAGGCAGCTTGAAGGTTCGCCGCGATCGCGAACGGTCCCGTCTGATTCGAGAAGGCCATACCGGGACGGGAATGTTCCCCGATACCACCCTTACAGACAATGAAATCAGGGACATCTTGGCTTACTTGGCGCAGCTGCGTGCCGAGGGCCCGCGAGAGTGACGGTCACTCGCGCTGAACCGGGATACGCGCTTCTGCTCCGTGATTCCACCGTGCGGTTCCCCCCGGAGCATTTCTCTTTTAGTACAGCAAAAGAGAGACCAGACCAGATTCGGAACATAACCAAGCTTCCGCTCGAGTGCTCCGCAGACACGGCGGCCGGGCGGCTTGTCACGTTGAGGAACCGCGCCACAGTTGCTCCGGACTCCTGTGGCGAAAGAGTCCACCGACCGGAATCGTAGTGATAGCCGCAGCTGTGTCCTGTCTGCCGTCCGCCCGTCTACCGGGACATGGCACCGCTATTGCTCCACGATATGTCTGAAACGATGTTGCGAGGGGGAGGCTGCCATGACGTTTTCGGATGCTCTTCGGCTGCTGGAATTGTTCCATGAGCGCGACTATGCCCAAGCGCGTCCCCATCTGTACTTTAAATCGCTCAAGTCGGATGTCTGGATTCGTCCCAAGGGAATGAGGGTCGTGCCGTCCGACCTCACAATCGCCGTTCTGGACTGCGAAACCGAGCAATGGGAAGCGATTCCGTTCAAGGACGTGAGCTTTGGTCTGTGGTAAACGCCGACTCGGCGGTATGCACGTGATTCCGGATCGCGAGGTTCCAGAAATTCTCGCGGAAGCAGGAGTACCGGTCTGAGCATGAGACCGATGTCGCTGGTCGTCGTCGGG
>JBDZUK010000124.1:0-4939 GCA_040255165.1 Nitrospiraceae bacterium | reverse complement strand
GCCGCCACGAGGACGACGACGATCGCCAGGAAAATATAGAATAGAACCTTGGCAATCTCCGCCGCACCGGCAGCAATGCCGGTAAAGCCGAATGCCGCGGCGATGAGTGCGATCACGAAAAATATCGCGGCCCATTTCAATAACATAGCGCATCTCCTTGGCGTACGTTCGATGGTTTGAGACGGTCGCAACTTTGATGCCTCTCCGTCCCTGGCGGGGATTCCCAGTACGGTCGTGTCGTCCCAGGGGAACGACGGGCCGGCGGCACCGACAGCACGGGACAAATGTATCGGCGCTCGCGATAAGTCGGTGGAATCCGCCCGCTAGAAAATGAGCTCCGCGGAGACGTAGGCGTAATCGGAGTGGGTGGCGTCCGGCCCGCCCGGGACTCGGCGCTGAAACGTGCCGTACGCGAAGTGCACGTACCCGACTTGAAGAAACAGGTTGTCGGAGGCGCCCCATCGGGCCCGCAGCTCCATCGTCTGCCCGAGGTACCGGCCGGATGACCCGGTCGGATCCCGGAGATTCGAGCCGGCCCAGGCCGCCGTAGCGTCCGCGAGCCACCAGGCGCGATGCTGGACGAACAGGTAGAGGCTGTCGCGGGGCAGGACCAAAACCCGGTAGCCGGGCGAAATCAGGTTCGAGCGCCGGAAAGGTCCGAAGATGCCGGTCGGGGTCAATTCAAACGACCTGCGTCCGTAAAGGTCGTCGAACCCGGCGCTCGCGTAGTCCATCCTGGCAAGGAACTGGGGCTTCCACGGGGCGTCGACGGTGTAGCCCGCTTGGCCGTGCTGAAAATGCTCGAACCGGCTTTGAGGCCCGATGTCGCCGGTTTGATACACCGATTCGATTTCATACTCGATCTCGCCGGGCTTTCCCGACTTCCAGAAACGCGCGCCGACGGTCGTGAAGTCGCGATGCGCTTCCTCGCTTTGGTGGCCGAAATAGTAGACGGATGAGTTCAGCCACTTGAGATGGCGCGATTCCGCGTACAAGCCCCAGAGCGTGTTCTGTTGATTGACCAGGGTCGGGTCGATCGTCGTCATGAACCGCCTGACCGGGCGGACGAGAAACGCGCGGATCGTGAGGTCGTGGTCGGAATCTCCCAGGCGCCATTGGCCTCCGTCGAACGACGTGGTCGCGTTACGGAAGCTTTCCCGCGCGATCCATCGGCCGCTCCCGATGTCGAGGTTGAGTCGGCCCACGGCGAAGAGCGCCGGCAGGCCGGTGCCGAGAAAGTTCTTCGAGGCCAGGTCGAGATGGAGTTGCTGGACGTCCAGATGGTTGACGTGGGAGTTGTCGACGAAGGAGCCGGCGTCCGTGGCATGCACGCGCGAGTCTTGCAGCTCGACGACGCCGCGCACCGGATCGAGGATGTCTCGAATGGACAGGAGCAGTCTGGTCCGCTGCGCGATCTGCTGATCGCTTCCTCGATCGCCCGATCTCCAACGATGGTCGAGCGACTCGTAGCGCGTCCGGTGCTGGACCGACAGCCTCAACCAATCCGGAGCACGCAATGCCCGCTGGAGCGTGCGGGGGCCTTCCGAGGTCTCGTCCAACACGTCGTCGTAGATTCCCAACAGCTCTCCATAGACGCCTAGGAGATACCCGCGGTCTTCCAGGTCTTTTCCCAGCTCTTTTTCTGTTACTTGCAGCGCTTTCCTTCCCGTCTCATCCGACGCCCGGGACTGGGCCGGCCATGCAAGGACCAGCAAGGCGCCTGCTGTGGCTGCTACCGCGGCCGGCGGGAGAAACCCCAGCTGGATCCATCGCATCGACTACCGCCGTGATGCCGTCGTGTCCGCGTCGGAAGGCGGGGCCAACACCGTGATGTCGAGCAAAGGCACGGCGGCAAACCCTTCGCGCTCAAGGCGATTCCGAATGGAGGCGGAGAGGCGGTCCCGGATCTCGCCGTCGGGCAATGCGTCGATGGTCCGCTGCACGTACAGAATGCCCAGCAAGGTGCGCTGTCCCTGTATGTCTGCCCGTGTGAAACGCACGTTGGCTTCGGCCAGCGCCGCGATTCCGCTGTCGTCCACGACCGCTTTGACGTGCTCCAACGCGCGTTCGGCCCGGCTCGACCGCTGCAGGTTCGGCTGTTCCCGGAATTGCCAGGTGAGCAAGGCCGCCACCGCTGCGACGCTAACCGCCGCGGCCGTCCGAGCGACCCATGCCCGGCCACGTTGGTATCGGGCGCCGGCGGGCGAGAGTCCGTAGAGCCGAAACACCGCCGCGCCGGCCAGGTTGATGCCGACCAGCTGGAGTGCCAACAAAAACGCGGACCCCACGACCATGTCCCACTCGCCGATCGCGCTCGCCATGCCGATCAAGCCTGCCGGAGGTGCCAATGAGGCCGCAACCAGCAGGCCGACCGCCGCGCCGGACACCAGGCTGTTGCGCTCAGATTGGACGAGATTCAACGCGCCGGCCGCTCCCGCCACCAAGGGCAGTAGGACCGCGGCCGAGGACACCTGGCTGACCTGCACCATGTGATCGGTCGCCGCCTGTTGGCGAAACAACAGGCTGAGTGCGCCGGCGACGGCCGTCGTGAGCGCCAGCGAAGCGACATACCGGACGAGACTCCGAGACAACAGGACGGCGTCTCCCCTGGCCGTGGCGATGGCCGCGTTCATCGCGGGTCCAGCATAGGGGGCGATCAGCATGGCGGCGATCAACAGATACACCGTGTTCGTGAAGAGACCGATCCAGACCGTCACGCCGGCGGCCGCGGCGTATCCCAGAAAGCCGGTCCACGAGCCCACGCTCTGGAGACCGCCGAGGAACACTTCCAGAGGACTGCGTGGAGAGACATCCACGACTTGCCGCGCGGCTTCGTGGGCCGGCGGTTGGAGAGCCATGACCCCGCGCGGCGTCAGGGAGATGCGGAGCTCGTCGAGATGCTGCAAGTCGTCCAGCAGCCCTTCCAGGCGGTTATTGCGGATATGGAGAACGATCAGTGTGGCGGGGTGCCGGCCGTCCGTGGCTTCCAGCTTGGCGAGTTGAACGGCACCGTGCTGCCGGGCGACCCGTACGACCGTCGAGCCATCCCGGGGAGGCACCTGGATCAGCAATTGTCGCATGGATCAGTGGATTACCTTGGGCCGTGTGCCTACGCGACGGGCACCTCCAGGAGGAAGAGTTCACCTTGCATGCCCTTGTGCCTGTCTTTGTGCACGTCACATTCGAACGTAAAGCGTCCGGACGGAGGCATGACGAAACGGATGGCCAAGCTCTTACCGGGATCGATATAGAAGCCTTCCATGCTTTTTCCATAGGCCGCGATACCTTCTCCTTCCGCCGTCACATGAAGCCCAAGGAAAAACGGCGACGTGAAGCCGTGCCGAACCTGATCCTCGTTCTCCAGCAATATGACCGTGGGGAGGCCCGGGTGGATTGCGACGAGCTTGGTGGTCAGAAAGGCATAGTCCCGGATGGTGATTTCAATTTGCTGTTCCTGGGCCACCTGATGAGATGCCGGGTGGTCGGCAGATAGTAACGATGAAATCAGTTGTGAGATGACGAGAACGACGGATCCAATGATGAAGCGTCTGATGAAACTCCGGGCCGACGTACACCGTACCACGCTGCCTCCGCTTCTTGGCTTGTCCCCCGTGGGGGACAGCTTGTCCGGAGAGGCGCGTCCCTCGGACGGAACGCGGCCTCCCGGCACACATCAGCCCTGTCCTTCGTCGTCTTGCTGGCTCATCTGCTCTTCAGAGGTCGTTTCTTCGAAGAATTGCTCCCGGCCTTGTCGATGGAGGGAACGATCCCGGCTGATGCGCGGATCTGTCTCTTCGCGCTCCCCTCGAGAGAATTCGCGGCTGGATCGTTCTTGCGGGCCACGCCGTTTGGTGTCGGGGAAATAAAAGTCATCACTGTAGAATCGGGCAGTCCCCCCGCGCTCGAAGCTTGATCCGGACGATCGGTCACGGCGCGCGCTGGGGCGGTCCTGCGGGCCGAGGCGGTCCCAATCCAGGTCCAACGGATCTTCCCGCCGGTCACGCTCCCGCATGGCCTGCCTGTCCCGTTGTCGTTTCTCGCTCTGTTCCTGGTCCCGAATTTCCTGCCGGGTGCGGCGCTGCTTTTGCCGGTCGACGTCGAGCCGTTCCGTCAGGCCGAAGGGGTGTCCCTCGGTATAGCCGGTCCATCGATCTCTCGTGCTCCCGTAGCTCTCCTCCTCTCCGGAGCCACTGAACAGAGGTTCGTCGCCGCGCTCATACCGGCCATTGTGGCCTCGGTCGCGGGGCACCGATAAGGCCAGGTGTCCGGCCCCCGACTCGTTCAGCCCTTCATTGGCTTTCTGGAGGATGAGTCGCTTGATGGGCCGGATATCAGCCTCGGTATACCAGCCTTGTCGTTTCCCCTGGTCCAGAACCTTGAGGGCCCGGCGAATAAAGCTCTTCGCCTGCTTCGGCTGGTCGTTCTCCATCGCATCGGCCGCATCATTGAGGAATCCCAGGATGGTGCACTGGTCGCATCCGAACGGTTGATTCATGAACACGTTCTTGAAACGATCTTTCTTAAACGCGACGGCGACGTCTTCGACCCAATCGGCCGTGATCCGCTCGTCGGCAGCCGGCGCCAGCCAGGCAGCCGCAAGACCCTGCGAAGGCAACGCCGCGACCCCCACCGCCGCCAACATACATCAGGCAGTACCGGTGACATATGACTTGATCGAACTCATGAGAAACCTCCCTACCTCAAGAGTGGATGTTGATGCCCGGTGCAAGCAAAGTGCCTCGACGGTCCTATGCACTTGAGGCATGGTACGGCCGGTTCCATGTGCAGTTCGCAAAGATTTCGTGCGGAATCCACCGCGGCAAGGCGACGGAGTGTGACCGCCAAGGGGACATGCCGTCCCTTCAAGAGACGGGATGGTCGGTACACGTGGGCATGGATATCGCAGACGGTGCGATCTGGGTACCGGTCGATGCGGTGC
>JBDZUK010000044.1:19840-27717 GCA_040255165.1 Nitrospiraceae bacterium | reverse complement strand
GCGCCCTTCTGCTTAACGGTAAAAAAGGTGCGATATACCTCCAGCACGACCTTCCCGGCTTCCCTCGCCAATCGGGATGCCGTTTCAATCTCGTGCCGAAAAGGGGCGCTCACCGGCTCGGCTCCGACCAACTCGCTCCTCCCGCCGCCAGGGTTCCACCGCAATACGCTTACTTGTGGTCAGACATGTGCTCGGTCATGCGAATCGCATAGGCCAACGCGCCCAGGGCCGGCGACTCCGTGTCCCGTGTGCCTTGCGCGGCCCGGATCAATGCCCCGAACATGCGCGCCTGTCGCTGTTCCATTCCCGCCATACGGCTCAATTCAATGGATTTCTTGCCGTGTTCGACTGCGGCTCGGAGATATTCAAGCGAGCTTTCGATCGCATCGCACGTCGTAACGGGCCTGCATCCCTTCATCGCTTCGTGCGCGTCTTTTAGATGTCTCATGACGCCGTGTCCGTCTCCGGGGTTCTCGACGTCCTTGCTGAAGTCGGGACTCTGTGCCCCCACGAGAACATTGAGTGCCCGCTGGGTCTGCGCCTTGTGCCATCCCACCCCCGGTTGGTGCGGGGTGATCGCAAGCTCGGCATAGTGGAGTGCAATCTGCAGCTCGCCTTGTGCCTTCATGAGATGCTCATGAGTAGAGACCGCTCCTTTTTCGGACTCTTGGCCCAGCGATGGGACCGGACTCATGGGCAGAAATATGAGAGCTGCCGCCACGGCATCTCCGTTCTCGTCGAATTTGCGTTAATTGGAGCGTATTCATACCTTTCCTCCTTGAGTACCCGCTGCCGGCCCAGAGGGGTAAGTTACTTCGTACAAGCTCGACTATCGCATTCGGATTCATCTTCACGGCGCATCTTCCCGAGTCCCTCACACCTCCTTTCACTTCCTGCGAGCCGACTTATTTCCCCTCATGATGTCGATCCGGCGAGGACCATAGGACCTGCCCAACCGGATCGAACAGCTGCAACACCGGGCTTCCATCCTTCAACAAATGCAGTTTGACACGTGGCCTGTCGTTCATGTCTCGGAACGTCAGTTCCGGAAGCCCGTCAGGGATCAGGTCGATAACGGCGCGGCGGCGGCACCTCTTGTCGTACAGCACCATCGACGGATGGCTATGTTCCGACACACCCATGCTGATCCTGGCATCGCACGACGGATCAGCCAGGATCAGAAGCGGGTGATCGTCGTCCCACAATCCCAGGCGTCCCCGGACCTTCCCGTCATGGGTGACGACGCGAAACTCCTGGGCGCTGACCACCGTTGGCTCGGGCCTCGCCTGTGCGCCCACCTATTCGACCGGCATGATTCTGGGAGACAGCATGCCGCCGACAAACCTGGCAGTCGCAGCCAAAAGAACTAGAAACCAATTCGGGGTTCTTTCCATGACCCGCTCCTTCTCCGATGTTCAGGTGGCGCCGCTTCCGATTTCACTCATCCCGTCAGGTTTTCGATATCCAGGCCTAGCCCGATCCAAGCACGGAGCAAATCATGTCTCGTGATCGAATAGGCGATCCTTCCGTTTTTTTTCACCGGCAAGTTCAGCAGCCGCTTCTCTTCCATCATGCGCACAGCCTCTTCAATGCCGGTGTCGTCCGTCACGAAAATACGGTCCTTCGCCATGATGTCCTCGGCGGTCAACTGATTCAGATCCTTTTTTGCCTCCAGCGCCCGAAGGACGTCGAACTCGCTGATGAACCCGACGAACTCCCCCTTCTCATCGACCACAGGTGCGCCAGGCGTATGGGTCGAAAGCAACTCGACGGCAATCCCCATGGCATTCTGCTTCCGATGAAACAATGTGTCGTTCGTGGCCTGGATCTGTCCGACTGTCTTGAGTCCTCCCACTGGAACCCCCGGCAATGTTCGCGTAGGCATGCGATCCTCCTTTACTTTGTAGGTTTCAGTTGTTCTTAATGAGCCTACTCTTTCTTGATCACCCCGCAGGCAATCCGGGGGCCGCCCGGTGCATCCTTGGTGGGCGGATCCGGAAGGTACTTGTCCTCGAATTCATGAATAATGAAGGCACTGCCGTCTGCGTCGAAGACGGAGGTCAACCCGGGTGACAGGGTTACCCGGCTGGTGATGCTATACAGCGAGGCACTTCGGTCTTCCTTGACGAGCAGATTCGGAAGATCGCCTAAATGGTACGGGTGGTTGCCGAGACCGGGACTGACGTTCGCATCCGGGTTCACGCTCGGGTCGATATTGCCGTCGTAGTGGCCTTTCGCAGCAGCGAACGGTTCGCAATTTCCTGTTTCATGGATGTGAATCGCATGCCGTCCCGCCGTCAGTTTACTTTCGGGGGTTCCCTCCAACCGTACCGTGATCCGCACGCGGCCTTCATACTCTTCGTACAGCTTGGCTTCACCCGAGATGCCGGGGCCTGCGATGGCGGCCTTGGCTTTGAGCGGCGTTTCGTGTTTCCCGGTGTAGTACCGGCTGCACCCGGCTAGAACCAGCACGCCCATCACACTTCCCACGATGCACAGCATCGGCTTATGCATGGCATCCCTCCTTGTTTAGACGACAATCCCGCAACGCGCTTCAGCGAAGATACATCGTGTCAACACGATGGCCTCGCCGCCCTCATGCTCACTCGCATCCCACAACTTCATGGCGTCACACTAGTTGCATCACCAATGCCAATTTCGCCGGGACGCCCGTTCGCTGACAAACCATCGCCGCCGCGATGCTCTTTCTTTACTCCCGGCCGTCTTGCATTCAGAGGAGGACACGAGTGAGGCTTAACTGGACCGAAGAGCGGCGCCGTCGGGGGCAAAACTCTACAGGCTGGAAATCTTCGGTTGAAATCTCTTCCGTTAGTGGAGGAGACTAGGGAAGATCCTAGTGCAAAGACTTCCGGTAAGGCACTAAGAATCAAAAGCGGGGATACCGCCTATTCGCAATGAAGGGAGACGACATGGAACTTCGGATCACGCGGGAGAAGCGTTCGTTGAGCGGAGTCGCCTCGGTGGCGGCCGTGCTGCTGGTATTCTGTTCCAGTTCGTGGGTCGTCGCCGAAAGCGGCCTCGGCATGGGCAATCCGAAGCGAGGGATGCAGATCTATAAGGAACTGTGTCTTCGCTGCCATGGCGAGAAGCTGGACGGTCACGGTCCGGAAGCCCAATACCTGAAAATTGCGCCGGCCGATTTGCAGTCTCTGAGCTCCCGATTGAAGAGTGATTGGGAACTGTTGGTGGTCATCAGCCATGGCGTCATGTTTACCCCGATGCACGGGTACCGGGACCTGCTGAGCGAGCAGGACATGAAAGACATCCTCTCCTACATCAGAACGGAAGCTCCGTTTAAACCGATCACCTAGCCTGGAAAGGCACTTAGGTTCTTCCCGATCCCTCGGCCACGCGCAGCGGCGGAGCCTGCCCGTTCTTCGGCTCGCCCCAGTAAATCGTTCGGTGCGGGAACGGGATCTCGATTCCGCGCCGGTCGAATTCTATCTTGATGCGGCGGTTCATTTCGCGGCCGACGCGCCATTGCTTGATCGGCTGCGTTTTGATGCGGCATTTCACGACGACGGCTGAGTCGCCGAATTGATCCACGCCCAGCATGTCCAGCGGCTCCAGCACGTCCTCGGCAAACGCCGGGTCGTTCTTTAAGCCGGCGGCGATCTCTCTCAGCACCTCCATCACCTCATCCACGTCCTCCCGATAGGCCACCCCGACGTCGAAGACATAGTATGAAAAGTCCTTCGTCATGTTCTTCACTTTGTCGATCACCCCGTTCGGCACAACATGGACATTGCCCGCCAGGTCGCGCAGCGTAATGGTCCTCAGCCTCACCTCTTCGACCAATCCCCCCACCCCGGCGATCTCCACGACGTCACCGACGCGGATCGAGTTTTCGAGCAGGATAAAGAACCCGGAGATTACGTCCTTCACCAAGCTCTGCGCGCCGAAGCCGATGGCCAAGCCGCCGAGCCCGGCCGCCGCCAAGAGCGGCTTGAGGTCCACTCCCACTTCGGCCAGTACCATCATGGACCCCACGATGAAAATCATCGCCCGGGCGACATCGCGAATCACGTGGACCAGCGTATCGGCGCGCTGAATCTCGGCGGGTCCGGGCAACCTGCCTTCGTACATCGTGCGAAGCCGTCCCATCACGCGTCTTAATACGGACAACACCAACAGCATCACGATGACGATCAACAGGACACGCACGCCCGAGGTCATCAGCCACTCGATCCACCGATCCAACGCCTTCGACGCCAATACACCGGTCATCTGTCACCTCCTTGCATGATCACATCGGAACAAGGGCCACCTGATAGAATGCGGAATGGTCATCGTGCTGTTCGGAGTGTCCGGGGTGGGCAAGACCTTTCTCGGTCAACGCCTCGCGATGGAGGTCGGCTGGAAATTCTACGATGCCGACCAGCTCCATCCCCCTGGCAACATCGAAAAGCTTCGCCGCGGACTCCCTTTGACGGACGCCGACCGCCAGCCCTGGCTGGAAAACGTGCGCCGCCTCATCGACACGGCCCTCACGTCCGGCGAATCGGCCGTGATTGCCTGCTCGGCATTGAAAGCTTCTTACCGACATTACCTTCGCACCGACGAGAGGGTGAAAATGGTCTATCTGAAAGGAGACTTTCCATTGATCGCCCGCCGTCTGCGACGCCGGAAGGGTCACTTTATGAACCCGGAGCTTCTGCCGAGTCAATTTGAAATGCTCGAAGAACCCCAGAAGGATGCCCTGATCATCGACGCGGGACAGCCGCCCGCAGCCGCCGTGAAGGCCATCCGGGCGCACTTGGCCGTGTGACTCCCCCTTACGGTTGCTTGACAGCCTCAAAGCCAATCCCGGACAATGCCTGCATGGCGGCGAAAATCGTATTGGAACGCCTTGAATTCCACGGACGCATCGGAATCACGCCGGAGGAGCGCCGACGACTCCAACCGCTCGCGATCGACCTGGAACTGGACTGCGCCACCGAGCCGGCCGTAGCGTCGGACAATTTGGACGACACGATCGACTACGCCCAGGTCGCCGCACGGATCGTCGAAGTCGGCGCCAAGCAGGAATGCAGGCTTCTCGAAACGCTCGCGGAGCGGATCGCGGCCATCCTGTTTGCCGAATTTCCCATCGAGCGGGCCAGGCTGTGGGTGCGGAAGCTGGCGCCGCCGTTGACCCACATCGCCGGCTCGGTCGGCGTGCGGCTCGACCGCACCAGACTTGCCCAGCAGATCCATCAGCCGGATCCCATCCCGGCCAGGTTTTTGATCGAGCAATTCCACCGCCTCCCGAAGGGGAAAGCGCTCGACGTAGCGGCCGGCTCCGGACGCAATGCCCTGTACCTGGCGGCACATGGATTCGAGGTCGAAGCCATCGATCGGGATGAGGAAGCCTTGGCCATGCTCGCCGCAACGGCCAACCAGCGGCACTTGTCGGTGACGGTTCGCACCGTCGATCTGGAACAGCCTGCTCCTCAGGCCCCGGAGCTGCCCAAGAATCGGTACGACGTCATCCTGGTCTTTTTTTATCTGTACCGCTCCCTCTTTCCTCTGCTGATCGACGCGCTCAAGCCCAACGGTGTGCTGGTCTATGAAACCTTCACGATCGACAATTATTTCCGCCATCGCCACCCGCGGCGGTGGGAATTCTGCCTGGCCCAGAACGAGCTGCTTCGGTTGACCTCTCAACTCCGCGTGTTGCACTACGACGAAGGGGAACACGACGGCGGGCATGGCGGCGGCCCCGCGTTCACGGCCCGGCTGGTGGCCCAGAAAGCCGGCGCCCGTCCGTCCCATGAGCCGTCTTGATCTTCATCTCCATACGACCCACTCGGACGGCAGCCTCCCCCCCGCTGAAGTCGTGGCCCTGGCCCGCCGTGCCGGCGTCACGGCGCTGGCCATCACCGACCACGACATCACAACCGGCATACCCGAGGCGATCGCAGCCGCGTCGCCGCTGAACATCGACATCGTCCCAGGCATTGAAATCAGTTCACGGTACGGCGACAGTG
This sequence comes from Nitrospiraceae bacterium, assembly GCA_040255165.1. Lineage (GTDB taxonomy): Bacteria > Nitrospirota > Nitrospiria > Nitrospirales > Nitrospiraceae > JBDZUK01. The sequence goes on along the minus strand of JBDZUK010000044.1, from coordinate 21,727 downwards.
AGTTGCACGTCCTCGGCTATTATCTCGACTGGCAGGACCCCGATCTCAATCGCCGTATGGCGGACTTGCGTGAAGGCCGTCATCGACGCAACCCACAAATCATCGAACGGCTGCAGGCTCTGGGGTTGGAGATATCCTACGAGGAGGTGCGGCGCCTCGCCGGGACGGAGTCGGTCGGGCGGCCGCATATCGCGCGGGTCCTCATGGGCAAAGGATACGTGTCCTCGGCAAAGGAGGCCTTCGACCGGTATCTCGCCGGCGGCCGACCTGCCTACGTGCCGCGGGAACTTCCTGAGCCGGCGGAAGCAGTCTATTGGATCAGGGCCGCCGGCGGCATTCCGGTTCTGGCGCATCCCACCTGGGTACGAGAATCGGGCGAGGCATTGGTAAAACTCGTGGAGCGACTGAAAGCGGAAGGGCTCGGCGGCGTCGAGGTGCACTACAGCACCCATACGAAACAGCAGACCTCGGAATACCTTCAACTGGCCAAACGACTCGACTTGCTGGTGACGGGCGGCAGCGATTTCCACGGCGTGACCAAACCGGACATCGAAGTCGGCACCGGCCGCGGCACGCTTAAGGTGCCTGAAAACTTATTGGAGCCTCTCAAGAAGGCCGCCGGACGTCTGTGATGGTCTGCAGGGCTGAAACCCTCCAGCGCAGATTTTAGCGGCCAAGCCTCACGGCAAGGACCGCTCTTTGGAACCGCACCGTCATCCTCAAAATAGGAACTTGACGTTCATCGCGCCCAGATGGATGTGCATATCGTACGAGCCGTCCACGACCGGATTGTTGTTTCCCGTCACGGTCCTGCCCTCATAAAACCACTCCTGATAGGCGACGTCGAAGCCGATGGCCTTCGGAAAGAAGGGACTGTTTGAGCGGCTTCCGCAAGGCACCATGCCGAAGAATCGTCCGCCTTCCTTGCACAAGAATCCAAGGCCGAACGCCAACGTGTGCGAATCGAAGGCGGGCAAAAAAGGAGTGAAGGTCGGATCGGGCACCGGGTTTTGGGTATAGGTGTAGCCGGCGCGGACCGCCACTTCCCAGGCGGACAGCGCCGCCGGGTGCAGCAATTTATATTCGGTCCCGACCATCAAGACCGGTGTCGTCTTCCAGTTTTGCGGCTGAGGAATCGTGCTTCCGTTGTCCAAGCGCAGATCCAGATTCCGAACGGATTTCCAACCGGTGTAATCCACATCCAACTCAAGCTTCCATTCCCGCTCGCGGTCCCGGATCGGCCACAACGCTATCGCCGCCGTGAATATCTGCGGCAAAACCAGCGTGGTCGACGCGCCGGAAACCAGCCCGCCCCCTGCGAGGAACGAGCCCGTCAGATGCAACGTCGCCTGGCTTCGATAGACGAGTCCCACGTTCACGAGGGGCTTGCCGTCTTCGTTGCGGAACGGCGTATAGAGCAAGCTGACGTTGAATCCGGCAGCGGTGTCCTTCCCGTTGAATTCGAGCGACGTGCCTGAGGGAGGGAGCCCGCCTCCGCCGGGCGAGACCAGCTTTTGCTCGGCGTGACCTTCGTCGATGAACCCCGCAAAGGTATAGACGTCGGCGCCGACACCGATCGAAAGCTGGTCCGTGAGTCGATAGGCCAACGTCGGTTTGAAATCCATGAGGGGCAGCGTCGCGGAGACAGCGGCGAACCGCAGCGGGCTGTCGTCCGGATACCGGATCTTTTGTCCGAACGGCGTCGTGATCCCAAACCCTGCGGTCAGCCCCTTCAATGCCGAGACCCCGAGATCCCCCAAATTCGCGGTCAGATAGAATTGCGTCGGAGCCGGCCAGAGAACGCTTCCGCCGAAATCGCCTCTCACATCGGCGCCGGCCGGACTTTTGTATTTGACCGAGCCGCCCATCAGACTGCCGCCGACCGAC
>JBDZUK010000044.1:0-19740 GCA_040255165.1 Nitrospiraceae bacterium | reverse complement strand
CCAAGACCGGCGTTGGCGTGAGCGATGCGCTCGGCATGCGAGGCCTCCATCGATAAGAGTCGGCGGGATGCTACGTCATGAACGGAACCGCTGTCCAGTAGGATCCGCCCGGAAATGTTTCCTACTTGACTGTCCGGTGCATTGGTGTAGAAGTGTCGTGACAAGGGAGCCTCTAAGAAAGTTCGGTAAGCCAATCATGCCGACATCCCTCCCCCAAAGCGGCCTTCCACAGTACGATCCCCGGACGCTGCTGAACTCGCAACCGGTGATCGTAACCGTGATCGATCCGGTCGATCACACCGTGCAGTTTCAGAACGAAACGGGACTGAAGAAGTTCGGCGACATCCGGGGATCGGCTTGCTACGAAAAGATCGCCGCCTGTTCCGCTCCCTGCACGTTCTGCCTGATGCCGGAAGCCGTCGCCACCGGGCAGGTTGTTTCGAACGAAGTCCCGCTACCCAACAATCAATACTTGCTGATTCACTGGTCGAAGGCGGAGACGTCCGACGGGCGTCTGCACGTCATCGAAACCATCACCGATATCTCGGAACACAAGCGCCTCGAGCACAGTCTGCAGCAATCCCAAAAGATGGAGGCCCTCGGACGGCTCGCAGGAGGAATCGCGCACGATTTCAACAATCTTTTGATGATCGTCCTCGGGCATGCGCATCGTCTCGCCCAACATCTGACTGCGCATCCCTCCCGGCAGGAAGTCGATCTCATCAGTCAGGCCGGAACTCGGGCCGCCGCGTTGACCAAAAAACTGCTCACGTTCAGCCGTCGACAGGTGTTGGAGCAGACGCAGCTCGATCCCACGGCCTTGATTCGGGACATGGAAGACATCCTTCGGCGGTTGATCGGCGAGCAGATTCAAACCGTGATCGTGCTCGACCCCGCCACGGGCTTCATGCTGGGAGATCCCGTCCAGTTGGAACAGATCATCCTGAATCTGGCCTTGAACGCGCGGGACGCCATGCCGGACGGCGGCATCTTGACGATTGAGACCGGCAATGCCGACCTGGACGAAGGCTACGTCCGCACCCATCTCGGATCGATCCCAGGACCCTATGTGAAAATCGTGGTGGAGGACACCGGATGCGGCATCGAGCCCGAACACTTACCCCACATCTTCGAGCCGTTTTTCACGACCAAGGAATACGGCAAGGGTACGGGACTCGGGTTGGCCACCGTATACGGCATCGTCAAGCAAAGCCGCGGGTACATTGAAGCCACCAGCCAGCCGGGCCGGGGATCGAAATTCACCGTCTATCTTCCCCGCGTCGCACGCCAAGCCGACGCGCTCGAGCCGTTATCGGCCACGGCGACACAACCAGCCGGGCGTAAAGCCGTGCTCGTGGTCGAGGACGACGAGGGCATCCGGCGGCTGATCAGCGTGATTCTCAAGGACCACGGCTATCAGGTGCTCGAAGCAGGCGACGGCGTCGAGGCGCTGCAACTGCTGCAGACCTTCAAGGGCTCGTGCCGGCTGCTCATCACCGACGTCATCATGCCGCGCATGAAAAGCGCGGCGCTGGTGGAGGGCGTGCGGGCCATGATTCCCGATATCCAGATCCTTTACATGTCCGGCTACACCGGGGACACGCTCGAGGCCAACGGCATCACGCGCGATGCGGCGTTCCTTCAGAAGCCGTTCCTGCCCGGCGTGTTGACCGACAAGGTGCAGGAGCTCCTGGCCGGATGTTGACGGCCGTCCGTCGAAGTAGGCCTCCCGGCGAACACCGGGCGCGTAACCCCGTTCGCGGCACACACCGACATCATCGCATCCTCCGCTAGACTGAAGGCGACTCTGCGCGGTCGCGCCGAATACTATGACGAAGAAGACTTGGAGTTGGATCGGACAGTATGGCGCCGTCATTGTTCTGATCCTCTTCGCCGGTCCCTTCCTGGGACATCTCGCGACGTTCCAATCGTTGACCATTCCGCCCTTGGGCCTCAAGGGCTCTCACGCCATCCGGCTCCTGGTTGACGGCATCGCACTCTCCGCGCTCTGGTGGCTCTCCTTCAAGGCGTCGCGCCGGGTGGAGGACAACGGCCGCGGGCTCGCCTTCCTTCGGGGAACTCTTCTTCCAGCGACCACATTGTTGGTACTGATTCTGGCCGACCGGGCGCTCCGCGGTGCAGGCTTCCCTCTCCTAGAGCGTGCCGGCTATCGCCCGTACCAGTGGGGCCACGCTGCGGCGCTGCTGGCCGCGGGCATCTGGCTTTCCGCGGCATGGCTCGCTCGGTTGCCCGCGCTGCGCGCCTGCTTTACAGGCCCGCACGCGCACAAAGCGGTCAATCAGAAGCCGGCAACAAGTCCCGACCCACCCGATCCGCAGGAAGTGAATGGACGTACCGTGGCAATCGCCAACGACGGCGCGCCGTCCACGTTAGGCCGCTACAAAATCCTCAAGGAGTTGGGCCGCGGGGCCATGGGCGTCGTGTATCTCGGGAAAGACCCGACGATTCAGCGGTTCGTGGCGATCAAGACGATGCGGCTCGACGAAGTCGACGACGCGGACAAGATGCAGGACGTGAAGGCGCGGTTTTTCCGTGAGGCGGAGTCGACCGGCCGCCTGTCCCACCCCAACATCGTCACCGTGTACGACGCGGGAGAGGAGCATGACCTCGGCTACATCGCCATGGAGCTGCTGGATGGCACGCCGCTGAAGCACTGGTCGCGGCCGCCGAATTTGATGCCGCCGAAGGACGTGATAACCGTGCTGTCCACCGTGGCGGAGGCGTTGGACTACGCTCACCAGCAAGGCATCGTGCACCGGGACGTCAAACCGGCCAATATCATGGTCACCAAGGATCACATCGTGAAGGTGACCGATTTCGGCATTGCCAAAATGGCGTCATCGTCGAAAACTCAGACCAATATCGTCCTGGGGACGCCAAGCTACATGTCCCCGGAGCAGATTGCCGGCAAGAGAGTCGACGGCCGCTCGGACATCTTTTCCTTGGGCGTCGTGCTGTATGAACTGCTGTCGGGGCGCCTGCCGTTCACCGCGGATAATTTGCCGGCCCTTTTGTTTGCGGTTGCGCACCATCCCCATACGTCGATCCAGGTTCTGTGTCCGGATCTTCCTTCCCCGGTCGTAGACATCGTGAATCGTGCGTTGCAAAAAGAGGCGCTGCATCGCTATCGACGCGCCGGCGAAATGGCACAAGACCTGCGCGCTTGTTTACAGAACCCCGCCTATGCTTGAGCGGAGCCATGACGCCGGAATTTGTCCATAGCGCCAAGTCGGATATCGGGTTGAAGCGAGCGCAGAACGAAGATCGGTTCTGCGCCGATCCCGATCTAAAACTGTTCATGGTGTGCGATGGGATGGGCGGGGGCAAGGCCGGCGAAGTCGCCAGTACCTTGGCCGTGCACACCATCCACCGCTACCTGGCGGAAACCGATTCTTTCAACAACGCCCATGACGAGCCGCACGATCCTTCCTACTCGGAGGCGACGAACCGCTTGGCCGCGGCCATACGCCACGCCAACCGTGTCATCCACCGGGAATCGTGGACCCGCGCAGACTATGCCGGCATGGGCACGACCGTCGTGGCTGCCCGGCTGCAAGATCAAATCGTCTCGGTCGCCCATGTCGGCGACAGTCGGCTGTACGTCATTCGCGGCGACACGATCCGCGCGGTGACCCAAGATCATTCGTGGGTGGCCGAGCAAGTTCTAGAGGGCTTGTTGACCGAAGAGGAAGCGAAGCGGAGTCCGCATCGCCACGTGGTCACGCGAGCGCTCGGGGTTCAGGGAACCGTCGAGGTAGATCTCGATGAAGTCCCGTTGCTGGCAGGCGACGCGTTGTTGCTCTGCACCGATGGACTGACACGCAGGGTTTCGCCCGAGGACATCGTGCGGACGTGGCGGGCGGCCTCCTCGGTCGAGGACATGTCCCGACGGTTGATCGCGCTGGCCAACCAAGCCGGCGGAGAAGACAACACCACGGTGATCGTCGTCGCCTGCGGGCAAGCAGTGGAGGTCGGACGGTGGGAGAGATGGCGCTCCAGGATCACAGGAAGCCGGCATTAATGAGAGGAGAACGACCTATGCCTGACGTCGCCAGCACACATGCGCGCCTGCTCGTCAACCTGCACGAGCGTGGATCACAGGAAATCGATTTGACCCACGACCGTTTCACCATCGGCCGTAAGCCGGACAACGATCTGGTGATCGATGACCCCGCCGTCTCGGGTCACCATGCCAGGCTGCTGAAGATTCAATCGGTGTATTTCGTCGAGGACGCGAACAGCACCAACGGCACCGCGGTGAACGGAACGAGAGTCGAGCGGCATCAACTCCGCGACGCGGACGTGGTCACGATCGGACTCCACCGCCTGATCTTTAGGGACGGAGGCGCCGCGGCCCCGTTGGTCCCGACAGAGCCGGCGGCAAGCGCCGACGAAACGATGGTCCTCACGGCCGCCGTCGGCCGACGAAGCGCGCCCGCCGCACCGGTCGGAAGAATCGTCGTCGTCCAGGGGAAAACCGACCGCCGCGACTACCATCTGACGAAGCACATCAACGTCATCGGATCGCAGGCCGACGCCGCCGTTCGGCTCACAGGGTGGTTCGCTCCGAAGAACGTCGCCATGATCGCTCGCCGGGGATCCGGCTATTCCGTCAACACTACTCGGACGGCCAAAACGTTGCTCGTGAACGGAACGGAGGTCAAGGGCCAGCAGGATCTCCAGCACGGGGATTTGATCGAGGTGGCAAGAATCAAAATGTACTTCTATCTGAACAACGGCAGGTAAACACGGCGCTTCGCAACCCTCTCCACGCCTTCGCGGCCGTTTAGTTCTTAAACATCAGCGACCCCTTCGGCAGTGTTTCATGACACCGCTCGGAAACTTCCTGGGCGTGTTCGACCAGACATTGGATCACCCGCCCGCCTCCCGGCTGCACGTGCCGGCAGAACCGCCTTACGTCCTCGTCGCAGGCGGCTCTCCCCCGGGCGCGCTCTTCTTTCCAGCGGACGATGCGTTCGCGGACCACTTGGCACTGGGGAAGACGGTTCACCTGCTCCTCGACGCAGAGCGGACGATCGCTGCCTGAAGAGCCGGCACAGCGGCGCTCCAGTTCGGCCTCGCATTTCAGCTCGGCGATCTGCCGCCTCCGCGGATCACTCAGCCCTGCGTCTTTCCGCCGCAGACCATCGGATGTCTCCGATCGGCTCCCGGTCAGCATGTCGTCCGAACGAGACGGCGGTGAACTCGGACGTCGGAGCTTGACGGACGGTTGAACGGACGGATGCTCTCTCGAAGAAACAAGACCTGAAGACTTCGATACCGGAAATTCCGCTGAAGGCGGCGCGTTCGGTTGCGCGCCAGCCGTCAACTCGGACGGCGACGGCAGATTCGCGAACACGGCTGCCCACGCGAATCCCAACCCCAAGACGGTGGCCAACCCCGCCAATACGCTGGCGGCAGAGCCATTGGACTTCGCCATGACGTTTCCCCCGGAACCGACTGGAGCAGAATATGCCAACGACAAGGAAAAATCGATCAAACGGCCGCTTTTATACCATGTCGGCCTTCTGGCTGGGAGGCTGTATTCCATCGAGCGGCGCTGATAGGATGAGGCGCATGAGGCGAGCCTATCTCGGTTTGATCGTGGCCCTCGGTCATATTCTGTTCATCGGCGGCCCGTTGTCCGCGCAAGATCTTTCGATCGTTCGGTCGGCCGACGGGATGACCTACACGTACAAGGAACTCGGCAACGGATTCGGCCTACTCTCGAATCCGCATGCACCACCCGGGGTCGCCGCAAGCCCGGAACCGTCCAGGCTCCCCTTGTCTGTTTCACCGGACCTTCGCCAACCCGGCACCACGGTTCATCCGTTTCCACCGACCCAGTTGAGCCCTGCTCCCGCCCTACCCTTCACGCCCCACGGCCCCGTCGTTCCGAGTGAGCGATCCGCTCACACGATGCCGGCCTCACCCGGTTTGCTTCGGCCAAACGCATCCGGCGGACTGGGCACGGCAAATCGCTGACGCACGTCGACTACCTGACGGGAGCGGCAAAGAAGTAATGAGCGGGGGTTAGTTTTCCGGGGCTTCGACGATGTGGTTCTCGAACCGTGTGCAGCCTTCGGCGAGCAGGCGATTCGTCAGCATCTCTCCCGGCCATTCGATCGGCAGATCGGCGGTGAATACCCACACGTCCGGGGACGTCCACACCGGCCCGTGATCTTCCGGCAATTCCGGGTCGAACAAGTCGGTCCAGACGGGCATGTACACCCCGTTGCCGCATTGGGTGTGGAGATGAACGATGGTTCTGGCACGAACGAGGGGGTCCAGATCGCGCCACACCGCGGCCGTTTCGTCGGCCAGGCGATGCAAACGCACGGCGTTCTGCGCATCGAACAGGGCGTAGGCGGCATAGACAGGCGCTTCGATGGTATCCGGCGCCAAAGCCAGCTCGGGACATTGCTCGACCAAGCCCTCCAGCAACGCACGCCGGTGGCGGTCTTCCAGCGAATCGGGCAAGCCGGGGTCCGGGGCGCCGATCAATTCGAACAGAAGGAACGCGGTATTCTCGACGGGCGGATAAAGACGAGCGGCGATCGCCTGGGCTCGTTGCGAATCGGCGATGGTGGTGAGGTGATCGTTCAGCTCCTGCAGCGTCAGCAACTCGAGGGTCGCATCCGTCAAGAGCCGCGACTCCACACGGACGACCGTGCCGGCGGACAGCCGCAAGTGGCGGTGGAGCAGATCGGCGGTGGCGATCGGATCAATTTTCAGTTTAAGCGGTTCATTCAGATTCGCCTGGATGGGCAATTCGAGGGCCGCCATGACGGCGTACGACGGCTTCTCATCCGCCGGTCCGTCCAGAACGACCGAACAGGAGGCCTCGGCGACGAGATCGAACAACCATTCGGCCATATCCTCGTCGAGCGCCGCGAGCACGGTCAGCAAATCGTGCTCGCGCCCCTGATCGAGAAAGGCCTGCAACGTATCGATCGCCGCGTCCGTATCCCCGTGGTCGTGACGGCGGGCGTTGATGAGATGAATGAGATCGCGCGTCAACGGATCGGGCCGCGACCAGCTCTGCATGAACTCCTCCCGCGTGCCGCCCGGCGACCTCTTGTCGCGCGCGCGACCGGCACGCATCCATGTTGCCAAACTTTCCGAACGGTAGCAAGCGAGACGCGCGTTGCGCCTCACTCTCCGATGATCTTGAGCAAGACCCGCTTCCGGCGGCGCCCGTCGAATTCACCGTAAAAAATCTGTTCCCACGGGCCGAAATCCAGCCGCCCCTCCGTAATCGCCACCACGACTTCCCGACCCATGAGCTGGCGCTTGATGTGCGCGTCGCCGTTGTCTTCTCCGGTGTCGTTGTGTCGGTACCTCGCCTCATGCGGCGCGATCCGCTCCAAAAAGTCGTCATAATCCTGGAGCAATCCGGATTCATCATCGTTGATGTAGACGCTTGCCGTAATGTGCATCGCGTTGACCAGAACGAGCCCTTCGCGCACGCCGCTTTTTTCGACGGCTGCCTGAACCTGGGGAGTGATGTTGAGGTACGCGCGCCTCGTCTTCGTCTCAAACCAGAGTTCTTGGCGGTAGGACTTCATGATGACCGAGGGATTGCATTCTGACGCACGCTCGGGATCAGATGCAAGAGCGGCGGCGGTGATTCGCCGGGGCCACCCTTTCCGTACGGAGGCTAGTTCCTTATATAATGGATCGAGGTCCCAATGAAACGGCCGCCTTCCCGCACACCCCAAGTCGCACTGTCGGGCAATGCGCTGACGGTGCTCCGTCGCCGCTACCTCGCGAAAGACTCCGCAGGCCGGATTATGGAAACCCCGGCTCAGTTGTTCTGGCGCGTCGCGCGGGACATCGCGAAGGCGGAAGATCGGTACCGCTCCTCTTCCGGACGCCCGCACCTGGCGAAACTCTTTTACGAGATCATGGCCAGGCGGGACTTTCTGCCCAACTCGCCGACCCTCATGAACGCCGGGCGCCCCTTGCAGCAACTGTCCGCCTGCTTCGTGCTCCCCGTTGAAGACTCGTTGGAATCGATCTACGACGCCGTCAAACACCAGGCGTTGATTCACCAGTCCGGCGGCGGAACCGGATTCTCTTTCTCCCGTCTGCGCCCGCGCGCGGACCGGGTTGCGTCCACCAGCGGGATCGCGTCGGGACCGGTCTCGTTTATGCGCATCTTCAACATGTCGACGGACGTCATCAAACAGGGCGGGACGAGACGCGGCGCCAACATGGGCATCCTCCGGGTGGACCACCCGGACATCCTGGATTTCATCGCCATCAAGCAGAATCCGGCGGAGATGACGAATTTCAACCTGTCCGTGGGCGTCACCGACGCCTTCATGCAGGCGCTCGAGTCGCGCCGTTCCTATGCCCTCGTGAATCCGCGCACCGGCAAGCCGGCGCGACGTCTGCCCGCCGAGCTCGTCTTCGACCGACTGGCGGAGGCGGCCTGGAGATCGGGCGAACCCGGCGTCATCTTCCTCGATTCGATGGAACGCGCGAATCCGACCCCGCACCTGGGTAGGATTGAGGCTACCAACCCGTGCAGCGAACAACCGCTGCTTCCCTACGAATCCTGCACGTTGGGCTCGATCAACGTCGCCCGCTTCGTCACGAGCTCACGCCGGCAGCGTCGCATCGACTACGACCGTCTCGCCCACATCATTCCGACCACCGTACGGTTCCTTGACAACGTCATCGACCGGAACCGGTATCCCTTGCCCGACATCGAAGCCGCGACGCTTCGCACCAGAAAAATCGGGCTGGGCATCATGGGATTCGCCGATTTGTTGATTGCGCTCGGCATTCCGTACGACTCCGAGGCCGCGCTGGCCACCGCCGAGGAGCTGATGCGCTTCCTGCAGACCCACGCGCACGCCGCGTCCGAAGCGCTCGCCACGGCGCGCAAGCCGTTTCCCGCCTGGAAAGGCAGCCGCCCGGAGCACGCGGGACGCCGTCTGCGCAACGCCACGGTCACGACGATCGCGCCGACGGGCACGATCAGCATCCTCGCGGATTGTTCTCCGGGGATCGAACCGCTCTATGGGATCAATTTCGTCCGCACCGTGATGGAGGACGTCAGGCTCACGACGCTGCATCCCGAGTTCCAGCGCCGGGCGCGAGCCGCGGGGCTCGATCTCGAGCGGCTCCTCCCTCACCTGGCGGCGAACGAGTCGATTCAAAATCTCGCCGAGGTCCCGAAGGAGTTGCGGCAGCTTTTCGTCACGGCGCACGATATCGCGCCGTCCCATCACGTGAGGATGCAGGCCGTCTTCCAACGGTACAGCGACAGCGGCGTGTCGAAGACCATCAATCTTCCGCATAACGCCGCCAAGGAGGACGTCGCCTCGGCGTTTCTTCTGGCCTACCGGCTCGGCTGCAAAGGCCTCACCGTGTTTCGGTCGGGCAGCCGGGAAAAGCAGGTCATGTCCTGTGCACAGCTGCAGTACTGTTGAGGCCTCTGCGCACGAATCGATAATCTATTTCCCTAAGAAATTGACACCTTTTGAGGAGAGTGATAAGTACTTCCCCAGATGTGATCGCTCAGCAGGGAGGTCCTCGATGGTCGCTGCAGCCGGAGCTTATGGACTGAACTGGCAACTCCTCTTTGCCCGGCAGCCCGAACCGGATCTGGAATTCACGGAGGAAGAGTTGGAACAGACCACCTCGACGCGCACATCCTCCCCCAAGTCGCAGCCGCCCAAACGTTCAGGCGGACGTCCCTTCCTCTGGCTGCTGCTGTTGCTCCTGATCGGCGGAGGCGCGTACCTGGCGATGGAACCGGAAATGCTGCTGGATCTCATGGGCCCGATCCTCGGTGAAACTCCGGCACCACAGCAGCCTCCGGTCGTGGCCCGGCCTGCGCCGGCCCCCGCACCGGCACCTCCCCCGGCCTCCGCTCCTGCTCCCAGCACCGCACCGGGCGAGCCGGCTCCGGCGGCGCCGCCGATCGCGTCGATGCCGGCTCCTCCCACACCGGCCATGCCACCGGCTCCTTTATATGCGGAAGGGCAAAAGGTGACCGTCGTGCTCGACCCGGCCATGCCGGGGGAGGCCGTCACGTTGTCACTGGACTCGTCCGGCACGAGACCGGGTCCCACCGTCCGTCCCGGGGCAACTTTGACGATCGCCGACGGCGAATGGCAGACAGGCCGCTGGGTCTACTCGGTGCGGACCGACGATGGACAAAGGGGCTGGGTGCCGGAAGGCCGTCTGCGTCTCAAACCCTAGCGCGCTTGGTCCTTCAACAGCTCTCTGCATTACCTTCACGTTGCCTGTCACCGACGTGGCCGTCTTGCTATAATGCCGACTTCTCACTAGTCACAAAGTCATCACGTCGCAAGGTCGAAGGTCGACTGTGAAAGATCGGAAGCATCTCGACCTGATGACGTGACGACCTTCGACTGAAGTTTTCATGCGCGCCATCATTTTCGATTTCGACGGCGTGATTGCCGACACGGAACCGCTTCATTTCGCCGGCCTGCGCCGAACTCTTGCGGAGATCGGCATCACGTTGACTGAAGCCGAGTACTACGCCGAGTACCTGGGCTTCGACGACCGCGGGTGCTTCATCGCCGCACTCACGGCCAACGGCCGCCCGGTCGCCGAACCCTTGCTCAATGATTTGATGCGGCGTAAAGCCGAAGCCTATCTCGACTCCGTCAAGGATCACTTGGTTATCTTTCCCGGTGTGCAAGAATTCGTCAGGGAAGCCGCAGCGGCATACCCGCTGGCCGTCGCCTCCGGGGCCTTACGCCACGAAATCGAGTTCATTTTGGAGCAAGCCGGCTTGAGGAAAGAATTCCGGCACATCACCAGCGCCGAAGACGTGACGCGCGGAAAGCCGGACCCGCAACCCTTTCTGCATGCGCTGGCGGCGCTGAATCAAACTTCGGCGGGGCTTCCGCTCACCGCGCATCGCTGTCTGGTGATCGAAGATTCGCTGCCCGGCATCAGGGCGGCGAAAGCGGCCGGTATGAAAGTCCTCGCCGTCGCCAACACGCACACGATTCAAGACCTGCACGAGGCCCACGCGATTACCGACAGCCTGCCGAACGTGCGCCTCGCCGAGTTGCGCGCGAGGTTATGGCCCGCAGGCTAACGGAGGTGCCGCGATGAACATCTGCTCTTTGGTGCCGGGCGCGACCGAAATCGTGGCGGCGCTCGGCCTCGCCGATCATCTCGTCGCGGTCAGTCATGAATGCGACTATCCCGACAGCATCCGCGGCGTGCCGGTGGCCGTGGAGCCGATGGTGCGCGCCGCGGAGACCAGCAGCGCGGAAATCGACAGCCAAGTCCGGACGCTCGTGGAAACCGGACGGCCGCTCTATCGATTGAACCGGGATCTGCTCAACCAATGCCGGCCAGACCTCGTGCTCGCGCAGGACCTCTGCCACGTCTGTGCCGTCACGCCGGACGACTTGCAGCAGACCATCGCCGGGATGCCGACCAGACCGCGACTGCTCACGCTCAATCCGGTCATGCTGGACGATGTGTTGGCGGACGTGGAACGCATCGGCGAGGCGACGGACCATGTCGTTGAAGCCGGGCACGTCGCCCGCTCTTTACGGGCGCGGCTCGACGCGGTGCGCGCCCGGGTCGAAGGCAACGCCCGCAAACCACGCGTGGCATGCTTGGAATGGCTGTCGCCGCTCTATGCCGCCGGCCATTGGGTCCCCGAGATGGTCACCTTCGCGGGAGGCCGTGACGTGCTGGCCGAGCCGGGCCGGCCTTCCCGACGGATCACCTGGGACGAGGTGGCTGCGGCCAGTCCCGACGTGATCGTCTGGATGCCCTGCGGATTCTCCATCGACCGAACGATGCAGGAATTGACCACCCTGTCCGCGGGACCGCAATGGGAGATGCCGGCCGCATTGCGGGCGACGCCGGCATACGTCGTCGAGGCCGTTTCTTATTTCAGCCGGCCCGGCCCGCGCTTGGTGGACGGAGTGGAAATTCTCGCGGCATTCCTCCATCCCGATCCGGCCTATCCCCTGAACCCTCGAGATGCCAGACCCGTGCACTGAACCGGCCCGCAATGACGGACTCATGACGCCTGCCGACGCGCAAACCTATTGCACCGCGCTCACCAAGAAGAGCGGGAGCAATTTCTATTATTCCTTCCTGTTTCTGCCAAAAACCCGGCGCGAGGCGATGTACACGGTCTACGCCTTCTGCAAGGAAGTCGACAGCGCCGTGGACGAGCCGCCGGCCGGCAGCGATCCGCAGGAACAATTGCGCCGCTGGCGGGAGGAATTGGCGGCGGCCTATCGTGGCACGCCCACCCTACCGGTGACCGTCAGTCTCTCGGCCCACGTCAAGCGGCTGTCGATTCCGCAGGGCTATTTCGACGAGCTCATCAAAGGCGTGGAGATGGACCTCACGAACGCCCGGTATGCGACGTTTCAGGATCTTTCGCTCTACTGCTACCGCGTGGCTTCCGTGGTCGGACTCATCTGCCTGCACATCTTCGGAACGACATCCGCTCGGGCGCAAGACTACGCGGTCGATCTCGGCATGGCCTTCCAATTGACGAACATTCTGCGCGACCTCGGCGCGGACGCCGCGCAGGGCCGGATTTATCTGCCGTTGGAAGACCTGCAGAAATTCGGCTATCCGGAGGCCGCGCTCTTGAGCCGCGAGGATCGTCCGCAATTGCGTGACTTGATGAAGTTCGAAGCGAGCCGAGCCCGGGAATACTACGCCAAGGCCCAAATGGCGCTCGATTCCTTGTCGCGTAAGGAACGCCGAGCCCTCACCGTCGCGGAAATCATGCGCGGGGTATACAGCCGGATCCTGCAGCGCATCGAAGGATCCGACTATCAGGTTTTCGGCCCTCGTCCCACCCTCTCCACCACGCATCGTCTCGCGGTCGCCGCCGGCATCTGGCTCCGCAGCCGGTTCCGGTGATCATGCCACCCTCGGTAGCCATCATCGGCGGAGGTCCGGCCGGGTTGACTGCCGCGTACCGGCTGGCATCGACCGGAGCGCGCATCACGCTCATCGAGCAATCAACGTCGGTCGGGGGCCGCCTCGCATCGACAGAGTTCACGACCCAGCCGCTCTGGCTGTTCGGCTGCCACACGGCGACCAGGACACTCCTTTCGACGCTCAATCCCGGCAACGGCCGGCTGCTGCATCCGGTGCAGCCCGAGTTTTTCTTGCCGGACAGCAGGATTGGCCGCCTCCGCCGTCCCTGGCTTCCTGCGCCAATCCATACGGTGATCGGCCTGCTTTCCTGCCGCAACCTGCCCTGGACCGATCGTTGGCGGCTGCTGTCATTCCTGGAACGTATCTGGGAAGGAGCCGAATGTCTGCCCTCCGACCTCGAGAATTGGTCCGCCGACGAATGGCTGAAGGCAATCGGACAGAGCGACGAGGCACGCCGGCTCTTTTGGAACACCCTGGCGGCGTGGATGACAGGCACTCACCTGACGAGGCTCTCGGCCGCCGCATGGGTGCATACCATGCAACCCCCGTTTCTGGGCAGCCGGGCCGATGCGCAGCTTGACCTGGTCGCTGCAACCTTCCGGGAATGGTTCATCGATCCCATCAACCGATGCTTCGACAAGGCCGACGCGGTGATTCGCGTGGGTCTGGAAGCGGTGCAGCTTCAGGTCGAGAAAGATGCAGTGACGGCCGTCCGACTGCGCGACGGGACAACGGTGCAGGCCGAATGGTACGTGATGGCGCTGCCGCATCGTCGGCTGCAGGCATTGTTACCGGAGCGGCTGCTGACCAACTATGCCTACTTCCAGCACATCACCGAACTGTGCGACGTGCCGGCGATCACCGTTCACCTGCTGATCCAGGGCCGCCGGCCCGCTCCCCGCCTGATCTTGTGCGGCGGTCGGTCGTTTGAATCCGTCGCACTCACACAGGTCGAACAGGGAACGTCGATCCTGCTGGCCGCCTATGGCAATGACGCGGTGATGAGCCGGCCGGATGAAGAGTTGGCCCGCTCGGCACTCGGACAGATCCACGCGATAGTCCCCGATGCGAAAGAAGTCGCTCATTCAACGACGATCGCACGGCACCCGGCCGCCTTCCTGTCGCTCCATCCCGGCTCGCGCGCCCTGCGCCCGCTTCAACGAAGCCCAATCCGCAACCTTCTCGTCGCCGGAGCCTGGACCGATACCGGCTGGCCGTCCCATCTCGAAAGCGCCGTGGTCAGCGGAACCCGTTGCGCCGAAATCATAACAGGACAGAGACGCTGACCTGTTTCGCAACCTCAAATACGGCGACTCAACCTCTGGTGTTTCAGGGAGACTTCCTTCGGAGTGGAGGTCTGGTTCGGCATGCACGTGCACTAGTTCGTCCCTGGGATGACCGGAGTCGCCGTCTGGGGCGTCATCGAGTCAGACAGACAGTTCCTCTGTTGGCAAAGAGAGCATGGCCACGCCGCCTTCCGTAAAACGCCGGCACGACACTACGGAAGCGGGGAAAGGCGCAGGAGCCGCGGTCCTCCTAACGAAAGAGGCAGCCGTCGAGCATTTGTACACAGGGATTCAGCCAGCGGTGAAGTAGCCACCTGCTCTTCTTCTTGCCTTCTGCACCCACCGTTGCCTCTTAGCCAATTTTATTCCGCGCTTGCCGGACTTCTGCCAGGAACCTTTGAAGGGCCAATGTGCAGGCCTCATTTCCCACAAAGTACGTTCGATGAGAACAAAGGGCTTGAAGTCTCCCATAGCGTTTGTCTCCGCTGTTCCTTGACTGCTCTTCCAACTTTTGTGCCGCTGCCTATGCGGACCGACGATCAGCATCAAACTCTTGCTTCGTGAATGTTTATGGCTCATACAGGCTGAGGTCATCGGTTTCACACCGCTTCTAGTGAATCGAATTCGATTCATCGCGTTCAAAAACAGATACACTCTCTCGTCCCCTTGCTTCTGAGAGAAATACATGTATTTCGTGTTTGGTCATCGCAGCACCGAGCCGGGAACCGTTGGCGGCGCTCCATGTCCATGAAATGGAGGAGGGGCGTGAACCACGCCCCTCCTTTTCATACATGCTTTTTTCTCGCATCCAGCGGCTTCCAGGACTGGCTGGTGCGCCGTGCTACAGCCATGAAGGGATTGAGCACGACAGTTGGGGGAATCCTCTCATGGTTCTACCGCCACGCCAGTTCACGTTGCTCCATGGCTTGCGCCACCGCTGCCTTGAGTCGCGCCGCATCGACGGGCTTTACCAAGTAGTCCACCACGCCTTCCCGCATCAGTGAGACCGCCAGATCGGTATCGGGGTAGCCGGTGAGCACGACGACCGGCACATGAGGATAGTACCGGCGAAAATAGGAAATCGCGTCCAGGCCGTTGATCTTCGGCATGCGAATGTCGCAGATCACGGCATCGAGCACGAGCCGGTTTTCCCCCGTGTTGATGACGTCGATGGCAGCTTCGCCATTCTCGGCTTCCAGCACGTCGTAGCCTGCCTTTTCCAGAGTCTTGCGCACGACCGTCCGGATCGAGGGCTCATCATCAATCACGAGCACGCGACCGTTGCCGGTGCAGGCGCCGAAGAACAAATCCGATCTGTACTCCATCATGGTCATCCTCCTTGTGAATTGAGTGTTTGAACTGCACTATCGCCGTTGGCTCACCGGGCGAGAACCGCCCACGGCTTCACTCGGGCCAGAGCCACCTGATGAGCAGGAGAGTGAGACCCGCGGTCAGCGTCAGAGACATGGTCATCACCGTGAGGTCCACCGCCACTCTCCTTTATCGCCGTTGTGACTCTGCTGCATGGCTAGCTCCGCAACATCTGTACCAAAACGAAAGCGATAGCGCAGTCTGTAGGCAGCATCAGGAAAATCCAGGCCTTGTCGTATTTCCCTGGATTCATCAGCTCCAGATCTTTTCTCTTGCGAGGCTGGCAAGTATCGAAATGGATACGAGACGTATGCAATCCGATAATTCAGCTACCACGGAAGGATGATTCTCGACGAGCCCGGAACGTGGGAAGGGACAGAAGTCTGGACGTGACGGAGGAAGAGAGATTCTTACATTTTGATGTGGGCGACGCTGAGACGGATCGCATAAGCGACGGCGAGTTCGGAGTCTCCTAAATCTGTCCTCCGCAAGAGACCCGAATCTCCACAAGCCGTTTCCTGCCCTTAATTATTCTTCTTCGTTCCCCGGATAATCTTCGTGGCCATCGCTTTGATGACCACTTCCTTCCCTTCCGCGTTCGTGAGGTTCGTCGGCGAGCCGTCAATGGTGGCATGAACAGTCACTCGCTCTCCTTCGCCGACCAGCACCGGAGTTTCAGTGGCCTGGCACCGCACGAGGTAGAGCACCTCGATCGACCCTGTGCCATCCTCAAGCGTGAACCCCTGCCCGCAGATCGTCCGGCCGAAACTGTCTTCGCCGCGATAGACGCTCACGGCTTTCGCGTTGCCTTGGAGGATGACCGCGCGCCGATTGTTCGCGGCGGGATTGACCGTGACGGCCTCGATGGGCGTCACCTCGTCAACCGGAGCGGACCGAGCCGGCCACGACCAAAGCAAACAGGCCCCGAGCAGAATCCATAGCAACACATTCTTTTTTCGATACCCCACGTTTCGATAGGCGCCGTGGTATGCCATAGCACTCTCCTTCTTAACCTTTGCTCGGTTCACTGCTCCCAGACCCTTTTCCTGTCATGACTTCACACTGGGGCAAACCATGCGGCATCTATGAGCGAGATGCGTTGGATACTTCCCGCATCCTCGGGTTTGAAGCCTCCTAATCTGCTCTCTACGAGAAAGCGTCGAATTGAATAGCCGACTCGGTTCCATTTGCCGATCTCTCACTGCCAACTCGCTGCGAGGATCTGCTGCACTTCTTGCGGGCGTTGCTCGATCGCTTCTCCCCAGCTTAAACCGGTTTTCTTGCTAAAGCCTGCCATGGCTTGAATCAATTGGTTGACCTGCGAGTTGAGCAGTTGCTGCCCGTCACCTGCTTGGATCGTCTCAATATGATTCGAGGAGCCCCCGCTGTACCAATTCTGGACGGTCACGCTTTCGCTCGTGCCGTAGAGAGCCAGCCGCAAGTCGTTGGTCTGGCGCTCGAGAATCAAATCGAGCGGATCAATGTCTCGACCGAATGACAACAGATCGCTGTTTCCAGCGGTCGTGTCTTTGTCTCTGATCCAGTCCTGGCCATCGCCTCGATTGAAAATGTACACGTCGTTTCCGATTCCCCCGTTCAACGCATCGTTTCCGGAACCGCCGACTAACAGGTCTGCCCCACTTTCCCCGTCAAGGACATCATGGCCGTCGCCGCCGATTAAGTGATCATCACCGGCTCCACCAAGCAGAATGTTGGATACGCCGTTCCCGGTCAGCGTATTGTCCATTTCGTTTCCCAGACCGATGCTCGGCGCAGAACCCGTGAACATGAGATTCTCTGTATGTGCTCCTAACTCATAGATGGAGAGGTGAGTCTGCACCGTGTCGACCCCTTCGTCAGGCCGCTCCGTCACCGCATCGAAGAAGGAGTCCACCACATAGGTGTCGTTCCCTTTCCCACCGACAAGCATATCGGCGCCGCCCTGTCCGTCGAGCACGTCGTCGCCGTCTCCTCCGTTCAATCCATTCGCGGCGGCGTTCCCGGTGAGCACATTGTCGAGTTCGTTCCCGGTACCGGAGATTGCGGCCGTTCCGACGAGCGTGAGATTCTCAAGATGCGGCTCGAGCGCATACGTCACAGATGCCACGACTCCATCCGTTCCCTCACCGGCGAATTCCACTATTCGATCTCCGATATTATCGACGAAGTACGTGTCGTCCCCCGCGCCGCCGATCAGAGCGTCAGCGCCTCCCATTCCATCCAGCACGTTCGCCGCAGCATTACCGCTGAGCACATTATTGAGATCGTTCCCGGTACCATTGAGAGGTTCGGCTCCCACCAGCGTCAGATGCTCGATGTTCCCACTCAAGAACACACTGATGGCACTTCGTACGGTATCGGTTCCTTCGTCGGCCTCCTCCACCACCACGTCACCGGAGTCATCGACCAGGTACGTGTCGTCACCGAGGCCGCCCACCAGAACATCGGGCCCCATCCCTCCATCGAGCCAATCGTGGCCGGCGTCGCCACTGAGCCGATTCACTCCACTGTTACCAATAAGCCGGTTATCTAGCTCATTGCCGCCCCCGTCGATGGCGGCCGAGCCGACCAGGATGAGATTTTCGACATTGACGCCAAGGTCGTAGCTGACAAGGCTCTGAACCGTATCGACTCCCTCATGAAGCTGTTCGATCACCGTATCGCTCACATCATTCACCACGTACGTATCATCACCCGGCCCGCCGATCAGGATGTCCGTTCCCTCGCCTCCATCGAGAACATCGTCACCGCTGAATGACTGTAGGAGATCATTGCCGGTCAACCCCTGGATACGGTCGTTTACGTTCGTCCCTGCGATGACATCGTCTCCTGGGGTGCCGCGCAGATCAAATCCGCGCATAATGAGTTCCTGGTAGCTCAGGGCCGTCCCGTCGGCGAACCGAAATGTACCAATCGCATAGGTGCCCAACACGTCGCTGGGATCAAAGTTTGATAATCGAATAGCGTCGCCGTCCTTCCCGACTCGTATCAGCAAGGAGCCGATCCCCAGGCTCAGGTCGCGGGGAGCGATTCCCTGGCCGAATTGGAGAGTGTTTGGCTCACCCGGCGCAGCCACATCCTCGATCATGTCCTCCCCGTCGCCAGGATTGAAAATATAGACGTCATCGCCAGGCCCGCCGATGAGCGTATCGTTTCCGGCTCCACCAATAATGCTGTCGTTCCCCGCGCCGGCATCCACATGATCGTTTCCGCCCAGCGCATCGATCACATCATCCTCCGGCCCGTAAGTCAGCACATCGTCGGCCGTCGTGGGCGTCGGCACAAGCAAGGTTTTCAACGGCACTATGGTACCATCGGCAAAGACCAGCGTGCCGACGACGAAGGAACCATATCGACCAGACGGATCGAAATTCACCAATTGAAGAGCGTCACCGTCGGTGACGACCCCTATGGCAAGAGTCCTAGATGTTACATCGTGAGTGAGCGTGAGATCGTTCTGACCAATGCCAGGGCCGAATTGAATCCGGTTTCCTGCTTCAGCCGTCGAGTCCTCGATTATGTCTAGGCCGTCCCCCAGGTAGAAGACATAGGTATCGTCCCCGGTGCCTCCGACAACTCGATCAGTGCCCAGACCCCCGTCCAGCACGTCATCGCCATCTTGCCCCTCCAGGTGATCGTTACCTCCAAGTCCTCGTATGATATTGTCGCGGCCATTGCCCGATAGCCATTCATCTCCAGGGGTTCCTGTGATGGTTGTGATACGATTCAACAGCTCACTGACGGTCCACATCTCCCCGCCGGTGAACCGGACCTCTTCGATCCGATATGGTGAGGCAGAATACCCGCTGGATGAGAAGGGCGGGACAAACCTCACGCTGCTGAAGAATGACTGTACCGTGAGACGGTCTCCTGTACCGGCTATGGACAGCACCAGATTGTCTCCGTGTTCGCGAGAAACCACGACATCTTCCGGTGACACCGACGGGCCCAATGAAACGATATCGATCGGCTTGTCGAGGGAACTGGGATGGGTAAAATCGAAATCAATGATCGTGATCTCACCGGAGCCGATCCCAAAGCCATAGATATCTGCACGAAAATCTCCCAAAAGCGGCGCTCCAAATTGCTCGGCACGCCAAGCCGTCCCGTCCGCAAACCGGACTTCCTCAATCCGAGAAGGCGC
>JBDZUK010000123.1:0-5015 GCA_040255165.1 Nitrospiraceae bacterium | reverse complement strand
CCGCCTCCGCCCACGCACCCACCATAGAAAAACGCCCCGGATATGCACCCGGGGCGGTCTCTCGCGGTCAGGGTTTCGTAGATCTCAAAGCGCCGGCGGACGCAGGTCCGGATCATCAAAGCCGGCCGAAACATGGATCACCGGCTCCCCGCAATACACCGCATCATCCACCGCCGTCAGCGCCGACTCCCGCAGCGCAGACCCGATGAGAAAATTCAGCGCCTCCGTCACCACCGCCTGCGCATCGCCCAGCAGCAAGGCCACCTCGCCCGGAGAGAGGCCCTGCGACTGCGTGTACTGGATGAAGAGCGTCAACGCCAGCCGGCGCGATTCGTGCCGCAGCGAATAAGTCTGCGCCAGCCCCTGCGCCATGCTCGCATCCACGGTCGCGAGTTCTTCCAGGAGTTCGCGCATCGGACGCCGCTGATCACAAAGCCATGCCACGATCGGGTTTACGCGGCGGACGCTCTCGCTGGCCCGGGCCCGGGCGTTCAAGCCCCGCGACCCAACCCGAACCCCGCCCGTCTCGCGCCCCGGCGCGGCCGAGGGCTGCGGAGCGGCCCGCCTTGGACCCGTTGCGTCAACGCCGGGACGCGTCCTGCGTCCGTTGCGCGTTCCTGCGGCACGATCGTCACGACCCGGAAGCATGGCCGACCACCTTTCGGCTTTCCTTCCCGAGACATCCAACACCAGCCCGTGCCCTGCCGAGGAGTTCCACCAACCCGGCGCGACGCTGTCCACCCGACAGCGCCGTTGATCACGACGAACAAATCAGTCTCGGGAAAGCTCGGCGGCCCCTCATCGGGATACGCCGGGCTGGAGAGAGGAGACGTGTTCCAGCTACCACCCGAATCCGCCGAGCATCCCTGCCTGGCGGGCTCTCTGTCTCCGATCTGCACACAGGCGTCCTTGCCCGTGGTCCGCGCCGGCCCGCATCCTTGCGTCCCGGCCGTGTCATTCCCCACGCGACTTCCGTGCCACGCGGGTTGAACGCCACTAGAACCGGCCTCGCCCGCAATCGGATACCGGGATTTCTCCTCATCCGACAGCTTTTCAGACAGGTTTCTGCCGCCCGGCACCCCCCACGCGGCCGTGACGCGCAGAACCTGCCGGAATCAGACAGATTGAAAGCCGGCCCCCCCGGCTGTACGGTTCTGCTCCTTATCCGCACTCCCGATGAGCCCCCGGGGCACTGAAAACTCCGACCCCGGCGGCTTCAAGTCTTGAAAGGACACTCCACATGGCAATCAAGATCGGCATCAACGGCTTCGGTCGCATCGGCCGCCTCGTCTACCGGGCCGCCGCGGCCCAGGGCATCGAAGTCGTCGCCGTCAACGACCTCGTCCCCGCAGACAACCTCGCCTACCTCCTCAAGTACGACACCATGCACGGCCGCTTCATGCTGAACGGCAAGCAGGCCGAGGTCTCCGCCACCGAGAACTCCTTCACCGTCAACGGCAAGACCACCAAGACCCTCGCCGAGAAGGACCCCGGCGTGCTGCCCTGGAAGGACCTGGGCGCCTCCTACGTCCTCGAATCCACCGGCCTCTTCACCGACTTCGAGAAGGCCAGCCTGCACCTCAAGGGCGGCGCCAAGCGCGTCGTCATCTCCGCCCCCACCAAGGCCGAGCCGGCGCAGGTCCCCACCGTCTGCATGGGCGTCAACCACGAAGTCTTCGACAACTCGAAGCACACCGTCGTCAGCAACGCCAGCTGCACCACCAACTGCCTGGCCCCCATCGCCAAGGTCATCAACGACGCCTTCGGCCTCGAAGAAGGCCTCATGACCACCGTCCACGCCGCGACCGCCACCCAGCCCACGCAGGACGGCCCCTCCAAGAAGGACTGGCGCGGCGGCCGCAACGCCTACATGAACATCATCCCCGCCTCCACCGGCGCGGCCAAAGCCGTCACCCTCTGCATCCCCGCCCTCAAGGGCAAACTCACCGGCATGTCCTTCCGCGTCCCCACCGCCGATGTCTCCTGCGTCGACCTCACCTTCCGCACCTCCAAGGCCACCAGCTACGACGCCATCTGCGATGCGATGAAGTCCGCGGCGAACGGCGCCATGAAGGGCGTCCTCGGCTACACCGATGAAGAAGTCGTCTCCAGCGACTTCATCGGCGACACCCACAGCAGCATCTTCGATGCGAAGGCCGGCATGCAGCTCAACGACCGCTTCTTCAAGGTGGTCAGTTGGTACGACAACGAAGCCGGCTACGCCAATCGCTGCGTCGACCTGATCAAGTACATCGCCGGCAAAGACGGCGTGAAGTAAGCCAGCCACGACATTCACCAATTGCGATAATCACAGAAGCCCCAGCGCAACGCTGGGGCTTCTTTCTTGCTGGATCGGCTCGGGTCGTCAAGGAGTCGAGCGGACGCGCCGGTTCACATCCCCACGACCTCAATGAGCCTGATCAGGTCTTCGGTGTCGATCTGGCCGCTGTAGTCGACATCGGCGGGCTCTTCCATCCACATCTCGATGTCGCCCAGGTCGGCGACGAGGTTCTGGTTGAGGTCGAAAAAGAGCGGCTTGACTTCGTAGGGGTAGCCGACCACGGTGGGCTTGGGGGTGGTGGTCACGAGCGTCTGGTCGGACTGGAGCCGGGTCACGCCGCTGTCGGCGACGAGCGAGAACCGGTAGGCATGGTTCTTGTCGACCTCGACGGGGTTGCCCTGGCCATCGTTCTTCATCGCGACCCAGACTTCCCTGCTGCCGCTGCCGGGGGCGTAGACATCGAACATGGTCGTGCGGTCGACCCAGACCAGGTCCTGCCCAGCGCAGGGCTCGCTGCCGCACATCGCGATCGCGAACTTTCGGCGCTCGATGAGATACGGCCCGCTCGATGCGGCGAAGACCGGGCCGTAGTGCTTGATGACGAAGGTCTCGCGGGTCTGACCGCCGAAGGACTGCGGCCAGGTCTTGCTGGCCCAATAGAGGTTGGGCCCGCCATCGGGCGCGTGCGAGGGCTCGCAGTCTTCCTTATGCAACCCGTAAGGCACGAGGCCGACCGACCCGCCGCCGAGGGTCGATGAGAGCGCGGCGTAGTACGGGGCTTGGTACGGCTGGGAGGCACCATCGTCGAGGACGATCTGGCTTCCTGACGGTCCAACCGTGACCGGCCCGGTCCATGTTCCGGTGGTGTTGGTCGCGTTGACGATGATCTGCCCGGTGCCTCCGATTGAACCGACGGTGATGCCGTACGGGTTTGGGATCGATTCACCGATGACGATCTGACCGGTCAGCGCACCCGCAACGGTGATCGAGCGATTGATCGATTGCGTCACCTCGATGCGGCCCGCGACGGACCCGAAGTTCATGATCCCATTGTCACCGATGCTCCGCACCATGGAGATGACGCGCCCGTTGGGAAGGCTGCCGGACACACTGATCGGCCTGCGGAGCGCATCGGTGAGCGTGATGTCCGCGTTGAGGTTGCCGTTGGGTACAAATAGTCCCGGCGTGGCATTTGTCGATCCGTCCAGCCGGCGGGCGTTGATGCTGCCGGTGAAGTCGCCGTTGGTGGCGCTGACACGCCAGACCTGGCTGTTGGCCGGGTCGCCGCCGTTTCTCCTCGCATCGATGTTCGCCCAAATCTGGCGCGCATCGACTCTCTGGATGGCCGTCTTGGCCCAGATGTTGACGGTTGATGTGGAGGATCCGATCGCACCGTTTGGCGCTTGAACAAAGTCAATGGCACCGTTAGCCGCCACAACATTCCCTAGAATGCTCCCCTGATCAGCGCGAACTTGAAATATATTACCTACTGATCCCATCCCACCCGATGGCGACCCTGTCGCCACGATAGGTCCTAGGATGTCACCAACCGTCGCCTGAACGGTAGTGATAGTGGCAGCTTGGACTCCACCGGTGCCGATGCTTTTCGCCAACACTGATCCTATCCATAACTCTCCAGTTCCGCCTGACTGAGTGATACTCCTAATTGACGAAACACTTCCACCGCCAACACTTTCTATTGAAAGCAATATGGCCGACCTGTTGCCATGATTCCGTACTTTAATGTCCCTGAATACGTAATCAGCGACTCGCACTTGAATTGTAATTGCGACCGACTGATTTTGACTCGGCTCAGCCTCGATTTCAAGATCGCCATCCGTGCAAGCCGTAATGACTCCAACAGGTATGCTAGAAAATATGCAAATTGGTGCCGTGCCCAAAGGACAGTTGCCGCCACAAGGCGCTATCTGAATCTGAGCAGTTGCCGTACCCGCAAACAGAGCATGCAGAACTATCAGTAGTACAGTAAACACGGTATTTGTCACTGGCAATTCCTTTTCCGAATACATACGAACATTACAAAATAGATGGATACGGTGGCTGGCGAAGGGACAAGAGACGCGACTCGAAACCCGTTGGGAAGTGTTGGACTAGCACGCATGTGGTACTGATCTGCCCGATCGAATAGTCGTATCAACACAGGGTCCATGCCCGCTGCCGTGCCCATGTAGTATCGCGTTCGAAACGGTTCGCCAAGTGTGAACTCGGTCCACTCGCGTGCCCCTCCGGAAGCATCGAGAAGTCCCCAGGGCGTCGTGACATCGGGGTAGAGCCCCGAGGACATGTACGGGCCGAAGGTGCCGTTGCCCACGTTGGTGGTGCCGATGCCCGGGGGGCCGGCGACCGGCGGCGTGTTGCTCCGATTGGGGAACATCCAGTAGCCGTCGAGCCCATCGCCGTAGCGGTCGGGGTCGTAGTAGAAGGCTTTGAATGTCTCATCGAAGGTGGGGATCCAGTAGCGCGAACCCGGGGTGTGGGCGATCTGGTCGTTCCATGTGCCGTCCGGATTCTGCGTGAATGTTGAGGTGTCGTAGACGCCCGATTCGAACGCCGCCCGCTCGGCAGCGCGGTCGTTATGCAGCCAGTTCATGAACCGCGCGGCCATGTGCCATGGAACCGAGACCGGCGCTCGTTCGAACTCGGGGTCGGTGACGAATCCGCCCTGACCATCGGGGATGATGAACGCGCTGGTGAAATCCGAGTTCCACGGCGA
>JBDZUK010000122.1:0-5017 GCA_040255165.1 Nitrospiraceae bacterium | reverse complement strand
TCGGGATATCCGGGTCGTACGGCGGATTCAACCTGGGCGACGAGGCCATCTTGTCCGGGATCGTCGGAGAACTCCGCAAATCCGTTTCCGCGGAGCTCACGGTGTATTCCCGCGATCCCGACGACACGCTGCGCCGCCACGCCGTCGAGCGGTCGGTGCCGATCCGGCAATTGACGCGGCGGGAGGCGCGCGAAGAAGTCTCACGCCTCGACCTGTTGATCCTCGGGGGAGGAGGCATTCTCTATGACGCCGACGCCGAGGCGTATCTGCGGGAGGTGCAGCTGGCCCAGGAGCTCGGCATTCCGGTCGCCGTCTACGCGATCAGCGCCGGTCCTCTCCAGGATCCGGACGTCCGCGCGGCCGTCACGGAGACGCTCAACCGCGTGCAGCTCATCACGGTGCGCGACAGGCAGGGATACAGGTTGCTGGAGGACGTGGGAGTCGCGAAAGAGATCCACCTGACCGCGGACCCGGCCTTGTTGATCGAGGCCGCCTCCTCCTCCGCGGACGCGCTGATCACCGAAGGCGTCGACTTCGACCGGCATCTGGTCGGGTTTTCGGTGCGCGAGCCCGGTCCCGCGGCGCCCCACATCAGCCCCGCCCACTACTACGAGCTGCTGGCCAATGCGGCCGACTTCATGATCGACCGCCTGAACGCCGACGTAGTCTTCGTGCCCATGGAGAAGACCGACATCCGGCACAGTCACGGCGTGGTCGCGAAGATGGAGTACTCCCAGCGGGCGGAGATTCTCAGGAGAAACTATACCTCTGAGCAGATTTTGAGCTTGATCGGCCGCTTCGAGTTCTGCGTCGGCATGCGGCTGCATTTCCTCATCTTTTCGGCGCTCCACGGCGTGCCGTTCGTGGCGCTGCCCTATGCGTCGAAAGTGACCGGGTTCATCCACGACCTCGACATGCCCATGCCGCCGGTGCACGACGTGCGCTCGGGCCGGCTGATTTCCAGCATCGACCGCGCATGGGACACCAGGCACGAGATCAAAGCGAAGATCCAGCGGCTGCTGCCCGGCTTGAAGGAACGGGCCGGGGAGACCAACAAGCTCCTCATCACGATGCTCCGGGACGAGCGGCAGACCCCCCGTGTGAGGACACGCGCCTAGCCCATGCAAGTCCTGCGGACGGACGTCGCCATCATCGGAGGAGGGCTCGGCGCCTGCGCCGCGGCGTTGGCGGCGGCCGGCATGGGCTGGCGGGTGATCCTGACGGAAGAAACGCACTGGATCGGCGGCCAACTGACGAACCAGGCCGTGCCTCCAGACGAACATCCGTGGATCGAAGAATACGGCGCCACAGACCGGTACCGCGCGCTGAGGGACGGCATCCGGGACTATTATCGCAAGCATCTTCCGCTCACCGAGGCCGCGCGAGCGAACAAGGCTTTCAATCCCGGGAACGGATGGGTCAGCCGCATCTGCCACGACCCGCGCGTTGCGGTCGCGGTCCTGCACCAGATGTTCGCGCCGCATCAACTGAGCGGAAAGCTGTTCGTCATGCATCCGCAGCGGCCCCTGTCGGCCTGGACGCACGGGGACCGCATCACGGGCGTGGTCGTGCGGGGCCTCGAATCGGGCCGCGACTGCCTGATTGAAGCGCCGTTCTTCATCGACGCCACGCCCGGGGGCGACGTCCTCGCCATGGCCGGCGTGGAACACGTGATCGGCGCGGAGTCCCGCGACCGCACCCAGGAGCCGCACGCCGCGGACAAGGACGACCCCCGGGATCAGCAGGCGATCACGGTGTGTTTCGCGATGGATTACCTGCCCGGCGGGGATCACACCGTCGACAAGCCGAGCCAATATCATCTCTGGCGCGAGTTCGTCCCGCCGGGATGGCCCGGACCTCTGCTCAGCTGGACCACCGTGAAACCCGAGACACACGAAATCATCTCTCGGGGGATGTTCGAATCGGTCGACGACCGCCCGTGGTGGCGTTTCCGAAGGATCCTCGATCGGACCAACTTCATCGAGGGATTCGGTGCGAGCGACATCACCGTGGTGAACTGGCCCCAGAACGACTACTGGTTCGGCGCCGTGTGCGGAGTGGACCACGCGGAGGCGGCGATCAACACCGAGGCCGCGCGCCAGCTCAGCCTGAGCCTCCTGTATTGGCTGCAAACCGAGGCGCCCCGGCCGGACGGCGGGCTTGGATATCCAGGATTGCGCTTGCGCGGCGACGTGGTCGGCGGCACGCCGGACGGTCTGGCGCCGGCCCCCTACGTCCGCGAATCACGGCGCATCATCGCCGAGTTCACCGTCCTCGAGCAACACATCGCGCATCCGTTGCGGCCTCACGGCCCGGAGATCTTTCACGACAGCGTCGGCATCGGCTGCTACCGGATCGACCTGCACCCCAGGGTCAGCGGCGCGGGGTACTTGGACCTCGGCTGCTGGCCGTTCCAGATCCCGCTCGGCTCGCTGATTCCCGTGCGCGTGGAAAACCTCGTCCCCGGCGGCAAGAACCTCGGCGTCACGCACATCACCAACGGCGCCTATCGGGTGCATCACGTCGAATGGAACGTGGGGGAAGCCGCGGGGCTCCTCGCAGCCTTCTGCCTGCAGCGACGCACCGTGCCGCGTCGGGTCAGGCACGAGGCACGCCTGCTGGAGGATTTCCAACGGTTGTTGTCGAATCAGGGCATCCCTCTTTCCTGGCCCAAGCTGTCCCCGCTATGATCGCTGATGTTGCGACGCCACGAATTCACGACGACGAAAGGAGGTCTGCCATGGCGAGCAAGGTCAACCCCATTCCGGACGGTTTCCGCACCGTCACGCCGATGCTGACCGTCAAAGGTGCGGCCGAATTGATCGATTTCCTCAAGCGGGCCTTCGGCGCCACGGAAGCGTATCGACTGGCCGGACCGGGCGGGACCGTGATGCACGGCGAGATAAAGATCGGCGATTCGATGGTGATGATCGGCGAGGCGGCCGGTCAGTGGAAGCCGATGGTCTCCACCGTGGTGCTGTACGTTGAGAACGCAGACGACTGGTACAAGCGGGCGATCCAGGCGGGAGCCACGTCCGTCAAGGAACCAGCGGACCAATTTTACGGCGATCGCAGCGCAGGGGTGAAGGACATCGCCGGCAATTTTTGGTGGATTCACAGTCACGTCGAAGACGTGCCGCCCGAAGAGTTACGCAAGCGGGCCGAAGCCTGGATGAAGGAACAGCCCTGCGGCTGAGCGTCGGCCATGGCAGGAAACAGAACGGCTTTGACGGCGAGCAGCACGCACATCACCAGGGATTTTTTGCTGCTGTCCGCGGCATTCCTGGTCGTGCTCGGGGTCTGGAGCTTCTTCGAGCTCGCCGAAGCGGTGGGTGAGGAGGTCTTGCTGCAATTGGACGAGCGCATCCTCCTCGCCCTGCGCGAGCCGGGTGAGCTGTCCAACCCGATCGGCCCCCGGTGGTTCGAAGAGGCCATGCGCGATCTGTCGGCGCTCGGAAGCACCATGACAATCGGGCTCGTGGCTGCCGCGGTGGCGGGACACCTGCTCCTGTCTCGAAACGTGCATGCGCTGGGTTTCGTGATCGTGTCGGTCTCCGGCGGCATGGCGCTGAGCAGCGTCCTCAAACACTTTTTCGACCGTCCCCGTCCGGAATTGGTGCCTGCTCTCACCTATGTCGCCTCACCCAGCTTCCCGAGCGGACATGCCATGCTGGCCGCCGTGTTTTATCTCACGCTGGGCGCGCTCCTTGCGAGACTCGTGCTCCCGTTGAACGAGCGAATCTACGTGCTCATCATCGCCCTACTCCTGACCTTCCTCGTCGGCGTCAGCCGCGTGTACCTCGGGGTGCACTATCCCACGGACGTTCTGGCCGGATGGTTGGCGGGTCTCGCCTGGGCGATGTTTTGTTGGTTGGTGATGCGGGTGCTGCAGAGGCGCGGGCAAGTCGAAAGCCCGCGGAATCCGCCGGCGAGAGATGGATCGTAGACGTCTTTCGTGCTTGGAATTGCCGGAATCCGACGCTCCCGGAAGCGCGTGATCTTCATCGGACCGCTGCAGCCGTGAGCCCGGTTTTTCGATCTCCTCTTGACGCCTCCCCGCCCGCCGAGTACTTTTCCGCCACGTCCTCTTACTGATAACTGCCGGGCCCCGTCCGGCTGGATCATCTTGGGTCGAGCCATCCCACCATGACTGACGAGCATATCCACCGGGCCCGCGAGTTGATGGAGCAAGTCTACCGGTCCGAGTCGAGACAGGTGCTCGCCACGCTCGTCCGCCTGCTGGGCGATTTCGACGCCGCCGAGGAGGCGCTGCACGACGCATTCGCCGCGGCGGTGGAGCAATGGGCCAGGGACGGCGTTCCGGCCAATCCGCGTGCCTGGCTGGTCTCCGCCGGCCGCTTCAAAGCCATCGACGGCATGCGCCGGCGCGCCCGCTTCGACGCCTCGCTTTCGGAGCTGGCCAGGCAACTCGAATCCCGTACGAGCGATCCCGAGGAATGGGACGAGGAGCACGTACAGGATGATCGGCTGCGGCTGATCTTCACCTGCTGCCACCCTGCCTTGCCGCCCGAGGCCCAGGTGGCCATGACGCTGCGCGAAGTCTGCGGCCTCACGACCGAGGAGATTGCGCGGGCGTTCCTCACCAAGCCGGCCACGGTCGCGCAGCGCATCGTGCGCGCCAAGTCGAAGATCCGGGACGCACGCATTCCCTACGAGGTGCCGCCGGAAAGCGAGCTGCCGGACCGCCTGGACGCCGTGCTGCGGGTCGTCTACCTGGTGTTCAACGAGGGCTACTCGGCGTCCTCGGGGGAATCGCTCACGCGTCACGATTTGGGCGCCGAGGCGATTCGCCTGGGGCGGCTGCTGGTCGCCCTGCTGCCGGAGCCGGAGGCGCTGGGACTCCTGGCCCTCATGCTGCTGCACGACTCGCGGCGCGCGGCGCGCGTTTCACCGACAGGCGATCTCATTCTTCTGGAAAACCAGGATCGCTCTCTGTGGAACCGGGAACAGATTGCGGAGGGACTCTCGCTCGTGGAACGGGCGTTCGCGGCGCGCC
>JBDZUK010000043.1:0-28523 GCA_040255165.1 Nitrospiraceae bacterium | reverse complement strand
TGCCGTCCACGATTTCGCCCGGCATGCCGTAGGCCTTGGCCCGTTCCACCACGTCTCGAACGGCCATCTGAAGCCGCTGCGGCGTCGAGTAGGCGTATTGATTGTTGTTGCAGAAAAACACGACGGGCAGTTGGCGAACCGCCGCAAAATTCATCGCCTCGTGGAAGTCGCCGCGGCTGGTACCGCCGTCTCCCGTCCCCGTGAACGCGACGCGGGACTCGCCCCTAATCTTGAAGGCGAGCGCTGCCCCGGTGGCCACGGGAAGGTTGTCGGCCAAGTGGCTGACGAACCCGATCATGCCGCGCTTCAGATCTCCCATGTGCACGTTGCCGTCTTTCCCCTTGGTGGGACCGGTCCGCTTGCCCAGGTACTGCGCGATCACTTCGCCGGGAGTAAATCCGCGGATCAGGAAGGCCCCCATGTCCCGGTGGAACGGAGCGATGACGTCGTGCGGCTCCAAGGCCGAGGCATAGCCCACTGCGATGGCTTCCATTCCATGACTGGTGTAGACCCCCCCGACGATCCGTCCCTGCCGATACAGAGCCGTGATGCGGTCTTCGAGCGATCTGGTGAGCCGAAGGTAGTAGTACATTTGGAGGAGGTCGGCTCGCTTGATCTCGCGTGTCACGTCTGCCATGTCCATAATCGGTCCTCCTCGCGGAGTGTGGAGTGGTCAGAGCTGGGGCATATCCTTCCAGGACAATAACGGCTGCTTGCGCCGGCAAAGAGGGCATCGGTCCGGCTCCCACTGCGGCATGTCCAGGTCCGCCGTGTAGTAGAAGGGGTGCTTGGCCGCCAGCTCGCTCACGAGCGGAAATTGGCCGCTGTCCCGGCGGGCGAACACCATCATGCCGGCCAGCTGCGCTCCGTGATCGGTGATGACCTTGCCCAGTTTGCCGACGCAATTGCCGCGCGTCGTCACGTCGTTCAACGCGATGAACCGGTCGCCGGCGTGGATGGCTCCCGCGATGATGTCCGTCCCGATCTTTCCCGTCTGAGGGTCGTATGGAGTCAGCGCCACACGGAGGCGCATCCGGTCATGAAGCGCTTCGGCGACTCCGACGGCAAGCTGTTCCGCCGCGGACCTGGTAGCGAGCAGGCCCGTGATCGGATCGCGGGCGTACGTCCGCATGATCCACTCGGCCATGTCTCCCGTCAGCAGCCGAATAAGCTGGGGAAAATAGGCGACGGACTCGAACCGCAAATAGGTCGCCGTGTGGTGTCCCGATACCACTTCGACGTGGGTGTCGAAGTACACGGCCTGCGCCGCCCGCAACAGACGCTGCACATCCCAGGCCGACAGCTTCGGCGACGGACCCATCCGGATCAGCCGTTCCAGCTTTGCGTCGATGTCCGGTCCGTTGTACAGGGTGCGATATCGTTCGATCAGCTCTGCGACGGCAGGATCAGGCGTCACGTTCACCGCCATGAAATTCCTCCTACTCGAGTGTTTTCGCCACGCGGGTCCGGAGGACGCCGATGGGCTGAATTTCCAGTTCCACGACGTCGCCGGGCTGCAGAAAGCGGTCGAGCTCCAGCCCGCAGCCGCCTCCCACGGTCCCCGAGCCGAACAGGTCGCCCGGGTAGATCGCCTCGCCCCGCGAAACGTGGGCGATCATTTGCGAGAAGGACCAATGAATCGTGCCGAACCGTCCGCGCGACCACTCTTCGCCGTTCACTCGGGCGATCATCGTCAAGTCATCGAGCTGCGGCACTTCGTCGGGAGTCACCAGGCATGGCCCGATCGCGGTCGCGAAATCCTTTCCTTTCGCCGGTCCCAGGCGGCAGGCCATCTCCTGGAATTGCACGTCGCGCGCGCTGAAGTCGTTCATGATCGTGTAGCCGGCGATGTAATCGGGCGCGGCCTGCTCCGGGATGTCCCGGCCCTGCCGGCCGATGACGCAGGCCAATTCCAGCTCATAGTCCAACTTGGCGGTTTCCAGGGGCCACGGCAGCTCCTCGTCGGGACCGATGATCGTGCGATGGTTGCCTTTGTAGTACACCGGCGCCTTGTACCACTCCGGCGGGATGGGCTGTCCCCGCTTCTTCGACGTCGCGGCAATGTGATTCTCGAACGCGATGAAATCCCGCAGCGACGCCGGATTCGGCAGCGGTGCGATCACCCGCACGGCTCCTGCTGCGTAAAAAATCGTCTCCCCGCGCGGCCCTTCCGTCCGATCGCCCAGCGCGCAGGCATAGTCGAGCGCCCGCCGCGCTCCGGCCATCGCCGAAGGCCCGCCCTCCAGCAATTCCAGCATCGCAGCCGGGACCTGGGCCTGGGCCAGACGGTACGGCTGCGCTTCCTTCTGGTCTTCCAAGTACCGAACATACGCCATGTTCAGGTCGACGAGCTGCAGTTCGCGAAGCGCTCCGACTCTGGTGAAGGCGCCCACCGGAGTTTTGACGAGAAAGCTACACAGCTTCATGACGGCTCCAGCTCGTCGCGTAATCCTTCCACTCCACCGATTCGAGCTCGGACGACACCGTCAGCGGCGTGCGCGATTCGATCATGATCGCGACTTCCTCCGTTTCGCTCTTGGTCTTGGCCGCCTCGACGGCCTGGGGCTGCGGACCGTGGTGGATGCCCTGCGGATGCAGCGTGAGCATGCCGGGCCGGATTCCCGCCCGGCTGAAAAACTTGCCTCGGTGATAGAAGAGCACTTCGTCGTAATCCATGTTGCGATGGTAGAAGGGGACCCGGAGCGCGGCGGGGTCGCTCTCCAACGGGCGGGGGGCAAAGGTGGAGAACAGCGTTCCGCCCGCCTGGAACGTGGCATGGACGCTCGGCGGCAGATGATACCGGGCGCTCATGACCGGACGAAAATCCCGTACGTTCAGCTTGGCGACCCAGAGATCGCCCTTCCAGCCGACGACGTCCATCGGATAAAAGGGATAGAAGACGCTCGTGTACTCGCCGCGATGCTTGATCCGGACCTCCCACTCCTGCGCGTTTGCTTCCGATTGTCGGGCGTGGTCCTCCAGCTCGGGGGCGGCCAGCACGCCCCTGTCGAACAACGCATGGCGGCCGAGCAACCCTCGATCCGGGATAGCCACCGGCTGCGGCGTCTCGGCGATCAGAAAGAGAGAGGGACCCGAGTCCACGACGGTGCGGTACGTGGTCCCTTTGGGTATCACGACATAATCGCCCGGCTCATAGGTCAGCATCCCGTAATCGGTCTCGAATCGGCCCACGCCTGAATGCACGAAGTGGACCTCATCCCCGTCGGCGTTGCGGAAAAAGTACGGCATAGCGTCCGCCCGGCGGGAGATGAAGACGACTACGTCCTGGCTGCGGAGAATCTCAACAGGGCGCGCGCGCGACGACTGGAGATCGGGGGTCGGGAGATCCAGGCTGTCGAAGGCCCGGGGGCGCAAGGGGCCCTCAATGCGGACCCATCCGGTCGGAGGATGGGTTCGATAGAGATGCGAGGAAGGGCCGGCAAATCCTTCGCGGCCGTGCTCTTCTTCGCACAGTCCTTCAGGAATGCCGACATGAGCCTGATCGGGAACCTTGCCCTTCTTCTGCAGAAACATAGCGGGCTCCTTTGCTCGTGAGAATTCACTGCGGGGCCGGGAGACGTTTCAGACCGTCAGGACGCTCGCTTCAGGTGCTTCTGCTTCCTCTTCCGGCGCTGGTATGGCGACCCCTGTCCCTCAAAATCGATGATCGTCTGCTCGACTCCCGCGATTTGGTCGCGCTCGATGTCCTTGTAGAGGGCTTCCACAGTCCCCCTCACGAAGGTCTTCGACTGCTCCGTGCCGTGCGTGCGCTGCGTCACCTCGAGAAACACGCCGGCCCCGGGGAATAAGGGATAGGTGAATCGCTGCTGAAGGGGCCCGAATCCGTCTCTGCCCTGTTTCAGCGGACCGCTGAATTTGACGCCGTGGGCTTCCCACTCCCGGCAGACGGCCTCGATATCGTCGACCTCGACCGCGACGTGCTGCACGCCGGGCCCGTACTTTTCAATGTATTCGTTGATCTGAGATTGGACGGCCTTGTCCCGTCCCTGCATGAGAGCGATCTTCGCGGAGCCGCGTTGGACGACGACCGTGTCCATGCTGGAATGTTCACTCCCTACGTCCCGCGCCGACCAGATCACGTCAAAGCCGAGCACTTTGGTGAACAGGTACTCCGCGGCATTCAGGTCGTCGACACAGAGCGTGATGTGATCGATCTCCATTGAACCGCTCATGGTGTTGCCTCCGGTGTTGCTTGCGGGGATCCGGCGAATATTGGGCACGGCTGCACTGCGTCAGTATAACATAGCACTTATATCGGTCAATATAGTTTTTCTATTGTCTGGTACACTTCACCATTCCTGTATTCATCGATACATTAGGAATTAGTTTTGCATCAGCCTCACGTGCCGTGCGTTCATCGAAGTATTATATTGCTAGAGTGATATTGAAACATTATTATAAGAGCGTGCGTGCGACGACCGTCACTTTCTCTTTTCCGGCGCACGGAGGTGCCCCATGACCTTCTTCGAAGAAATGCGAGCCTGTGTTCTGCGACACGGAGCGATCAACAATTCGTACCTGGATCGCTTTCAAACCGGAGACCTCAGCGACGATGAATTCCACGAATTCGCGGTGGAGTTCTACAATTTTGCCCGATTCTTCCCGAGGATTCTGGTTGCGCAACTGGTGAACACGGAGGATGAGAAAGTGGCCGACGAGCTGACGAAAGTTCTCTACTCCGAATTGGGTGACGGGGAGACCCGGAATCGGCATGAGTTGCTGTACCGCGATTTTCTTCGCTCGGTCGGCATTCCCGTTCATGAAGCCATGAACAGACCCATGCTCGCTTCGACGCGCGCCTACATCGACGGGATGGAGCGGCTCTACAGCGACGGCAATCACGCCAGGGCTCTGGGGGCCTCCTTCGGGCTGGAAAATATGGCGATCACCATGTGGGACCACCTCATCCCCGGGCTCCTTCTTCTGAAGGACATCCGCTATTCCGGGATGGACGCCACATACTTCATCTTTCACCGTCAATTGGAAGCCTCCCATGAGAAAGCGATGGAGCAGGCGGTGGAGGCGGTGGAGGGAGGGGCGTCTCCCCAGAAAATGAGCGCCCAGGACAAGGCCGACTTTCTTGCCGGCATGACGGCCGTTTTAGATTATCTGGAAGGCTTCTGGATGGGGCTGGAACGGAGACGGACCGGCGGCGAAGCGACTTCGCTGTCCCGCCATCAGGCGGCATAGATTCTCACGCGGCGGGCGTTTTCATTCCTTGCCGAGCAGACACGGGGAGAACCATTCGTTATGTCGGAGATGCCCGCGTACTTCGAAGCGGTGAAGCAGCGGTACGGGCTCGGCAGCGACTACGCGTTGGCCGCCAAGCTGGGGATCGCGCAGCCTGAAGCGAACCTCATGCGGCGCGGCCTCAAGATTCCGAAGCCGGAAGTCTGCATCAAGATGGCCAAGCTCCTGGACAGGAATCCGGTCGAGTTACTCCTCGTGGCTCAGAAGGACAAGGCGCCGACGTCCGCCAAGGAGTACTGGACGTTGGCTCTGACGGCCGTCGACGTGATGCTCCATGTGCCGAAACGTCCCAGATACATCCCGAAAAAAGTCGAAGCGATCGGGAAGGAACTGCGCCAACTTGAAGCTCAAACCCTCATCTACCAGGGCGCGGCCGCCAACGCGGAAGCCGTCCGTCTGGTCGAGACGGCCGAACGGTCGATCGACGCCGTGATGGAGCGCTGGAACATTTGGAAAAAAGGCGAGGCCCTCTATCCCAGTTACCTCCTCGCCAACCAGACCGCGGCCAAGCGCGGCGTGACGATTCGGCGGTTACTGGTGTTGTCGCGGGAACAAATGCAGCAGGAGTCGCTGGTCGGCGACGCCGTGGCGGTCATGGACGATCAGCACAGGGCCGGAATCAAAATATTCTATGCTTTCCGCGAGGAATTGGACCGGTCGCCGGCATTTCGCCGGTTTGAAGAGGACTTCAAGAAGCAAGGCGCCGCGCGCGACATCAACGCCGCCATGTTCGACGGCGAGATTCTCATCTTCTCCCAGTCGTACGGGCAGGTTCCGCTCGGCATGGTCGGCAAACCCACCCCCATTACCATCATCAACCAGCTGGAAATCACCTGGAAGCCGGACCTCATCCGAGACCTCGACCCGGCTCCTTTGTTCGACATGACGCGATACGTATTCGAGTATGACGGCGCCTCCGCATTCCAATCCCAGATCGCGCGTGTGCGGGAGACCCGGTCATGAAGTTCCCTTCAGAACCCTTCAAAATCAAGGTGGTCGAACCGATCCGCCGCACGACGCGCGAGGAGCGGGAACGCCTCCTGCGCGACGCCGGCTACAACCTCTTTCACGTGCCCGCCGAAAGCGTCTACGTCGATCTCTTGACGGACAGCGGCACTTCGGCCATGAGCGACAACCAATGGGCCGGGCTCATGCTGGGCGACGAGTCGTACGCGGGAAGCAAGAATTTTTATCACTTTGAAGAGACGGTCCGCTCCATTTTCGGCTACGCGCATGTCATCCCCACCCACCAGGGCCGCATGGCGGAAAACCTGCTCTTTTCCACCGTGGTGAAACCGGGCATGTGCGTCCCGAACAACATTCATTTCGACACGACCCGGGCCAACGTGGAGCACCAGGGAGCGGACGCGCTCGACCTGGTGATCAAGGACGCCTACGACCCTCACGTCGAGCTTCCGTTCAAAGGCAACATGGACCTGGTTCGGCTGGAGGAGACGATCGAGCGCGTGGGGACCGAGCGGATCCCGCTCGTCATGATCACGATCACGAACAACAGCGGGGGCGGTCAGCCCGTCTCCCTCGCCAACATCCGGGCGACCAGACAGCTTCTCAACCGTTACGGCATCCCGCTGTTCTTCGACGCGTGCCGGTTCGCGGAAAACTGCTACTTCATCAAGGAGCGGGAACCCGGCTACCAGGACAAGTCCGTGCTCGAGATCGCCCGCGAGCTGTTCAGCTATGGCGACGGGTGCACGATGTCCGCCAAGAAAGACGGTCTGGTCAACATCGGCGGGTTTTTAAGTCTGAACGACGGCCGATGGGCGCAGGACATTACCAATATGTTGATTCTAGTCGAGGGTTTTCCCACCTACGGGGGGCTGGCGGGACGCGATTTGGAAGCCATCGCAAGAGGGTTGCGCGAAGTGCTGGACGAGCACTATCTCGAGTTTCGAATCGGGCAGGTGCGGTACTTGGGCGAGCTGTTGGAGCAGGCGGGCGTGCCGATTGTAAAGCCGATCGGAGGACATGCGGTCTATCTCAACGCCAAGGAGTTCCTACCGCACCTCCGGCAGGACGAGTTTCCGGCCCAGGCCCTCGCGGTGGCATTGTACCGCGAGTATGGAATTCGAGGCGTTGAGATCGGCACCGTCATGTTCGGGAAGCGGGATCCTGAGACGGGCCGGATGATCCATCCTGAACTGGAATTGGTCCGTCTCGCCGTTCCCCGCCGTGTTTACACGAACATGCAGATCACGTATGTGGCGGAATCCATCGTGGAATTGTACACACGGCGCAATGCCCTCGCGGGCCTGACCCTTACCTACGAGGCTCCCGTCCTTCGGCACTTCACCGCCCGCTTCCGGGAACTCCCCGCAGCGAACGGATGTGCCGTTCAAACGTAAACGGCGTTACCCCCGAGCATCGAACACCGCCTGCATCTCGGCGAGGATCGCGGTCGCGGCGGCCGCAGGGTCGGCCGCGTCGCGGATGGGCCTGCCGACGACGAGGTAATCGGCACCGGCGGCGAGCGCCTTCGTCGGCGTCGTGGGTCTGGCGTGATCGTCCACGCCTTTGCCGGCCGGCCGGACTCCCGGGGTGACGATGAGAAACTTCGGACCGACTTTTTGGCGGATCGCCGCCGGCTCTTCACCGGAAGCGATGACCCCGTCGCACCCCACTTCCCATGCCAGTTGTGCCCGCGCCGTGACGAGGTCCTGCACCGTGCGCTGAATGCCCATTTCCCGCAGATCCTGGCCGTCGAAATTCGTCAGGACCGTTACGGCGAGCAGCTGGAGCGGGGATTGTCCCCGCCCTTCCACCGCCGCCACGAGCGCTTTGCGGTTGGCATGAATCGTCAGAAACCGGACTCCCATCGCCGCCACCCGCTCGGTCGCGCGGCGCACCGTTTCGTCGATGTCCAGAAACTTGAGATCAAGAAAGACCTGCTTGCCCCTTTTGATCACCCGACTCACCATTTCGGGTCCGGCGGCGGTGTACAGTTCCAGCCCGATCTTGACGAACGAGACTTGCTCGTCCACGCGATCAAGCAGCCGTTCCGCCTCCGGCGCCGACGGCACGTCGAGCGCGAAGATCAACCGTTCACGCGCTGAGATTCCCATCCAGGATCCTTCTGTTCATGTCGCATGTGAGCCGGCTGCCGGCCGGTACGGCTCGGTCGGCTTGACCGAATTGCGAAGCTTATGATAGAAAGCCACTTTCTTTCGGACAGGAGTCTACTATGCCGGTTATCCACAAATCGACGATCCGCCGGGCGCGACAGGCCGAACGGCGCCGGGAGCGCAACCGGGCCACCCTGAGCGCCGTGAAGAGTCTCATCAAGAAAGTCCAGACCGCGATGGCGGCGAACAATCTCGATGAAGCCAAAACCTCTTTTCGGGACGCCAAGGCGGCCCTGCACAAGGCCGTGACCAAAGGCGTACTGAAGCCGAACACGGCTTCGCGACGCGTGTCCCGCCTTGCCCTCCGCATCAACTCGTTGAGCGCTTCCCGCTCCTGATCGTCCGGACATTGGGCAAGCTTTTCGCCGCCGGTTTGACCTGGGCTTTTGCCGCTCCGGTCGGAGCGATGGTCGAACCCGGGCGCACCAGGCCGCAGAGCCGCAGAAGGACCTGCTCCAGTATTCGTACGGCCTGGCTTCCGCTGCCGCCTTTCAGCTTGGCGTCGGTCTCCAAAAACAGCCGCAGCGCCTCATCGAGGTGTGCCTCCGAGAAGCGATTGACAAACGCGCGGACCTTGTAAGGGTCCATGCGTAGCGTCCGAGCCGCCTCCCCTTCCTTGCCCCCGCGGGTGAGCAGCTCTTTCACTTTCCATAGCCGCCGGTATTGCCAGACCAGGGACCCGAGGATGCGCAACGGCGCTTCTCCCGCTTCCAGATTGCGGGCCAGGATCGACAACGCACGCCCCCGGTCTCCGGCGCCGATCGCGAGCGTGAGGTCGAAGACGGAGGCCCCCGGCGTGATGCCGCGCAGCGCCTCCACGTCGGCAGCGGTCGCGGCGCGCTCGACCGGCACGTAGGCCGCCAACTTTTCCAATTCCCGCCGCACGGCATAGAGCGATTCCCCGCAGAGGTCCTTGAGCAGCTGCACCGCCTCGTCCTCCAGACGCACGCCGAGGCGTTCGGCCTCCGCCTTCACCCATGGTCCGAGCAGTGCGTCGCGCAGGGGCGAGCAATCGACCGTCACCGCCGCCTTCGCCACGGCCTGAGAAAACTTCAGACGTCCGTCCAGTTTCGGCGCGATGAAGACCAGCGTCGTCGTGTGGTTCGGCTCTTTCATGTACGACAGCAACGGCTCGCTCGATTTGGCGGACAGTTTGTCGGCGGCCTTGACGACCACCAACCGACGCTCCGCGAACACCGGAATTTCCGACGCGCAGTTCATCACCTCGGCGCCGCTGGCCTCGTCTCCATAAAAGACGTCGCAGTTGAAATCCCCGCCTTCGGTCCCGAGCACGGCCTGCTTCAAGGCGGCCAGCGCCGCGTCCCGGAGCAAGTCTTCTTCTCCCGTGACGAGATAGACCGGTGCCGGTACGTTCTTCCGAAGGGCGGGGCCGAGTTCCTGGGCGGTGAGGCTCGCGGTCATGGCGGCGTGCGGATTACTTCGCCTCCGGTCC
This sequence comes from Nitrospiraceae bacterium, assembly GCA_040255165.1. Classification (GTDB taxonomy): domain Bacteria; phylum Nitrospirota; class Nitrospiria; order Nitrospirales; family Nitrospiraceae; genus JBDZUK01. The sequence continues at coordinate 18,659 of JBDZUK010000043.1, read as the reverse complement.
GGCGGGGGACGGTTCGGACGAGGCCGGTCGTTTGGCCGTCAGCTGCCCGGACTCGACGTGCAACAAAAACCGGGACGCGAGATCTTCGGCAATGAACCGGCCGGCCTGCTCCAGCGCGCGGTTCTGCAGCGCGCGGTTGAATTGCAGATCGCGCGTCACAAAAAACTCGGACGCGCCTTTGGCAACCTGGCTCCAGACCACCTTTTTGGTGCGCGTTTCTTCAATTTTGACCGACACGAGCACTTCGGCCCGGCTCTCCAACGTCTGCGTCTGCGTGAAGCTCAGCGTGGGGAGGATCACCGCCAAGATCTCGCCGGTGAGCACGAGGTCGGCGGCCTCGGTATCCGATACGACCTGCGCGCCGCTGCCGGAAGCAAATTCGTGCCGGACATAATTGGTATAGCGCGTTTCCAGGTTGGGTTCGAAACTCAAGTTTTGCAGCGGGCGGATGATCAACCGCGGCGCCGGTTCCCGCGACGCGGCGGGCTTTGCGCCGCCGATCGTCGGTCCCGCTCCTTCGACACGGAACTGATAGCCGCAACCGACCACGAGCGAGAGTGTGGCGAGACAGGCCAGACGAGCGAGACTGGCGAGATGAGTCGGATGCCGACCTGCCTCGTCTCGCCCGTCACGCGTGTCCCGCACGTCTCGCCTCATCGAGCCTCTATTACGAAATTGATCAGCTTCTTGTCGACGTAGACGACCTTTTTCGGCTCTTTTCCCTGAAGCCATTCTTTCGTCTGTGCGCGCGCCAGTTGCTCCACCTGCTCCCGCGTCGCGTCCGCTGAAACGTCCAGCTTGCCGCGCAATTTGCCGTTCACCTGAATCGGGATGGTCAGTCGGTCGCTCACGACCAGCGCAGGATCGAAGACCGGCCACGGCTCATGGGAGAGGCTGGGATGCCGGCCCAACTTCTCCCAAAGCTCTTCGGCCAGGTGAGGCGCGAAGGGAGACAGGAGCAGCACGAACGGCTGGAGCACTGAACGCGGTCGCTGTTCCGCCTTGGTCATTTCGTTCGTGAAGACCATCATTTGGGAGATGGCGGTGTTGAATCGCAACTCCTCGATGTCCTCGGTGACCTTCTTGATCGTCTGATGCAGCAACCGGCGCTGCTCGGACGTCGGCTCCGATTGGACTACCGACGGGTGGAGACGACCCTCGTCCGTCACCATAAGGCGCCACACCCGCTCAAGAAACCGGGTAATGCCTTCCACGCCCCTGGTGCTCCAGGGCTTCATCGCCTCCAGCGGGCCCATGAACATTTCGTAGAGCCGCACGGCGTCCGCGCCGAACTGGTCCATCATGTCGTCGGGATTGACGACGTTCCCGCGGGACTTCGACATTTTTTGATTGTCTTCGCCGAGGACGATGCCTTGGTGCACCAGCTTTTTGAACGGCTCCGGAGTGCTCACCACGCCGATGTCGAACAGCACTTTGTGCCAGAAGCGCGAGTACAGCAGGTGCAGCACGGCGTGCTCGCTTCCGCCGATGTAGAGGTCGACCGGCATCCAATAGCGTTCTTTGGCCGGATCGACCAGGGAGTGGTCGTTCTTCGGGTCGATGAAGCGCAAGTAGTACCAGCAGGACCCGGCCCACTGCGGCATCGTATTGGTTTCGCGGCGGGCGGGTCGTCCCGTGGCGGGATCGATCGTCGTCAGCCAGTCGTCCAAATTCGCCAGAGGGCTTTCCCCCGTGCCTGACGGCTTGAAATTGTTCGTCTCCGGCAAGGTCAACGGCAGCTGCTCTTCGGGCAGCGCGTTCGGCGTCCCGTCTGTCCAGACTATGGGGAAGGGCTCACCCCAATACCGCTGGCGCGCGAAGAGCCAATCGCGGAGCTTATAGTTGACCGCCTTCTTGCCTTTTCCTTTTTGTTCCAGCCAGGCGGTGATTTTGGGGATCGCATCGGCAGGGATCAGGCCGTCGATGGAGAATGTCCCGTCCGGAGTCGTCGAGTTCACGACCGTCCCGCGCTGGGTTTCGGTGAAGGCGGCCTTCTCCACGTCCCCTCCCGCGATGACTTCGCGGATCGGGAGCCGGTACGTCCGCGCGAAGGTCCAGTCGCGCTCATCGTGCGCGGGAACCGCCATGATGGCCCCGGTCCCGTAGCTCATGAGGACATAGTCGGCGATCCAGATCGGGAGCCGCTCGCCGTTGACCGGGTTCACGGCGTAGCCGCCTGTGAAGACGCCGGTCTTGTCTTTCTCCAGCTCCTGGCGCTGGAGATCGCTCTTACGGGCGGTCGCGTCGCGGTAGGACCCGACCTCGCCCCGTTGCTCCGCCGTCGTCACCGCTTCCACCAACGGATGCTCGGGAGCCAGCACCATATATGTCGCGCCGAACAAGGTATCGGGCCTGGTGGTGAAGACCCGGATATGCCCGTTGATACCGGCGAGGGCGAAGTCCACTTCTGCCCCGATCGACCGCCCGATCCAGTTTTTCTGCATCTCCAGGGTGCTGGCGGGCCATTCCACCAATGTGAGGTCTTCCAGGAGGCGATCCGCGTACGCCGTGATCTTGAGCATCCATTGCCGCATCGGCTTGCGGACCACTTCGAAGCCGCCGACTTCGCTCCTGCCGTCGACGATTTCTTCGTTCGCCAGCACGGTCCCCAGCGCGGGACACCAGTTCACCGGCACCTCAGCGACGTAGGCCAAGCCGCGCTTGAAAAGTTGCAGGAAAATCCATTGTGTCCAGCGATAGTACTGCGGGTCGGTCGTGCTCAGCTCCCGCTCCCAATCATAGGACAGGCCGACGCGCTTCATCTGGCGCTTGAACGTGGCGATGTTCTGTTCAGTCGTGATCGCCGGATGGACGCCCGTCTTCACCGCGTACTGCTCGGCGGGCAGTCCGAACGCGTCCCACCCCATCGGGTGCAGCACGTTGAAGCCTCTCATCCGCTTGTAGCGGGAGACGATGTCGGTGGCGGTGTAGCCCTCAAGGTGGCCGACGTGCAGCCCGGACCCCGAAGGATAGGGAAACATGTCAAGGCAATAGAACTTCGGCTTGCCCGGATCCTCAGTGACGCGAAACGTCCGGTGCCGGTCCCAATAGGCCTGCCACTTGGACTCGATAGCGTGATGATCGTACCCTTTACTCATTGAGAATGACTTGTACGGCGGTGGATGCTTAGCTCAGGACTCACACGTGAACGAGGACGGTGAAGTCGCGGGTCTTTCACCGGTGGGCAGAATCTAACATAGCGCGGATAGGGCTACAACCGAGGACATCTCGTATAAGTCTCATTTTGACGGGCCGCGCGAAGTGTTTATCAGCTTGATGATGGAGCGTTTTTGAAAACGAGACGGCTGGCCCCCCACGGAAGATAAGGACCAGCCACTCGGGGAAGTCGACGCCGTACAGGATGATCTCGGTCCCGAAGCGTCGATTAGAAATGATAGCCGACTCCAAAGACGAGATGATGCACGTTATAGTCTGCCGATACATCAAGCCCGGTCCCCTGCAAGTTGGTGTGACTGATGTCGGCGTGATTGAACTTCCATTCTCCGAAGACCGCCACATTGGGAGTGATGCGGTATCGCAACCCCAGTTGGGTGTTAAGCCCCACATCGGTGCTGGAACTCGAGAAGCTGTCGGCGGAAAGCCGCGTAAAAAACACCCCCAGCCCCACACCAGCGTACGGTTCGAGCGAACCCATCTGGTATCGCACCACGATATTGACAGGGGCCCACGTCAAGACTCTCAAGTTCACTCCGGGGATCGTCCCGAGCGAAACGCCGCTGACGACCCATTCCTGCTGCTTCAAATGAGGGGTTGCATTGAACACTTCCGTCTCCACCCCGAGCCACTTCAACGAATCAAAGTAATAGCCCAGCTTCGCACCGTACATCACCGAATCATGGAGCGACAGATCATTCCCTCGAAGGCTCGCTCCGCCCATACTCCACTCAGGGTTGGTCAAATCGTAAGGAATGGTATAGCCGACTTGGCCTGCCACATACATTTCGGCGTGAACCTGCGACTTGAGTACAAAGACGGCAAGAACCGCTCCGCAAATCGCAGCCAACTTCGCGAGCCCATCTTTCATACTGATCCCTCCTAAAATAAAGTGGTACATAACTGGGAGCACCAGGCACGGAGACTTGGTTGGTAGTGGTGGAGTATAAGTAGTAGGCAAACCTTCTACAATACAATTTTATTATTGTTTGTTATTGTTCTCGAGCAGCACATCGGATCTATGGCTCTTTATCGCGATCACATCTTCCCCCGCCTGATGGATTGGGTCATGAGCGGGGAGCAGTTTCAGCGCGAGCGGCGGACGCTGCTCCAATCCGTCGGCGGGACCGTGCTGGAGATCGGCTTCGGCACGGGGCTCAACGTGCCGCATTACCCCGGGTCTCTGTCCTGGCTCCATGCGGTCGATCCGGCCCCGCTGCTGCCGGAACGAGTCGCCCGGCGCAGCGCGGAAGCTTCCTTCCCGATTCAGCTGAAGCATGTGAGCGCCGAGCAACTGCCGTTCGAGAATCGCTCGTTCGATTATGTGGTGAGCACCTGGACGCTCTGTACGATTCCCGATCCGGTGAAGGCGCTGCGTGAAGTTCGACGCGTGCTGAAATCCGACGGTCGGTTCCTTTTCCTGGAACACGGGCGCAGCGAGGATCCGAAAATCGCCCGCTGGCAGGATTGGCTCAACCCGATCCAGCGGGTCGTCGGCTGCGGCTGCAACCTGAACCGACCGATCGACCGGCTGATCGCCGAGGCAGGCCTGCGTATCGCGTCGCTGGATCGCTTTCTCATGGAAGGCGTCCCGCGTCTGGGAGGCGAGATGTACCGCGGAGCGGCGACCGGCGCAGCAGTCTAACCGAGCATCGCGAAATCTTCGATGGAGGGAAATCGAGATGACGGGTCGGGAGGAAGCTGTGAACTCGACTTGGAGCGGTGCACGATGTATCGGATGCCGAAATCGGCGGCTGCCGAGAGGCATTCTTCGTCGTCGTCGATATACAAGGCTCGCTTCGGATCGAAACCCACCAGCCGTTGGCAGACCGGCCAATACTCCGCTCGCATTTTCAAATACCCGACCTCGAATGCATCGACGATCCGGGCCACCTGCTTGTCGACGCCCGTTTTGGCGACCTTGATGTCGACCCCGGTAGGATGCGCGTTCGTCACCACAGTGGCGCGCTTGCCCAGAGACCGCAGGCGGGCCAGGAAGCCTGGCGCATCCGGCAGAAAGCCGATCATGCCGTCCAGCTCCTTCGTCATCGCGACGATGTCGATGCCGATCCGCTTGGTCCAGTATTGCAGATCGGTCCAGTCGAGCTCACGCTCGGCCGAACGGTACATCGCCATCAACCGCTCGCGGGATTCCTCGAACGCCAGCCCGTGCATCGCCGCATAGCGACGCGGCAGCTCCTCTTCGAAAAAGAAGTTGTCGAAATGCCGATCCAGGAGCGTCCCGTCCATATCCAGAAGCACGTCGTCGATCTCAGACCAATCGAGAAGAAGAGGCGCCTGGCGCGAGGCAGCGGACGACATGAAGAAAGTATAAAGCAGGAACGAGGCAAAGACGAGCCGTTGTCTTCGGAAAATTCCTGTGCTACGGTCCATTTTTCCAAGCATGGCCATGACGTCTCTTCCCTTACCTCTTCCGCCGTTCTCATCGTCCGTTCCGACCGTCGCCATCATCGGCCGGCCGAACGTGGGCAAGTCCACGTTGTTCAACCGCATCCTCGGCACTCGCGCCGCGATCGTGGACGACGTGCCCGGCGTGACCCGTGACCGCAACTACGCCGACGCGACGTATCGAGGACGCAAGTTTCGGCTGGTGGACACCGGCGGCCTCGACCCTTCCGCCGCCGAAGGGATGTTGGCCCTCATCAGGCAGCAGTCCGAGATCGCGATCGCGGAAGCCGATATTCTGATCCTTCTCATGGACGGCCGCGCCGGATTGACGCCGCCGGACGAAGAAGTCGTCCGTCTTCTCCGGGGCACCACCAAACCGGTCTTCTTCGCCGTGAATAAGATCGATACGCCGAAGGCCGATCCATTGATCGCGGATTTCTACCGGCTCGGGAAGGAAGACCTGTACCCGGTGTCGTCGGAGCACGGGATCGGCGTCGCCGAATTGCTCGACGCGCTCTATCCGTTGCTGCCGGCCGAGGAAGGCCCGGACGATCTCTCGGAGGTCCCGCGCATCGCCGTCGTGGGCCGGCCCAACGTCGGCAAATCGACGCTCGTGAATTGCGTGCTCGGACAGGAACGGGTCGTCGTGAGCGATCTCCCCGGCACGACTCGAGACCCGATCGACTCACTGGCCGTTCACGAGGGCCGCCGCTACATCTTCACGGACACCGCGGGCATTCGACGCCGCGGACGGATCGACCGAGGGATCGAAGGGTACAGCGTCGCCCGATCGTTGCGCGCCATCGGACGATCGGACATCGCCGTGTTGCTGCTTGACGCAGTGGAAGGCGTCACCGAGCAGGATACCAAAATCGCCGGAGCGGTTCTGAAGCAGGGCCGAGCCTGTATTCTGCTCGTGAACAAATGGGATCTGCGGGAGGGCGACGGAGGCGCGCGCAAGGCGTACGAGCAGGATCTTCGCCGCCGGTTTCCATTCCTCACCTGGGCCCCGGTGCTGTTCGGGTCGGCGCTCAAACCGGATTCACTGCGACGGCTTTTCCCCTCCATCGACGAGGTGGCCGCCTCGTTCGGCACCCGCATTCCGACCGGCACGCTGAACCAGCTGCTGCAAGATATCCTCGCAACCCACCCCCTCCCGGTGCGAAAAGGCAAGCCTACCAAAGCGGTCAAATCAGCCTTCATCACGCAGGTGGCCACGAAACCGCCGGTCTTTGCGCTGTTCGTCGGCCATCCGGAGAACATTACCCCCGCCTATCTGCGTTATCTCGAAAACCGGCTGCGCCACGAGTATCGATTCCCCGGCTCACCCCTCCGTATTCTGGTTCGCAAGAAGTGAGGAGCGCGGAAAACAAGTTTAGTACGGCCGCTCTCCCATTTTGTGCAGACCTTGACCGCCATGGCGACCGGCGCGAAGCTTTCTCCGCTGTCTCCATCCGTTTTTGTTCGTGCCAGCGGGTGTGGGATTTGCAGCGTACGGCGGCGTTCGAGGACGAACAGCGATGCCTCCATACGGAACCAACTTTCCTGCGCACCGACAATCTTCCCCGACCTCGGTCTCCGGGGTCATCGTGTTGTCGTCCGGGACCCGCATCCTGCACATGAATCCGCAAGCCGTAGCCCTCACCGCCCTCCTCGGAGGCACGGCGCCGAGCGAACCGGTCACGTGCACCGATGCGCTGCCGACGCTCGTCGGCGAATTCTGCCGGGAGGTGTTGCAGCATCTGGAAACCTGCGGGGACGGTGAAGATTGGACGCAATTTGAGCTCCGCCGGTTGTTACACTGTTCCACGCCGCCGATGTTTCTCCGCGGATTCGGCGTTCCCGGATCCACGGATTGCTCCCCTCGCATCGTCGTCATGCTCCAACCGATCTCGATGCAGGTCGGAGCCGATTCGTGACGCCCGAGTAGGACTTTCGTTCTCCGTATCGCACTCGTCTCCATTTTTCTTTCATTCAGGCTAAGCGAACCGCCCGGAGCTGACGAGCTTTCGGCTTGACTCGATCTTGCGGTCATGTTATTCGCACTCGTCTGCAGTCCTGTGCCGCTGGTCCGATACAATTCGTTCGTTCCGGCGCGGGCGGGCCGTCATCCCGCCGTCGTCGTCACTCATGGAACATCGGAGACCTATGAACCCCAAGCGCCGGCGTACCATCACTCTGCGACTGTGCCTCCTTGCCTGTCTGCTCTCGGCCACCGCAGCCGCGGCCGATGAGGCGGCCATTCCCGCACCAGGAGCGTCCGACGAAACCTTGACCGCGCCGGCGACTTCAGACGACGCGGACACCGGCGCGAATCCCTGGATCAAAGTCCGCGGCTCGGTTTGGCGCACCAAGGGGGGAATCGTGTTTCTCAAAACACCGATCGGCCTGGTCACCCTCAGTTCGAAAACGTGCCTGCGCGACGTCCGGGGCTCGCATGAAGTGACGTTCTGGGTGCACGGCTCCAGTTCGGCGGTGGAAATCAGAAAAAAAGCAGACGGCTCGCTGATCCATCTGTATCTCAACGGTCCCCTGCGGTACACCTCCGAGGACAAGACGGAGCTGACGCTGTGGACCCCGGACGGTGAGAAGCCTTTCGCAGTCGGCGCGCACGGCCGCCGCCTGGCCGCGTACGGGGACGACGCGCCGGTGACGGTGGAAGTCGGCGAAGGCAAGACCATACTGGGGGTACACGATCTCCAATACGATCTTCAAATCGGGCAAGTCCCGCCGGCAGGGTCGGACACGCACGTGGTGCTGACCGGGACAGTCTCCAAGCTCAAATCAAACTTTGTTTTCTTCCGCACTCCCGTGGGCATCGTCACGGTCAACAACAAGGTCGGATTGAGGAAGGCGAAGGTCGGGCAAGACATGGCGCTGCACATGCACCAGAATCACGTGGCGATCGATCTGGCGCCTGCCGGCGCCGAGGCTCCGAGCCATCGTTTTTTGACCGGCCCGCTGACCTACGCCTCCACCGACAAAACCGAGCTGATGCTGTGGACCCCGGACGGTCGCCAGACCTTTACGGCCGATCATTCCACGCGCGCGTTGGCGGGACTCAAGGAAGGCGCGATGGTCACGGTTGAGCTGAACGCCCAGGGTTCCATCGTGCAGATCCATCGCCTCAACTAGCGGGGCCGCGGATCCATCCTGTTTGCTCGCTTGACAGGTTTCCCCGCCGGTTCGTAGACTCCGCGCCATCCCATGCGCACGCCTCCTCAGGACGGTCGGCAGCTTCCGCAGTCCTCCTCTGCAACGGACCCATCCGCATTTGATAAGATCTACCGGGACAATGTCGACTTGATGTATCGGTTCGCACATCGCCTCTGCGGGGAATCCGAATCGGCCAAGGACCTGGTGCAGGAAACCTTCCTGAACGCCTACCGGGGCTTCAAGGATTTCCGCGGCGACGCGCAGGTCTCGACGTGGCTCTACACCATCGCTTCTCGGGCGTGCCTCCGCATGCGGCGGAAGCGTAAGGGAGAGCCCGAGCAGGAGCTGTCGTTGGACGATTTCGTCCCAACCTCGGAAGGAGAGTTCCGGCTTCAGATCCCGATGGACGGACTCTCTCCGGAAGAGGCGCTGCAGAACAAGCAATTGCGGCGGGCGCTGGATCAGGCCATCGCAAAGCTGCCCAAGAAATATCGCATGGTGCTCGTCCTCCGGGACATGGAGGGATTGAGTGCGAAGGAAGTCGGCATCGTAATGGGACTAAACGAGCGAGCCGTCAAATCTCGGCTGCATCGGGCTCGCCTGTTCGTGCGGAGGGAATTGAGCGCCCGCGGCGTAGCCGACTCGTCAGAGACCAGGACTGACGCGGCAGGGAAAGGAGCGCAGTGATGAGCAGGAAGCCGGCGTCTCGAAGCATGGATAGGACAACGGTCTCTCACGATCACGAGCACGGCACAGGACGTTGTCTGAACATCCTGCGGCGACTGTCCGACTATATTGACGACGACCTCCCGCAGACGATCTGCCGGGAAATCCGCGCGCATCTGGGCGCGTGCCCACATTGCGAGAGTTTTGTCGAGTCCTTGCGTCAGACGGTCAGTCTTTGCCGCCACCGTCCTGCTGCCATGCTCTCCGCCGCGGACCGGGCCCGCCTCCGCCAAGGCATCCTCAAGGCCGCAGCGCGGCGGTGACGCCGCCCGTGAAGGGCATCTTCGCTCCTCAGAATAGGATCGACATGGACGCCACTCATGCCTTCGACCCGAGGAAACGCCCTGCCGGCCTCCGCATGGCCGCGGAGACGCTCGTGCTGGGCTTGCTGTTTTGCTCCGCGCTGTCTGCCGCCCCGCTTCACGCGGAAGATTCCAACACGGTAACGATCGATATACGAGGACGGCTGTTCGTCCCGGATACCGTTCACCTGCACCAAGGCCGCAAAACCCGGTTGATCATCCGAAACCACGATTCCGAGTTGCATGCTTTCGTGCCATCGGACCTGCTGGCGGGCGTGAACATGAACATCGGAGGAAACGGCGCGCCGGAGTTCGGAGACCGCGGCTTCAAGCGCGTGATTATTCCCGCCGACGGTCAAGTGGACCTTCGATTTACGCCCGAGCGGCCGGGGCACTATGCCTTTCTCTGCGACATGCCCGGCCACGAGATGAGGGGAACCATCACGGTAGAGTAGGCTCCCCGGGAGACCATCACGAATGACGCCGCGGCGGCTATGCCCTTTGTGGAACAGCGGACTTTTCGTCGGAATCATCGGTCTGGCAATCGTGGCTCTTGCAGCCGCTTCCCTTCCCGACGTCGAGCGCGGAAAGGCCATCTATGAACAGCGCTGTCTCGAGTGCCATGGCATCGAAGGCAAGGGCGACGGCGTCAAGGCGCCGTTTCTCTCCCCGAGACCGGGCAACCTGGTTTCCGCGGCCACCGCGGCCAAGTCGGACCAAGATCTGCTGAAGATCATCGCCAACGGCCGCCCCAGGACCGCCATGCCGGCATGGAAAGACACGCTGTCGGAGGAAGAACGCCGGCAGGTTCTCCAATACATTCGCTCGCTGATCAGTTTCTCCCGTCCGCCGGCCCCGGCGCCTCCTCATGCACGAGAGCAGAAACCTGCCTCCTAGACCGCACCTCGTTTTATGAAAATCGAAGCGGGATCCGCGCAATCCCCCGTGAAACGGACGAAAACGGAATGGCCGTAAACCGCGGTCCGCACCGCTCTCACCGGCAATCAATGAGGGCGTGCCCTCTTTCGGATGGCTCGGACCGCGTGGTACAGTACCGCGATTTAGTAGACCTTTGCCAAGGAGTACCAGGTTATGTCTGGCATGCTTGATCCTATGCACCAACGGCTCGCGGTTTGCCTTGCGGGACTCGCGCTCGCCGCCGGGTTGGCGGCTTTCCCGGAAGCAGCGTCCGCCGCGTCGCGCAAGCAGGCAAAGAAACCATCGGCGGCGTCCCCCGCAGCGGCGACCGCCCTGCAGTACGCCGAAGCCCTCTCGAAAGGCGACACGGTCGCGATCGCCAAACTGGATTTCGCCTGTCAGTATCGTCTCGTCGCCGCTGCCGGAGGCCGGCTGAAATCGTTCCCCGCCGAGGGCGATCCCTCCTACGAGGCCTGCGCGCAGACCCTCAAGACCGCTCATGCCGCGGCTCTGGAGCCGCAGCAGCATGATATGGATATTCTGTGGCCGAGCGCCGGGGGTTTGGTATTCATCGGCGATGACATGAGCCGCTACCCGGCGTCGGTGTTCGTCATGGACGTCTTGGGGCAGTCCCCGCCGGGAACCGGCCTCAACCTCGAAACGGTCGAAACCCGCTCCATTCCGTCCGCCTCCTTTCGGTTGCGGGCGAACGGCCCGGTGGTCGGCGTCCCGACCTCCCTGGTGAAGCTGCGCGTCACCTATCGCGATCCGCTCACGGCCCCGGCTGCTTATGCTCCCGGCACAGTCAAATGGACGAATACGATCAAGAAGCCTCGCGTCGCGCTCAAGAGCGTCGAGGTGCAATGGGTCGTGCTGAGCGGGCTCAAGAAACATGGGTTCGCCGGAGACCGCGCCATCTTCAATCTCCCCGTTACGATCCAGAGCTTTGAGGGCGGGGTCCTGCAGGACGCAATCCCGTTCGCCACGGAAACCAGCCGAGCATTACGGGAATCCTTCACCGCGTGGAAGGCGGACGACATGCCGGGCACGCTGATTGCGGCCGCGGCGCGCGCGGCGGCGTTTCCCGATCTGCACGATCGCGTCGCCATGCTGAACCGTATTCTCATCATCGACCCGAATCAGCCGGATGCCCTCACGGTTCTGTCGCGGGACCTCTTCGCGATGTTCCTGAAAGAGGGGGGAGCGGTGCACAACGTTGCCGTGAAGGATCCGGGACTCGGGATCGCCGTCAATGAGCTGTACTGGAATACGTATGCGCACTCGGAACGCACCGACCTCTCGCTCCCCATGGAGATGGGCGGTTTCACGAAACCGACCCCGGCGGATTATCTGTACCGCATGATTCCCGCGATGGAAGCGTTGGCCAAGATCAGACCGCAGGCGCTCGACAATCGGTTCCGGCTCGGCATCGCCTATCGCTGGAACAATGATCAGCGGGCCTCGATCGCCACGCATGAAGCTCTCGTAAAGGACATCCCGCCCGAGCGGAAAGCGGCCAAGGCCGAGGCGCTCCTGCAACTCGCGTGGTCCCGCATCGTCAAGGCGGCCTGGAACCGCATCGCGCATGACCCCGACGTGAACGTGGCCTACCAGGACGCGGAACAGGCCCTGGCGCTGGCAGACCAGCCGCTCGACAAATTCCTCGCCGAATACACCATGGCCTACGCCACGGTGCTGATGCCGAACCGCGACAAAGCCGACTTGCTCCGCCACCTCAATGAAGCCAAACGCTGGTACGCGGAAGTGCCGGGGCGCAGCGAGGAGGTCTGGCGCTTCTTCATCGGCCAGGAATTGCTGCACGCGGTCATGGAAGCCGACCCCGCGTTCAAACCACTGCTCGCGACGACAGAGATCACGGCGAGCTGAGGGTCTTCTCGTCAAGAATGGACAGGCCTGCCTGGCTCCCGGGTTAGGATAGCCGGGCCTGTCCACCGCGTTTCCCTCCCTATTTGACAGTTCCCGGATGCCTGCTAGTATTCCTAATGGTTTTATCCCAAGGAGGGCTACCATGCCATATCCCTCGCGTGCTTTCGTCAGAATCCTGATCTGGTCCCTCTCCGGTCTCGCTCAGATGGCTTCTGCCCAGCCTGTCGGACAGCCGACGGCCTATCGCATGGAACTACCCGGCCGAGGATGGGCGTTGGAAGTGGACCTGCCCGGTTTTACGATCGATCAAGAAGAGATCCAACCCCGGGCAGAGGGGATGCGCATGTTGGGGCACAAGGGGGGCACGGGTATGACAGTATCGATGTTTCTGGAGCAGCGACCCAGACCCGTTACCTCGCAATCCTGTCGCGATGTTTACTGGACCACGGGGAAGAATTCGCCATCGAAAAAAACGAACCTCGAACTGTCGGATCCCGGGCCGATGTCCATGATTAAGTGGCTGACTCCTGATCACCAGGGGATCGCGGTCAATCAACAGCATATGTTCGGGTTTCTCGGCCGCGAGAATATCTGCGCAGAGATCCACCTCTCCAAAGTCAACTTCCAGCCGGGAGAGGAGCAACTCTTCGGCGAAGTCCTTCGCAGTGTCCGGATGGTGGCCGCCGGCCCGCCACCGAAGACCGCGAGCCGCGTCCCCGGAGGCCACAATCGAACGGCCTACCGGTTCACCGTCTCCAAGCACCAGCGATTGAAGCTCGAGCTGGATCCGGCTTGGCGGGCCGGGATGCAGCAGCATCCCAACGGGACGCTCTCGACCATCAGAATCTGGCCGAACGACGGGGAGCGATTCGAAGTGTTGATCAGCAGAATTCCTCGGAAGAGCCCAAATGAGCCGGTGACCTCTACACACCTTCGATCCATCGTTCAGGAGACTGGGCAAAAGGCTGTGCTCCAGTCTGTCGAGCAAAAATTGGAGCTTAAAGAGCTAGGGCCAGGAAAGTGGACCGGATACTACTACCGACTGACCGACAAGGCTCCGGGTCCGCGCGAATACAAGTACCTGACGCAAGGCGTCATGTCCGATGGTATGGTGCTTTTCACGTTTACCTTTCTGACGAATAGCGACAAATCAGCCGATCAGCAAGAGGTCCTGCGTCTGCTCACTACGGCTCAGCTCGAACTGTGAGCGGACACACATGAAGTCCAACACCACGAGATCAGACAGGCGATCAGTGAGACTGTGCCATGCGCCACAGAGCGAGAAGTGTCTGGCAGCCAAACGGCTCGGTCCGGCCTTGATCAAGCGCTACGGGAGGAAGAAGTTTTACTCGCCGCGGGAAGGCCGCGACACTTATAGAGCCCGCAGGCGTCTCATTCAACCTTCCTTGCCTTGGGGGTGGCCCCGACCTAGGCGCCCGGCCGCCCGCAGCGGGGTTTCTACACCGGGCGGGGTGCGAGGCTGACCTGGCTGGTCGGTGACGCGTCCCGCCCTTCTCACTTCCCCATCTTCGCCAGCTCTTCGAAGTAGTGCGCGAAGGCTTTCATTCCGCTCGAAGCCTGGCCCCAATCGAAATATTCGTTCGGCGCGTGGTAGCCATGCTCGGGAAGACTTAAGCCCATGAACAGGATCGGCGCCTTCCAAAGCTTCTGCATCGTCACCACCGCGCCGATGGAGCCGCCTTCGCGGACGAAGGCCGGTTCCATGCCGAAACCGGCCTTTGCCGCCCGTTTGACGGCCTCGACGTACGGTCCCTCGAACAGCCCCTTGAAGGGGTGCAGCATACCTTCCCGTTCGACCTTCACGTCGGGGTTCACCGTCGTCACGTACTTTTTGAACGACGCGAAGATCTTGTCCGGCGTCTGATTCGGTACGAGCCTCATGCTTACCTTCAATTCGCCATGCGCCGGCACGATGGTCTTCACACCGGGGCCCTGATACCCGCCGGTCAGACCATGCACCTCAAAGGTCGGGGCCGCCCAGATGCGCCGCATGATTTCGGCGGGATCTTGAGTGCGAAGCCTCTCGAACCCGTATGCGTCTTTAAATCGCTTCACCCGGAACCCGGAGGCGAGAAAGCTGCGGATCTCCGCCTTTGTCGGTGCGACGACCTCCTCGTAGAAGCCGGGGATTTTCACCTTTCCCGTCCTCGCATCGAGGCAGGCATGCACCACCTCCATCAATTCCGCCAACGGATTGCGCGCCGCGCCGCCGGTCACTCCCGAGTGTGCGTCTTTGGTCCCGGTGCGCAGGCTGAGCCGGGCGCCGAGCAAGCCGCGCAAACCATACGGTACCGCGGGCCGGCCTTTGGCGATCCAGATTGTGTCGGACACCAGGATGGAATCGGGCCGAGGGATGGCGGCCCGGTTCTTGAGCCCGGATGCAAAGTTCGGACTGCCGATTTCTTCTTCCAGCTCCCAGAGAAAGCGGATGTTGATGGGCACGTCCTGTTCGACGGCATAGCGAGCGGCCAGCAAGGCGGCAAGCGCCGGCCCTTTGTCGTCGGTCGCGCCGCGCCCGTGATACCGTCCGTCCTCTCGTCGATAGGCGAACGGCTCCTGGCGCCACTCCGGTTCTTGGGCGGGCTGCACGTCGAGATGGTTGTAGATCGTCACGGTGGGATAGTGTGCGCCGGTCCTCCACCCCCCTGAGACGATGGGATACCCGCCGGTCTCCACGACTTCGGCGTCCGCTCCCATGTCCGTGAGCAGTTGCCGGGCAAACTCCGCCATTCGGCGAATGTCGGATATGCGCGCCGGATCCATGCTGATCGACGGTATTTGGACCATCTGCCCCAACACATCTTCAAACCGCGGCCGGCTGGCGGCCACATAGGCATTCAATCGGTCTTGGTGCACGATCCTCCTCCCTTTCTGCAAGCGCGGCATTATAACGAGGGCGACCAAAGACCGAAAGCGCGGTGGCCACGGACATCACGGCCCTTCGATGCTACAATGCCGGGCATGGTCGGCACATGCCTCTGCCGGGCGCTTACGCTGGCATCCTGTTTCATGCTCATCGGCGCCGCTCACGCGGGTGAGCCGCTGCCGATCGCGGACATCCTGGCCGAGCCGAGCATCTACCATCTCCGTCAGGTGACCATTCAAGGGACCGTCCGCAACGTTCAGCCGATGGATCCTTATCAATTGCCGAGCGGCACCAATTGCTACGGAGCCTATCGGTTCATGCTTGAGGATGAGACGACTGCGATCGCCGTCGCCGTGCAGGGGCTGTGCGGCATTCCGACGGTGAAGGATCCAGACGTCGATGACGGCGATCGAGTGACGGTCGACGCCATCATCCAAGCGCCCAGCCACGGAGGCTATAATCTGGACTTGCGGGGCTTCATCATCACAGCGGAACGGGAAGGTCACGTTCAAGCGGTCGCGAATCGGATCACGCCGCTGGCGGAGTAATCCGACGCGGCTTTACAGGTTTCCCAGGCGGGACTATAGTTTCTCTGTGGCGGCCTTTGCACCGGTCACTCGGCCGCCTCAGGACAGGAGGTCGGCGCATGACATGGATTCCTCTCCTCATTCTGGCGGCGTTGGTGTTGGTCGTCATCGGCATGTACAACGCGCTGGTTCGCCTGAAAGTGCAGTGCGAGAATGCCTGGGCCGACATCGAAGTGCAGCTGAAACGCCGCTACGACTTGATTCCGAACCTCGTTGAAACCGTGAAAGGGTATGCAGGGCATGAACGGCAAACGCTGGAATCCGTGGTGGCGGCTCGCAATCGCGCCATGTCGGCGCAGAGCCCGGCCGCCAAGGGGGAAGCGGAGGGTCTTCTCGCCCAATCGCTGAAATCGCTGTTTGCGCTGGCCGAAGCCTATCCTCAGCTGCGAGCGGTCGAAAGCTTCACGCAACTGCAAGGCTCGCTGAATCAAATCGAGGAGGCGGTCCAGAGCGCGCGCCGGTACTACAACGCCGTCGTGCGCGACCTCAACACCAAGATCGCCCAGTTTCCCTCCAACCTCATCGCCAGCTTCTTCGGCTTCAGGCCGCGCGAGTTTTTCGAAATCACTGAAGCAGCCGAACGACAGACCCCCAAGGTGAGCTTCGAAGCCACGGCACGGTAACCGCCGTTACCGTGCGACCACCCATGGAGAGCCGCGTTCTCTCACGATTTCTCTCACTCGCCGCCTGTCTCATCATCACCCTCATCGCAACGCCGGTCCAGGCCCGTTCGCTGAGCCTGGTCGGATTCTCGGTGGAGCTCCAAATCCTGCCCGACGGCGACTTGCTCGTCACTGAAACCATCCGCCCGCGATTCGAAGGCGCCTGGAACGGGCTTGAGCGCACGATCCCGGTCGAATACCGCACTCCGCAGGGCTTCAACTACAGCATCCGCCTGACCCCGATCAGCGCGTCCGACGAGACGGGGTCTCCGCTGCGCTATGAACGAGGTCGAGACCGCCATTACCAAACCTTTCGCATCTGGGTGCCCGGCGCGGTCGATGCCACCCGGACTATCATCCTGAAATACCGAGTCGAACACGCGCTGAAGTTCTTCGAAGACCACGATGAACTGTATTGGAACGTGACGGGAGACGAATGGGACATTCCCATTGAGACGGCGTCCGCCCGGATTCTTTTGCCGGCAAACGCGACCGGCGTGCGGGCGTTGGCCTTCACCGGCGCGTACGGCGCCCGCGAGCATGAGGCCGAGGTGGAGATTACGGGCCCGGAAGTCCTTATGAGGATGCGGCGGCCCCTGGGGTTCCGCGAAGGCTTGACCGCCGTCGTCGGCTGGGACAAGGGATTGGTCGCCGAGCCCGGCCCGCTCGCCGCTGCTTGGTTCTTCCTCCGCAGCAACTGGCCGCTCTCGATTCCGCTCGCCGTCCTGACGGTGATGGGTTACCTCTGGTACACCCGCGGCCGAGATCCCCGATTGCGCGCCATCGCGGTGGCCTATGAGCCCCCGGAGCAATTGACCCCGGCCGAAGTCGGCACTCTGGTGGATAATTCACCGGACCTGCGCGACATCACGGCCACCCTCGTCGATCTGGCGGTTCGCGGCTTCGTGCGCATCGAAGAGCGACGGGAATCGCAGATGCTCGGCCTGTGGTCGAGCACGGAGTTCGTGTTTCATTTTCTGAAGCCTCTCTCGGATTGGACTGCGTTGTTGCCGCACGAGCGCGGCCTGTTGAACGCTCTCAGCGGCGACGGAGCGCGGAAGGACGTCGCGGTGAGCGATTTGAAAAACAGCTTTTACCGGCACTTGCCTCATCTCAAAGAGTTGGCGTTCCGGCGGCTCTTAGAACGGCGCTATTATGCCCGGCGACCGGACCACGTGCGCAATACGTACCTCGTCGGAGGACTCGTCCTGGGAGTCCTGTTGGGCATCGGTCTCACCGCGTTGGGTGAATCACAGGGCATGGCTCCGGGCACATCCCTCGCCGCCGCGGCGCTTTCCGCTCTGATCGTCATCGCGTTCGGCTGGTTCATGCCGGCGCGCACGCTGCGGGGCGCGCGGGTGCTGGAGCGGATTCTGGGCTTCGAGGAATTTCTCTCGCGCGTCGAGGCGCCGCGGTTCGAGAAAGTGGTGAAGACGCCGGAGCTGTTCGAAAAGTTTCTCCCGTTCGCCATGGCGCTCGGCGTCGAGGCCAGCTGGGCCCGCGCCTTCGAAGACATTTACCGGGAGCCTCCATCCTGGTACCAAGGTGGAGATGTGGCTCACTTCCAACCGAGAGGGTTTGTCGGCAGACTCGGTCACATGGCGGCCAGCGCCGGCACGGCGATGGCATTAGCTCCGCGCAGCTCGGGCGGCTCAGGCTTTGGCGGCGGCTCATCCGGTGGCTTCTCCGGCGGCGGGTTCGGCGGCGGAGGAGGACGAGGATTTTAGATGGCAAAAGAGTCGGCAAACAAAACCGGAGTGTCCCCGGGAGAGGCCCGCATCGGCTGGATCGGGACCGGCGTGATCGGGGCGGCCATGTGCGGGCACCTGATTCGGGCCGGGTACCGGCTGACGGTTCACAGCCGCACAAAGGACAACGCCCGCCCGCTCCTGGATCAAGGTGCCCAGTGGGGAGACACTGGCCGGTCTCCGGCGGCGACGTGGGCGCGCGC
>JBDZUK010000121.1:0-5201 GCA_040255165.1 Nitrospiraceae bacterium | reverse complement strand
CAGCCTTAGCCTGAGCTCAGATGGATCGTCCCCTCACACAACGCATCCGCCCCGACGCCGAGCCGATGTGGATCTCGGATTACGAGAAGACGGGCGGCTACGAAAGCGTACGCCGGGCACTGAAGGAACTTGCCCCGAAGGACGTGCAGCGGGTGGTGACGGAATCCAATCTTCGTGGACGCGGCGGCGCCGGGTTTCCAACGGGAAAGAAATGGAGCTTCGTTCCGATGGGCAAGGACGCGCCGAGACCCAAGTATCTCGTCGTCAATGCCGACCAGCTGGGGCCGGGAACCTTTAAAGATCGCCTGCTGCTCGAAGGCGATCCGCATCAGATGATCGAAGGCATGCTTCTCGCCGGCTACGCGATTGAAGCGGATGCTGGATACATCTTCTTGCGGGCGGAATACCGGCTCGCGGCGGCACGCCTGCAACGGGCGATCGAAGAAGCCCGCGGGCAGGGCTATCTCGGCCGCCGCATCCTCGGATCGGAGTTCAGCTTCGACGTCCACCTGCATTCGAGCGCCGGCCGGTACATCTGCGGCGAGGAAACGGCGCTCCTGAATGCGCTGGAAGGGAAGCGTGCGATCCCGAGGGCCAAGCCGCCGTTTCCCCAAACGGCCGGCCTTTGGGGGCAACCGACCGTCGTGCAAAACGTGGAGACGCTCTACAACGTCCCTCACATCGTCAGCCGAGGCCCCGATTGGTACCGGAGCCTTTCCAAGGGAAAGGACGGCGGCACGAAGATTTACGGGATCAGCGGGAAGGTGAGGCGTCCGGGCTGGTGGGAACTGCCCATGGGGACCACGGCCGGGGAGCTCTTGCTGGACCATGCGGGCGGGATGCGCGACGGCCTGGCGTTTCGCGGATTACTGCCGGGCGGCGCCTCGACCGCGTTTCTGGTGGAGGAGCATCTGTCGTTGCCGATGGATTTTTCCTCGATCCCTCCGTCGGTCGGCCGCATGGGAACGGGCACGATGGTCGTGTTGGACGACGGAACCTGTCCGGTCGGATTCCTGGCCAATCTGGAAAAGTTTTTCGCGCAGGAATCCTGCGGCTGGTGCACGCCTTGCCGAGAAGGCCTTCCTTGGGTCTTTCGGATACTCGAGGCCATGGAGCGAGAGGGCGGCTCGCCGGCGGATATCGACCTCTTGTCGGCCCACACCGGCCTGCTCGGTCTCGGCCACACCTTCTGCGCCCTCGCCCCCGGAGCGATGGATCCGTTACAGAGCGCGCTCAAGTATTTTCGCGAAGACTTCGACCGGCACATCAGGGAAGGCGGATGTCCGTACGGGAACAGGCTGACAAGCGACAAGCTGATAGGAACGGGCTGACAAGAACAAGCTGACAAAGGCGAGCGACTCTTGTCAGCCTGGCCACTTGTCAGCATGTCAGCCATAACAGAGAGACGCGAACAGGCTGACACGAGACAAGCTGACAGGAGTGATCGGGCAAATAACAGGCCCTCCTGTCAGCCTGTCAGCGTTAATTCGTTCATATGTCTACCATCTTCATCGACAACCGGTCCTACGAAGTCGACGAGAAGCAAAACCTTCTCGCCGCCTGTCTGTCCCTGGGCTTGAATCTCCCGTACTTCTGCTGGCACCCCGCCATGGGGTCCGTCGGCGCCTGCCGGCAATGCGCGGTGAAACAGTTTCAGAACGAGGAAGACCGGTCCGGCAAACTCATCATGGCTTGCATGACGCCCGCCGCAGAAGGATCCAGGATCTCGATCGACGACCGGGAAGCCGCCGAGTTCCGAGCCGAGGTGATCGAGTGGTTGATGCTGAACCATCCGCACGATTGTCCGGTCTGCGACGAAGGCGGCGAATGCCACTTGCAGGACATGACGTACATGACCGGCCACGCCTACCGCCGCTTCCGTTTCCCGAAACGCACCTATCGCAATCAGTATCTGGGGCCCTTCATCAAACACGACATGAACCGCTGCATCCAGTGCTATCGCTGCGTGCGGTTCTACCGCGACTACGCCGGCGGGCGGGATTTGAACGTCTTCGCCTCGCACGACCACGTGTATTTCGGCCGTGCGGAAGACGGAGTGCTGGAAAACGAGTTCAGCGGGAACCTCGTCGAAGTCTGTCCCACCGGCGTGTTCAACGACAACACGCTGTTCCACCACTACACGCGCAAGTGGGACCTCCAATCGGCGCAGTCGATCTGTCCTCATTGCAGCCTCGGCTGCAACACCACGCCGGGGGAGCGGTACGGAACCCTGCGGCGGATCGTGAACCGCTTCAACAGCCAGGTGAACGGGTACTTCCTTTGCGATCGGGGGCGGTTCGGCTACGACTACGTCAACGACCGCGGCCGGATCAGGCGCCCGCTGCTGCGCGCCCGCGCGGGAGAGCCGGCGCGGCCGGAAGAAGCGCCTCGCGCGGTCGCCTATGCCGCCGATGTGGTTCGGCGGTGCCGGGGCGTCATCGGGATCGGTTCGCCGCGGGCCTCGTTGGAAGCGAACGTCGCGCTTCGATCGCTCGTCGGGGCCGACCGCTTCTTCCTCGGCATCGGTGAGCGTGACAGACGCCTGTTGACCGCGATACTGACCGTTCTTCGCGACGGTCCCGTTCCGTCCGCATCGATTCAAGAGGCGGAAGCCTCCGACGCCGTGCTGGTCCTGGGCGAGGACGTCTTGAATGGGGCGCCGCGCCTGGCCCTGGCGCTCTTGCAATCGATCCGTCAACAGCCGATGGAGAAAGCCGACGCCTTGCGCATTCCGCGCTGGGACGACGGCGCCGTGCGGAACGCCACGCAAGGTTTGCGCGGCCCCCTATTTTTGGCCGGCCACCGGCGGACCTGGCTTCACGACTTCGCCACGGACAGTTGGTTCGCGACGCCGGACGACGTCGCGCGTGTGGGATTTGCCGTGGCCCACGCCGTCGCCGACGGGGCACCGGCAGTTCACGATCTGTCAGAAGGCCAACGAGTTGGCGCATCACGCATCGCCGAGGCGCTCATGAACGCCGAGCGGCCGTTGATCGTCGCAGGCACGAGCGCCGGCTCGCTCGCAACCATCGAGGCCGCGGCCAATGTCGCGTCGGCGCTCCATCGCAACGGCAAATCGGCGCGCCTCAGCTTCGTCGCGCCCGATTGCAACAGTCTGGGATTAATCATGATCGGCGGCAAGAGTCTGGACGCGGCATTCGAATCGGTCCGCAGGCGAGAGGCCGACACGGCCATCGTGCTCGAAAACGATCTCTTCCGAAGAGCCGACCGGGTGAGCCTTGAAACGTTTCTTGGGGTCACGCGCGGACTGATCGTCGTCGACTCCCTCGACACTCCCACCGCGGCGCGGGCTCACGTCGTGTTGCCCGCAGCCACCTTCCCGGAGTCGGACGGCACCGTGGTGAACAACGAGGGACGCGCGCAGCGCTTCTACCAGGTGTTCGACCCCGAGAGCGGCATCGCCGAAAGCTGGCGCTGGCTGCGGGAGCTGGCCCGCGAACTGGCGAATCGGCCGGAATCCTCCCTCGCCGGACGAGCGGCAAACGGGGGCCTTGCCTCCTGGCGAGACTTCGACGACGCCGTGGCCGCGACGGCGGAATCCGTGCCCGCTCTCGCGCGCATCCGCGAGGCCGCGCCGCCCGCCGGCTTTCGTGTGGCCGGACAGAAGATTCCGCGGCAGCCTGAACGGTACAGCGGACGGACCGCGATGCGGGCCCACCTGGACGTACACGAGCCGCCGCCGCCGCCCGATCCCGACACCCCGCTGGCTTTTTCCATGGAAGGCTATCGCGGCGGACCTGTGCCGTCGCCGTTGATTCCCCAGTTCTGGGCGCCGGGCTGGAACTCCGTTCAAGCGCTGAACAAATACCAGGACGAAGTGGGCGGCCCGCTGCGGGATGAGCTGCCCGGCGTCAGGCTGCTCGAACCGGACCCCTCGTCCCTTTCCTGGTTCACGAACATTCCGAAGCCGTTCCAGCCGCGTCCGGGCCAATGGCTCCTGTTGCCGCTCGAGGAAATCTTCGGAAGCGAGGAATTGAGTCTTCGGGCCACGGCGATCGCGGAGCGCATCCCCGCTCCGTCCATCACCCTGCACCCATCCGACGGAGCCCGACTGGAAATCGGGGACGGCGGAAAAATCGCCCTCGTCCTCGACGGCCACCTGCACCGGTTGGCCGTCCATCTGAGCCCTGCCACGCCGCCCGGCACCGCAGGACTTTCGATGCTGCCGGGCCTGCCGTATCTCACGCTCCCCCGCTGGATCAACCTCCGGGAATCGATGCGAATCGAGCGGAGGGCCGCGTGATGGAGATGGACTGGGGCCGCGGGATCATGGCGACCGTGACGATCCTGGGCGGGGTGCTCACCCTCAGCGCTCTGTTGATCTGGGCCGAGCGCCGCCTGCTCGGCATGTGGCAGGAACGGTATGGGCCGAACCGCGTCGGTCCCGGCGGGATCCTCCAATCGCTTGCCGACATGATCAAGATCTTCACCAAAGAAGACTGGATCCCCCCGTTCGCCGACAAAGCGGTGTTTATTTTGACGCCGGCCATCGTGATCGTGACCACGCTCATGTCGTTCGCCGTCGTCCCGATCGCGCCGGGATTCGTGGTGGTCGATGCCAACATGGGCGTGCTCTTTTTTCTCGGCATGTCGGCCTTGGCCGCCTACAGCGTCATCGTCGGCGGCTGGGCGTCGAACAGCAAATTCGCCTTCCTCGGCAGTTTGCGGGCCACGGCGCAGTTGCTGAGCTACGAAGTCTTCATGGGCCTGTCCCTCATGGGGTCCGTGCTGCTGGCCGGGTCCTTCAATCTCAGCGACATCGTCGAAGCGCAGCGCGGGGGATGGTTCATCGTGCCGCAGTTCTTCGGGTTTGTCGGATTTCTGATCGCCGGGCTGGCGGAAACCCACCGCATTCCGTTCGACGTCCCGGAAGCGGAAACGGAATTGGTCGCCGGCTACCATGCGGAATACTCCGGAATGAAATTCGGGATGTTCTTCGTCGGCGAGTACGCGAGCGTCATTCTGCTTGCCGCCATGATCGTCGTCCTGTTTTTCGGCGGGTGGCACGGCCCGCTGCTGCCGCCGGCGGTCTGGTTCCTCCTCAAGACGTTCGTGTTCATCATGCTCATTTTTCTCATTCGCGCGACCTTGCCGCGGCTGCGCTTCGATCAATTCCTTTCGTTCGGCTGGAAAGTGGTGATGCCGTTGGCACTGATCAATCTGCTCGTGACGGGAGGGGT
>JBDZUK010000120.1:0-5489 GCA_040255165.1 Nitrospiraceae bacterium | reverse complement strand
CTCCAGTCCACTCGACATTTCTACACATGACACTGTGGAGCAAAGGTTAAAAAAAACCCGCCGAGGGGATCGCCCTCGGCGGGTTTCTCGAACTTCCCGTTGACTCCGAAGCTACTAGAAGTTCACGTGGATTTGGGTGTAGCCCCACGTCTGGTTAACTGCCTCCGTCCGCCCGACCGCTGGGTTCGCAGCCGCCTGGTTGTCCAGGAAAGAGCCGGCTATCAAATAGCTGAAGCCGGTTTGCCAGGCCACCTTGTTGCCCTTGAAGAACAGGGTGTAGATGACGTCGATTTCATCCGTCAAGTGATTGGCCCTGTTACCCGCGGCAGGAGTGAAGTACACGTTCTGTGCAGCCCGGTACCAGTTGTCTCCCGAGCTGGCCCTCCGGAAGTTCCAGTACCGGAATTCCAGATGGTTCACCGGGTTGTTGAAAGGAATGACTTGCAAGCTGCCGCTGTAGGCCACCATGTTTCTCCAGGCCATTACGTCCGCATACCCCATGATGATGTGGTTGGTCGGATAGAGGTTCTCGAACGTGTTGGCGGTGCCGTTACAGGTTGTGGCACTGGTGCAGTTTGCATCGCCGTCGCCCGAAGCATAGTTGAATTCGAGACCGACCCGAGGCGACCAAGGCAGCGCCGCGAAGGTCAGCCCGCCCTCTGCCGCCAAGGCATAGGCGTTGATATGCAGATCCTTGTTGTTGGATCCACCAAGGCCGTTTTGGATGCTCGACATAGTTCCGAACTGGTGGTAACCCTCGAGGGTTCCGTCGAACATTCCTTTCCTCACCGCTAAGCGAGCCCCAACCGTATGCCGCTGCTGTCCGTTCGCATGGGCTGCGACGAGGCTGCTGCCTGCCGTCCGCGCATTGTTGTTCTGGAACACCCAGAGGGGCTCGAAGGACACGCCGGCCATCGGCTTGAAGGCCAGCCGGGCGAAGAAGAGATCGGAATCGCCAAAGCCTCCGTTGTTGGCCTGGTTCACGCCGGGAGGCACCACGCCGAAGGACGAGGTACAGGCACCAGCGCAAGCGGCTGCAATGTTGAAATCCGTCTCCATCGGCCGCAGCCACCCGCCCCAGAACTCCCAGGTCGGCTGGTTGTACTGGAACGTAATACCGTCATGCGAGAAACCGGTATTCGCCCAGTCGAAGTGGCCGAAGATCCGGTGATTTCCCATCACGACCAACTGACGGCCGAGCTTGACGCTCAATCCGTCGATTCCGAGGTTGCGGATCATGACAAAAGCCTGCCGGGCGAACAAGCTGTCGCCCTGGCCGGCGTTGAACGGATCGTTGGCGCAGACCGCCGCCTGACAACCAGCGCCGACACCAGTGTTGTTCGCCGCGCCCCAGTTCTTCGCCCATTGCGGCTGGAAGAAGACATCCACGTCCGGCGAAATCGCATAGCCGATTCCGAGCCTCATCCACTGCTGGGCGTAGAAATCGTTGTTCGACCCCGGCGTGGTCCCGAAGGTTGTCTGGCTTCTGAACTCCGGCCTGATCCGCATGTCGCCGGAGATGGTCAGTTTATTGAGGTCAAACAGCGGACTCTTGGGTGGGTCGAACTCGTGATACGGAGTCAGATCCGGTATGCCGCGTGGCACCGGCGGCATGTTCGTGGGTTTGTCGATCACTTTTTTCGCGACCGGCGGGTCAGCCAAGGCCGGCGCGATCGGCAGCGCCACCAACAGGGCCACTGCGAGCACCCACATGACCAAAGCATTACTTCGTCTCATAGCGTTCCTCCTGTGAATTGGATGGCAACCCCCGCTGCCCACTGTTCGCGTAGCGGTCGCCGACCTGACATCCAACTGCATGCCACTATGATGCAACGTCTCGTTGCTAGTGTTTCCAGGGAAGCTGCTGTGCCCACCTCCCCCCTGTCACACACCGACTGTGTTACGAGGACTTCCAACTAGTGTCGGTTGGTCACCTCCCTTCAAAAAAGAAATATGGGAAACGTACCGACTTTCCTGACAGCCTAGGGCTTTTCCCAGCCGAGCCGGGCAAATTTTTTTAAGACCCGGGCGCCCCTTGTAGACGTCCCGGCTTGATGAACTCTTGCCGATTCCCAGCCATCTCGTGTGCGATCATCGCGCTCCGCCTGTCCGGCTCACGCCTGACCGGATTGGCTCGATGAGCCTGACTGCTGTTCCGGCTGGGCCGTGGCGGCGTTGATTTCCTCTTCGGCTTCCTTCATCGACGCCTGAAAATCCTGCTCGACCATCTTCACTTCCTGCTGGATGATGTTGATCTCAGGCTCGACGGATTTCCGCAGATCGTCCGCGGTTTCCTTAAAGCCCTTGACCGCCTTGCCGACCTGGCGTCCGACTTCCGGCAGTTGCTTGGGTCCGAACAGAAGAAAGGCAATGATCAAAATGATGAGGATTTCGCCGGCTCCGAGTCCGAACATCTGTACCTCGGTTCATGGCACGGAGTAGGAGGCAATGGATCAGCGCCATAGAAGCCGTTTCCTTAGCCTCATGCCTCAGCGCCCGCCCATGCGATTGTTACCCCTGCTTTGCCTGGCCTTGCTGCGCCGGCGCTTCAGTTTGCTGAGCTTGGGGTGGAGGTGCTTGCTGACCTTGGGCCAGCTGCGTGGGCTGAGGCTGCGGCTGATCCGCGGGCGGCGTCACGTCGATGGCATCCGCTTCGTTGACGCTCTTCTTAAAGCCTTTGATCGCCTTGCCAAGCCCTTCCCCAAGCTGTGGGATCTTGCCGGCTCCGAAAATGATCAACACGATGATCAAAATCAGAAGCAGTTCCATCCATCCAAATGAGCCAAACATGGTGCGTGTTATCCTTCCAGCCGGTGCAGGCCCGGCTGATCGCCAGATTCATGATACGAACGACAGTGCGCGGCCCCCTCTCCTAGTTTTAGGGCGGGGCACGCAGGACGATTTTGATGGCGCGGGATCATCACTCTGTGAACAGCTGTGACGTAGGTGGTGCGCTGGTTCACTCAAATCCTTCAGGCGAAAGGTGGGGACCCTTCGCAAACGCGGCAGAACCTATAGAAATCTCAAACAATAGTCAAGCAGATTTTCTGCGATCTGTCTAGCTCTGGCACTTAACGTGCAGGGGACTGAGCGACGGCACAGTGAAAGTATTCGACGGAGCTGAGGGGAGCGCTGAGGGCCATCAGAACGGCATCGATCTCGTAGCCAATCTGTTCCAAATCTTTCGCGGCTCGTGTCAACTCTTCTTCGGTGACGTAGGCGACGGTGTCGGGGATGCCGGTTCGCTTGAGCGACAGCAGGATGCCCTGCAACGTTTCCCGCTGCTCCGCCGGCATGTCCGGTCGCAGCGGAAAGTCCAACGCCCGCTCGTACGGGCTCTCGTAGGTCTCGTTGAGCGCCCGAATCGTTTTCAACACCAGCAAGTCCTGCTCCCATGGCTGCAGCTTGGTGCCGGCGGTCGGATGCGTGGCGAGCAGGTCCATCAACGTCATGACGTTGGTGGACAGGCTGCGGCCGACGAACTCCCGCTGACTCTCCACGGTCGCGGGCCCGGTGCCGATCTGTTTGGCGACCGCTTCCACCAGGGGGAAATTGATCATGAAGCTGTACTGTCCGCCGAACAGGCCGTAACAGGGCTTCTCCGGATCGTTGAGGACTTTGAGGTCGGCCGCCCCTGCGTCGAAGCTGCTGAACCCGACGGCGTCCGGAGCCAACATCCGTTTGGCCTCTTTGACCGTGGCATAGGCGCCCAGGTTGACCGGCACGACGACCTGTTCATCGATCTGCTTGAAGAACTCCGAAATCGTCTTCCGGTAGGGCACGTCTTTCCACTCAACCTTCCGATATTCCTTCTCCCACACCAGATCGTCCAAGAACGGCGGGAACTGCCGGAGCTTTTCCACGTCCTTGGCATCAAACGCCCTCACAAATCCGGACCAGTCATCAATCCGTGCGTGCAGCGTTTCGCTGACGTTGGGCCGGAGGTACTCTTCTTCCAAGTCTGCGCCGTTGCGGGACATCAACTTGGTCGGCAGGTCGTTCCACAGTTCGTTGCAGATGATCCGATCGACGCTGCCGTCGGCCACGCTCTCCAGGCGCTCCACCGAGCCTTTCAACGTCTCGACCCGGTCCAGATGCGCGGCGAGGTCGGGATGGCTCTTGGCCCCGTCGAGCAAGGACTGGTCCCAATCGACGAGCACGTACCGGACACGGGGGTAGACGCGGCCGTCCGTGTCGATGGCCTTGAGATGGCTCAGAAAGCCCGCGGCCAAGTTCCCGTTGCCTGGGCCCCACTCGTGGATGACCAAGTTCGAGGTTCGGGGTTCGGGGCTCGAGGTTTCAACGCCGGACTTCGAACGTCGAACCTTCTCGCGGGCCATGACCCGCGAGAAATAGTCTGCCGCGAGCGCGTGGGCGAGGCGATAATCGGCCGAGGTGAAGGTCTGGTAATAATTGCGGAGCTGGCCGCCGCGGAAATGATAAAACAACGTATTGATGTGGGCTTGCCACTGGTCGACGGGTTTATAGTCCCCGATCAACTGCGGTAAGGCATCGGCGTCTTGCAGCATGGTTCCACAGCCTTCAGAAAATGGAAGCGCATCTTATCAAATGGTTTTGCCCAGCCGCAACGGGACACCACGCGCTCGCCGCCTTTTCTTGACTCTCGCCCGCCCGGAGGTGTACCACCTAGCCATGACGCCACGCAGGAAACAGCGTGCTACCGCCGCAGCCGCGTGCCTTCTGCTTCTAGCCCTGTCCTGGGGCCAAGCGGCGAAGGCCGAAGACCTTCCCATGACCAGAAACGTCCCAATGTCCGAGTTTCAGAACCGTCAGACGGATCTCAAGCCCTATGACTTCAATGCGCCGCCTGAAGGGATGTTCCGCTCCATTACGACGGCGGAAGGCTTTGAGGAGGAACTGGGATTCCGGCGGACCCATGAGATCGTGCCGGTTCGCCCTACCGACGAGTTCAGCCCCAACACTCCCGTGTTCATCGTGTTCCAACTCCACCAACATTACCAATCGTTCAAAGTGTTCGGCCAGTGCTTTCCCGAAGAAGTCCCCGGTCTCGATCCCAAGACGATCATCGGGCAGGATGCGATGTACATCGCCCTGGAAGACGAGACCGGTTATCTCAAGCTGTTCCCGTCCGGGGACCGCTGGCAGCCGGGTCGGTATAAGGTCGAGATTCATGCCGGAGAGCAGCCGAACGATACCACCCTGGTCGGTACGATGCGGTTTACCGTAGCCCAACGGTAGACCCACGTTAGACGCGCGCGACTGCAGCTCCCATTCGGAGCTCGCTCGTCGCGCATTCACTCAAGTGAGTGACGAAACGAACCGAGCGTGAAGCTCCGGGATGATGGCTCCTGACTTCGAAACTCTTACCGGCACGAGTCTGGTAGGAGTTTTTTTTGGACACGGAGCCTGCATGGCGCCAACCGATCCAACTGGGATTGCTGATCCCCCTCGACCGGAAAATGGTCTGGATCATCGCCTCGTACGCGGTGGCGATCGGTGCAGAGACT
>JBDZUK010000119.1:0-5500 GCA_040255165.1 Nitrospiraceae bacterium | reverse complement strand
CACTAGAGGATGACCAGATTGTCGCGATGGATGACTTCTTCGTATTCCTGCTGGCCGATCAACTGCTGAATCTGCGTCGTCTTCAACCCCTTGATTCGCGCGAGGACGTCCGACGAGAAGTTGACGAGCCCTTTCGCGAATTCTTTGCCGTCTTCATCGAGACAGCTGACGGGGTCTCCTGCGTCGAAGTGTCCCCGGACTTCCCGAATGCCCGAGGCCAACAGACTTTTTCCGCGCTTCGCCAGGGCCTCCACGGCGCCCGGATCGAGCGCGAGTTGTCCGCGGGATCGAAGCGTGAAGGCGATCCAGTGCTTCCGGCTCGTGAGCCGACGCTCTTTTGCCTGGAAGAGACTGCCGCCCGGGGCTCCGTTCATCACACGGGGAAGCAGGCCGGCCTGTGTCCCGTCGAGGATCAACGTGGCAACCCCGTACTCGCCGACTTTCTTCGCCGCGCGCACTTTCGTGGCCATGCCGCCGGTGCCCTCGAACGTGGACGAGATGCCGGCCCGCCGTTCGATGTCTTCAGTGATCTCCAGGATCAGCGGGATGAGCGTGGCGGATGGATTCTTGCGCGGATCTTCGGTATACAGCCCTTCGACGTCGGACAAAATGATCAACAGATCCGCATCGATCAGGTGAGCGACTTGGCCGGCCAGCGTGTCGTTGTCACCGAAGCGAATTTCATCCACGGCCACCGTGTCGTTTTCGTTGATGATGGGGACCACGCCGAAGGCCAGAAGCGCGCTCAAGGTGTGGCGAGCGTTCAAGAAGCGGCGGCGATTCGCCAAATCTTCATGGGTCAACAGAATCTGGGCTACTTTGATCCCGACCCGCTCGAATCCTTTTTCGTAGGCCCACATCAACCGGCTTTGTCCGACGGCCGCCGCCGCCTGCTTGACCGGCAAGCTCTTCGGATATTCCTTGAGGCCGAGGTTCTTGATGCCGGACACGATGGCCCCGGAGGAGACAATGAGCACCTCCCGGCCGCCGGATTGAAGGGCGCCGATCTCTTCGGCCAACCGGTCGATCCGATCGGGACGGAGCCCCGTGTCCCGGGAGGCCACAAGACTGCTCCCGATCTTGACGACGATCCGTTTGGCCTGCTTCAGGAGTTCGTCTCGCATGGAGCCTTTCTCAATGTCTCGACGTGGCGGCCCACGGCGGTGACGAGCTCGTCCAGGCCTTCTCGTGTGGCTGAGGAGACGGCCATGAATCTCAGCCGGCGGCGGCGGCAATAGGTCTTCAGCCGCTCCAGCCGAGCCCCATCTCCCGCGATATCGATCTTGGTCGCCACGACGGCGAACGGACGTTTACTGAGACCGGCGTCGTAAGCCGCCAACTCCTGCCGCATGATTTCAAAGCTTGCCACCGGATCCTCCGACGCCCATTCGGACACATCGACGAGGTGAAGCAAAAAAGAAGTGCGCTCGATGTGGCGGAGAAACTGAAATCCAAGTCCCTTGCCCTCGTGTGCCCCTTCGATCAGGCCCGGGATGTCGGCGACCACGAAGGTGCGGTCCTCCCCCCATCGCACGACGCCGAGATTCGGGGCCAGAGTGGTGAAGGGATAGTCCGCGATTTTGGGCCGGGCGGCGGAAATTGAGGCGATCAACGTCGATTTTCCGGCGTTGGGGAATCCCACCAACCCGACGTCGGCCAGCAGCTTTAACTCCAATCGAAGCCAACGTTGTTCTCCCGGCTTGCCCGGCTCGCAATGTGTAGGAACGCGGTTCGTCGAGGTCGCAAAATGGCTGTTCCCCAGCCCTCCGCGTCCTCCGTACGCCGCGATGAACGTTTCGCCGTCTTGCGTCAAATCGGCCAGCGGTTCGCTCGCATCGTCCTCGTACACGACTGTGCCCACCGGAACGGCGATGACCACGTCCTTGCCGGTCCGGCCGTGGCAGTTCGCACCACTGCCGGGACGCCCCGGTTCGGCCTCATAATGCTGCTGGTAGCGCAGGTCGAGAAGGGTGGACAACCGTTGGGAAGCGTGCAGGACCACGTCGCCGCCGTGGCCACCGTCGCCCCCGTCCGGTCCGCCACGCGGCACATACTTCTCTCGGCGAAAGCTGCAGATGCCGTCGCCTCCGCGGCCGGCTCTCACAAAGATATGGGCTTCGTCGACAAACATACGGTGATTCCGGGAGATCCACGAATGATCAGTGGCAGGAGTATACCCCATGGGGATTCCCATGGGGAGTCCGATTCCTGTTGACGAGAGAGTTGGAGCGAGGGCGGGAGAGCGACTAGGAGTTCGACTCGGAAGGGTAGACGCTGACCTTTTGTCTGGATCGGCCTCCCTCGAACTTCACCACTCCGGTCACGCGGGCGAACAGCGTATGGTCTCGACCTAATCCCACGTTGTAGCCGGGAAAAAACTTCGTACCCCGCTGCCGAACGATTATAGCCCCCGCCTTCACCTGCTCGCCGCCGTAGGCCTTGACGCCCAGGTACTGCGGGTTGCTGTCACGACCGTTTCTGGATGATCCGCCGCCTTTGTTTGTTGCCATGGTTCTTCCTTGTCACGCCGTTTCGATGCCGGTGACACGCAGTTTCGTGAATCCCTGCCGATGTCCCTTGGTTCGCCGATAGTTCTTCCGCCGCTTTTTCTTGAACACCATGATGGAACGCGTCCGTCCCTGTCCGAGAATCTCGGCCGTGACTTTCGCGCCTTGGACGAGCGGGCGACCGACCAGCAGCCCCTTATCCCCCGACACCAGCCGAACTTGCCCCAGCTCAACGGTTCCGCCCACCTCACCCGGGAGCGTTTCGACCTGCAGGAGCGTGCCCGGCTCCACTCGATACTGTTTGCCGCCTGTTTCCACGATCGCGTACATGCCCTCTGCCTCCATGAGAGAAGCTGACCATATACCAGAGGAATTCCAACAGTGTCAAGGCGCCGATCGAAGGAGACGTCGTACCGATCATCCCGTCGCGTGTGACGCCGTCGTGGCCGTCCGCATCACCCTGCCGGAAAACGACCGGCCGATTGAGATCGAACGTGCCATCGTCGGGTGCGTGCCATCGTCGGGTGGGTGAACGGTGTGGAGCTCGGGTTGGAGTTTCAGTCCATCGGGCCCCGACGCCGCCGCGGCCGCGCATCGCCAAGTTTCTAAGCGGACAGGTCGATTCCTACTGCGCGCCGTGGCCGCATTCGTGATACGAGCGGCGTATCCTCGCCTGTTTGCTTGACGCTTCTTTCCGCGCGCTGCTATAGTTCGAATCGTTCCGCTGCGTACTCTTCATCGCGATCATCATGCTGCAACCCAGCCGGAAAATCTGGATGGACGGCCGCTTCGTCGATTGGGCCGACGCGAAGGTCCACGTCCTGACTCATTCGCTGCATTACGGCCTCGCGGCGTTCGAAGGCATTCGTTGCTACAAGGGCAAGGCCGGATCGGCCATTTTCAAATTGTCCGACCATGTCGATCGGCTGTTCGAATCGGCCCATATCGCGATGATGCAGATCCCCTACGACAAGAAGCAGGTTGCGGAAGCGATCGTGGAGACGGTACGGGTGAATCAACTCGAGGCCTGCTACATCAGGCCACTTCTCTACATCGGGTATGGTGCGATGGGGGTGTATCCCGGGGACAATCCCGTCAGTCTGGCCATCGCGGCCTGGCAATGGGGCACGTATCTGGGGGAGGAAGCCCTGGCCAAGGGCATCCGGGCCAGGATATCGTCGTTCACCCGCCACCACGTGAACGTGTCGATGACCAGGGGTAAAATTTCAGGCTATTACGTGAACTCGATCCTTGCAAAACGCGAGGCCAAGGCGGATGGGTACGACGAAGCGATCCTGCTGGATCCGGACGGGTATGTGTCGGAGGGAACCGGAGAAAACGTCTTCATCGTTCGCAGAGGACAACTCAAGACCACGCCGTTGACGTCCATCCTTGAAGGCATCACCAGGAATTCCGTCATGGAACTGGCGCGCGAGCGCAAGATTGAGGTGGTGGAAAAGCGTTTCACACGGGACGAAATGTATATCGCCGATGAGGTCTTCGTCACCGGGACGGCTGCAGAGTTGACCCCGGTGCGGGAGCTCGACAACCGCCGTATCGGGACAGGACAGCCTGGGCCCGTCACCCTCTCCTTGCAGAACGCGTTCTTCTCCATCGTGCGAGGCGAAGACCCCTCGCACGAGTCTTGGCTGACACGAATCTAATCCGCGGAGATTTTTTTTGGTGGAACCGGCTGGAGGCAACACCGCCGAGCGGTGCGCCTCGCTTATTAGTGGGAGGTCGAGGACTCCCCGGACGTGTGCGTATCCGAAGAGGCCGGCGGCTCGGTAGTGGGGGCCGGGGAGGAAGCCGGACTCTCTTTCTTCTTGAGGTCGATCACCGTGGAGGAAAACGTCCGCTCCTTCGCCAGGATGGCAAGGCTGAAGGACGTCACCATGAAGACGGCCGCCACCACGACCGTGAACTTGCTGAGAAAATTGGCCGGGCCGCGGCTGCCGAAGACGGTCTGGCTCGAGCCGCCGAAGGCGGCGCCTATCTCGGCCCCTTTGCCGGATTGCAGCAGAATCGCTCCAATCATCAGAAAGCAGACCAACACGTGAAGGATGACAATCAAAGTGTACATGCGATTCCGATCGGCTAAACGTGACGCGCTCGAGCGACGCAGGCGATTGTAGCAAAGGATTCGGGAATCAGACAAGCCCCGCCGACCAAGGCTCCGTCGATTTCATCCGACTCTAGAAACGGTTCAATATTCTGCGGGGTCACGCTGCCGCCGTACAGGATTCTGACAGCTTCCCCGACGTCGGCGCTCCAATTTTTCGTCAGTTGACGGCGAATTGTCCGATGCACGGCGGCCGCCTGGTCGGGTGTGGCCGCGGTTCCCGTGCCGATCGCCCACACCGGCTCGTATGCAACGGTGACTTGGGCAACTTCTTGGGGCGATCTATCCGCCAATGCGTTCTCTAATTGTCCGATGACCACCGATTCGGTCCGGCCGGCATCCCGTTCGGCCGATGATTCACCTACGCACAGGATCGGTTTAAGTCCGTGTCTCAATGCAGCGCGGATCTTCTTCCTGACTTCCTCATCCCGTTCGCCGAAACCGGTTCTGCGCTCAGAATGACCTACGATGACGTACCGGCAGCCGAGATCTTTCAGCATCAGCCCTGAGATCTCCCCGGTAAACGCACCCTGATCTTCCCAATGGAGATTCTGCGCGCCCAACTCAAAGCGGGGCTGAGACCCAAGAGCCCCGCGCACGGATTCCAGGGCGGTAAAGGGAGGGGCGAGAACAACATCGACGCCGCGCAGGTCCGGCAGCCGGCCGAGGAGCTCGCGCACCAACGAGACGGCTTCGGAGGCCGTCTTGTTCATTTTCCAGTTTCCGACGATCAGCGGAATGCGCACAGCTCACCTCGGAGCGTCGTACCGGCGGCTGGCTCAGGCCGGGCGGTCCCGCAATGCAGCCAGCCCGGGGGGCATCTTGCCTTCGAGCAGTTCGAGCGCGGCGCCGCCGCCCGTGGAGATAAAAG
>JBDZUK010000042.1:29774-30063 GCA_040255165.1 Nitrospiraceae bacterium | reverse complement strand
CGCATTCCTAACCAAATTTCTTTCCTGCCTAGGGGGTTCCCTAGTTTCCCCGGTCCCTAGGATATGGTCTGCTTGGCCCGTTCCATCCAACATCCAGCTAAGCTTCCAGGCAGCAGCTCGTTCCCTTTCACTCATGAAGGGATGAGGATATGGATGCCTCGACTTCACGTGACGAGGTCCGTCGTCGATCGGTAGCACTCGACTCCCTGATTGATGATGCCGGCTTCTACCGGGAACTGGTACACGGACTTCCTGTCGCCGTGTATTGCACCGATGGGAACGGGCTCAT
>JBDZUK010000042.1:22556-29764 GCA_040255165.1 Nitrospiraceae bacterium | reverse complement strand
CATCACCATGTATAACGAGGCCGCGGCTGAGTTGTGGGGCCGTCGACCCACGCTCGGGGCCGAGGCCTGGTGCGGATCATATCGGATGTATGAGCTGGGCGGCGCCGAGCTTCCGCTCGACCAATGTCCGATGGCTCGAGTGGTGAAATCCGGCCGGGCCGCCGCGCCGGAAGAAGTGATCGTCGAACGACCGGACGGAGTCCGTCGCCATGTCCTGGTCAATCCCCACCCGTTGCGCGGGGCGGACGGCAGAGTCATCGGCGCCGTCAACGTGGTGATCGACGCCACCGACCGGAAGCGGGCGGAGGAGGCCCAGCGCGAAACCGAGGTCCGGTTCGAGGCCATGGCCGACACGGCGCCGGTGATGATCTGGGTGTCCGACACCACGAAGCTCTGTACCTGGTTCAACAAGCCCTGGCTTCATTTCACCGGTAGAGCCATCGAACAGGAGCTCGGCAACGGATGGACTGAGATGGTCCACCCCGACGATTTCGAGCACTGCCTGCGGGTGTATACGAGCGCCTTCGACAACCACGAATCCTTCAGCATGGAGTACCGTCTCCGGCGGCATGACGGAGAGTACCGCTGGATCTTGGACCATGGGATTCCCCGCTTTTCGAGCGCCGGGACATTCCTCGGGTACATCGGCTCCGCGATCGACGTGACCGAGCAGAGGACACGGGCCCGCCATCAGCACGTGCTCTACGAACTGGCCGATTCCGTGAACCGGGCCGAAGCATTGCCCGAGCTCTATGAGCAGGCCCTGAGCGCCATCATTGAATCATTGCATGCGGACCGAGCTTCGATCCTGCTGTTTGATCCCGACGGAGTCATGCGGTTCAAGGCCTGGCGGGGGCTCTCCGACGAGTACCGTCGTGCGGTAGAGGGCCA
The DNA here is from genome assembly GCA_040255165.1 of Nitrospiraceae bacterium. GTDB lineage: Bacteria > Nitrospirota > Nitrospiria > Nitrospirales > Nitrospiraceae > JBDZUK01. The sequence goes on along the minus strand of JBDZUK010000042.1, from coordinate 28,873 downwards.
CTCCCCCTGGAAACCGGACGAAGCGTCTCCTGCCCCGATCGTGGTCGGCGACGTCAGCCCCTGGAGAATTCCCGAAGACCTGAAAGCCGTCATCGAACAGGAAGGCATCGAAGGCCTCGCGTTTATCCCGCTGATGTACGGAGGGCGCCTCATCGGGAAGTTTATGGTGTACTTCAACCAACCGTACGCCATGAACGAGGAGCAACTCGAATTGGCGCAAGCCATCGCCCGGACGTTGTCGGTGGGCATCGAGCGAAAGACGACCGAGTCTCGCATCCGGGAAAGCGAAGGGCGGCTGCGCCTGGCGCTCGAAGCGGGCCGGATGGGATCGTGGGAATGGACTATCGCGACGAACGAGGTCGCCTGGTCGCCCGGGTTGGAGGCGATTCACGGGTTGTCCCCCGGCACGTTCGCCGGCACGTTTGACGCCTATCAACAAGACATTCACCCCGAGGACCGTGACCGGGTCCTCCGCGCCATCAGCCAAAGCCTGAAAGACGGCGAGGACCATCGCATTCAGTACCGCATTGTTCGACCCAACGGGACCATCGGCTGGGTCGAGGGACAGGGCAAGCTTTTTCGGGACCAGGACGGGACGCCGGCCCGTATGATCGGCGTCTGCGCCGACATCACCGAGCGGAAGGAGGCGGAAGAGGCCCTGCGGGAAAGCGAGGAGCGGTTCCGGACGCTGGCCGAAAATATGTCGCAGTTCGCCTGGACGGCCAACCCGACCGGATGGATCTTCTGGTTCAATCAGCGCTGGCTCGACTACACCGGCACCACGCTCGAAGAGGTGCAAGGCCGAGAATGGAAGAAACTGGTGCACCCGGATCACGTCGACCGTGTCGTCCGGCGCCTTCAGTGGTCTTGGGACACGGGGGTGCCGTGGGAGGACACCTTCCCCTTGCGGGGAAGGAACGGGCGGTATCGTTGGTTTCTGTCACGGGCTCACCCGATCCGAAATGCCCAGGGTGAAATCGTGCGTTGGTTCGGGACGAATACCGACATCACGGACCTGCGGGAAGCGCAAGACGCCTTACGCGAGAGCAAGGAGCAGCTACGGCAGATCGCCGACCGCCTGGAGCTTCTGGTGGAGGAGCGCACGGCCGATCTCGTGCATTCCCAGGACCGCCTTCGTGCGCTGGCGACCGAGCTGAATCTGACCGAGCAGCGGGAACGCCAACGGCTGGCCGCCGAACTGCACGATCATCTTCAGCAGCTCTTGGTGCTCGGAAAACTGAAACTGGGGCAAGGCAAACACCTGGCGGCCCCGATCCCCGCCTGTGCCGACGTGATGAAGCAGGTGGACCAGGTGTTGACCGACTCCTTGGCCTACACACGAACCTTGGTCGCAGAGCTGAGCCCCCCGGTCCTGCGTGAGTTCGGCTTGCCGGCCGCGCTCCGCTGGTTGGGAGAGTTCATGCGCCGCTATAACCTCACGGTGCATGTCGACGCGCCTCAGGGGCCATGGATGAAATTGTCCGAGGACCGTGCCGTGCTCCTGTTTCAGTCGGTTCGCGAGTTGCTGATCAACGCTTCGAAACACGCCAAGTCGGATCAGGTCTGGGTCTCGGTGGAGCAGCATGACGACGATCTGTACATCCGGGTGCGCGACGAGGGACAAGGCTTCGATCCGGCTGCTGCCTCCGACAAAGGAACGACGACGGCGATGTCGTCGAAGTTCGGCCTCTTCAGCATCCGCGAGCGCATGAAAGCGCTCGGGGGGCGATTCGAAATGGACTCCGCGCCAGGTAAGGGAACCACGGCAACACTGGTGCTGCCGTTGAAGACGCGCGACGGGCGGGACCAGAGAGACGCGCTCGGACGGCAAGACAGCACGGCTCATCTTCCCAACTTCGAACCGCGAACCTCGAACCACGAACCGAGCACGCCGCCTGTTTCACCCGGCGGCTCGCGCCGGATTCGCGTGATGCTGGTGGATGATCACGCCATGGTCCGCCAAGGGCTTCGCAGCGTGCTGGAGGTCTATACGGACGTGGAAATCGTGGGAGAAGCTTCGAACGGCGCTGAGGCATTGGCCGGCGTCACTCGGCTTCAACCGTCGGTCGTCGTCATGGACATCAACATGCCGGACATGGATGGAATCGAAGCGACGGCCCGCATCAAGATGCGCTATCCGAACATCCTGGTGATCGGTCTGTCGGTGAACCCTGCCGACGACAACCAGGAAGCCATGAGAACGGCCGGCGCCTACCAGTTATTGACGAAAGAGGCCGCTGTGGACCAGCTTCATTCGGCCATTCAACGGGTGGTCAGGGAAACGGGCGCCACGGGAGACCCATAGCGGTCGGCCGGCGACCGGGTGCTACCGGCGGCCGCCGCGCCCTCCGCCCCCGCCGCCTGAGCCCATCCCGCCGCCCATTTCCCCTCCCATCCCGCGTTCGGAACGGCTGAGGTCCCGTTTTTGTTGTTCCTCACGCGCTCGTGCCTGTTCCTTCTGGCGCTCCTGTTCCTTCTCCATCGCCTGGCGCTGCTGCTGTTCGCGCGTCCGCTCCTGGGCCTGCTGTCCTTCCTGGGCCTGACTCCATGCGGCCGGAGGAACCATGGTGACACCGACAAACAGCACACCCAGACCTACTGTCGCCAATCGTTTCATCGCGGACCTCCCTTTGTGTGTCCCGATACGCCTCGTACCGACACCTTCTTGTACCCGTTGTACACGGGATCAAAACATCGATCTACAGGGGAAGCCCCTAGGGAGGTCGGACAGCTTTCGCAGAAGTTATAGACCACTTTTCCTGGCGCAGGATCGCGGCGGCGAGGCGAGGCCGCCGCGCGGGACAGTTTAAGACGGTGCGGCGGATAAGTCCGGGGTCTCGGGAAGGGTCAAGAACCGGAATGCATCTGTGATCGCACTATGCGGGCTTCCTGAATCCCAGCGTTGACCAATAGGCGATCGAGTAGGTTGAAAACACCAAGACGATCATTCCGAGGAAAAGCTGAATCTCCTCGGGATCAATCTGAATTTGCACGGCCTCGTCGATGCGCTCGGTCCGTCCCAGCGCGGTCGCGACGGCAAAGAAAACGAGCAAGAGGAGTCGAGTGAGCGCTTTGACCTTCAATCCCCGTTCCAAGCCGCTGTGCCGGCCGGCCCGGTAGACTAAATAGAGTATGCCGGCGATGACGACATATCCGATCCCCGTCCAGATACCAGGATAAATCTCCATAAGATCCCTCCGTAAGATCCCTCCGTCCGTTGCCTGATCATTCAGCAAGAGGGGTGCCATCCTAAGTAGCCGTCACCCCAGCGTTTTCTCTCATAGATTCGGAGCGCTGCGTATTGTTCACCAGACAGTTGGGGGCCGATTTTGGCCAGAAGGGCCGCTCAGCGGCCATTGACGGCGAGGTATTTGCGAATTTCGGCCAGCAACGTCGTCTTCTTAAGAGGCTTCGTCAAGTGGGCCGAGCACCCCACGGCGAAGCTTTTCTCCACTTCCTCCTTCAAGGCGTGGGCCGTCAAGGCGATGATGGGAACCGGCGATCCGTTGGATTTCTTTTCCCACTCTCGAATCTTGGTGGTGGCCTTCAGTCCGTCCATCACCGGCATCTGAATGTCCATGAGCACCAGGTCATATTTTCCTCTCCTGTACTGGTCATAGGCGGCCCTGCCGTTTTCGACCACATCCAATCGATAGCCGGTCTCCTTCAAATAGGACTGAATCAATCGTTGGTTGTCCGGCGAGTCCTCCGCCATGAGAATGGCCACGCCCGATGACGCCGTCGCCGCCGGAGAGACGGATTCCTCTCTTTCACCCTGGTCGCTCCTTTTGTGCCAGGCTCGATGGAGAACCTGCTCCAGCTTGCGTCTCGTCACCGGCCTCGTGACGTAGCCTCCGAGTCCCAACCTGTAGCACGCGGCGATGATCGAGCTTCGGACGTCGGGAACGATGACGATGATCTTCGTTCCCCTGTCCCTGCAGCGCGTGATCAGCTTCAGAGGTCTCGCGGAAATCTCGACGCTCTGGTGCGTCAGATCCAGAAGGAGCAATTCATACGGCGTACCGGCCTTTGCGGCTTCGTTGACCTGCGCCGCCGCGGATTCCTCGTCTTCCGCCTGAGCGACGATGGCCCGTTGAGACGTGAAAAATTCCCGCACCACTTGCCGGCTCCCGCCGTGCTTCATGGCCAAGAGGACCCGCACGCCGGTCAGATCCACCGAAGCCGACGGACTCCCCGCGTTGGGACGCGGCGAGACGCCGAACTGGGACGTGAAATAGAAGGTGCTCCCTTTTCCGACGTAGCTTTCCAGCCAGATCCGGCCGCCTGCCAGCTCCACGAGCTGCCTGCAAATGGCCAACCCCAAGCCGGTCCCGCCGTACAGCCGCGTCGTCGATGAATCGGCCTGCGTAAATCGTTCGAAGATCACGGCCTGTTTCTCAGCGGGAATGCCGATTCCCGTGTCGGACACCGTAAACAGCAGCGCGCCCGGCTGCTTCCCCTCATGGTCGTTCGAGACCCGGAGACAGATTTCGCCTCGTTCCGTAAACTTGATCGCATTCCCCAGCAGGTTCCAAATGACCTGACGAAGCGCGCGGGCGTCGCCCAGGAGATCGGTCGGAACGTCGGGAGCGGTGGACACGATCAACTCCAGCCCCTTCTCCTGGGCCCTCAAGGCCAGGGCTTCCGCGCACTTGTCCAGGACTTCATTCAAGTCGAACGGCGCCTGCTCCAACTTCAACCGGCCGGCCTCGACTTTGGCGATGTCCAGGATGTCGTTGATCAATTCGAGCAGATGCGTGCTGGAACGCCGCAGAATGCCCAGATACTCTTTTTGCTCCGAGGTCAACGAGCTTTCCCACAGCAGATCGGCCATGCCGATGATGGCATTCATCGGCGTGCGAATTTCATGGCTCATGGTGGCCATAAATTCCGTTTTGGCCCGGTTCGCGGTTTCCGCCTGCTCCTTCGCCCGACGGATCTTCGCTTCCGCCTCCTCCCGCTCCAGCTCGTGACCGATCCACTGGGCGCAGAGCTTCAGAAACGTCTTCTCATACCCGGCAAACGGCCGCCGGCGCGGCGTTCCGCTCGACAGGCACAGGGCCCCGTACACCGCCTCGTTGACCAGGATGGTGACGCCCGCAAAGGCTTGCGGAGCCAGCAACGGATCTTTTGAGGGCGGCCGCCAGTCCGATTCGGCGGGACTGCAGAAGGTCATGGGTTCGCGAGACTGAATCGTCCACCCGCAGTAACTTCCGGCCACCGGATAGCGGCCGTCGGGCGGCGTCTTCAGTTCGTTGCTCACGATGTGCTGCACCTCATAGACGTCACCGGAAACTTTCATCAGCATGCCCGTCGGCATTTCCAGACTCGCGCAGCCGACCGTCAGCATGCGATGGAGCCGATGCTCCCAATCCGTGGTTTCGACGGAGATCTCATGAAGCGTCCTCAACAGCGATTCGCTGGCCTTGAGCGTTTCTTCGGCACGCCGGCGCTCATTCATTTCTTCGACGAGGGCGACCCGGTCCTGGCGCTCCATCTCGAGGTTGTCGCTCATCACGCTGTAGACGACGCCCATGATGAGGAGAATCGAAACCCGGATCAGATGTCCTTCGAGAAACAGCTCGTCGCCCGTCGTCAAGTACAGGATCCCCGCGTACGACGCGGCAATTACCGCCGAGAAGGCCGTCTTCTGCCACAGTTTCCTCATCGAGGCCGAGATAAGGATGATGAGGAAGTAGGCCAGATAGAGGTCCGACCCGAGCTGCTCCGTCACGTAGATGATGCAGGACGTGACGGCCGTATCGATCAGCAACAGGATGATCGTGAAGGAACGCGTCTCCACGAGCCGGGTCGGAAGGAGGAAGGCCGCGCCCACCAGCGCCAGCAGCCCCAGAACCAGTATTTCCTGAACAGGACGGGCAAGAATCGTTTCCGGAGTGACGATGACCTGATAGGACAGGACGATGGACACGAGGCTCTGCAGGGTCACGACTTGAGCCCGATAGCGGTCCATCCCCACCTGCGTGGAGAACAGACCGGCTCCCGGATCCGCGACCGAAGGCGTCATCGTCTTCCTACGTGTTGGGCTGGGTTTCTTTTGCTAGCCTAAATTGTTCTTCGCATTATGCAAGGTTGAAGACGATTTACGCGGCGAGCCCCGTGCCTCCTCTCGCAGCGCGCGGATCACAAAAACACGGGCGGCGCCGGGAATGGATCATGAGCAGAGGAGGGCACAGGCAGGCAACCATGGCAGTGGACCAGAAAGGAGCGCGGCGACGAGGAAGGAGGGCGCTACACGATGATCACACGCGTATTGCCCGGTTCTCCGAGAATGCCTGGAGAATGGTCTGGTACAA
>JBDZUK010000042.1:18018-22456 GCA_040255165.1 Nitrospiraceae bacterium | reverse complement strand
ATCACACGCGTATTGCCCGGTTCTCCGAGAATGCCTGGAGAATGGTCTGGTACAAGTCGTCTACCGCGGCCTCTTTCGTCAAGAGCACCGCGGCTCCGGCCGTTTTCATCGCATGTTGGTTTTCGCCGCTGGCATTGACGGACAAGCCGATGACGACCACGTGCGGATGGCGGACCTTGATCCGGGCGGTCGCTTCGATGCCGTTCATCTTGGGCATATTGATATCCATGACGACGACCGAAGGCTGAAACTGATCGACAAACGACACCGCTTCTTCCCCGTCCAACGCCTCACCCACGACTTCCACATCCGCATAGGTCTCCAGCACGCTGCGCAGGCCTTCGCGGACCATCGCGTGATCGTCCACCAGCAGGACGCGAATCCGGCGTGACGCGCCGGGCGAGACGGGCGACGTGCTCGGTTCGCGGTTCGACGTTCGTAGCTCGAAGTCGGGAAGACGAGCCGTGCTGTCTTGCCGGCCGAGCGCCTCTCGCCCGTCGCGCGTCTTCAACGGCAGCGACAGCGTCGCCGTCGTCCCCCTCCGCGGCGCCGACTCCAGATCGAACGTTCCCCCCAGCGCCTTCATGCGCTCGCGGATGCTGAACAGCCCGAACTTCGACGACAAGGTGTCGGCGGCATCATGCTCGCCGACGGCGGCCGCCGCGTCGACGTCAAAGCCGGCGCCCTCGTCCCGGACTTCTATCCATACTTTCCGGTCCCTCAGCTCCAGGCGGACGGCCGCCTTGCCGGACTTGGCATGTTTGGCGGCGTTCATCAGCAACTCGCGGACCGACTGGAACAGCAGCACGGCCCGGTCCTCGGCCAGATCGACGTCCTCATTCCACTCGAGAAACACGGTGACGGCCAGGTCGTGGTGCCGCATCCGGTCGGCGAGCCAGCGAATCGCTGCGGCCAAGCCGAACTCATGCAGCACGGACGGGCTCAAATCGTGCACGAGCGTCCGGGTATACGTCAGCGCCTCGGTCAGCACTTCATCCGTCTGCTTGATCATCTCGGCGCAGGTCGGCATGGGCTCGGCCAGGCGTTTCCCCTGCCCGAGCTTCAACTTCGCCAGCACCAATAATTGTGCCAAGTAGTCGTGCAGTTCCACGGCCAGCCGCTTACGCTCCCGCTGCTCGGCCAGCGTCAATTCCGAGGTCAACGCCCGCAAACGGTGCTGCGAGGCGACGATATCCCGTGTTCGTTTCTCCACCCGCGCTTCCAATTCCGCGTTCAACTGCCGCAACGCTTCCTCGGCTTTCTTGCGCGACTCGAGCTCGATTTCCACCGAGCGCTTGGCGGCCTGAAGCTCCGCCGTCCGCTGGTCGATGCGCCGCTCCAATTCCTGATTGAGCCGCAAGATCGCCTGCTGGGCGGCGCCATGCTCGTCCTTCAACCGCTGCTGCTCCAGCGCGTGGCGGATCGCCTGTCCCAGACGGCCCAACCGGTCCTTCATGAGAAAGTCATCCGCGCCCTTGCGCATGAGCCCGACGGCTTCCTCTTCCCCGATCGCGTGGGACACGACGACGAAGGGAATGGATAGTCCCCTGGCCTGCAGGAGCGTCAACGCCTCGGATGAGCTGAATTGCGGCATGGCATGATCGGAAATGATCACGTCGGGCGGGTTGTCGGCCAGCTCTCTCGTGAATGCCTCCGCCGTGTCGACCCGGCGCCAATCCGGATCGTAGTGATTTTTTTTCAACTCGAGAACCGCCAGCTCCACGTCCAATGGATCGTCCTCGACGAATAGTACCCGTAAGGCGTTCATCGTTCTCTCCGCCATCGGCTTACGGCTGATCCCCGGCCTTTCGCCCCGCCGTTGGAGAAGCCTCGAGAGGGATCTGGTTCAGCAGCATCCAGTACAGCCCGAGCTGCCGCACCGCCTCGGTGAATTGGGAAAACTCGACCGGCTTCACGACGTAGCTATTGACCCCGAGATTGTAACTTTTCACCAGATCCTGTTCTTCCTGTGAGGACGTGAGGACCACGACCGGAATGTTTTTTGTGCGCGGATCGGTTTTGCACCGTTGCAGGACCTCCAGCCCGTCGACCTTGGGCAATTTGAGATCCAATAAAATGACCCGCGTGTTGGCGCACAAGTTGCCTTCCGCATATCGCCCCGTGCCGAAGAGACATTCCAGTGCCTCCTCGCCGTCCCGCACCACATGGATCTTGTTCGCCAGACGATATTTCTGGAACGCCCGCAACGTGAGCTCCACATCCTCGGGATTGTCTTCCACCAGAAGTATTTCCACACCGTTGTTGCTCATGCCGCCGCCTTTCGTAGCGAGAAGGAGAATTCTGCGCCGCCGTTCATTTTACCCTCGGCCCACACCCGCCCGCCGTGGCGGTGGACGATGCGTTGGACGATCGCCAGCCCCACGCCTGTGCCCTCGAATTCCTCTTTGCGATGCAACCGCTGGAACACGCCGAACAATTTGTGCACGTATTTTATGTCGAACCCCACACCGTTGTCCTTGACGTAGTACGCGACCTCGTCGATGTCTCCGGGGCCAGGCCTTGAGCCGACCTCAATCCGGGCTTCGTCGCGATACCGCGTATATTTGAACGCGTTCGACAGCAGATTCACCCACACGAGCTTCAGAAGCCGACGGTCGCCATGACACGGAGGCAACTCGCCCACGAGCAGCTGGACCTTGCGACCTTCCTGCATGCCCTCCAAATCGCTGATCGCTTCGCGGACCAACTCCGTCATCCGCACGGGCCGGACCTGCATCGCTTGCCGGCCCAGGCGAGAAAATTCCAGCAGATCGTCGATCAACTCACCGGCTTGGGCGGCGGCCTTTCGGACGATGGTCAGACAGCGGTTCACTTCGGCGTTCAGCTGCTCGCCGTGATCCTCTACGACGATGCGGCTGAACGCGTCGATCGTACGAAGCGGCGCCCGCAAGTCGTGCGAGACCGAATACGAAAAGCCCTCCAGCTCCTTGTTGGCTGCGCCCAGCGCCGCAGTCTGGATTTTCAACGCCTCGTTGGCTTCGGTCAGCGCTTGATCCCGCTCGCGCAGCTCCTGTTCCGCGCGCTTCTGTTCGGTGATGTCCCGCGCGATCTTCGACAGCCCGGTCAGCGCGCCGGTGCTGTTCCTGACCGGAGAAATCGTCAGCGACACGATCAAATCGGTTCCGTCCTTCCGGCGGCGGACGGTCTCGTAATGGTCGATCCGCTCGCCTGCTTTGATCCGCTCGATGATCCGGGATTCCTCGTCAGACCGGTCGGGAGGGTACAACATGGCGACGGGTTGCCCCAATACCTCTTCCGCGGCATAGCCGTACATCCGCCGCGCGCTCCAGTTCCAACTCACCACGATCCCGTCGAGCGAGATCCCGATAATGGCGTCGTCCGACGATTCGACGAGGGCGGCCAACCGGGCCTGCGCATCTTCCCATTGTTTCCGGTCGTCGATGTCCAGACCCGTCCCGAACCACTTTGTGATGACGCCCGTTTCGTCCCGGACCGGCGAGGCCATGGCATGGAACCAGCGGTATTCTCCGTCCGCCCGCCGAATGCGGAAGTCGGCTTCGAACGGTGTGCCCCGGGCGACGGCCCGGGCCCACGTGTCTTTTGCGACGGCCTGCTCCTCAGGGTGGATGCTCGACTCCCATCCGGCGGAGAGCAAGGCATGCTCGGTGTGACCGGTATAGTCCTTCCATTGAGGCCCGAGGTAATCCCATTCCCCGTCGGCACGGCTGCTCCAGAGGAGCTGCGGCAGGCTTTCCGCCAATTCCCGGAAGCGCCGCTCGCTGTCGTACACCGCTTTCTCCGCCTGAACGCGCTCCGTCACGTCGCGCAGGATGACGGTGAAAAATTTCCCGGCCTGATTCCGGAGCTGCGAGATGGAGGCCTCGATCGGAAACTCCTCCCCGTCGGCGCGAAGTCCGTATATCGTGCCGAGCGCGCCCATTTGGCGTTTCGTGACCTGCGTGCGGCCGAACGCCTCGATGTGGTGCGCGTGGACGGATCGAAATCGCTCGGGAATGAACCGGTCGATGGGCTGTCCCAAGGCGGACGCGGCGTCGCACCTGAACATCTGTTCGGCCGCATTATTGAAATCCGTGATGCGGTGCTGTTCATTCACCATCACAATGGCGTCCATGGCTGAAGAAATGATGCCGCGCAGACGGCTCTCACTTTCCCGGACCGCCTCCTGTGAGCGCTTGAGATCGGTGATGTCGAGGCATGAACCGATGTAACCCAGGAATTCTCCGCCTGGCGTTCTCCGAGGCACGCCCTGATCGATGATCCACCGGTACTCTCCGTCGAACCGCCGCAGCCTGTACTCGGTCTCGAACGGCTCTCTCCTGTCGAATGCTTCGACGTACGTTCTCAGGCAGCGGTCGAAGTCGTCGGGATGCACGCCCTCCGCCCAGCCGTTCCCGAGCTCCTGCTCCATGGTTCGACCGGTGAAATTCAACCAGCC
>JBDZUK010000042.1:0-17918 GCA_040255165.1 Nitrospiraceae bacterium | reverse complement strand
TTCTTTCCACGCTGGTACTCGTTTCCGTCCGTCTTGGGCAGCCGGCCGATATGGAAGAGCGCGATGGCGGTTGAGGCGGCCACATTGAGCGACTCCACTCCACGGCTGAGGGGAATGCGGAACCGCACGGAGGCCAGCTGGGCGGTTCCCTGGGACAATCCCCGGCTCTCATTGCCGACGGCTACGAGAAGCCTGCGGGGAACACGCTCGATGTCGCCGAGCGCAACCGTCGCGCCGGGAGATGCATCAGCGGCAAAAAGCACGCCTCCTTGGCCGACCAGAAACGCCGGATCATCCCGGCGAAACACCGGAAGAGTCATGAGCGTCCCGCTGGCCGCGCGGACCACCTTCGGATTGTAGACGTCTACTGAATCGGAAGTCAGCCACAAGGCCGCGGCGTTCAATGCCGCGGCAGTCCGGATGATCGCTCCGACGTTCGTTGGATCCTGCAGACCATCACCGAAGAGGCCCACCCACTCCGGTTGCCGTATGACCGCGTCCTCGCTCCATTGCGGCTGGGTGACGACGGCAAGAATGCCTTGGGGATTGTCCAAGCCCGACAACCTGGCAAACAGCGAATCTGGACAGCTATAGAGAGGACCGGCAAAGGCGCTTCTGGCCCGACGCGCGTCATCGGACTCGCGGCGCATGTATGTCGGCGTCACCACGACTGAAAGCAGACTGGCGGGATGCGAGTCCATGAGGTCGAGGATGGGTTTCACCCCCTCGGCCACAAAAACCCGTTCTGTCTTGCGGATTGCGCTGTCTCGGAGAAGGCTGCGAATAAACGCCGCGCGGGCGCGGGAAAGAGGTTGGAGGGAGGACGTCACGGCCGGTCTGGTCTAATGATCGAGCACGAAGAGAACCCGTCCTCCCTCTTGAAGCACTATCGCCGCTTCCTGCCGGACGCGGCTTCAGCGGCACGGAGCCGTTGGGCCCGCGCTTTCGCCCGCTTGAGCGCCGTCAGCTTTCCTCTGGTGCGGTCCTGCTCGACCTGCAATTGTTGCAGCTGCGATCGCAGATGGGCTTTTTCCCGCTTATGAAGGTCCGCGCACTCGGCGCGTGACAACTGAGTCCAATCGCCGCTGTTTCTCGCCCGCTTGATGCGTTCTTCGAGTGACTCCCGTAGCTGGCGTGCACGCATGGTCACCAAGGACTTCAACGCTTGCTGCCGACGCTGTACTTCTTCTTCTTCCGCGAGGATTCCGCGAATATCTGTCCCGAGCATCGAAACTCCTCCTCGGCTGAAAAAATCAGGTGCCTATTGTACCCGATTTTGCAACCAGTCTTCCACAGGAGGATATTGCCCGTAAGCCGTTGAAATGGCAGGTGAACAATGCAATTATCGGCGCGTGGTGGTTGCGGGACGGATCGGGGATTTTGTATCATCGCCGCATGGCAATCGGCTCCTTGATCCAAGCCTGGCGGGCTTCGCGACAATACTCCGTCGAAGCGCTCGCGAATAAAGCAAGAATCCTTCCAGAAACGCTCGACGAGATCGAATCAGACCAAGTCGATCCGACCGTCACCACGCTGGAATCAATCGCGGCAGCGCTTCAGATACCTCCTGCGTGGTTGTTCGGTGACCCGAGGATGCTCGAGCTGCTCTTCGACGATCCCGACGAACCGGCGCCCGCCGACCAAGTCGATCCGGTCACTGAGCGCATTCTCCTGGCTTCCCGGACGGACCGATCGCTGTATGCCCAGCTCACGGCACTGCTGCAAAGCGGAGAGCCCAAGCTTCTGCGCGCGGCCGACGTCAGCTTACGCACCCTCGTCAAGCAGTCCAAACAGGCCACCGTGCCCTGGCAAAGCCGTCCGCCTGGGCACTTCGAGCCGCCGAGCGACTGATTTATTTGCGACCGACGAAGACCAACCCCACTTGGACCTGCGGGTCATGGTGTACCGGCCGGCTTCTTCAATGGGCTGTCGGCTGGCAAGCTCCAGAACCATCGGACTGTCTGGTCGGCTCCCCTGCGCCTTTTCGCACACGGAGGAGCCACAGCCGCAATCGGTCGAGGTAGAGATACACCACAGGCGTGGTGTAGAGCGTCAGCAGCTGACTGCCGAGGAGGCCCCCGACGATCGCGATTCCAAGCGGCCGCCGCAGTTCCGATCCGACGCCCGTTCCCACGGCCAGCGGCATGGCTCCGAGGAGGGCTGCCATCGTCGTCATCATGATCGGCCGGAAACGCAGAAGGCAAGCCTCATAGATCGCCTCCGCCGGTCCCTTCGCTTCCTTCCGCTCCGCCTCCAAGGCGAAGTCAATCATCATGATCGCGTTCTTCTTCACGATGCCGATCAACAGAATGATCCCGATCATCGCGATCAGGCTCAGTTCCGTCTTAAAAACGAGCAGTGCGAGCAACGCGCCCACGCCGGCGGACGGCAGCGTGGAGAGGATCGTGAGCGGATGGATGTAGCTTTCATAGAGAATGCCGAGCACGATATAGACCGTGATGAGCGCCGCCAGAATCAGCCACAGTTGGCTGTGCAACGACGACTGAAAGGCCCTCGCCGAGCCCTGGAAACTGCCTCGAATGCCGGCCGGCAGGCCCATTTGATGGAGCTCCCGTTCAATCGCCGCGACCGCCTGGCCCAGCGAGACCCCCGCCGCCATATTAAACGAAAGCGTCACTGCGGGAAACTGTCCCTGGTGATTGACCGCCAGCAGCGTCGGGGTGGGCTCGTAGCGGGTCACTGCGCTCAAGGGCACTTGCGCCCCGCTCGGCGAGCGCACGTAGATGTCGTGGAGCGTCGCCGGATTCTGCCAGTATTGCGGGGCGGCCTCCATCACGACGTGATACTGGTTCAAGGGCGTATACATGACCGAAACCAGCCGTTGGCCGAACGCATCATAGAGCGTGTCGTCGATGAGCTGGGGGCTGATGCCGAGCCGTGAAGCCGTGCTGCGATCAAACACCACTAGGGACTGCAGGCCCTTGTCCTGCTGGTCGCTGTTCACGTCGGCGATTTCCGGGAGCATGCGAAGCTGTTGCTCAACGCGCGGCGCCCACGCGTTGAGCTCGGCCAGATCCACGCTTTGAAGCGTATACTGATATTGTGCGCTGCTGGCTCTGCCTCCGACCCTCAGATCCTGGATGGTTTGCAGATACGTCGGCGCGCCCGGCACGCTGGCGAGCTTGGGGCGCAATCTTGCAATCACCTCGTCCGTAGTCACCTTGCGCTCTGCGAGGGGTTTCAATGTAATCATCGAGCGGCCGACGTTGTTCGTCCCCCCGCCGCTGAACCCGGTCACGGTCTCCACGGCCGGATCACTTCTGATGATGTCCACGACCTCGGTGAGCTTCTGGCGCATGGCCTGGAACGAAATGTCCTGCGAGGCGTGAATCCTCGCCGAAATGCGCCCGGTGTCCTGCTGCGGAAAGAAGCCTTTGGGGAGGACGGTATACAGGTACCCGCTGAGCCCCATGGTTGCCAGCGTGAGCGTCAGCATGGTGCGGGGATGGCGTAGGACCCACGCCAGGCTTCCGGCATATCCTCCGCGTAGGCCGTCGAAGAACCGTTCGCTGATCAGATACCATCGTCCGTGCTCGCGGCCGTGCTGCGGCTTCAATAATTTCGCGCACATCATGGGCGTTGTGGTCAGCGACACGACGAGCGAGATCAGAATCGCCACCGAGAGCGTGACGGCAAACTCGCGGAACATTCGTCCCATCATGCCGCCCATCAAAAGGATCGGGAGAAAGACCGCGACGAGCGACAGCGTCATGGACAGCACCGTAAACGTAATCTCCCGCGCACCGCGCAGCGCCGCCTGGAGCGGGGGCATCCCCTGCTCCCGGTACCGGCTGACGTTCTCCAGCACGACGATCGCGTCGTCCACGACGAATCCGGTGGCGATCGTGAGCGCCATGAGCGAAAGGTTGTCGAGACTGTACCCGCACAGGTACATCACGCCGAACGTGCTGATGAGCGAGACCGGCACCGCCACACAGGGGATGAGGCTGGCACGGACGTTCCGGAGAAAGACGAAGACGACCAGAATGACGAGGAGGACCGAGATGCCCAGCGTCCGCTCGACTTCATGCAGCGACGCGCGGATGACCTCTGTCCGGTCGCTGAGCAAGGACAGCTTCATGCTTCCGGGAATGGAGGCCTCCAGTTGAGGCAACACGGCGCGTATGCGATCGACCGTCTCGATCATGTTCGCTCCGGGCCGCCGATAGACCATCACGAGCACGGCGGGCGTGCCGTTGGCGATTCCCATTGTCCGCACATCTTGGACCGAGCGCTCGACCGTCGCGATGTCCGATAACCGCACCGCCCGTCCGTCCCGGTAGGCGACGATCAGGGGCAAGTAGTCCTCCGCCTTGTGAAGCTGGCCATTGGTCCGAATGTCCCAGGTTCGCGTCCCGTCGGATAGGTGGCCTCTCGGTCGGTTCACGTTGGTGGCACTCAGCATGCGACGGACGTCGCCGAACCCGATGCCGTACTTGTTCAAGGCCGTGGGATTGAGATCTACTCGAACGGCCGGGAGGGAGCCTCCTCCCACATAGACATAGCCCACCCCGTCGATCTGGGAGAGCTTTTGCTGAAGAATGCTTGACGCCGCATCGTACATCGCACCCCGGCTCACGATGTCCGAGGTCAGCGACAGGAGCAGAATGGGCGCGTCGGCCGGGTTGACCTTCCAGTAGGATGGATTTTTGGGAAGATTGGCCGGCAGGTCGGCGCGGGCGGCGTTGATCGCCCCCAGGACGTCGCGGGCCGCTCCGTCAATGTCGCGGGCAAGCTCAAACTGCAGCGTAATGCTGGTCGAGCCGAGCGTGCTCGATGAGGTCATCTCCGTGACCCCCGCTATTCGGGAGAACTGGCGTTCCAGCGGAGCCGCGACCGCGCTCGCCATGGTCTCAGGACTCGCGCCCGGTAGGCTCGCCGCGACGTTGATCGTCGGAAATTCCACCTGCGGAAGGGAAGCGACCGGCAGGAACCGGAAGGCGATGATCCCGACGAGCGTGATGCCGACCGTGAGCAATGTCGTGGCGACCGGCCGACGGATGAAAGGCGCGGAGACGTTCATACCGGTCCTGCACCAAGCGTTCCAGGCACAGCCGCCGGAGACCTTCCGGCGCGGACACGTCGAGCCAATCGATCGAACGCCAGATAGACGACCGGCGTCGTGTAGAGGGTCAGCAACTGGCTCAGGATAAGCCCGCCGACGATCGAAATGCCGAGCGGGCGCCGCAGCTCTGATCCGGCCCCCGTGCCCATGGCCAACGGTAACGCCCCCAACAAAGCGGCCATCGTCGTCATCATGATGGGCCGGAAGCGCAACAGACAGGCTTCATAGATCGCTTCTGTCGGACTTTTCCCGTCCCTCCGCTCCGCCTCCAACGCAAAGTCGATCATCATGATCGCGTTCTTCTTCACGATGCCGATCAACAAGATGATGCCGATCAGCGCGATCACACTGAATTCCATCCGGAACAACATCAGCGCCAGCAACGCGCCGACCCCGGCGGACGGCAGCGTGGAGAGGATCGTGAGCGGATGGATGTAGCTCTCGTACAGAATGCCCAGGACGATGTAGACGGTTACGAGCGCCGCCAGAATCAGCCACGGTTCGTTCGCCAGCGAGGCACGGAACGCTTGGGCCGAGCCCTGAAAGCTGCCCCGGATGCTCGGCGGCAAGCCCGTTTTCCGCGTCATCCGCTCGATGGCCTGAACCGCGTCGCCGAGCGACGTTCCCGGTGCGAGATTGAAGGACAAGGTGACGGCGGGGAACTGCCCCTGACGATTCACGGTAAGCGGCGCCGCCGTTTCCGTCACGTTCGTGAAGACGTTCAACGGGACCTGTCCGCCGCCGATCGAACGCACATCGATGAATTGCAGGGCCTGCGGTCCTTTTTGGAACTCCGGCATGACCTCGAGAATGACGCGATACTGATTGAGATGCGTGAACATCGTGGAAACCTGGCGTTGGCCGAACGCGTCATAGAGGGTGTCGGTAATCAGCTGTGGGGTAATCCCCAGGCGGAAGGCCGTATTTCGATCAATGTTCACCATGGCCGCCAACCCATGGTTTTGCTGATCGCTGCTTACGTCGCGCAATTCGGGAAGAGTCTGCAGGGACTCGACCAGTATGGGCGCCCAGCGGTTCAGCTCCTCCGGGTCCGCGTCTTCGAGCGTGTACTGGTACTGCGTGCGGCTGACACGGTTTTCGACCGTGAGGTCTTGCACCGGCTGGAGAAACAACGTGATCCCTCCCACGCCGGCGACTTGGGACTGCAGGCGGTGTATCACCTCGCTTGCGCTGAGTTTCCTCTCTTCCGGAGGCTTGAGATTGATCTGGATGCGCCCGCTGTTGATCGTCGTGTTGATCCCGTCCACCCCGATGAACGAGGAGAGGCTTTCGACGGCCGGATCCTCCAGGATCACGCCGGCCAGAGCCTGCTGTCGGTCCAGCATGGCGGTAAACGAGACCGTCTGAGGCGCTTCCGTAATGCCCAGGATCACGCCCGTATCCTGGACCGGGAAGAAACCCTTCGGCACGACGACGTACAGCAGCACCGTAAGGATCAACGTGCCCACCGCCACGGTGAGAGTGGCCTGCTGATGATTCAGCACCCACCGCAAGGACCTTCCATAGCTCGCGATGACCTGATCAAACAGCCGCTGAGAATACCGGTAGAACGTGCCTTGCTCCGCCGGTCGCCTATGCCGCAGCAGTCTGGCGCTCATCATCGGCGTGAGCGTCAGCGAGACCCCGGCCGAGATGAGGATCGTCGCGCTGAGGGTGATGGCAAATTCGCGGAACAGTCGCCCGACTACGTCCCCCATGAAGAGCAGCGGAATCAACACGGCGATAAGCGAGACGGTCAGCGAGAGAACGGTGAAGGCGATCTGCTGGGAACCCTTGAGCGCAGCCTGGAGCGGCGAGTCCCCCTTTTCGATGTAGCGGGCGATGTTTTCGATCATCACGATTGCGTCATCCACTACAAACCCGGTCGAAATCGTGAGCGCCATCAGCGTCAAATTATTCAGACTGAACCCCATCAGGTACATCAGCCCGAACGTGCCGACCAGAGAGAGCGGGACGGCCGCGGCGGGAATAACGGTGGCCGACACGGTCCGCAGGAAGAGGAAGATCACCATGATTACCAGCGCGACCGCCAACATCAACTCGAATTGCACGTCCCGGACCGATGCCCGAATGGATGCCGTGCGGTCGGTCAGCACGGTGACCTGCACGGACGACGGCAACGCATTTTGAAGCTGCGGAAGCAGGTTCTTGATGCGGTCGGCCACCTCGATGACGTTCGCGCCCGGCTGGCGCTGAATGTTGACGATGACGGCGGGAACGTCGTTCATCCAGGCCGCCTGTCTGACGTTCTCAACATCGTCGATCACGTCGGCGACGTCGGACAAATGCACCGGCGCGCCGCCGCGGTACGCGACGATGAGCGGTCGGTAGTCCCGGCTCGCCATGAGTTGATCCGTCGCATTGATGATGGAGGCCCGCCGCGGGCCGTCGAAGGCGCCTTTCGCCTGATTGACGTTGGCGGCCGCGACGACGACGCGCAGATCTTCGAGAGTCAGCCCGTAGGCCGCCAATGCCGTCGGGTTGGCTTGGATCCGCACCGCCGGTCGCTGTCCGCCGCTGATACTTACGCGTCCCACTCCCGACAATTGCGAAATTTTCTGGGCGAACCGGGTTTCCGCCAGATCCTCTACTTGGGACAGCGGCAGGGTGCGCGACGTCAACGCCAGAGTGAGGATGGGCGCGTCGGCCGGGTTGACCTTGCTGTAGACGGGCGGGGCCGGCAGATCACGCGGCAGGAATGTCGAGGCCGCGTTGATGCCGGCCTGCACTTGCTGTTCGGCGACATCCAGGTCGAGGTCCAGGTTGAACTGCAACGTCACCACCGAACTGCCGCCTGAACTGGTGGAGGTCATCTGGGTCAACCCCGGCATCTGCCCGAACTGGCGCTCCAAGGGCGCCGTGACGGAGGAAGCCATGACATCCGGACTGGCGCCCGGGTAGAAAGTGGCTACTTGAATGGTCGGATAATCGACTTGCGGGAGCGCGGAAACCGGCAACCGGCCGTACGCGAGAAACCCGGCGAGCAGGATGGCGGCCATGGATAGAGTCGTCGCGACCGGACGCAGGATGAAGAGGCGGGAGGGGTTCACGAGCGGGATCCTTTCCGCGGCATGTCTGCACCGTTCGGCGGTGGACCGGCTTCTTTCTGAAGCGCGTCGCGCGGAGCCCGGATCTCTACTCTGCTTCCCTCCCGCAGCTTTTCAGTCCCCTCGATGACGACGAGTTCACCGGGAACGAGACCCGTTTCGATAGACGATTCCTCTGCATGCGTCACACCGACCGTGACCGGACGCACGCCGACAGTCTGGTCCTCCTTCACTACAAAGACAAACGCTCCCTGAGGACCTCGTTGCACGGCCACAGAGGGCACCAGCGTGGCTTCGCGTTTGACGTCCAGCAACAGACGCGCATTGACGAACTGGTTGGGAAATAATTCACCGTCATCGTTCGGAAAGACTGCTTTCAGCCGCACCGTTCCGGTATTCGGATCGATCTGGTTGTCCACCGTGAGCAACGTTCCCGTGGCCAGTTTCCGCCTCTGCTCACGGTCGAACGCCTCGACCGTCAATCGCTCCCCGGCTTTGAGCTGATTGAGTACGGCGGGGAGGCTGTCCTCGGGGATGGTGAACACGACGGTGATCGGTTGGAGCTGCGTGATAACCATCAGGCCATTGGCATCGTTCGCGCGAACCAGGTTGCCCTGATCCACAAGGCGCAACCCGACACGCCCGCTGATGGGTGCCGTGATGCGGGAATATGTGATCTGCAGTTTTGCGTTGTCGATCTGCCCTTGATCGGCCCGAACGATGCCTTCAAGCTGGCGGACCATGGCTTCCTGGGTGTCCAACTGCTGCTTGGGGATGAATCCTTGCTCGTACAGACCTCGGTATCGCTGCAAATCGAGTTGGGCGTTCTTCAGCTGCGCGCGGTCACGCGCCATCTGACCTTCGGCCTGAGTCAATTGCACTTGAAACGGGCGTGAGTCGATTTCGGCCAGTAGGTCTCCGCCGTGTACGATCTGGCCTTCTTGAAACAGCACGCGCATCAGTTGTCCGTCCACACGGCTCTTCACTGTCACGGTATTGAGCGGAATGACCGACCCGAGCCCGTTGAGATAGACGCCGATGTCGCCCGTTTTCGTTGCCGCGACAAGCACCGGTACGCGGCGCGCGTCGGAATTTCTCCCTTGACCGTCGCCGCGGGGTTGCGCTTCGTCAGACTTCGTCAGAACCGCATAGGCCCCGACGGCGAGGAGACACGCGCTCAGCAGGCCGAACAGCCAGCGCTTCACCGATGCAGCAAATCGTACGGATGCCGGCATGTCATCCTATCTGGGCGCTTGCCCGAACTTCGTACTATCGGTACTCAACCATGCGCCGCCCGGTTGGCTTCTACTCCGGCCCCCTTCCGCCCCTATCGGCGGCTTCCAACCGGGATGAACGGGTTCTATGCGAAACGTAAGCGGCGCTCGCAGTCCGCGAGTATCTCAGGGCGGCTCTCGCGCACTCAGTAAGCGAGCGCTGTTGTTCCGCGGCTAGGCATCGCCGCATCGAACTCAACTGACCACAACCCGGAGAAATAGGAGTTTCCGGATCGCGGCCGAGCCCGATGCGCCTAGAGGTCGTATCACGGCATGGAGCATATCGGGTGATCGGCTCTGCAAACGGGTCGATTTCCGTACAACACGGGCACTGAGTCAGTGCCGTATCATACTCCACCAACGCACGGTGTCACATCAAGCCATCGAGACCGATTCTCATGGGTAGATGCGCGCTCTTGCGGAGCCCGGTCAAGCAGTCCAACCAGGCCACCGTTCCCCGGCACAGCCGTCCACCTGGGCGCTTCGAGCCGTCGAGCGACTGATTATTTGGTTCCCTGTCCATCGGGCATTCGACCGGCCCGGTACAACAGCGCCGCCGCCAAGCCGATTGCCGCCACGCCGGGCCACGGTCCCCACGGAGGCTCTGCGAAGAGCGCAAACGGATCCGCTCCAAGCGCCGGCCATATTCCGCTCAACGCGACCGGGACGGCGAGCAGAATCCCCATCATCGCTTCGCCCGTGACGAGCCCTGCCGCGCAGAGCAAGCCCGTTTGAGTCTCGCTTCGGCGAGGCCCTCTGCTTCGACCGGCGGCCGCCTGGGCGATGAGGCCGCCGAGAAAAATGGCGGCGGACAGCTTCAATGGCAAATAAATGCCCAACGCCACTCCGAGCACCGGAAGCCGGAAGGAGGAATGCCGGGCCATCTGAAGGCGATCGAGCGCAATCACCGCCCCACCAATCGCCGCTCCCAAGCCTACGGAAGACCACGGCAACCCATCCCCGAAGACCCCACGGGCAAGGTTTGCCATCAGTGTAGCTTGCGGCGCCGTAAGCGGATGCGGGTGCTGCGGGCTGGCCTCTCCGATGCCGTACTTCGCATGCAAGAGGGACAGGATGGGAACGATCACGAACGCCGCCGTGACCACGCCGACCACCTGCATGATTTGCTGTTTCCACGGTGTGGCCCCGACAAGGTGGCCGGTCTTCAAATCCTGGAGATTGTCCCCGCCCATCGCGGCAGCGCAGCAGACGACGGCCCCGACCAGCAACGCCGCGGCCGGTCCGTCGGGATTGTGCATCCCCAACAGGAATAACAGCAGCAGGGACGCCAGCATGATCGTGCCGACCGCGACGCCCGACACCGGATTGCTCGAACTGCCCACCAGCCCGGCCATGTAGGCCGCCACGGAAGAGAATAAGAACGCCGCGACCACCATCACCGCAGCCAATGCGATGGCCGCGACGGAATTCTCGACGAGATCGCCGTACATGATGCCCATGGGAACGATCGACAGGAGAAACGGCGCCACGATCCACCCGATCGGCGCATCCTGCTCCGTTCGCGGGACCGTCGACGGACTCGATCCGGCTCTGGCGGCACGATAGAGCGCAGCGAGCGAGGCAAGGCTTTCCATCACCGGCGTTCTGATCTCGATCAACGTCCACAGACCGCCGATGAGCATGGCCCCGATCCCGACGTACCGGATCTTCCCGCTCCACAAGCTTTTCAACCCGGCCGGGTCGACGGGCGCCTCCGGTCCGGCGAACAGCTGATACATCGGTATGAGGACGAGCCAGGCCAACGCTCCTCCCAGGAACACCACCGCGGCCGTGTTCCGTCCGATGATGAAGCCCACCGCCACCAAAGCCGGGGAAAGATTGCAGCCTCCATAGAGCAGGGTCCGGCCCAGCGACAACGTACCCTCGATCGACTCGCTCCAGATCCGCAGGCCGCTCTCCGCGAATTTCACGACCCCGCCGGTCACGGCGGCGACGAGAAGCGTCCGGACGTGAGCCAGCCGAGCCGCGCGGGCGGACCCGACCCGCAGCACTTCGGCGGTCGCCACTCCTTCCGGAAACCGAAGGCGGGCCGTGACGATTAAGGCGCGGCGGAGCGGGATGGTGAACAGGACGCCCAACAGCCCGCCGACCAGCGAGACGGTAAACGTCTTCCAATAGTCGAAGACGGGCCATGATCCGATCAGGACCAGCGCCGGGACCGTGAAGATCACGCCGGCGGCCAACGCTTCGCCGGATGAGGCGGCGGTTTGGACAATATTGTTTTCCAGGATGTTCGACCGGCGGAAGAGTCTTAGAATCGCCA
Source organism: Nitrospiraceae bacterium (assembly GCA_040255165.1). Classification (GTDB taxonomy): domain Bacteria; phylum Nitrospirota; class Nitrospiria; order Nitrospirales; family Nitrospiraceae; genus JBDZUK01. Next base: position 6,206 of record JBDZUK010000042.1, on the reverse strand, counting down.
TCGAGGCGACGGCGGCGGGAATCGAGGCGGACACCGTCATGCCGGCGAACAGACCCAGATAGGCATTGGCGCCGGCCAGGACGGCGGCAAGGATGATCGAGAGAACCAGCGATTTGACGGTGATCTCAGGGAGCGAGGCCGAGGCGGGAATGATCGGTCCCTGGGACCGCTCTTGTGAGGGAGGGTCGTCGGTCATGGACGATACGCGCGGGTTACAGCACCTGCAGCAGGAAACATTTCAGATACCTCGTCTCCGGCATGGAGGCGAGAACGGGATGATCCGGCGCTTGTCCGCGCTGCTCGAGAAGGCGGATCTGCCGCCTGGCATCTCTGGCGGCGCTCAGGATCGCCGCCCACAGTTCCTGTTCGCCGACATGATGCGAGCAGGAGCTCGTGACCAGAAATCCGTTCGGGCGCACCAGCCGGATGCCGAGCAGATTGACGTCCTTGTACCCCGCGAGCGCGCGCGGCACCGCCTGTTTGCTGCGCGCGAAGGCCGGCGGATCCAGCAGCACGGCGTCGTACCGGCGGCCGCTTCGCTCCAACTGCCGCATGTCGTCGAACGCATCACCCGAGCGATAGACGCAGCGGGACTCCACGCCGTTGAGGATCGCATGGCGGCGCGCCTGCGCCAGCGCCTCCTCGCCGACGTCCACGCCTTCGACCGACGACGCCCCGGCCAATGCCGCGTGAATCCCGAAAGCCCCGGTGTGGCAAAACATCTCCAACACATCGCCCGCGCGGCAGAGTTTTGCCGCCGCAAAACGATTCTCCCGTTGATCGCAAAACCATCCGGTCTTCTGCCCTCGCTCGATGTCGACATAAAATTTGGCGGACTGCTCGAAGATCTCGATCGTAGTGGCCCCTCCGCCGCGGAGAAATCCGCGCTCGAGCGGCAGACCTTCGAGCGGACGCGTCTTGGCGTCGTTGCGGAGATAGATCGCGCGCGCCCCGGTTTCCTGTAACAGAAGATCCGCCAACTGTTCTTTCCGACGATCCATCCCGAACGACAAGGTCTGCATCACGAGGACATCCCCATACCGATCCACGATCAGGCCGGGCAGACGGTCTCCTTCTCCGTGCACCAGCCGGTAGGCGTTGGTCCCGGAGACGACCAGACGCCGCAGGCTCGCAGCTTCCTGGATGCGCCGAAGCCAAAACGCTGCATCCACCGGCTCGTCATGGAAGGTGAGAATGCGGACTTGAATCTTGGAGTGGGGATTGAACAGCCCGCGGGCATAGAATCGTCCCGCCGGGGTGTAGAGGTCCACGAGATCCCCGGCCTGAGGGCTGCCTTGAATGGCGTCGATATGCCCTGCATAGACCCAGAGATGGGCGGGGTCCGTCCCCGCCCGTTGGCGCGCCAGCTTGACCTGAGCGAGCGTCGTGTGAGCTATCTGCACGTTGGTTGTTCCTCTCCGGTCCCAGCGGCGCCAGTGTACTGCATCGCATCCCGCCAAGTCTGCAGCCTTGACGGCGACCGGGACCTATGGTTTGCTGCAACGACAGCATGCCACGCGCGGGAGGTCGTTGATGAGCGGGAGACCCACCATCGGTTCGACGGTGATCGATCGGCTCTACAAACTGGGAGTCCGCCACATCTTCGGCATTCCCGGCGATTATGTATTAGATCTATATAAGCTCCTCGAGAAGTCCCCGATCCGGCACGTCGGCACGACCCGAGAAGACTGTGCCGGCTTTGCCGCCGACGCCTACGCGCGCATCAACGGAGTCGGCGCGATCTGCGTCACGTACTGCGTCGGCGGGTTGAACACTGTCAACGCCATCGCCTGCGCCTACGCGGAGCGGTCGCCGGTCGTGTTGCTTACCGGTTCCCCCGGGCTCTCCGAGCGGGCGCGCAACCCCTACATGCACCACATGGTGCGGGATTTCTCGACACAGCGCGAGGTCTTCGAGCGCATGACCGTCGCGGCCGTCGCGCTGGAAGATCCTTTGACGGCCGAGCGGGAAATGGATCGGGCCTTCGCCGCCCTCATGCGCTACCGCCGTCCCATCTATCTGGAAATTCCCCGCGACATGGTCCACGCGCCGTTGGGGGCTCCCTCCCGTCCCGCGTGCGTCGAGGACGAGCCGAGCGATCCGGCCGCGTTGGCCGAGGCGGTGGCGGAGGTGCGAACGATGCTCGCCTCAGCCGACCGGCCGGCCATCCTGGCAGGCGCCGAAGTGGGCCGCTTCGGGCTGCAGGACCATTTGACCAGGCTGGTTGAGCGTCTCCATGTGCCGATCGCTTCCACGTTGCTCGGCAAGTCCGTGATTCGCGAGGACCATCCATTGTACGTCGGCGTCTACGGCGGATTGATCGCGCGCGACGAGGTGCAGCGGTTCATCAACGGCTCGGATTGTCTCTTGATCCTGGGATCGATCCTCTCCGACGTGGAGGACCTGGATGCCCGTTCGCCGCTGCTCGCGGAAGGCCGGACGATCCATGCCACGGCGGATCGCGTCGCCATCAAGCACCACCGGTATGAAGCCATCCGATTCGAGGATTTCGTCAAGGCGCTCGTGTCTGCGCCGTTGCCGTCGTTCCCCTCACGGGAACTTCCCAAACAGGAAGAGGTCACCGACCAACCGGCGGCGCCCGAGTCCCCCGTGACTCTGAAAGGCCTCTTCCATCACCTGGACGGCGTGCTCGACGAGAAAACGCTCATCATTGCGGACGTCGGCGAGTCCCTGTTCGCAGCGGCCGATCTCCGCGTGCATCGCCGCTTCGAATTCCTGTCGCCCGCCTACTACACGTCGATGGGATTTGCCGTGCCGGCCGCGTTGGGCGCCTCCTTCGCCGATCCCTCGTTGCGGCCCATCGTGTTGGTCGGCGACGGCGCGTTTCAGATGACCGGGACTGAACTGGCCACCTGCGTCCGGTACGGACAGGCTCCGGTGGTCATCGTCTTAAACAACCGCGGCTATTCCACCGAACGGGAAATTCTCGAAGGCCCGTTCAACGATATCCATGAATGGCGGTACGAGCGGGTGTGCGAGCTGATCGGAGGCGGGGTCGGCACGCGCGTATCCACGCACGGGGAATTCGTTGCGGCGTTGAGCGCGGCCCTGACAGACCGGACCCGGCTCCATCTTCTCAACGTCTTGATCGATCCGGCGGATCGCTCTCCCGGAATGATGCGCCTGGCCAGGCGGCTTGGAAAGAAATTGTCGACGGACAAGCCTTAATGCGGGCATGCCCGTGTCCGGCACACGTCCGGACGGCGGACATCGTCAGGTCGGTTTCTTCGAGGCGAACACCGTGGCGTCGCAGGAGAAGTATTTGATCTGCTTCATGGGCACGATGACGACTTCCTTCGGCGAGTCCACTTCCAGCACTTCCATGTCGTCGCTGATGGTGTGGCGGATCGCGTCTTTCACCACCAATTCCTGATTGTCCACGAACACGACTTTCACCCAGTATTGCACGATACGGTTCTCCTTCCTCGGCGGCGTGTTGAACATGGCCTCTCGTTTCTTCTCGCATCGCTCAGAGACTCAACGTACGGGGAAGTGTACAAAAGATACTGCCGGCTCACCATCTCGCCGGCGCGCACGTACGTGGCGTCATTGATTCGTGACGCCGTGCGCCTCGCTGCGGCCCCGCCGGACAGCCATGTGCACACCCCGCGCATCTACGTTTGTCCGAGTTCCCTCGCCCGTGCCGTTGCCGCCTCGACCGCCGACAACAACGCGGCCCGCACGCGGCCCTCCTCCAAGGCATGGAGGCCGGCGATCGTCGTGCCACCCGGAGACGCGACACGGTCCTTCAATTCAGCCGGATGGTCCTTGGTTTCGAGGACCATGCGGGCAGCGCCCGCGACGGTCTGCGCCGCCAGTGTCTGTGCAATAGGCCGCGGCAAGCCCATCTTGACGCCCCCGTCGGCCAAGGCTTCGATGATCAGGCACACGTAGGCCGGCCCTCCGCCGCTGAGGCCCGTCACCACGTCCATCAGCCGCTCTTCAACGACGACGACCTTCCCCACCGATTCGAAAAACTCGCGGCTCATTTGCACATCCGTTTCCGAAAGACCGGCGCGGTAGGCAACCGCGGTGATCCCCTCCCGGATCGTCGAAGGCGTATTCGGCATGGCACGCACGATGCGTGTGACCGCCGGCACGTACCGGCTGACTCGCTCGATCGGATAGCCGGCCGCGACGGACAGCAACAACTGCGGCGGCATCAGGACCGGCGCGAGATCGGTCAGGACCTCGTCCAACACCTGCGGCTCAACCGCGAGGACGACCAATTCGGCGCCACGGGCCGCATCCCGATTCACGCTTGTCGTGCGGATTCCGTACGTTCGCTTGAGGAGATCCAGGCGGGCGGGAAGCACGTCGCTGGCAGTGATGTGTGCCGGCTCCGCCTTGCCGGCGTGCAACAACCCGGCGATCAGGGCTTCCGCCATGTTCCCCGCGCCGATGAAGGCGATTCTGCTCCGGGCCGGCATGGCGGCGATTATACTGATCGCCTCCTCGGCCTTGCAACTTGCGCTCGCCGACGCGCCTTGGGTACAGTGGGCGGAAGTACTTCATAAGGGAGCCGTTATGAAGCGATTACTGATCTTCACTGCCCTGCTCACGGTTTGTCTCTCGGTCGACGTGTTTGCCCGTCGTGAATCCCTCACTCCCGAGCAAAAAGCTCGGTTGCAGACGGTGGACCGCGTGGCCCTCGAGGCCATCGCCCTGACGGACCAAGGACAGGCCGATGCGTCGGCGCTTCAGGAACTCATCCGTCGTCGGATGGGCGAACTGGGCTACACGGTCGTCGACCCGGCGCAACCGCACGACGTGTTGCTCAAGGTGAAATGCGAGCAGCGAAAAATCTGGGAAGGCACGGCGGCCTCCGGAGGCGACGCCGATCTCCCCGATTCTCCACTGCGGGCGTGGAAAGGGCCTGCCTGCCAACTGACGTATCTGCTCGACGGCAAGAGCACCCAATGGAGGAAGGAAGTCAGGACGGAGTTTTCCGACGCGATCAAAGCCGCGGCGGACGCCAAAGCGCCCGATCCGGGTGCTTATGCCCTGGAGAAGTTGAGGGCACGTCTGGAGGACTACGATTTTCCGGTACTCCTGGCCGAGGACTGGGGGCAGGACGAGCGGTTGCTCAAGCTTCTGAGAGAGCCCAAGACCCCGGCTCCCAGTAAAGTTCGCATCATTCATTCACTGGGCGAAATGTTTTCCGCCAACGCGGCCGCCGATCTCCAAGCCGCGCTCAAGGACCAGGATTCCGAGGTTCCGAAAGCGGCCGCCATCGCCTTGGGCAACATCGGTCGTCAGGACAGTATCGAGGCCCTCGTCGAAATGTTGAAGACCGGTCGGACGGACCACAAGGTGGCCGCCGCCAAGGCGCTCGGCAAAGTGGGTGCGTTGCACGGCAACGTCGCGATCATCCCGCCGTTACTTGAGGCCCTGCAAACCGAGGATCTCGTCCTGAAAACCGAAGTCGTCTGGGCACTGGGACAGCTTCCCGACCGCCGGGCCTACGAGCCTCTCGCCGCACTCCAGCGGTCAATGCGCAACATGCGGACGAGCGATCGCCACTCGCAGGAAGGCAAGTTGTGGGACGCGGTCAGCTACAGCTTGAAGCAGCTGGATGGATTCGACCAGATCAACTAGCAGGCAGTCGAAAAAGCCTGCCGTCGGCATTCTCGCATCGCTCAGGGCCTCAACGTACCACCCCGGGAAAGGGCTGCGCAGGCAGCTCGGAGAGAAGGGTTTTGTCTCAATAGTATGTCCTGTTTCCTCAACATTGACTGGAGTCGTGCGCATGCTCTACAGCCCACTCGACGCATCCTGCGTATTGTGCCGCGCCACGTCGATCGCTTCCTTTTCATCGTCTGTCTGACCGGCGGTCTGGTGGTGAGCTGCCTCGCCGCGAGCGAAGCGCAGGTGATGGGCGAGGAAGCGGAGATGGAACGGTTGCGGGTGAAGGCCGAAGAGGCGATCGCGAACGACGATCCCGACGGGGCGGCGATGAGTGCGGGCCGCGCTGCACTCATGGCGGCGCAGCTGGCGAAGAAACAGAACGCGGGGCCTGCGATGCGCCTATACCAGGGAGCCGAATCTCTGTTCCGCTCTCAGGAGCATGCCTACCGGGCGCTGTCCCTGTTCCGACGGGCGGGAGGCCAGCTGCCGGCTTCATCCGGCGTCTGCGGCAGCCTTCGCCTGGCCCGGAGCAGCTTACAGCACAGCCTCGAAACCCT
>JBDZUK010000041.1:0-30203 GCA_040255165.1 Nitrospiraceae bacterium | reverse complement strand
GGGTAAGCTTTCCTTTTTCGCAGGGGAGTGGCAAGATGTGGCCTCTTACTGATACCCGATGAGGCCTTCCATGCTGGAACTCAACACACTTTCCCCAGGCTTTTCGAACCGGCAAGGCGTCAGAATAATACGGAGTTAGGAGCACTTCGTGCCACGCGCGGTGAATGAACAAGGGTCAAGCGGTGCCGACAGGGTGTCCTCAGAGGAGGGGACTACCGAAAGTCGGATGGCAAAGCTGTACGCAGCCAGTAAGGCTCTCCAGCATAAAGGATGGTCGCTGCACTTCCTCGCGAAGATGGTGTTGGACGCAGCAGTGGAGCTGTCCGAGGCGGAATCCGGTTCCCTTGTGATGTTCGACAAAGGCGGCCCCCCTTCTGTCCAAACCTTCTTTGTGAACATGGACGAATCGCAGAGGCAGGCGATTGATGCCCTCCTCATTGAACGAAGTGTCCTTGGCAAGCTCGATCGAGGACACCATGTGGTCCGTCTCAAGGATCTCGTGTTTCAGTCAGCCAGCTGTGGCGGAGCTCTCCCTCGTCCGCACACGTATGCTTTTTGCGGTACTGCAATCAAGGTGCATGATGGACTGTTCGGTCGGCTCTATCTCGTCAAGGCACAGGGCGCTAGGGGCGAGTTCACGGAACACGACGAGCAGGCGATCGGGACCTTGGCGGTGCAAGCGGGGCTAGCGATCCACGCGACTTTCCTGGTCGACAGGGTCATGACCGCTCGATCGCAGCACATTGCGCTTTTGGAATCCACCGGTGAAGGGATCTACGGGGTGGATCTTGGCGGGCGGTGTACCTTTATCAATAAAGCCGGGGCTGGTCTGTTGGGATACCGGCCTGAGGAATTGATCGGCCAGCCCATGCACGCAATGATTCATCACGCGAGGTGCGACGGTCCGCCCCACTCCATTGAGGCTTGTGCTATCTGTCAGGCGTATCGGACCGGACAGTCTTGTCGCGTCGACGACGAGGTGCTTTGGAGACGGGATGGGAGTTGCTTCCTTGCCGAGTTCTCGTCTTCTCCTCTGTATGAGGGAGGGATACTTACCGGTGCCGTCATCACTTTTCAGGACATTACGGATCGAAAACGCGCAGAGGAGCTGCGGGCTCATCTGGTAGACCGCCTGATCAGCGCCCAGGAGGAAGAGCGGCAGCGGATTGCGCGCGAATTGCACGACGACACCGAGCAAGCGCTCGCCTCTCTCTTGGTCGGCCTTCGAAACGTAGAGGAACTGCCGACGATGGACGCTATTCGACAGCATGCGTCCAAGCTGCGACAGGTCGCTGCCCAGACGCTGGATGAACTGCAACGCCTCGTGCAGGGTCTCCGCCCCACACTGCTGGATGAGATGGGACTTGCGGCGGCATTACAGCGTCTCTGCGCCGAATTTGCTCAAACGCACGGCGTTCGAGCGGAACTGCACGTGGGACAATTGCCCAGGCATAACTTACCACTGTCAGTCGAAACCGCGCTCTATCGCGTCGCGCAAGAAGCCTTGACGAACATCGCCAAACACGCTCGCGCCACCACAGTTAGCGTCCTGATCCAGCCGACAACGTCTTCGATTCGCCTAGTAGTGGAAGACGACGGCTGCGGCTTCGACCCGGAGGCGGTGCACCGGACCGCGGCACAAAACGGGTGTCTCGGATTGTATGGCATGCAAGAGCGGGCGAAGCTGTTCGGCGGTGTCCTTACGGTCGAATCGGCCAAAGAGCACGGGACGACGATTCACGTTGACATTCCTCTCTCGTCCGGGACCTCGCCATGACCCTCCGTTTGCTGATCGCCGATGACCATGCCATTCTCCGTGCCGGGCTGCGCATGCTGATCGAGGCCCAGTCGGATATGCGAGTGGTTGCCGAGGCCACGGACGGGAAGGAGACCGTGACAAGGGTTGCGGACGCAAAACCGGATGTCGTGCTGCTCGATCTCTCCATGCCGAACAGCAGCGGTCTGCAGGCGATCCCGGAAATTCGGCGACGTTGTCCTCGCGCGCGGGTCCTGGTCCTTTCGATGTACGAAGATGTCGCCTATGTGCGCGCCGCCTTCGACGCGGGCGCGGTCGGCTATGTGCTCAAAAAAGCCGCGGACTCCGAATTACTCACGGCGATCCGGACCGTCGGTATGGGGAAAAAATATCTTTGTTCACGCTGTCAGGAAATTCTGGCCCATTCCGCGCTGGGGGTTGACCCCTCCGGCGCTGATGCCTCGCTGCGCAACCGTTCCAGCTCGCTCAGCAAACGCGAATGCGAGGTCTTGATCATGGTGGCGCAGGGATATACGAATCGACAGATCGCCGAACGTCTGGACCTGAGCGTCAAGTCCGTCGAAAGCTACCGGGCTCGGGTTCAGGAGAAGCTAGGCCTGCAGACCCGCGTGCAGCTCCATCGGTACGCGCTCGCGACCGGCCTCTTGCGAGCCGATGGTCTCGATGAGCTGGATCCCCCGATCGCTCCATAAGTTCCTTCGCTCCCTCAGTGCCAGGGATTTCCCGGCACCCGCCTTGTTTGATGATAGTTTCCCCGCTTTCATCCATTAGCCGAAAATGCGTATGATTCGCCCCCGATTCGGGGTGGCGGCGTGATCGGGTAACCGGATCCACCATCTCCGATGAGACACCGGGAAACAACGACGTTTCCCTTCTGAAGCGGTCGCGACTCAGGACAACGGCGTCCTTTTCCTCTCGCGGGGAAAGGCGCTTTTTTTTGCGCGCAAGCGGATAGCCGTCTTCATCATCACACAGCCGAGGAGGCAGGAAGGAAGCGCCATGACACAGAGACGGAGCGCACGCAGGGGTTTCATTATAGCGCTGGTGGCGATCGGATTGGCTGCCTGCGCGATCATCGCGGGGCCTCCCGAGGGCCTGGTGGCTAAGAACGACCATGCCGGACTGGCAGCCTGGTACGAGAAGGAGGCAGCCCATCTCCGACAACATGCGAAGGACATGATTGTGATGGCGGCGGAATACGAAAAGAATCCCGGACCCGGCACCCGCGGTGTGGTCTCTCCCAAGATCGATTTTCTCGCACACTGCCAGACCCTTGCCGCCATGTATACCAAGGCAGCTGAGGAAGCTGACCTGTTGGCGAAGGGGCATCGAGAACTGCTGCCGTGAGAGAGCCGAAATTTGCCGGAAGTGCTTCGTCAAACGGGCCGAGAAAAACAGGAGGGGCACAAATGCAACGAGAAGCAGTGTTGGCGTGTTCGCACAGGCGCGTCGGGTTCGTGCTCATTATTGTGGGAGGGTTCATGGTCTCAGGGCTCGTGTCGGCGGCCTTCGGGGCCGAACCGGCTGCGCCTCCGCCTGCCAGCGGGTCAAACGTGCTGGAGCGGCTCGATGCGCTGGAACAAAAGATGGACGCGCCGTCGGTATGGAAAAGATTGGGTCTCAAAATCTCGGGATTTGTGGACGTCGCCTATACCCACAATTTTAACAATCCGAGCACCAATCTCAATCAGCTGCATGTCTTCGACACAAACGCCAGCTCTTTCATGCCCCACTTGGCCCAAATCATGCTGGAACGGCCGGCGGATGCGAGCGGTGGATTGATGGACCGAGCTGGGTTTCGCGCGAGGCTGAATTTTGGCCTCGACGCGCGGGTCACCCGTGCAAGGACAAATTTTCATCCTGGCGTGGCGAGCGATGAGATGGATTTTCAGGAGCTCTATGGCGAGTACATTCTCCCTGTCGGCAACGGCTTGAAGGTCCAAGTCGGCAAGATGAACACGCTGATCGGGTATGAAGTGATCAATAGCTGGGAGAACCCGAACTTTTCCCGCACCTTCATGTTCGGTCTCGGCCAAGCGTTCACGACGACCGGTGTCCGCTTGACCTATACCTTCAATCCCGTTGTGACGGCCGTAGTCGGCGTCGTGAACGGGTGGGACAACGTCGATGACAACAACAAGGGAAAAACGTTCGAGTGGCTCTTGGCTCTGACGCCGCATGAACGGTTCGGAGTGAGTTTTTACGGATCGGTCGGTCCAGAACAATCCAACACCGCCGGCGGAGTTGTCCCCGGAGGGGTTGGAGCCAACGCGGACGCAGATCGTACAGTCGTAGGGTCGATCATCACGTTCAAAGCGACAAGCCAAGACACGATCGTCCTGGAGCCCTACTATGCGAATGAGGCGAATGCGAATCTCATCCCGGGGAGGGCAGGGAAGAACGCTCGTTGGAACGGGTTAGGCGCGTACCTTATTCACGACTTCGATGAGCAATGGAGCGTCCGGCTCAGAGGCGAAATCTTCGAAGATGCAGGCGGTGCAAGGACGTGCACCGGTTCCGTGGCAGGGACTATCACGCCGTTCCTAGGGGTCCCTGGCGGATGGAATACCTGCGCAGCCCAGGCGTCCGGCTTGGGTGGGCTTGTCGGAGGAGGCGGCATTGCCCAGACGCTCTGGGAGACGACCTACACGCTCCAATATAAGCCGACGCCGTCGCTGATTACCCGGATGGAGTTCCGCTACGACAAATCCAATAAGGACGTGTTTCTCAACGGGAATGATCCCACCAATAATCAAGAAACCCTCTCGTTCCAGGTGGTTTATCTCTTTTGAAGAAGAGCGCGCGGACGGTGAAGAAGGAGGAACTCATGAAGACACTAGTGGACGTAGCCCTGAGCGGGATCTTGGTCGTCTTGATCGGTATCGGGGCGTTTGGAGAGGTCGCCCGGGCTCAAGAATCGCCGGGACTATCGGCGCCAGAAGGAGCGTCTCCGCCGGCGAGCACGGCTCCCGCTCCCACGCCTCCGCCGAAAATTGATACCGGCGATACCGCCTGGCTGTTGACCTCCTCTGCCTTCGTCCTGGCCATGACCGCGCCAGGCCTGGCGATATTCTATGGCGGGATGGTGCGAAGAAAAAACGCACTCAATATCATTCTCCAGTCATTCATCATCCTCTGCATCATCAGTGTGCAGTGGGTGCTGTGGGGATATAGTCTCGCATTTGGCCCTGACAAGTGGCACCTCATCGGAGGACTCGAGTGGCTGGGGCTCAGTGGGGTTGGTCTGGAACCCAATGCTGACTATGGGGCGACGGTTCCGCACCAGGCATTTATGGTGTTTCAGTTGATGTTTGCCGTGATCACGCCGGCGCTGATCACCGGAGCTTGCGCTGAGCGGATGAAGTTCAGCGCTTTTTTGGTGTTCGTGCTTTTGTGGGCCACGTTTATTTACGATCCGATGGCTCACTGGGTCTGGGCCGTCGGAGGATGGCTGAGAAATCTTGGAGCGCTGGATTTCGCCGGCGGCACGGTCGTCCATATCAGCTCCGGGTTCGCCGGCTTGGCTTGCGCGCTGGCTCTGGGAGCGCGCCATGGTCATGGCACCGAGCTCATGCCCCCGCACAATCTTCCGCTCACGATCATGGGTGCGTCGCTGCTCTGGTTTGGGTGGTTCGGGTTCAATGCGGGGAGTGCCGTGTCCTCTGGAGCGGTCGCGACCAGCGCGTTCGTGGTGACCAATACGGCCACGGCGGCGGCGGCCTTGGGCTGGATGGTTTCCGAATGGATTCATCGCGGAGCTCCCACCGCCCTTGGCGCGGCCAGCGGCGCCGTCGCGGGCCTGGTCGCCATCACACCTGGCTCGGGTTTTGTTGGACCTCTTTCGTCAATTGCAATTGGGATTGGGGCCGGGGTGCTTTGTTACATGGCTGTCGTACTTAAGAATAGATTCGGGTATGACGACGCCTTGGACGCTTTCGGCATTCATGGAGTGGGAGGATCGTGGGGAGCGATCGCCACGGGGCTGTTCGCCTCCAAAGCGATCAACCCAGCCGGGGCCGACGGCCTCTTTTTCGGTAATCCGAGCCAATTAGCCATACAATGTGCCGCAGTCCTCGTGTCGTGGGTGTTCGCGTTCGTGGGGACCTATGTGTTGCTCAAGGGAATTGATGCGGTCATGGGGCTGAGAGTGACGAAAGAAGAAGAGGTAACCGGGCTGGATCTGACTCAGCACAAAGAGGCGGCCTATTCATGACCACAGAAAGCCGCAGGTGCCGGGCAAAATTCGAGTCCAAATCAGGCTCGGCAACCACGCTCAATAATCGGCTTGTCCCTCGAGGAGGAAAAAATGAAGATGGTTGAGGCGATCGTTAAGCCCTTCAAGATCGAAGAGGTCAAGGACGCCCTGCAAGAGGTCGGCATTCAAGGCATGACGGTGACGGAAGTCAAAGGGTTCGGCCGTCAGAAGGGGCATACGGAGACCTACCGGGGTACCGAGTACACTATAGAATTTGTGCCCAAGGTCAAGATCGAGTTGGCCGTAGCCGACGATCAGGTCCAGCGTGTGATTGATACGATTGTGCGAGCGGCGAAGACCGGCAGCATCGGAGACGGCAAAATCTTTGTGCACGAGCTCGGCTCCGTGGTTCGCATTCGCACGGGCGAGACAGGAGAGCGAGCGCTGTGACGCGGTAGAGGAGTCGGTGCGCGTGCTGAAGGAACCAGTATGATGAAGAAGCTGGGTGATGTCATGGTCGCGATAAAGGCTAGACAAAGACCTTGACGTGGCTGGCACTGGAAGCATAGAATCCTCCCCGCTCTGAAGACAACGGCGTCTTCTGGAGTCGGTGTTAAACGAGACAACGAGCGGGACAAAGGCGTCCTTTCGGTCTGCGCGCAGCGAGGATCGGGAGGACGCCTTTCTTTTGTTCTGGAGTTCCTGGGTCAGGTGAGCGGGTAAGCCGGGACTAGAGCATGTGCGTCGCATGGGGCGGGGGAGCGGCTGTCTTCCGTCCCGATGCCTAAGGAGGAGACTGATGGCTTGGAGGCGTTCCGGGATTTTGTCATGGGTAGGACTGGGAGTGATGCTGGCCGTGTCGCTCTTGGAGATTCCTGAGGCTGGGGCACAGGACGGTCTCAAGGTCGACACGGGGGACACCGCTTGGGTGCTCATGTCCTCGGCGCTGGTGATGGCCATGGTGATGCCGGGCCTGGCGCTGTTCTATGGCGGGCTGGTACGCAGCAAAAACGTGTTGGGCACCATCATGCAGAGCTTTTCCATTCTAGGTCTCATCAGCCTGGTATGGGTGCTCTTCGGCTATAGTCTGGCCTTCGGTCCCGACAAAGGCGGCGTGATCGGGGGATTGGATTGGGCGGCCTTGAACGGCGTGGGCGCGGAGCCGCATCCGGTGTACGGTCCCACAATCCCGCACCAGGCCTTCGCGGTGTTCCAAATGATGTTCGCCGCCATTACCCCCGCCTTGATCACCGGCGCCTTTGCCGAGCGGAAGCGCTTCAGCGCCTTGTTGCTCTTTGCGGTCCTCTGGTCCGTGTTCATCTATACGCCTCTGGCCCATTGGATCTGGGGGGGCGGCTGGCTGGCCAAGCTGGGCGCGCTGGATTTTGCCGGGGGGGCGGTGGTGCATATCAGCTCCGGGGTTTCGGCGCTTGTCTGCGCGGTGGTTCTGGGAAAGCGGCGGGGGTATGGGACCGATTACATGGCTCCCCATAACTTGCCAATGGCGTTGCTCGGGACCGGGCTGCTCTGGTTCGGCTGGTTCGGCTTCAACGGGGGCAGCGCGCTTGGGGCCAACGGGGTTGCGGTGTCCGCGTTTCTGGCCACGCATACGGCTGCAGCCATGGGTTCCCTGGCGTGGTCCCTGGTGGAATGGGTTCATCGCGGCAAACCGACCGTCCTGGGCATCGCCAGCGGCGCCATCGCCGGGCTGGCGACCGTCACCCCGGCAGCCGGCTATATCGGTCCTCTGCCGGCGATGGTGATCGGTCTCGCGGCCGGAACAGCCTGCTACTTCGCAATTGTGTGGAAGGGGCGATTCGGCTATGATGACTCGCTCGATGTCGTGGGAATTCACGGGGTTGGAGGGATTCTCGGAATTCTGGCGACCGGTTTGTTTGCCAGCAAAGCCATCAACGCAGCCGGCGCAGACGGTCTCTTTTTCGGCAATCCGGCTCAGTTCGGCATTCAACTCGTGACGGCCGCCGTCGTGACGGTCTTTTCCCTCGTCGGAACCTATGTCATCCTGAAACTCGTCGATGGTATGACGGGCTTACGGATCTCTTCTGAGGAAGAATCCACGGGATTGGATCTGAGCCAACACAACGAGCGCGCCTACTCATGACGCTGAAAATGCTCTCCAGCTTCGTTCTCGGCTCACACGAATCCTCAACGTACCCCAAGGGTACGCCTCCGGTTCGTGTGTCGCCTGTGGCCTCGGTGGAGAAGCATCTTGAGCGTCATGTATGGATGGCGCGCAATGCCTCGTGCGACGTGCCGGCTGGTAGCGACCTGTTTCAGCCATGCGGTGGGTGGAAACCCGCACACCTCACAGCTTGGAACGATGCCCGGCCTGAATCCCTGGCGACTGAGCGTCATGAATGAGTGATTCCTCGGGAGGGGAGGAGTAGATGAAACTGATCGAAGCGATCATCAAACCGTTCAAGCTGGATGAGGTCAAGGACGCGCTCTTGGAGATCGGCATCCAGGGGATGACGGTGACCGAGGTGAAGGGATTCGGCCGGCAGAAAGGCCACAAGGAGACCTACCGGGGCCAGGAATACACGATCGAGTTCGTGCCGAAGGTGAAGATCGAGGTGGCGGTGCAGGACAGCCAGGTGCCGCGTGTGATCGAGACGATTACGCGCACGGCCAAAACGGGAAGCATCGGGGACGGCAAGATATTCGTGCGCGACCTGAGCGCGGCCGTACGGATCCGGACCGGGGAGACGGGGGAAAGCGCGTTGTGAATCCGAACCATCAGAACAAAGCCTCGCTATTGCACGAGGTGGACGGCGAAGCCGTGGGCGCTGCGCTGAACGAGCAGCGCCAGGCCATCGCCCATCGTTTGATGGACGGCGCATCCGGGGCGGAGATCGTCGCGGCCTACACGGACCTGGTGGACGGTCTGATCATCGGCCGCTATCGCAACGCCGTGAGGAAAGGCGGTGAGGCGCTCACCGCCGCCGGGTTCCAGCACTGCTGTCTGGTGGCCCTCGGCGGCTACGGACGGCGCGAATTGGCGCCCCACTCCGACATCGATCTCATGGTGCTGTATCGGAACGAGGCGGCGGATGTTATCGCCGAGTTGGTCCGCGAAGTCCTTCACCCGTTGTGGGACATCGGGTTCCAAGTCGGCCACAGCGTCCGGACGATTCAGGACTGCATCACGCTGGGGCTGAGCGACCTGACCGTGCGGACGTCCATGATGGAGGCGCGCTTTCTCACGGGCAATCCGCAGCTCTTCCAGGAATTCCATGCCCGGTTTTTCCGCAAAGTCGTCACCGCGGGGGTGGACAAATACCTGGACCAAAAGCTCGAGGAACGCCGCCGGGAGTACGAAAAATTCGGCGAGACCGTGTATCTGCTGGAGCCGAACGTGAAGAAGAGCAAGGGCGGCTTGCGCGACCTGCATTTGCTCCAATGGGCCGGCGTGGCCCGATATCAGGCGCCGACGATCCGGGAGCTGTCCGACCGGGGCATTTTGTCCCGGACGGACTTTGTGACGGTCAGCGAGGCGCGGGAATTTCTTTGGCGGGTCCGGGCGCTGCTCCACGCGCACGCGGGCATGGCGCAGGAGATCCTGTCGTTCGATGAACAAGTCTGGCTGGCGGAATGTTTCGGGTTTCACGATCGCCCTCATCTTCTGGCCGTCGAGCAGTTCATGCAGCAGTACTACCGCCATACGATGGGGCTGCACGAAGCCTGTTCCCGGTTCGTCCGGCGCTGCAAATCCCGGGGATGGTGGAAGCGGCTGACCGGGTGGCTGCCCGCGCCGAGAGTCGATCGCTATTTCGTCGAGGACGGCCCGTCGCTCACCGTACCGGCGGATCTGCGGGCCCGGGTGCTGGACGACCCGGCGCTCCTCATGCGCTTGTTCGACCTCGCCCGGTCGCGAGGGCTCTCGATCGAGACGTCGCTGCTTGAAGACATCCACCGCCATGTGGAGGGGTTGGGCGACGAGGGATTCCGTTCACCGGACGTGAGCCGGACGTTCGCGAACATTCTGCGGGGACCTGGGACCGCCGCCGCGCTGGAAGCCATGCATCGCGCCCATCTGCTGGAAAAAATGATCCCGGCCTTTCGCACGGTTCGCGGGCTCATGCAATTCAATCAGTACCACAAGTACACGGTGGACGAGCACAGTCTCCTCGCTGTGGGCAAAGCGGAAGCGCTGGCCGAGGATCAGGGCGTGCTCGGCGAGGTGTATCGCGAAGTCAAGCGGAAGGACCTGCTTCATCTGGCCGTCCTGCTGCACGATTTGGGGAAGGGACAAGAGGAGGATCATAGCGAAGTCGGACGCCGAATCGCCGAGGACGCGGCGGTGCGGCTGGGATTCGACGAGCACGATCGGCACACGCTGACGTTCCTGGTGCACCGCCACTTGCTCATGGCACACACGGCCTTCCGCCGCGATCCCTACGACGAAAAAGTTTTGCTGCCGTTCGCCCGCGAAGTCGGTACTCCGGACGTGCTGCGCAAGCTGCTGGCCTTGACGGCCGCGGACATCGCCGCGGTGGGTCCCGGCGTGTTGACGAAGTGGAAAGAATCCCTGTTGATCGAGCTCTACCTGCGGACACTGCAGGAAGTCTCCGGCGAACGGGAGGCGATAGACGCGCCCGAGCGACTCAAGCGGGTTGCGTACGAGGTGGGACGGCAGGCGCCGATACGGAGCGAAGAAGGAGCCGATGTGGATTGGGTCGAGGCCCAGCTCGGCCAATTCCCGCCGCGATACGTTTACGGGACCGCACCGAAGCGGATCGCTTCCCATCTGGCGGCCATCAAGCGGCTCCAGCCGGGCGGCGTGCTCGTGGAGGCCGAATTCAACCCCTCGTTGGGGACGTCCGAGTACGCCGTGGTGACCTTCAACGATCTTATCCCGGGGATTTTCTCGAAGATCGCCGGCGTGATGGCCGCGGCGGGCCTGCAGATACTCGACGCCCAGATCGTGACCCGCGAAGACGGCATCGTGGTGGACACGTTCCAGGTGGCGGATCCCGATTATGCCGGGCAGCCGCCCGACGAGCGTCGGTGTGCGCTTGAAGAGATGATCCGGTCGGTGCTGACCGGTCGGGAGCGGATCGAAGAGGTGGTCCGGCGCAGCACACGGCTGCCGTCGGGCCGGTCGTTGCCGGCACTGAGGCAACCGACCGAAGTCCGGCTCGACAATGAAACGTCCGAACGATTTACGATTCTGGACGTCTTCGCGGACGACCGGCAGGGGTTGCTCTACGTCATGACCAACGCCATCTTCCGGCAAGGCCTGTCCGTGCATGCGGCGCGGATTTCCACCAGGCTGGATCAGGTGGCGGACGTGTTCTACGTGACGGACGCGGCAGGAAGGAAGATCGAAGATGCAGGACAGTTGGAACGGGTCCGACGGGGCCTGCGGCAGGAGATCGACCAGTTTCTCGGGAGCAAAGCGGCATAGGATCAACACGAGACGCTCAGCTCGTTGCGGCTGAAAGGAGGAGGGGATGAACGTTCGGGAGGTTTTGGAGTTTGCGAAAAAACATAAGGTCCAGGTCGTGGACCTGAAGTTCGTGGATCTGATCGGCACGTGGCAGCATTTCAGCATTCCCGCCAGTGAGCTGACCGAAGCCTTGTTCAAGGACGGGTCCGGGCTGGACGGGTCGTCCATTCGCGGATGGAAAGCCATCAACAACAGCGACATGCTTCTTGTGCCGGATCCCGAGACGGCCTGTCTTGATCCGTTCTGCGCCGTGCCGACGCTGAGCCTGGTGGGCAACGTGATCGATCCGATCACGCGCGAAAACTACGACCGCGATCCGCGGTTCATCGCGCAGAAGGCCGAGAAGCATCTGCAAAGCACGAGGATCGGCGACACTTCCTATTGGGGTCCGGAGGCCGAGTTCTTCATCTTTGATCAGGCCCGGTACGATCAGACGAGTCACAGCGGCTATTACTTCATCGATTCCGACGAAGGGGTCTGGAACTCGGGCCAGGAAGGGGTGAACCTGGGCGGGAAAATCCGGCACAAGGAGGGGTACTTCCCCGTGCCCCCGACCGACACGCAACAGGACATCCGCAGCGAGATGATCCTGGAGATGGAGAAGTGCGGCATCGCCATCGAGAAGCATCACCATGAGGTGGCGACCGCCGGGCAGGCGGAGATCGACATCCGGTTCGATTCGCTCGTCCGAACGGCCGATAAGATGTTGATGTACAAGTACATCGTCAAGAACGTCGCGCGCCGGCACGGCAAGACGGTCACGTTCATGCCGAAGCCGATTTTCGGCGACAACGGCAGCGGCATGCACACGCATCAAAGCATCTGGAAGGAAGGCAAGCCGCTGTTCGCCGGCAAGGAATACGCGGGCGTCTCGCAGCTCTGCCTATATTACATCGGCGGCATCTTGAAGCATGCGCCGGCGCTGGCCGCTTTGACGAATCCGTCCACGAATTCCTACAAGCGCCTGACGCCGGGGTTCGAAGCGCCGGTGTTGCTGGCCTACTCGAGCCGAAATCGGTCCGCCGGCATCCGAATTCCCATGTACTCGCCCAGCCCGAAGGCGAAGCGGATCGAGGTCCGGTTCCCGGACCCGGCCTGCAATCCCTATCTCAGCTTTGCCGCCATGTTGATGGCGGGCTTGGATGGGATCGAAAACAAGATCAATCCGGGCGAGCCGGCCGAGAAGGATCTCTACGATCTCGAACCGAAAGAAGCGGCGAAAATCCGGACCATGCCGGGCAGCCTGGATGAAGCCCTGAACCATCTAGAAAAGGATCATCAGTTCCTGCTCAAGGGCGGTGTCTTTTCTGAGGATCTGATCGAAGCATGGATCGGTTACAAACGAGCCAAGGAAGTGGATCCGATGCGGTTGCGTCCGCATCCCTACGAGTACTTCCTGTATTACGACGTGTAGCAGGCGAAAATTTATTGTTGACGAGCGCGGATCAGGAGTGCTACAAGTCACTTCTATGAGCTGACCGCGGACAAAGGGGTCTTCGGAAGGTTCAGCCAAATCGCAAACGGACAAAGGCGTCCGTCATTCTGAAAAGAGTGGCGGGCGCCTTTTGCATTTCAGGGCACGACAAAGCAGCATATCCCGCGCATCGGAGCCGGGATCCTAGGTGGGACAATGGCGTCCCCATTCCGTCGGGAATGGGGACGCTTTTGTTTTTGGGGCACACACAGACAGTGATTCCGCGACGCGAGGCCGGACCGACGGCAGCGCAGAAGGAGAGCAGGACATGAACGATCACACCGAACATCCGGCACACCGTCCGGAGGGCTCATCGAGTGAGCCCGAGGTTTCTGCCGAGCACTATTTCGAGCGCACGCTGACGGCGTCAGTGGCCCACGCGGTCCTGGAAGCTGCGGGGCCGTCGCGGCGTCAAGTTCTCACAGCCCTGGGGGCGACGGCGCTGGCGGCGGTGATCGAGCAACTGCTCCCGCTCGGGAAAATGGTCGCGCTTGCGGCCGACCCGGTCGGCAAACTGGAAAAGAAGGATTTGAGCGTCGGGTTCATTCCCATCACCTGCGCCACGCCGATCATCATGGCGGAGCCGTTGGGTTTCTACAAAAAGCACGGATTGAACGCGTCGGTGAAGAGGGCCGCAGGATGGGCCATGATCCGCGACTGGGCGATCAACGGAGAGGTCGACGCGGCGCACATGCTGACGCCGATGCCGCTCGCCATCACGCTCGGCGCCGGCTCGGTGCCCACCCCCTTCTACATGCCGGCCGTGGAAAACATCAACGGACAAGCCATCACCCTCCACATCAAACACAAAGCCGTGAAGACAGCGGCCGACATGAAGGGATTTCGGTTCTGCGTACCGTTCGATTACTCGATGCACAACTACCTGCTGCGCTATTTCCTTGCCGAAGGAGGGGTGCATCCGGACAAGGATGTGCAGATCCGCGTGGTGCCGCCGCCGGAGATGGTCGCGAACTTGAAGGCGGGCAATGTGGACGCCTATTTGGCGCCGGACCCCTTCAACCAACGGGCGGTGTACGAAAACGTGGGCTTCATCTTCAAACTGTCCAAGGACATCTGGGATCGCCATCCCTGCTGCGCCTTTACAGTCTCGCAGAATTTTGCGACCCGGTACCCCAACACGTTCGGCGCCCTGTTCCGGGCGATCGTCGATGCCACGCACTATGCATCGAACCCGGCACACCGGAAGGAGATCGCCGCAGCGATCGCGCCCACCAATTATCTGAATCAGCCTGTGACCGTGCTGGAGCAGGTCCTCACCGGCACGTATGCGGACGGACTGGGTGCCATCAAGAAGGAGCCGAATCGGATCGATTTTGATCCCTATCCCTGGCACTCGATGGCCATCTGGATTCTCACGCAGATGAAACGGTGGGGACATCTGAAGGGCGACGTCAACTACAAGTCCGTGGCCGAACAGGTCTATCGCGCCGCCGACTGTGATCGGATCGCCAAGGAGCTGGGCTATCCCACCCATTCGAGCACCATGGCGAAGCACGTGATCATGGGGCGGGAGTTCGATCCGTCTCAAGCGGACGCGTACGTGAAGAGCTTCAAGATCCACAGCATGGCGTGAGATATGAAGAAGGAGAACGACTGATGCTCACGGAAACAGCGGTGTCGGGGCCCGAATCGATCGGCGCCGAAACGGTCCGAACAGCGGAAGCAATCCGCAAAAAGAGGGCGCACACAATGGCCGGGCAGACGCGTGGCAATCCCTGGTTGATCTCAGGCTTTCTGCTGTTTGTGTTTCTCCTAGGCTGGCAGTTGTCCACCATGCGACCCGCGTTCGATTCCAAGGGGATGAGCGAGGAGCAGCTTCTGTTGATGGAATTCAACGGCGACATCGTACGCACGGCGGACGGATCGTACCAATGGAATCCGGAAAAAGAGAAAGTCAAAGGGGTACCGGGGCCCTTGGCCGTGTTGGAAAAAGCGCGCGAGGAGCTGAGCGAGGCCTTCGTGAAGAAGGGTACCAACGACCATGGGATCGGCTACCTGGTGCTCTACACCGTTGCACGGTTCGGCGCCGGCTTTCTGGCGGCCTCGGTGGTCGCGATCATCATCGGGGTCCTGCTGGGCCTCAACAAGGTTCTGTTCAAGGCCGTAAACCCGTACATCCAGATTCTGAAGCCGATCTCCCCGCTGGCGTGGATGCCGTTGCTGCTCTACACGGTGAAGGACCCGAAGTGGACCGCGATACTGGTCGTGTTCATGGCGGCGCTCTGGCCGACACTGGCCACCACGGCATTCGGCGTGAACGGCCTGCGCAAGGACTATTTGCACGTTGCGGCGATCTTACAGCTGTCGTGGTTCAAGCGGCTCTTCAAGGTCATTCTGCCGGGCGCGGCCCCGACGATCGTCAACGGGTTGCGCATTTCGTTCGGCAGCGCCCTGGTGGCGGTGGTCCCGGCCGAAATGCTGCTCGGCGAGCTGGGCGTGGGGTATCTGAGCTGGATCGAATGGAACAATCTCGATATTTCGGGCGTCATTTTCGCCATCCTCGTGGTCGGCTGCGTGGGGATGATTTTGGATTCGGGATTCAACAAGCTGGCCGGGTTGGTCACGTATCAGGAGTAGCGGGGAAGCTATCAGCCGTCGGCGCGGAGGAACTTAGTGCGAAGCTGAAGGTTGACGGCGGAAGAGTATCTTCAAGGAGAACGACATGGCGTTTTTGCAGATCGACAACGTCAGCAAATATTTTCCAAGTCCGTCGGGAGAGGGGTCGGTGTGCGTGTTCAAGGACGTCACGATCAAGATTGAGAAAGGGGAATTCGTGACGGTCATTGGCCATTCGGGCTGCGGCAAGAGCACGTTGCTCAATATCATCGCGGGGCTAGATTCCGCGTCAGAGGGCGGGGTCGTGCTGAGCGGACGCGAGGTGTCGGGGCCTGGACTGGACCGCATGGTGGTCTTCCAGAACTTCTCCCTGATGCCCTGGATGACGGTGTTCGAGAACATCGCGCTGGCGGTGCGGTCGGCCTATCCGGACTGGGAGCCTGCCCAGATTACGGCCCACGTGAACAAGTACATCGCGCTCGTGGGCCTGAAGGGAGCGGAAGCGAAGCGGCCGACGGCCCTGTCCGGCGGCATGAAGCAACGTGTCGGCTTGGCGCGGGCGTTCTCCATCGAGCCCAAGGTGTTGTTGCTCGACGAGCCGTTCGCCCAGATCGACGCCCTGACTCGCGGCGTGATCCAAGAAGAACTGATCCAAATGTGGAACACGTCAAAGAACACAGTGTTCATGGTCACCCACGACGTCGACGAAGCGATCCTGCTGTCGGACCGGATTCTCTTGATGACCAACGGGCCGTCTTCGCGGATCGGAGAGATGGTGGACGTGACGATCCCGCGGCCGCGATCGAGGGAGACGGTCATCGATCATCCGCACTATTACAAAATCAGGAACCACATCATTCATTTCCTGGTCCGGCATGCCTCGCATGCCGGTGGGGCCGGGCCGACCTCCGTCGAGTCGCCGGTCCTCGTGCGGTTCTAGCCAACAGCCGTTCCGGAGGTCGGGCCGGCGCAATCGAGGAGGAGCACATGGATAAGGAGATGGTGCGCACCACGGTCAAGGAAAAGCGGATGAAGAAGAACGTGACGATCGCGGAGATTGCCAAGACGGTCGGGAAGAATCCGACATTCGTGGCAGCCGCCTTGAACGGGAATCACCGGTTCACGTTGGAGGAAGCGAAGAAAATCGGCGCGTTGTTGGAGTTGGACGGCGCGACGACCGAGGCGCTCACCACATTTCCGGTGCGCACGGATTATCCGAACACGACGGACCCGTTCAAGTATCGCTTGCTGGAGATCATCGGTGTGTACGGCGATTCGATGCGGGAGCAGGCGAACGAAATGTTCGGCGACGGGATCATGAGCGCGATCGATTTCTCGATCGATATGGAAAAGGTTACGGGCAGCCAGGGCGAAGCGCGCTGCAAGATCACGTTGAACGGCAAGTGGCTGGAGTACAAGACGTTCTAGGCGCGACGGTGCGTTGAGGCGGCATCGAGCGACGCGAGTTTGATCGGGGACAAGGGCGTCCCCGGGCGGTCCAACAGGCAGGCACACGGACAAAGGCGTCCCACTCCCGCACGGGGGTCGGACGCTTTGTGTTTTTTGAACGCGAACGGGGGCCGAATGCACACGGCAGACCATGAACGGATCGCGAACGCAGCGGCAAAGAAATGGGCCGTGCTGAACACAACGTTGGGAGGCTATGTGGTCCTGTCCGCTTTCGCGGGCGCGTATGTGGGATTCGGGATCGCATTGATCTTCAGCCTGGGCGGGCCGCTGGCCGCTCTGGGCTCGCCTTTCGTGAAACTGGTGATGGGCGCCTCGTTCGGAATCGCCCTCACGCTGGTGGTGTTTGCCGGATCGGAGTTATTCACGGGAAACAACATGGTCGGGGTGATCGGAGGCCTGTCGCGCAGCGTGACGTGGCCGCAGGTGATCCAACTCAACCTGTGGTCATGGGTCGGCAATTTGCTCGGCTCGTTGGCGCTGGCCGGACTGATCGCGCAATCCGGCGTGTTCGCGCAAGGTCCGGCGGCAGACTTGATCCAGAAGGTGGCCGCGGTGAAGGTGTCATTGGGCCCCTTGGAGCTGTTCGTGCGCGGGCTGCTGTGCAATTGGCTGGTGTGTTTGGCGGTTTGGACGGCCTCTCGTACGACCAACGAGGCGGCCAAAATCATGCTGATTTTCTGGTGCCTGTTCGCGTTCATCGCCACCGGCTTCGAGCACAGCGTTGCGAATCAATCGTTCCTGAGTCTGGCGCTGTTCCTGCCCCACGGGGAAACGCTCACCTGGGGAGGGTTTTGGTACAACCAATTCTTCGTCGTGCTGGGAAACGTCGTGGGCGGCGGCGCGTTGGTCGGAGGGCTCTATTGGATGGTGAGTCCCTATCGAGCGACCGCGCCCGAGCTCAACGTCGCAGCCGGCGGTATGTCGGCGCGAGTGCTGAAACACGGATGATCGGCGGGATCGCAGGAAGTCCGCCGGTGATACCGAAAGGAGGAAATGCCATGACACAAAGAGAAGAGGAGAGGGCGGCCAAGGATCGCGCAAGGCTCATCACCGTGTTGCGTAGCACTAAATCGGCTACGCTGGAAGAGCTCATGGCCCAGTCCGGCATGGGTTGGGCCGCCGTGTTCGGCGCGGTCGACCGGTTGAGTCGGGAGGGGTCGGTGGTCCTGTCGAGAGCGGGAATCCAATATCGGATCTCATTGGAGGAAACGAAATGAACAAAGTCGAGGCCATCAAGCTTGAGCGGGACGGATTGGCGGTAGGGGAGATGATCGTCCAGTATGCCCAAAGCGGCTGGGAGTCGATTCCCGAGGCCGACGTCCAGCGGCTCAAGTGGTATGGCCTCTTTCTCCGCAACCCGACGCCCGGCTATTTCATGGTGCGGGTCCGAATGCCGGGTGGCCGCACCAGCTCTTATCAGTTGCGGGCGCTGGCGGAACTCGCGGCGAACCATGGAAACGGCCTGTTGGACTTGACGACCAGGCAGCAGGTACAGCTCCGCCATATCCGGATCGAAGCCGTCCCGGCCGTGTTTGCCAAGATGGAGGAGGTGGGTTTGACGTCGCTGCAAACCGGCATGGACAACGTCCGGAACGTCATGACTTGCCCGGTGACGGGGCTGCATCCGCACGAAATCGTGGACACTGCGGGATTGGTGCGCGCGATCACCGAGGAAATTCTCAACAATTGCGACTATTCCAACTTGCCCAGAAAGCTGAACGTCGCGGTGACCGGCTGTCCGGATAACTGCCTGCACATGGAGACGCAAGATCTGGCGCTGGTGCCGGCTTATTATGAACTGGGACACGACCGCTGTCCGGGATTCAACGTCCTGGTCGGCGGCAAACTCGGGTCCGGCGGCTACCGCATCGCCAGCCCGTTGAACGTCTTCGTCAATCCGGCCGACGCCCTAGAGGTCTGCCGGGCGATCATGCAGATCTATCGCGACCATGGACCGAGGGAAAACCGGACGCAGGCCCGGCTCGCGTTCCTCGTGGAGGACTGGGGCGAGGAGCGGCTTCGGCTGGAAGTCGAGCGGCGCCTGGGCAAGAGCCTGGCGCCCGCCGGAGTCGACGCCCGAACGACGGGCGAATCGGACCACGTCGGCATCTACCGGCAACGTCAAACCGGCATGAACTACGTCGGGTTGAAAATCTTGGTCGGCCGCATCAAGGCGGACGACTTGCTCAAGATTGTCAGTCTGGCCGAGCGGTACGGAAACGGGGAGATGCGCATGTCGCCGGGGCAGGCGATCATCATTCCCAACGTGAGTGACAGGAGGGTGGGCGCGCTGGCCGAAGAGTCCCTGTTGATGCAGTTCGCCTACAATCCGTCGCCGTTGTACAAAGGGCTGGTGAGCTGCGTCGGCAACGATTACTGCAACCTGGCCGTGATTGAGACCAAGACGCGGGCGGTCCGGACTGCGCAACTTCTGGAGGAGAAGTTGGGCGACAGGCTCAAGCCGATCACCATGCACTGGTCCGGCTGTCCGGCCGGGTGCGGCAATCACCTGGTTGCCGACATCGGGCTGCTCGGAAAGAAAACCAAGGTGAATGGTCAGGTCGTGGAAGCCGTGGACGTCTTTGTGGGAGGACGGTCAGGCGTCGATCCGAAACCGGCGGTGAAGATCATGGAAGACGTGCCCTGCGACCATCTGCCGTTTGTCCTGGAGGGGCTCGTACCGTATCACACGAGACGAAAAATGCATCGCGCGCGCGGCGTGGAAAAGCCGGCCTCCGGAAAGGCGGCGGCTCCACCGGTGCAGCAACAGGTGGCGTGACGCGACGGAAGGCCTCTTGAGTGGACCACGTCCTTGCGCTATTCTCTCCACCCCGACGGAGGAACAGCGTATGCCGAAGAGGACGACAACCGGATTGATGCGAGGGGTTTTTCTTGAACGATATATCGATCGATTCCAGCAGCAGTTGACGAAGTTCCAGCCGCTGCTCTCGCGCAGGAAAGCTGCGGTGACGTTGGACGAATTCGACGAAGAGGCGGGAGACTTGATCGGCCAAATCTTCGGACAGGCCTCAGACGAGCTGGAGGCCTATCTCTACGCCAAGAGTGGGGAGACGGCCTTGCTGCCGGAAGAAGCTCAAGAAGCCGGCAGTCACGACCTCGAACGGGAAAGTCTGCAGCAGCGCAAGCGCGTTCTGGAAAGCTGCGTGGCGGATCTCCAGGTGAGGAAAGACCTGCTGGCCACGCGGCGGGCCGGCCCGGATCTCCGTGCCCTGCTCGCCGCCAAGGTCGAGGACTATATGAGCCACGACGTGCGGAGCATCCATCGGGCCTCGACGATCAAGGAGGCGGGGCGCCTGCTCCAGAAATGGAAAGTCGGGTCGCTCATCGTCGACGACGGCTCCCGCTACATCGGCATCGTCACCGATTCGGACCTGAGCCGGCGGGCGGTGGCGAAGGGCCTCGATCCGAATACGACGATGGTGACCTCCTGCATGAGCAAGCCCGTCGTGACGATCGAACAAAGCGAGCCATTGCTCGAGGCAGTCAGTGTGATGAAAAAAGAAGGCATTCGCCACCTGGCCGTCACGGCCGACCGCACGATCATCGGAGTCCTGTCGATTTCCGACGTGCTGCGCGCGTACGAGCGGTTGCACGACCCCGCGAAGCGGTAAGGACCAACTCGGCGCCCACCTGTCTATCTTGCCCAGGGATGCTGTCGGAGTCTGGTCGAGCTTAGCCCGGATGGCTCACCTCGGGCCTCAGCCAAGCTGCTCTTGAGGCAACCCCAAGCGATAATTCAATGATATCCAGCCTTTCCGTTCAGCCAGGTTGCTCCTACAGCGAAATCATGCCCTCAACTCGATGATCTCCCCGATACCTCTTGGGGCGATTGGGGCCTCGGGCCAGGTCACTCCCTAGGCGGAGTGCTGGGAGTCCTCCTATAGAGACACTCCTAGCACACCGATTTACTAGGAGGTGACCGCGATGGACCTAGTCCGGGTTGTTCGTACCGGCATCCATTCTGGAATGTTGCTCACGGTCCTGGGTTGTGGCGGAGCGGGAGGAAGCGGAACACCCCCCGGCTCGCAAGGAACGGGCTCAACGAACCACTTCAACCAAACAGGGGGCTTCAACGGCCAGGTCAGGGACATCGAACCAGTCCCAGACGGCAGCGGAGACATCTATGTCGCCGGGGATTTCACCAGTCACGGCGATCAGCCGGTTGCGCGCGTCGTCCGTGTGCGACCCGACGGAACCGTGAACCAAGCCTTCGCGCTGGCAAGCGCGATCAATCAGCGGGTATCCAGCATCGCGTCGGCCGACGATGGAACGGGTGATCTCTACGTCGCGGAAGATCTCTCGGTGTCGACGGTTCCCGGGATGGCGGCCCGTTCAGGTCGAGTGTGGAGGGTCAAGGCGAACGGAACGCTCGATCAAGCCTTTTCGTCCCCGACCTTCACCGATCTATCCGATGTCACACCGATCGCGATCCTTCCGGACCCTGATTTCAGCGATGTCGTCGTCAACCTGACTCCGGTGGGCGACGGATCCGGTCGCGTGTATGTCGCCGGGGGATTTGACCTGTTTCAGGGAACTTCGGTCGGCCCGCTCGTGCGGCTCAACGCCGACGGCAGCCTGGATCCTTCGTTCAACTATCAACCGCTCAGCGATGGCGTATTTCGCGTCGTCCCGGCAAAGGACGGCAGCGGCGACGTGTACATTGCGACGTTTGCGCGCGATTCCCCCAGCCGGTGGCTGTCGCGCTATCTGCTCCGTCTCTCCGCGAACGGAACCCCGGATCCCAATTTCGACACGGCAGCCTTCGTTTGGGCCGACGCGAGGGTCCATTTGATCGCGCCGGTGGACGACGGGAGCGGAGATGTGCTCGCCATAGGGAGTTTCCTTAACCTGGCAAATCCGATTCCGGGCGGTCCGAATGCCCTCCGGAATCTCGTGAGAATCAACCCGGATGGGACCATCGACCTCGCGTCCACGCGGCCGCAGGTGGATGGCTCCGTCGTGGCGCTGGCCAAGGCGGATGACGGGACTCAAGAATGGTTAGGCGTGAAGCTGGTGGACGTCGGCAGATTCGACATTCTGCGGTTTCAATCCGATGGCGCCCCCCATCCGGCCTTCACCGTGGGCCAAATCATCGGGAGCGCCGTGAACGTCATCACGCTGGCGCCGGACGGCGGTGGGGATTTCTACGTCGCAGGCCAGCTGTCCACCTACAACGGCGTGGAGGTGAAGAACATCGTGCGCGTCAATGGGGATGGAAGTCTCTGAGCCGGAGGGTACATGGATCTTCTGCGGCGCGGAAGCTAGGGAACGGCGAAAGGGAACGTTCAGGGAGATCGCTAATCAGCGGGACAAGACGAAGGCACCGTATCCGATGCGCTGCGAGGGATCCTGAACTTGCGGCGGTAGGCACCCGCCGTGATCCCGGCTAGGCGTTTGAAGAGCCGGCGGAAGAACGCGGGGTCTTCATAGCCGACCTTCCAGCTGATGTCATCGATGGGCTCCTCCGTGCGCTCAAGCCGGCGTTTGGCCTCCTGCACGCGCAGATGTTGAACGTAGGCCATGGGTGAATGGCCCGTCGCCTGGGTAAACCGCCGTTTGAAGCTTCGTTCGGGCAGCCCGGACCGTTTGACCAACTCTTCGACGGGGTTTGCCACGGAGAAGTGACTTGCCAGCCACTCTTGGGCCTCCAGCACGGCGCCATCCCCGTGGTCTATGTTCGGCTGAAAGGCGATATACGGAGTCTGGCCGTCCCGGTGCCATTGCAGGAGCAGGAATTTGGAGATCGCCTGCGCGGCGGTCGGACCGACCAGCCTTGCCACAAGGTACAGCACCAAATCGTGCCACGAGGCCGACGCGCCGGACATCACGAATTGAGCCCGCTCTCCTGACGCCACGAGCACCTGGTCGAGACAGAGGCGCACGGAGGGAAAATTCTTGCGGAAGGTCGACGCATAGGCCCAGTGGATCGTCGCGTCTTGTCCGTCCAACAGCCCCGTTTCAGCCAGCAGCAGGACACCGGAACAGGCCGAGCACAGCATCGCTCCCTTGCGATGCATCTCCGCCAGCCATTTCACGACGTCGGCATGGCGGCCCGACACCCACTCGCCGTGCTCCACCAGGAGGGAAGGGACGATCACGATGTCGGTCGCGGTGACCTCTTCGAGCGCCCGGTGCACCTCCACCGGCAGCCCGCTGGCCGTATCCACCCGGCCGCGTTTCGTCGACACCAATTCCACCGTAAAGGGAGGCGACACCGGCACCGCGTCATCGAAGCTCCCGAGCACCTCGAAACAAGTGAGTACGTCGTACAACCCGCTCAAGGACGAGACCATCGCCTCCGGGATGACGACAAGGCTGACGTGCCAATGGGGGGACTGTGTGCGCTGTAAGGAGACTAATGGCATAAATGAACCGAATGTGGCCAGTCTAGCTCTCCCCTTCCGTCGTCGCAACTCGTACGATACGGCATCATTATGTATCGGTCACAAGGAGGACAGTATGCCGATCGATCAACAAGCCCTCAAGCAATTCATGGAACGGGCCGTCAACGATCTCTCAGCGAGCTATGGCGGTATCATGGTTTCTCTGGGACACAGGCTCGGCCTCTACAAAGCCATGGCCGGCGCCGGGCCTTTGAGCGCGGGGGACGTCGCAGCACGTGCCGGCTGCGCCGAGCGCTATGTGCGCGAATGGTTGAATAGCCAGGCAGCCGGAGGATACATGCGGTACGATGCCGTCAGCCAGACCTATGAATTACCGCCCGAACAGGCCCTCGTATTAGCCGACGAGGACAGCCCCCTGTTCCTCCCGCCGGCCTGGAACGTCCCGGCTTCCTTGTGGTTCGACGAAGACAAGGTCGCGGGGGCGTTCCGGACCGGAGAAGGCATTGCCTGGGGCGATCACCACGAGCGGCTGTCGTGCGGAGTCGCGGCATTCTATCGCAACTGCTATCGGGGAGCGCTCATTCAGGATTGGCTGCCGGCTCTGTCCGGCGTTCGCGAGAAGCTCACGCGAGGTGCTAAGGTGGCCGACGTCGGATGTGGACACGGCCATTCGACGCTGCTCATGGCCGCCGCATTTCCCGCCTCCCGCTTCTGGGGATTCGACAGTCACGAAGACTCCGTTGTCGCGGCCACGAAACATGCCCAGGCATTGCCGTCAGGGGCCTCCGTGACCTTTGACGTGGCGACGGCGCATTCGTATCCGGCGCACGGATTTGACCTGATCTGCTTTTTCGATTGCCTGCATGACATGGGCGACCCTATCGGCGCGGCCCAGCACGCCGCGGCGGCCCTCGCCAAAGACGGGACGGTCATGTTGGTCGAGCCGTTCGCGAACGATCGCGTCGAGGACAACTTCACTCCCGTCGGGCGTCTGTATTATGCCGCTTCCACCACCATCTGCTGCGCGCATTCCTTGTCCGAAGAAGGGAGGCTGGCGCTCGGAGCACAGGCCGGAGAAGCGCGATTGAGAGCGGTGTTTGAAAAGGCCGGCTTTCGCAACTTTCGGCGCGCGACCCAGACGCCGTTCAATCTCGTGCTGGAAGCGAAGCTATAGGACGATCGAAGGAGGTGCCAAAGCGATGATGACTCGCACTGAGGCCTGTGGGTGTCCTACGCAGGTGCCAGCATGTTGGCATCACGTGCCAGCACCCATTTTCCGTTTTGCTTCTTGAGAATGGACAGTGTGTGACCTGAACGAGTCATGGTTTGAGCTCCGCCGGGCTGGGTCACGACAACGGTGAGCTTGGTCCACATAAAGGCCCAGTCGCCGAGAACCTTGATCTCTTGGATCTCGCTGGTCCCATCGAATCTGGGAGCCTCCTTGCCCGATTGAGCGCGTGCCAGAGCGGCGAAGTCGGCTTTGTGCATGACCGGCTGGCCGGGGATGAGAAAGACCACGTCGTCGGCCATGAGCGACAGGACCGTCTCGACGTCGTCGGCCTTCGTGGCAGCCATCCAGGTTGACACAAGCTGTCGAATCTCTTGCTCATCGTTCTGCATCGGGACTCCTTCGTGATGACAGCCAATGTGTTCTGTGAGCCACAGCCTTCTCAGCACTCAGCAGTTTTATTATGAGAGGGAGGCTAACCTTCTAGAGAAACGATGTCAACGGAAGGAAGCCTTAAAAGGAATGCGGATTAAGATAAAGACCTTAGTATTGCGAAACCGATAGGAGGCTAAGCGCAACGCATAAGGATTGAGGCGGGAGGTGCGTGAACGGTGCGAGAGGTAAACTTCCCGCACGTCGAAGGCCCTCACAGCGCGCCAAATCCTCCTTCGAAGAAGCTCCTGGTAAGCGTCATATGCCGTTCGATATCGCTCTGCAAATGACTCGCTCCCGCCTGCCAATCTTCAGTGGCGTAGCCGACGCGGCGGGCGAGGAAGATGAACTCTTCGGAGTTGGGCGGCGGAAGGACGAGGTCCTTCGCGTTGCCTCTGACCATGCGTAGTCCGTCGATCAGCATCCTGATAAAGAGGTAGGCCTTCCGTAGCGTCTCTCCGTCCTGCCGCGAGATCGTACCGGTTTCCATGAGCGCGGCCAGGGCTTGCATGCTGTTTGGGGTCCGCAGCGACGGATGCCTGTGGCCGTGCATCAATTGTGAATACTGAATCGCGTATTCCACGTCGATGAGGCCGCCCGGACTGTACTTGACGTTGATCTGGCCCGGCTGGACGAATTGCTTGATCTGCTGGCGCCGCAAGTCGAGGGCTTCCTCCATGTTCCACGGGGTCGCACTGTAGATGAAGCCGTCCCGGTGCTTTTCGACCTGCCGTCCCAACTCGGCGTCTCCGGCCACGTGCCGTAGCTTGATGAGCGCCTGACGTTCGAAGGGGGCGCTCAGGCCCGTCGGGCTGTAATAACTGCGGATTTCGTCTAAGGGATTCGCGAGCGAGCCTTTGCCTCCGTGCGGCCGAAGCCGCACGTCGAGGTGGAAGATGCCTTCCTGTTTCGCTTCGATCCACTGCAACAGCTCCTGCGCGAGGCGCTCGAAGTACTCGCTATTCGCTAATTTGTGTTTCCCCGTGGTCGTGCCGGCGTCGCCGTAGACGAACAGCACTTCGATGTCCGACGCGTAGCCGAGCTCACGCCCGCCGAATTTCCCCATGCCGAGAACGGCAAAGGGGCAGGGCTTGCCGTCCTCCAATCGCGGAAGCCCATAGTCTTTTTGCAGCTTGGCCCGGCAGTCGGCGATGCTCCGCTCCATGATGACTTCGGCGAGCTCGGTCAGTGCAAGGGAGAAGTCTCCGAGGCTCGTGGCCGGCTCCAGGATGTGTTTCATGTCGATGCGGAACAGCTCCTGGTCCTTGAACCGGTTGAGCGCTTCCTTTTTTCCGTCCGGGGTCTTGGCGCGGCCGACCAGCCGGTCCAGCTCCTTGCGCAGGGAGGGTCGCGGCTTGATTAACGGTGCGTCCCGATAAGCTTTCAAGAGCGGTAGGAGGTTGCCGTGCTGCCGTCGGAGAAAGTCCTCCCAGAGAAAATCGCTGGCCCCGAACAGTCTCGCGAGCACCGGCAAAGTTTTCTTGTCCGCGAGAAATTCCAAAGCCTTGCGATCTTTCGAGCGGCTTTCCTCGACGATCATGTCGAGGAATTGATCGAACGCCTCGAGCGCCTTCGCTGGGTCCGGCGCCCACGTCAACGCATGGGTGAACTGTTTGATCAGCACGGCGGTCAGCCGCAACTGCTGTTGGTCCGCCGGGTCAAGCAATTTCTGCCCGTGCCGGTTCCTTACGTAAAACCGGTCGTGCAGTTTCGTGCCGTCGACCTCGAACTGTGCCTTGGTGATGTAGACGTTCCGCATGGCGAGCGCGTTCGCGAAGGCATAGAGAAAGGCCGGCGTGTCGTCCGACCGGATGTCCATGATCGTGTCGCTGGCGGACTGGCCATTGTCGAACGTAATCTGCACGGTGTGCAGGAGCCCGCTGAAGGAGCCACGGCGCTTGCCGAGTTGCTCCACCAATCGACGGTTGACTTGCTGGCGCACCTCCCGGAATTGCCCCTCGTCCAGCAGGCGAATCATCCGTGTCAGCGTCTCGGCCAGATTGTGCTGCTCGACGTGCGAAAAGGCGGCGTCGCTCATCGGATGCACGAGAAAGACATCCACGATTTTCTTCCGGCTCAGTCCCGGTCGGCCTCTCGGGCGAGCCCGCATGGGCCAGGCAGCAATGGGCCGGGGAGCGGAGGGGGCGGCCTCGGCGAAGGTGTAGATGCGGCCTTCCTCGATATTCAGGCCGAAGGCGGAGAGCAGGCCGCAGATGGTGGCGAACTCGGAGAAGTAATCGTACGCGACGACCACTAATTCATAGCGCCTATTGGAACGGGCGGCCACCGCCATCTCGCACGGATGGTCCGGCGTCAATTGGTTCGCCAATGCGATGTGCCGGGCGACGGCGGTGGGCTCGAAGCGGGTGAAATATTCCGGGTCCATGCGGGTCACGAAATCCCGGAGGACGTCGTCGCCCACCTCTTTACACAGCGGAGCCAGTGTCTCGATCAGGCGATCGGGATCGTGCGGCATGGCGGCGCCAGTATACCTGAAGGCGCTTCGTTGTGCGTGGAAACCCGTGCCAGTATAATGCCTCGCCATGCCGCCGCGAGCCAAGAAGCACGCCCGCCCCGCCCCCGTCCGTCGGTCCATGCCCGTGAAGCCGGATCCGGGACCGCTGCTGCTCGCGTCCGGCCTCGAGGCCGAGCAGGTCGCGGCGATTCTCGAGCCGTACGGCATCCGGTCGGTCGCCGAGGCGGATGCCAACATCCAGGTGATGGCGGGCGATCCGCACACCCGGCGCCAGCTCTCCCAAATCCTAGCCCCGCTGTTGGAATCGGTCGCGCGCACCGCAGATCCGGACCAGGCGCTGAACCATTGGGAGCGACTGCTCGCAAGCGGGGTCAACCGGTCCGCCTTGCTCGAATACCTTCGGACGTCCCCGCGCATGCTGGATCTGCTGTGCACGATTTTCGGCAACAGCGATTCGCTCGCGTTCACGCTGGTGCGCGACCCGATGTTGATCTATTGGTTGGCGGAAGAGGAAGTGCTTTCCAGAAAACCGACTCGGATCGGCATGGAGCAGGCCCTGCACCGCAACCTGGCGAATCTGGTCTCAACGGAGCTGAAGCTGGACGTGCTGCGGCGTTTTCGCCGCCGGGAGATGTTGCGCATCGGCGTGCGGGATCTGCTTCGCCTGGCAGATGTGCCGGAGACGACCGCCTGTCTGTCAGACCTGGCTTCGGTGCTGATTCACGCCGCGTACGAAGTGGCCGACGCGGAGTTGAAGCCCCAGTACGGCGTGCCGATGCATCAGGATCGGTCGGGCCGCTGGGTGGAGACCGGCTTTACTGTGATCGGGATGGGGAAGCTCGGCGGGCATGAGCTGAACTACAGCTCCGATGTGGATCTTATCTACGTCTACGAGTCGCACGAAGGAGCCACACAACACGGGTCGACGACCGGGAATGGAGAAACGCCGCCGGTTCAAACACTCACCAACGAGGAATATTTCGAGATCCTCGCCCGGCGCTTGACCAGGGCGCTTGCCGACCCGACGCATGAGGGGCATGTCTTCCGCGTGGATCTGCGGCTTCGGGCGGAAGGATCGGTCGGTCAATTGGCGCGCTCGCTCGACGACTACGCCAAGTACTACCGGACACGAGGCCAGGTGTGGGAACGGCTGGCGCTGCTCAAGGCCTGGCCGGTGGCTGGCTCGCTGGCCCTCGGGCGGCGGTTTGTGCGGATGGTGAAGCCGTTCATCCTAACGGTCCAGTGCGAACGGCGTCTTGACCGCAGAGGGGCCACGGCCGTGATCGAAAGCGTGAAATCAGTCAAGGACATGATCGACGAAAAACTGGCAGGGCGGGGACATGAGCGGCGAAACGTGAAGCTGGGCGTCGGAGGAATCCGGGAAATCGAGTTTCTGGTGCAGACGATTCAGGTGCTTGCCGGCGCGCACCTGCCCGGCTTGCTGGATCGCAGCACGCTGGGGGCGCTGGAACGGTTTCGCCGATACGGATTGCTGTCGGCCAGGCAGCAGGCCGAGCTCTCCGCCGCCTATCTGTTCCTGCGCGACGTTGAACACAAGCTTCAGATGGTGCACGACCTGCAGACTCACGCCCTCCCAGGGACCGATGAAGAGCTGGAACGGTGCGCGATCCGCGTCGGCTTCGACGAGGAAGACCGGGGTGCCGCGCTTGCGTGCTTTCTGTCTCGGTACGTCCGGTACACCGATTATGTCCACGCGGCGTTTCGCTCCCTCTTCCACGCCCCCGCGTCGTCCCCATTGCTGCGCAGGACGTTGCGAGCCGTGGCTGCCGGTACATCCCGAGGCCGATCCGAACCAAGCTGAGCACGGACCCAGAAACGCGAAGGGCCCGGCGGGATTTCCGCCAGGCCCCCATGCGTCACTCCGAGCTATCGGCTCTGTGCCGTTCGCTCTTGAGTTCGTTAGTACATGCCTTCCATGCCGTGGTTGTGGCCGTGGCCACCCATTGGCTCTTTCTTCTCTTCCGGAATGTCCGTAATCATCACCTCGGTCGTGAGCATCAGGCCCGCCACCGACGACGCGTTCTGGAGTGCGGTGCGCGAGACCTTGGTCGGGTCGATGATGCCCGACTTGATCATGTCCACGTAGTCTTCCGTGGCCGCGTTGAACCCGTAGTTGGTGTTCTTGTCGGCCCGGACTTTCTCGACGATCACGGAGCCTTCGGCGCCCGCGTTCGCCGCAATCTGCCGGATCGGCTCTTCGAGCGCGCGGCGGACGATGTTCACGCCCACCTGTTGCTCGGGCACCAACTTGAGGTTGTCCAGCACCGGGATGCAGCGCAGATAGGCGACGCCTCCCCCGGGGACGATGCCTTCTTCGACCGCCGCCTTCGTGGCGTGCAACGCGTCCTCGACGCGCGCCTTCTTTTCCTTCATTTCGGTCTCGGTTGCCGCGCCGACGTTGATGACCGCCACGCCGCCCACGATCTTCGCCAGCCGCTCCTGCAGCTTCTCGCGATCGTAGTCGCTGGTGGTCTCCTCGATCTGCGCCTTGATTTGCTTCACGCGGCCCTCGATCTTCTTCGGGTCGCCGTAGCCTTCCACGATCGTCGTGTTGTCCTTGTCGATCGTGACGCGCTTCGCGCGGCCGAGGTCGGTGAGCTTCACGTTCTCGAGCTTGATGCCCAGATCTTCCGAAATCACCTGGCCGCCGGTGAGGATTGCGATGTCCTCCAGCATGGCCTTGCGGCGATCGCCGAAGCCCGGCGCCTTGACGGCCGC
>JBDZUK010000118.1:0-5603 GCA_040255165.1 Nitrospiraceae bacterium | reverse complement strand
AGGACAAAGAGAAGGACAAAGAGAAGGACAAAGAGAAGGAGAAGGACAAAGACAAACCCAAAGAGAAAGAAGGGGGAAAAGAAAAGGAAAAGGAATAAGGATTGATCGCGGCTACACCTCACAGTGAGCTCGGTATCTGATGGCGAACGGTTGGGCGAGAACAGACCAGTCCGTGGTCGTTCCGCACGTCGCGGGGGCCAAGGAACGCCGACTCCTTTCCCGGGATTTCTCCTATGTGTGGTGGGGCCAGACCGTCTCGCAAATTGGGGACGGCATTTCCAAACTTGCCCTCCTATGGTTCGTCTACGCAGTCACGGGCTCGCCGCTCAAGACGACCGTGATCGGATTACTGCAGACTATTCCTCCGATAGCGCTTGGACCGTTGATCGGTGTCGCCGTTGACCGGTTGCCCAAGAAGCCGCTGCTGATCATATCCGACGTCAGCCGCGCCCTCCTGATCGGGTTAATTCCCTGTTGGATGTCGGTGGATAGCTTTACGGTGGAGCGGCTCTACGTCCTGGTCTTTCTCCACGCGGTGGCGACTGCGGTATTCGGCCCGGCATTAACGGCGGCCGTTCCGTCCTTGGTGAAACCCTCTCAATACACCGCCGCAAATGCGCTGCTGCAGGCCACGACGAGCCTCGGCGTCATCATGGGGCCCGCCCTGAGCGGACTCGGGATCGCGGCCCTCAGTTCTCAGGAGGTGCTCTGTCTCAATGCGGTCACATACCTGGTCTCCGCCGCATGCTTCCTGCCGGTTCGCATCGCTCCTCCCGAACCTATACGCAACGCCGGAGGCCTCGTGCGCTCCACCTATTCCGATGTGCTGGAAGGGATTCGCTTTTCTGTGGTGCAGCAGCCAACGATCATGTTTCTGACCGCGACGGCAGCGCTCTACACCTTTGCCACGAGCGCCTTTACGACGCTCTTTCCGGTGTTCGGACGAAAACTGCTCGATTTGGGGCCCGTCGAGGTTGGGTACCTTTGGTCGGCTGTGGGCTTCGGGTTGTTGGCTGTGTCGATGACCTTGGTGTGGATCAGCGAGTGGAACCTCAGAGAGAGAATCGGACTCATTACGGCTGCCAGCGCCGTCAGCGCAACGTCCTTGGTGGGCTTTGTCTGGGCTCCCAACGGCTATGTAGCCGGAGTGTTGATGGGCCTGATGGGCGTGGGGCTCGGTACTATGACCCCGATTGCTTGGGGGGTCTTGCAGGAGCTGGCCCCGCCTTCCATGGTTGGGCGCGCTCTGGCGGTGTATTCTACCGGTGCCATGACCGCGGCAATTGTCGGGATGACATTTTTCGGTTGGATGGCAGGCCAGTTCGGTGAATCGGTCAGCGTGCTTGGTATTGCTGCCGTGCTGGTCGCGACCGCGATCGTGGCCGCCGCCTTCACTCGGTGGGTTCAGCACGACGTAGCCGGCCGACTGCCGACGGCTCGTGACTCATAAGTACATGATATTACATGGTATTTAAGGTTAATTGCACGGAAAGTATTTTCTTCCTTTCCGGGGAGACATTTTGTCCATTGTGCGGGTCATCAAACCCGTTGTAGGGTGACAGAGCGTAGAATCTGCTATGGGTTGGATGATGAAGGAATTCCACGTATGAGAATCGCTCAAGTAGCCCCTCTGTGGGAAAGCGTGCCTCCGCAACGATACGGGGGGACGGAACGGATCGTCTCTTACATCACGGAAGAGCTGGTCAACCAAGGGCATGAGGTGACCCTTTTCGCCAGCGGCGACTCGGTAACCGCTGCGAGGCTGGAGGCAATCTGTCCGCAGGCGCTTCGACTGAACACGGGAATCTTCAACCGGGACGCGCCGATCACGATGTTGCTGGAACAGGCGTTCGGGGCTCGTGCCGAAGATTTCGACCTCATCCACTCCCATCTTGATTTTCTGGGTTTTCCGCTGGCCAGGCGGTGCCCCACGCCGGTGCTGACGACGTTACACGGACGGTTGGATTTGCCCGAGCTTGTTCCCGTGTTCCGCACGTTTTCCGACATGCCGTTGATCTCGATCTCGGATGCGCAACGCCGGCCGTTGGCTTGGGCTAATTGGCTTGCGACCGTCTATCATGGATTGCCCGAGCAGTTGTACTCCTTCCATCCTCAGCCTGGAGCCTATCTGGCCTTCTTGGGGCGAATTGCTCCGGAAAAATGTCCCGAACAGGCCATCGAGGTGGCCAAGCGAGTCGGCATGCCGCTTCGGATTGCGGCAAAAGTTGATCCCGCCGACCGGGACTATTTTCGCGCCAAAATCGAGCCACTCATGGACCATCCTTTGGTGGAATTCTTGGGTGAGATTACCGATGAAGAAAAGAACGAATTCATCGGCGGCGCCTATGCCCTCGTATGCCCCTATGATTGGCCTGAGCCGTTTGGGCTCGTGCTGATCGAGGCGTTGGCCTGCGGCACGCCGGTACTGGCCTACCGCCGCGGATCGATTCCGGAAATCATCGAGGACGGGGTGACCGGCTTCATTTCCGAGAATGTTTCCGAGATGGCGGACACCGTAGCGCGCGTCGGTTCGCTAGACCGAACGCGATGTCGAGCGTCGTTCGAGCGGAGATTTACCGCGCGCCGTATGGTGCAGGATTATGTGAGCTGCTACAAAAAACTCACCATGAAAGAATCCCCCCGGGGGCGCCGCCCCGTTGCGCTCGTGGAACGTTAGACGACCGCTGAACATATGGCGTCACTTGAACCTGACATAAGCGCAGGCGCTCGGGAGCCGGACGGCTCCGCCGGATGGCGTCTACTGAAAACCAGGGACTTCGGGTTCCTTTTTTGGGGGCAATTGACGTCACAGATCGGCGACAGCCTGAGCAAAGTGGCCTTGCTGTGGTTCGTCTACCAGATGACGGGCTCGGCGTTGAAAATGGCCGTCATCGGGCTGCTGCAAACCGTCCCGCCTCTCGTGCTCGGTCCGCTCGTCGGCGTATATCTTGATCGCCTTCCCACTAAGACGACCATGATCGCCGTGGACCTTCTCCGAGCCGTCCTGGTGATGATGATCCCGGCGCTCTATGCGTTCGATCTCCTCAGTCTGGAACGTTTGTACGTTCTGGTATTTTGTGTGGCGGTCGTTTCGATGATATTCGGGCCGGCGCTCGCATCAGCGGTTCCTCAGATCGTGCCCCGTGCGCAGTTCACGCAAGCGAATGCCTTGTTACAGGGAACCGCCAACATCGGCGTGCTGGTCGGGCCTGCGATCAGCGGGTTGGGCATCGTCCTCATCGGAGCTCAGAACGTGCTCTATGTAGACGCGGCGACGTTCTTAGTTTCTGCGTTGTGTCTCATCCCGATACGAGTGCGGATGCGCGAGGCCCAAGCGACCTGCGTCGGAGCGGGACGCTCGTTCAAGGAGGACTTACTGACGGGATTTCGATTCGTGTTCATGCAGCACCGCACCATTACGGCACTCATGCTGACGGCCACCTTGTACAGCCTGGGCGTCAGCGCATTTGTCTTCATGCTGCCTGTGTTTGCCGAACAAACCCTGGATGTGGGACCACTCGAATTGGGTTGGCTCTGGTCTTCGCTGGGGGTCGGCATGCTGGCAGGGTCGGCATGGTTGGCGTCCAGAAAACAACATGCGGGTTTCAATGGGTTCAAAATGATCTCCGGGTGCATGACGGTCGGAGGTGTCGCCGTCTGCGGGTTGAGCGTGCTGCAGACGCCCGTGATCGCAACGGCGTTGATCGTCGTCATTGGAGGGAGTACCGCCCTGTTTATGCCGATCGTGTGGGGGGTCCTCCAAGAGCTCACTCCCGCTCCTCTCCTGGGTCGAGTCTTCACGACCTTCAGTACCGGCGGGATGGCGTCCGCCATGGCGGGGATGGCGGGCTTCGGCTGGGCTGCCGATACCGTCGGGCCCGGCGTCTGCCTCGTAGGGATCGGATTGGTATTGCTCGTCACGGCCTGTGTGGCCGCCGGTTGCAGCCGTGTTCAGTGTTCCGCAGGTTGACGGCGTCTCCGCGCGATCACTCAGGATCAGCTTCTTCTTGCGCCAGCCTTTGACCCTTCACGCACATTCAGCAGGGAATATTGATACCGGGGTCACAAAACAGCGGCCCGATGGCTGGCGGGCTCATATACTGACGAGAAGGATCCTGTGCGCCGACCGGCCCGATCAGCGGTGGTCCGCCGGGCATCCCCGGAAGGCCTCTGCCGACAGTGCTGAAGGACGACCGTGCTCCGGAACTTTGCGTCGAGCCGATGGTGGGCGCAATCTGTGTCGTCGTGCCTCCACTGACTGCTCCGGTGCTGGGCGGAATAGTGGGCAACTGTGGCGTGGAAAGCGGAGTTTGCGTCTGGTTGGTGGGTGGGACGGCCGATGGCGTCGTGACTTGAGCCATAGCTGGAAATGACCACACGAGCAATGCGGCGGCAAGTACCGCACTTACCACCCGGTTAGATGATCTTTCTGTTCCGCACCTGTCGTGCTGTCGCATGCGAAACACATCTTACAGCATATAGCGGGCTTCATCCAATTTTACTAAAAGTTCTCCTGACGTGCCCTCCGCTTACGAGGGATTTTCCCAGTGGTGTGACCACTCCTACTTCACTATATATCAATAAGTCAAAAGGACGGCTCGGATAGAAGCGTCGAAAAAAAGGGTTCATGTCTACTGACACTCATGCCATCCATTTCTACGAGAATGACCCCTTTCTTGTGCACCGAGTGGCTGGGTTCGTCGAGGAGGGACTTTGCCAGGGCGAGACCGTCGTGGTTATCGCGACCGCTTCTCATCGGGAGGCTATCGAGTCTCATCTCTGGCATAGCGGGGTTGCAGATTTATTTCCGGGGCGGTATTGCGGACTGGATGCAGGTGAAACGCTCGATACTTTTCTTGCGGATGGATGGCCACATGAAGCTTCTTTCTTGAGCACGATGGGACGTGTTCTGTTGCGGGAGGCACGGGGGGCGCATCGAATCAGAGTCTTCGGTGAGATGGTCACCTTATTGTGGGAAAATGGGGGTCCTACGGCGGCGGTTCGGCTTGAACGACTCTGGAACAGACTCGCCGAGATGCAGTCGTTCTCGCTGCTGTGCGCCTACCCGATGGAAATCCTTGCCGAGGCGAAACATACCCAACCGTTCTTCGATATTTGTTCCGCGCATTCCCATATATGCGTCGGAGCCAGTGCGTCCCAGTCCTTGCGACTGTAGCGAGCGTAAGGCTGCACTTCCCCCTCAAACTTCTCTCCCCTCATCGTCTCACCCTCTCACGGGAAAAGTCGATAGACGCTACAGGTGGTCGTCGCGAATAGGAGAACGATCGTCGCACGCCTACGGAGTCGAATGGAGAGCGAGCCTATAAGTCACTGAACGGAAGACGCAGCTGCGCGCTCGATAGGCGGGTGTGAGACTGGCGGCGGTGAGCTGATGTGCGGAGGCGGGCACGGCTGGGATTCGGCGATGGGATCGCTGACGTCGATCTGGGATGAAAGAGTCTTTTCCTATGCGGCCGCGGATGCTGCTTGGATCGTAGCTTTCTCACCTGCTGTAAGAGGACCGTCTCGTGATCCTCGCAGATGCCGTGAGAGGTCAAGGCCTGGTCATAAAGGCCGACATCGCCGATGAGCGTTTCCTTTCC
>JBDZUK010000005.1:25243-110325 GCA_040255165.1 Nitrospiraceae bacterium | reverse complement strand
GTGGCGCGCATTCAGGTCGAGGAGCCGATCTACATCCGGCCGGCCGAGCGCGTGAGCTGGCTGTAAGTGGGCAGCTGAAGTTCAGGAGGGCCGGGGACTGGGGGCCTACCTTCAGTCCCCGGTGTCCGAACCTCAACGCAAGAGGGCAGGAGTTCCAGCGGGACTCCTGCCCTTTGTGTATCGATCGATGAAGAACCGTGACGCTCTGTGTGGGGAACCGATGTGAGGCCATTCATGCGATCCATATGGCGTCCGCTGATGGCCAGTCTATTGATCGCGGCGACAGGGTTCTTTGAAGCTCAAGCTTTGGATCGAGTGGATCAGGATCTGCGGATCATGTATGCAGAGTACACTGTCGCGGCCACGGATTTGGGTCATGTGTTCGGTGAATTGATCCGCTATCGATCGACCATCATTCGCGCGATTGAGGCCGAAAAGCGGCCAGATTTTGACCGGATTTCATCCTCGCTGCCGGGAAAACAAGCTCGCATTGAACGCGCCATCATGCGCTATGAGGCGGCGACCGAGAGGGCTGCACGGGGTAAAATGCTGGACTCCCACGTCGCTGCTCAACTGCACGAGGTCAAGGAGAAATTGGAGGAATACATCAGCGCCTCTCACCGCACGATCTCACTGATGGAACGACAGTGGCTTGCAAAAACTCCCGCTGAGGCAAGCGCATTGCGCGAGCAGGCGGAAGTATTTGCGGCAAAACACGCTGGGCCAAAACTAATCGCTGTGACCTTGGCCCTGGACCGGCTCTTGGAGTCGGTGGGGGAGGTTGCCGGGAATGTTCGGGAGCAAGCCGACGTGCTGCTCCGTGGGGCCACCGCGCTTGTCATCCTCATCAGTCTGCTTCTGGCCGCGCTCGTCCTGTTTGGCCAAGGTGCCCCGCCCGTCACCTAGTTTTGAAGAGCTCGCCTCCTGCTCATTCGATCCCGGGTCCGGGCCTTCTGCCAGTTTTCCGTCAGCGGGGGATTGACAGAGTCTCGGGACTTGAGTAACTTATGCCCCTCTTTGGTCATGTCTGCCGCTGATCGTCTTAAGTGGCAGCCGTCATATCCTCTCGTGGGGGGTTCGGTCACGATACAGCATTCGTAACACCTACTTCTTCAAACTCAGTCTGTTTTACTATCATCACAATGCAAGGAGGCCGGTCCATGCATTCCTGTCGCTCGTTCCTTTGTCGTTCTCTTCCCGTAATGGCGGGTGCCATGTTGTTATGGTCCCCGCCATTCGTCTTTGCGGAATCCTCGCAGAGCCACGCCGCGCACACCGCGATGAATCATCAGGTTCCCGCTTGGGCGGAGCAGCTCAAGGGACAGACCATCGTCGAGGATACGATGGGCGGCAAGCCCGATCGCGCGGCGAGGGTCGAGCAGCAGCACCAGCGCATCATGGAGCACATGACGCATGACCCGCAGGTGCAGGGCGTGAATACCGGCATGTTCAACACCACCTCCATGATGCACCAGTATGGGGCGGGGGGGCAGGACATGCTGCTCGTATCAGACCCTCGCGTGGAGCCGGTCACTGCCGGCCCTGGGGGGAAATGCCCGGCGACCGCGCCGGTCAAACAGTACAACATTTCTGCCATCAACGTTGAGATCACGCTGAATCAGTGGCTCGATTTTTATCCCGGCTACATGTACGTCCTGGATGAAAATATCGATAAGGTTCGCGAGGAGGAAGCTAAGAACAAGGAGGCCCGCGACAAGGAAGGGTACGACCCGGGCGCGGTCATCCCGGGGGTTCAGGCTCAATGGATCCAACCTCTCGCGATCCGGGGTAACCAAGGCGACTGCGTCAAGATCAAGCTCAGCAACAAGCTGGAGGGCGGAGAGGAAGTCAGCCTGCACATCCACGGCTCCTCGATGGTCGTGAGCGCCACCGGCGCCGCTGCGACCACGACGAACCCCGACACCATCGTTCCCGAGGAGAAGAGCGGCGATTTCGAGTGGTATATCCATCCAAGCACTCAGGAGGGCGTGCGCCAGTTCCATACCTTCAGCAATGATCGCGAGTTGACGGTGATGGGCCTGTTCGGAGCCTTCATTGTGGAGCCGCGCGGCTCATCCTACTGGGAGCCGCTGGGCGCCGGTGATCCGACTCCGGCTACGAGCGGTTGGCAGGTGATGATCAAGAACGGCACCGGGCCGGACTTTCGTGAGTTCGTCCTGTTCTATCACGAAGTCGGCGATGAGGCCTTCCGCCCGGTCAACAA
This sequence comes from Nitrospiraceae bacterium, assembly GCA_040255165.1. Lineage (GTDB taxonomy): Bacteria > Nitrospirota > Nitrospiria > Nitrospirales > Nitrospiraceae > JBDZUK01. The sequence continues at coordinate 108,101 of JBDZUK010000005.1, read as the reverse complement.
GAAGGGCGACTTCCTGCCGCAGCGCGATCCCTTGACCGACGCCTACCGTCCGGGTGGCCGCGCGATCAACTATCGCAGCGAGCCGTTCGGCATCAATAACATGCACGTGCAGCATGAGTACTTCGGCTTCGAGGACGAATCGATGGGGTACAGCTCTTACACCTTCGGCGATGCGGCCCCGACGATTCCGCGTTCCTATATGGGAGACCCGGCCAAGTTCCGTTTGGTCCACGGTGGATCCGAAGTGTTTCACTCACACCATCCGCACGGTGGCACGATCCGCTGGCCCCGCAGCCCGCGGGCAATCGACGACATGAACCTGTGGGCCACCTCGGTGAACGGACCGGTGAAGTATCCAGTGATTCGCCACAAGACGGACCGGGTCGACGTCGAAGTGATCGGACCGTCCGAAGCCCTGGATCTCGAGACCGAGTGCGGGTCGGGGCTTTGCCAGCAGTTGGCGGGCGACTTCCTCTTCCACTGCCACGTCGCGCACCATTATGTGGCGGGCATGTGGGGCTATTGGCGCGTCTACAACACGATCCAGCAGGGGGACATGCGCAATGATGTGATGCCCGACCTGCGGGAGTTGCCTGACCGCAAAGGCCGCATCAAAGCGCCGGTCAGCTCCGACAAGTTGGTCGGCCAGACGGTCGATTGGTTCGGCAAGCAGTTCCAGATTACTGACAAAGGCAAGAGCAATTGGAAGAGCAACCCGGCCGTGATCAACGTCAAGGACTGGGTGGCCATGCAGTTGCCGCCTTCCGGAAAGCCGGGCCACAAGGACGATGAGAAAGGACAGATCGTTTCGTATGACGCCACGGTGCTGGACTGGATTTGGGAAGGCAATCGTGCGATGAGCGAGAAGGAAAGCACGATCGACAATCCCAAATATAAGTCCACTCACCCGGGAAAGCGGCACCCCATCATGTTCGAGCCGTTGACCGGGAAGGTGGCTTGGCCGCATTTGACTCCTCACTTCGGCAAGCGCGTGATGTTCTCGCCGAACCATGTCGGCGCGCCTTGGCTGGAAATGATCCGCCGGGATGCCAACGGCGAAGAAAGTCTGGATCAAGCGCTTCCGGGTGAGAACGGCGTGTGGAGCCTTTGTCCGGAGAATGCGGGCCGCAAGGACTACAATGTCCACTTCATCAAGCTGCCGATCAAGATCGCCAAAGCCCAGGGGAAGGAGCCCCCGGTCATCGACCCGAACGGGTTGATCTACGTCCTGCATGAGGAAGAGGCCGCCATTCGGGCCAACGATGATCTCAAGTATCCGTTGGTCGTCCGCGGCAATATCTACGATTGCGTCGACTGGACGCTGACCAGCGAGTGGGACGACGACGACTACACGAATTTCCAGTCGTCGAAGATCAATACCCACTGGCACTTCCTGCAGTTCGACAACCAGGCGTCGGATGGCGTGATCACCGGCTTCTCCTACGAGCAGTCGGTGCGTCCGTTCACGATGCTGGAGAAGAAAAACAAGAAAGGGTTGCCGCTTCCGATGAACACGGTGCTGACGGCGCCGGCGAAGAAGGGTGCCACTTCAATCACCGTGAAGAACGCGGGCCAGTATCATGTCGGCACGCTGATTCTTGTGGGAGCGGATAACGTCAAGGGGAATGAAATCGCCCGCATCAAGGCCATCAAGGGCGGGACGATCACCTTGACCAAAGGCCTGAAGAACAATCACCCGGCGAACGATATCGTGACCGTTGAATTCGTTCGGCAGCGGTTCTGGGTGGATGCCGACGTAGGGACCGTGTTCTGGCACGACCACGCGTTTGGCGCGACGACCTGGCCGCACGGCGGCTTCGGCACCTTCATCGCTGAGCCGGTGGGATCGACGTATCATGACCCGAAGACCGGAAAGCTAATCCGCAGCGGACCGATCGCGGACATCCGTACGGTGGAGCCGGTCGGGCACGGGGTCAACAACAGCTTCCGGGAACTGATGGTTCAAGTGCACGACACGGTCCCGCACACGGTCAACATCGTGACGGCGGGTAATCCTCCCGGACAGCCGATCGAGGTGGCGCTCGAAGCCGGCAAGACCGTGTCGTTCATGATGCCGGAGAAGATCTACATGACGCCGATGCCGTTCCTGAACGGTGGGACGCACACCACCGGGAGCGGCTTGAACTTCAGGGCCGGACCGATCGCGCAACGGTTGGCGACCAACCCTGATTCGTCGCAGATCTTCAACAGCCAAATCCACGGCGATCCCTACACCCCAACGCTCCGCGCGTACGTCGGAGACACGATGGTCTTCCGTCTCCTGCACACGCTCATGAACGAATCGATGGTGTGGACGATTTCCGGCCATACGTTCTGGACCGAACGATATGCACCGGATGCCAATCGCAAGAACTCCATCCATATCGGCATCGCCGAGCGCTACGACCTCGTGGTGCCGCAAGCCGGAGGTCCGCGGTTGCAAGCCGGTGACTACATTCACTTCAACGGCCGGTCTTCGAAGTTCTCCGAGGGAGGCTGGGGGATCATCCGTGTGTACGATAAGGAGCAGCCGGATCTGAAAAAACTGCCGGCTGGTTTCTCGAACAAGGGAGAAATCCCGAAGGCGTTGCCGGTTTGTCCGGCGGACGCACCCGTGAAGCACTTCAACGTCGTGGCGATGGATTATCCGTCGATGAAGTTCAATCCGAAAGCCCCGGAGGCGATCGAAGTGGACTTCGAGCGGAAGATTCTCATCACCAACCCCGAGGCGAAGATCTACGCCCTTGAGGAGGACGTGGCCAAAGTGGCGAGCGGCGCGCAACCTATGCCGCTGACGCTGCGGGTCAACGTCGGGGATTGTGTGAAGGTGCATCTGAAGAACAAGATGAAGGCCAGCAAGGCCTCCTTCTCCGCGATCGGTTTGGCCTTCGACCCCAAAGATTCCTTGGGGGCCAACGTCGGGAACAATGCCGGCGATCAAACCGTGACGCCGGGAGGCGAACGCGCCTACACCTTCTATGCGGATCCCTTCAACGGGGAGACGACCTCGTTGGTGTGGGACTGGGGCAACGTGATGATGAACCCCCGGAACGGGTTGTTCGGGGCAATCGTCGTCGGACCCAAGGGATCCAAGTACCGCGATCCACAGACCGGCGCGGACATTTCAAACAAGAACGCCTGGGCGGCCGATGTCATCATCGATCGGTCGATTCCGGGCCATGAGAATCGGGCCAACTACCGTGACGTGGCCCTGTTCTTCCAAGACGAAGACAACATCATCGGCACGAGCTTCATGCCCTATGTGCAGAACGTGGCCGGTCTGACCGGCGTCAACTACCGGTCGGAGCCGTACAAGTACCGGGAAGAAGTCGGTTGCTCGCTGGGGAAGATTTTCCAACCCTGCACGGCCGACAAACCGGAAGATCCGGCGACGCCCATCATCGTGGCGCACGCAGGTGACCCGGTTCGGGTTCACGTGATCGGGGCGAGCAACGAGCAGAACGGCATGTTCAGCGTGGAAAAGCATGAGTGGCCGATCGAGCCCTTCATGCGCGGCGCGGACATGATCAGCGTGGTCGAGTACTCCGGGTCGGAAGTGCTCGATGCATTCCTCCCGTCTGCCGGCGGGATCTACCGTCTGCCCGGCGATTATGTGTACAGCAACCAGCGGTTGCCGTACTCCCAGTCAGGGCAGTGGGGATATCTCCGCGTGCTGCCGTCCGGCGATCAGCGGCTGCTGCCGCTGTCCGGAGCAGGAGCCGGGATGAAGAGCGCCGAGGTCGAACCCTTAGACAAGGCGATTCCGGTCGCAGCGAAGTAGCGCGACACCGTTCGGTCGGTGATGCGAGACAAGGGGGAGCCGTCGGGCTCCCCCTTTTTCTTTGGAGCGGGACTTTGATAGGATGCCAGGACGCACCGTCTGATCCTGTACGGCGCCTGGATGGTGGAGGTTCGAATGAGAACGTTCCATAGATTGATTTGGCTGTTTGTTGTGCTGTTAGCCAGTGCCGGTCCTGCATGGGCCTATGAGGAAATCGTGGTCGCCGATGGCGGAGCCGTTACCGGCAAAGTGACGATGACGGGAGGCAAGCCGACCCCGAAGGGCTTCAATCTCATCACATTTCCAGACCCTGTGTACTGCGGACGCATCTCAACCGGGACCGGATGGCGGATTTTGGACGAGTTCACCATGGGACCGGACTCGGCCTTGAAAGATGTCGTGGTGCTGCTGACAGACGTCTCCAAAGGAAAGCCGTTCAAATTTACGCCGCCGACCATCGAGGCGAGGGATTGTCGCTTTCTCCCGTTTGTGACGGTGGTGAAGGATCAGGCGAACGTCGTCGTCATGAATATGGATCCGGTCATGCACGACATTCAGGCTTATGAAACGTCGCACCTCGGGCCTCGGGTGTTGTTCAACACGCCCCTGCCGATGAACCCGCACCACAAGCGTTTCGTCAGCTCGGAGAGTCACGAGCACTTGGCCGGCGAACCGATGGTCCAAACGATCCGCATGACGAAAGGGCGCCGCATATTCGTCATGCAATGCGGTTTCCACGCCTATATGGAAAGTTGGGGCATGGCAGTGGAAAACCCTTATTATGCGCTGACCGGACCCGACGGCACGTTCACTATTGGCGACATCCCGCCGGGAGAATATACGTTGACCGCCTGGCATCCAGGCATCGGCGTCATGATGGAACAGAAGGTGGTGGTCGCACCGAAGCAGCCCTCCGAGGTGAACTTCGCCTTCAAATCGCCCACGGGCCGCCGGAGTGCCCACGAAATCCAGGAGAATCCTCATTTCGGATTGCAAGCGCTCGGCAAGTCCTTGGACATTCGTCCGACTCTTGAGCTGCAAACACCTTAAACGACAGCCGCGGGAGGACCCATGCACCGACCGACGGGACGGATAAATTGTGTGCGGGGACTGGGATTGGCGGTGGCGATGGGTTTGCTTGGCGCAGGCCACCTCATGTCGGTGGCTCACGCGTATGACGTCATCGAGGTTCAGAAAGGAGGGACGATCGAGGGCACCGTCACCCTGAGCGGTCCCGTCCCTGAGCCGAAAGGGTTCAACCTCATCACGTTTCCAGATCCCGCCTACTGCGGACGCATCTCAAACGGCAAGGGTTGGCGGCTGCTTCACGATTTCGTCGTCGACCAGGACGGAGGTCTCCAGAACGCAGTGGTGGCGCTCGAAGGCGTCCCGGCCGGGAAACCATTCGAGCTTTCGGTCCCGTTGATCGAGGCTCGGGACTGCGTGTTCCAACCTTGGGTAACGATCGTCCGGAACGGCCACGCGGTGGAAGTCGTCAACATGGATCCGGTCATGCACGACATCCAAGGTTATGAAACCTCTATCGAAGCAGGTGCCCGGGTCCTGTTCAACACTCCCCTTGTTTTGAATCATCAGCACCGTCGCGGTGATCTCCACGCCATGCATAATCATGCGCCGGGGAAGTCTCTGGTGGGTCCGATCTACCTGAACAAGGGCCGGAGAACCTTTTACATGCAGTGCGGATTCCACGCCTACATGGAGAGCTGGGCTATGGCGGTGAACAATCCCTATTACGCCGTGACGGACAGCCGTGGCTCCTACAAAATCGAGAATATTCCTCCGGGCACGTATCAAATGGTGGTCTGGCATCCGCAGACCGGACCCGGAGTCACGCGCATTGTGACGGTACGGCCCGATGGAACCGTGGTGGAGAATGTGTCGCTGGCGGCTCCGAAGGGCAATCGGACGGCATACAAAGTGATGGACAATCCTCGATTCGGATTGGAGTCCCTCGGTCGCCCGATCGACATCGTGCCCCTCGTCGAACATCAGCACTAATCGCACGATGCAAGCATCGCTCACATCATCGCCGCATCATTCTGCGTATCCACCGTCTCGCCGGAGTAGATTGGGGCGATAAAGGCCCGCCGTGGTTTGCTCATGACAATCATGATTCGTTGGTTGTGGTGCGGGATGAGCCTGGCGATGGGGCTCTGTGCGTTGTGGGTCACCGCGGCGGCTGCCTCTTCCGAGGTGAAGCATGCTCAGGCGGCCTATGAATCCAAGCAGTACCAGGAAGCCCTCGAGTCGTTGGAGCGTCTCCCGGCCGAAGCAGCTGGCTCACCTGACATTCTCCGGTTGAAAACAAGGACGCTCCTGAAACTGGGACGTCCGAAGGATGCCTTGAAGGAATACGATCAACTGGAGCGCCGGCTTGGCCGAGACGATACGGCTTTGCTCCGCGACGTCGCGTTCATCTTCGTGACGTCGCTGTTGCACGACATGAGGGAACAAATGAGAGGGGCGGCCTATACGGCCCTCAAAGAGCTGGACAGTCCTGACGCGATCCCATATTTTGAAGATGGCCTCACGGACGGCTCCGGGTTGGTCAGGGCACTGGCCGCGGAGGGACTCGCGAAATCGGAACGCGGTCGCCGGTCGGCTCGCTTCAAGAAAGCCCTCGATGACGAGGCGGTGCTGGTCAAGGAAGCGGTGTTGAAGGGGATGGGGAAGGCGGGCGATGCGTCTGCAATCCCTCTGATCGAGCCGGGACTAAAACACCCGGAAGTACGGGTGCGGGTTGCGGCCGCCGAGGCATTGTGCCGCCTGGGACGCAGCGACGGATGCGACCTGCTGACAAAGTCCGGGACTGCGTTGAACCCAGACGAGCGATCCGCGGCTATTCGCGCGATGGTCGATCTGAGACGGCCTCAGGTGTTCGAGGTGCTGATAGAGGCGAGTAAGCACAAACAGCCGTCGGTGCGCGGCGCAGCAGCCGCAGGCTTTGGGACAATCGGCAAGCCGGAGGCAATTTCTACGTTGAGTCGCCTGCTGACTGACCCAATCCCGCCCGTGCGGATTTCAGCAGCGGTCAGCTTGGGACATGCCCGGAGCAAGGAGGCAGTGCCGCTTCTTCGGACCGCGATGGAGGATCGTGATGCCTCCGTAAAAGCTTTCGTCGTTGCCGCTCTGCTTGAGCTGGGCGAACCCTATGGTGCGGTTTCTTCCACCGTCCTGCATCTCTCGAACGCCCAGGAGCCGGCCGTCCGTGCCGCCATTGCGCGGGGGTTAGGTCATGCCACGGCAAAGAACGACGAGGCCGCCCGCGAGGCGTTGATGGTGTTGGTTCAGGATACGGTGCCGCGTGTGAGGATCGCCGCACTCAAGTCGCTAAAGAACGTCGGGCGCGCTCAAGCCATTCCTTGGCTCAAGCAAGGCCTGCATGATGAAGACGACGCCGTGCGGGCCACCGCCGGAGGGGCTTTGGCGCATGTTCTCCGGGATTTCCCCCGGCCTTCCCGATAAAGTGCCCTTAGTCCCCCTTGTTTCGGGTTGACGGCGAGGGGTATAGTCCTGTATAGACACACGGTCGATTCATAGCCTCACCATTTCTGTTCCAACGATCGAGCGACTACGGGCCGGGGGGTTCTTATCTCTGTCTCTCTTGCGTGTGGAACGGCGGGCAAGGATCAACAGCGAGTTGTCGTCAGAGGGACGTTAATCACAAGGAGGCAGTCACATGAAAAAGGGCGCGTTATCAGTCGTATTTGGTGTAGCCGCTGCGGCGTTCGTCGCCGCGCCGCTCGCCTCGTATGCAGGGGGAACCATTACCGGTAAGGTGACCTATGCCGGGAAGCCGGAACAGAAGGAGTTCATGTTCTCCAAGTTCCCGAACCCCAAGTTCTGTCCCAAGCATCCCAATAAGTCCCTTATGGATGGCGATAAACGTTTTCTCAAGACCATCGAAATCAAGGACGGTGGGCTAAAGGGCGCCGTCGTCGCCATCACGGACGTCGAAGATAAGGCTTTCGTCGACGGATTTGGAGGCACGGATGTGAAGGCGGAATTCTGCGAATTCCTTCCCTATACCGGCGTCGTGGTCGCGCAGAAGAGCTTCCGTGTCGAGAATATGGACTCGGATCCCGACGATCCCAAGTCGGTCAAGGGTGTGCTGCACAATCCGCACAGCTTCTTTGTGAAGGGTTCCTCCTCCTCCACCGACTTCAACATCGGTCTGGCGGAGAAGGGAGCGAAGCTGGAAAAGCCGGTGAAGTTCAAGGGAGGGGCGGAAAAGAAAGGTACGACCTATCGCCTCCAGTGCGATCAGCATGAGTTCATGCAGTCCTTCTTCCTCCCGGTGTGGAATCCCCACCATGCGGTGGCCAAAGATGATGGCACGTTTGAAATCAAGGATGTGCCGGCCGGAAAGCACAAACTCATCGTGTGGCATCCGTTCGCCGGAAAGGCTGAATTGGATGTGGAAGTCGCCGAGGGTGGAACCGCAAACGTGAAAGCGGAAGTGAAGAAGTAAGCGACTCGAAGATCGTGGCGGGCCAGGCTCGCCGATCGCGAAGGGCAGTGGTCGAAAGGCCACTGCCCTTTGATTTTCCCTCCTGCACCGCTTCCGCGTGCCCCGCCTTGCCTTTCGATTCTCGATCTATGTAAGATGCCGAAATTTCTTGTTGTCTCTGGAGTTGATGTGCCACGTGACCTCTCCCTGGCCGAAATTTTCCAACTCGGCTACTACTGGGAAACTAAAATCCTGCTGACCGCGGCAAAACTGGACCTTTTTTCTACGCTGGACGGAAAGGCGCGTACGCTCAGCGATATCGCAGCCAAGCTGGGTGCCGATGAAGCGGCTCTCGGTCTCGTTATGAACGCATTGGTCGCTATGCGGATCCTAGACAAAGAGGGAGAAGCCTATCGGAACTCCGAGGTCGCGGCGACCTACCTTGTCAAGCATGCTGCCCAGTACGTAGGACACCTGCTCATACTGCACGATGCTGAATGGGAGAACTGGAGCAGGCTGGAAGAGACAGTCAGAACGGGGCGGCGGCTTGTCACCCGCCATGTCTTCGACACCGATCCGGAATTGGGCGCCAATGTGCTGGCCGTGCTCCATCGCATCGGTCAGCAAAGCGGGCCGGAATTGGCCAAGCGCCTGGAACTCGGGTCAGTTGCGCATCTCCTCGACCTGGGTGGGGGGGCGGGCACGAACGCCATTGCTTTTTGCAGGGTCTACCCGGATCTCAAGGCCACGGTGTTCGACCTTCCTGCCACGCTTCGGCTCACTGAGCGGACGGTCAAAGAGGCTGGGCTGGAAAGCCGGATCGCCTTGGTTCCCGGTGATTTCAATGTCGACTCATTAGGCGGCCCCTACGACTTCGCACTGATGTCCGATGTCCTGCATTATCAAAGTTTCGAGGCCAATGCCGCCGTCGTGGCGAAGGTGTTTGCTCATCTGAACCCAGGGGGCCGGTTGGTCATCAAAGACCGCTTTCTGGACCCATCGGGAACGGGACCGGCCTGGACTACGGCGTTCGCCGTTCATATTCTTGTGAACACAGAAAGGGGAGCCTGCTACCGCACGGCCGACGCCATGCGCTGGATGAGAGATGCGGGCTATGAGTCGGTGACCGAGCTGGAACGATCGGCCGTTGTGCAGGGGACGAAGAAAGCATGAGTCGCCGTCTATGACGGAATGGTTGAAACAGCCGGGCTTTTTCGGAACCCATGCCACCATGGGAGCCGATCTCAGTCAACTGATGGCCACCGTGTTTACGACGTTGTTTGTGATCGGCTGGGTTAAGGCTCGCCGGGGGCAAGGGCATGCCCATCACTGGTTGATGTTCTGCGGCATGTTGGCGATGGTGGGGTTTTTTACCGCCTACTACCTGTTTCGGCAGCTCGGTGTTCTGGCCGTGGAAGGCAAGGAAGGGTTCGGAGGATCCCAGGACCTGTACGACTATCTCTTTATTCCCATTCTTACCGTGCATATCATCTTGGTCATCATCGGGCTAGTGATGGCCATTTATATGATCGTGTTGGGCTTTCGCAGTCAGACCTTTAGCGGGGGTCGGCGTTTGTTGCGCGATGCGCCGTTGCTGACCAGTTGGCGAAAAATCGGGGTGATTCTGGGTTCCATCATTGCTGTGGTCGCCCTGCTGTTCATCGCACGGGCGGCATCGGCGGGATTTTCGATGCGGAAGCTCGAAGTCTACCTGGGACTGCTCCTGCTTGTGACTTTTGTGCTGGGGATCGAAAGCGCCATCCAACGGCTTTGGCCGAACGGCGCCCAGCGACACCGCGCGCTCGGCCTTTTCACTATGATCGTGTATTGCGTGCTGTTCGTAACGGGCACGACGACCTATACCATGTTGTACATTCTGTATCCCGGGAAGATCGGTTGAAGCGGATGTCCTCCGCTGATTGAGGTAAAACGTGTTCGTCTGCGGCTGCGGTCGATGGATGCATACGGAGGGCATCGAGGAGCGCTGGGGAGACGACCGGACGTCCCAATGGTTCGTCCGCTCGGAATGCCGAGGGTGCGGGCTCAGGATCGGCATTGATTTGCCGCCCGGGCGAGCCGAAATCTTGATCGATCGTCTGATATGGACGGACGAAGCTCGTCACCGGCTCGATCGGCTTCCTCCCTACGTCGCGCCGTTAGTCCGGCACGAGGTGGAGCAGTCGCTGCAGAAGCTGGGAGCACGAGTCGTGACGTATGAGGCGCTCGATCGAGCCGGAGCCGATCAGCAAGTGAGCTGGGATCCAGAGGCGGAGCGTCGGTTGGCGAACGTCCCGGCTGCCGTCCGGGCGATGGCTCGGATCGAACTGGAACGAACCGCCTCGGAGCGAGGCGATGGCCGGGTGACGATTGCGTTGATGGAAGAAGTCAAAGCGCGATATTTCGGGATGGGAACCCCCAAGTAACATGTTGCATCGAATGTCGCTGCGTGTGTTGCCCAGTTTGAGCTCGGCGGTAACTGACGATCAGGTCCGACGAAAGAAACGGATCGTGATGTTCGTCCCTGGTCTTGTCGCTTTCGCTGTGTACCGGGTGTCGAAACAGGTTCTTCCCTTGTCGGATCCCTTTGCACTGCTGTCGGTGAGCGGGACGATCTCCGCGCTCACTGCGCTGGTTTCGTATCTCGTGGGGCGTGAAATTTCCGCCGCTCGGCTGCTTCCCGAGGATGGTTTGAACCGCGCGGGATGGATCGTCGGATGGATCGGGTTTGTGTACGGGGTTCAGCTTTCGCTGCTCGTCCTGGCGCTGTTGTGGCTAGTGGGGTACGACTATCTACGCCATCCGGACGGTCCGGCGATGATGGCCGTCATCATAGCCTGCACGGCTGTAGCCCGTGATGCTTTTGAGATCGGGCATGTCCGCAAACTCACCGTTCTTGGGCGTCCCTTTCCCACGTTTCCCGATGGAGCCGCCTTTCGCCGGCTCGTCATGACGTCTCCGCTTTCTCTTGGACGTTGGCTCGCTGCCGGCGTTGTTCTGTGCGGGGGAGTGGCGGCTCTGTCCGGTTCTCCGCTCATTCAATTGACCGGGGTGACTCTGCTGGGGGGCTCGATCGCGCTGGCTGCCTACTTCGGAGGCCTGGATACGGCCCGTCCGTGGTTTCAGGCTCTGGCAGCCACCCGCTGGACCGAGTTGACGAAATATTGGTGGTGGCCCGGCCTAGCGTTCGCTTCGACCTACTACCTCGTCGCGATGGGAGGCATTTTGTTCGCGCTCCAACGGCCGACGGTCTCTCCGCTTCTGGGGAGCCTGGCCGGCGCCTTGGTCGGCGGGATGATGGCGGCGTATTGCTATTACCTCGGCCATCGGCGAAACGTGGAAGATGGAGTGTTGGGGACGATTCCGGAGGCGTTGCTTCGTTGTCCATTCGTGATGGGCATGTTGGGAAAAAACACTCAGTCTCAGGTCGCGCGTCGAATGCCGCCGTCCGAGTCCATGTTGTCCAAGCCAGTATCAGAGGTGTGATTCTCCATGGCAAGTGTCCCGTTCCTCTCTCGGTGGATTTTTATGTGCGCGGTTCTGTTCCTCTTCGCCGGGGCAGGCTGGGCTTCCGAGACGGCGTTGTCGGAGCATGCCACGGATGTGTACTACCAAACTCCCGGGACTCCGCTAGGACCGCCGGCCCCCTCACCGACCGAGACAACGTATCCTCAGTATGGATCGCTGGACAACCGGTTACTCGTCTGGTTCGTCACTCAGCAGCATACGTACTTCGGCGGATTCGTCCTGGCCCTGCCGATTTTCTGCGTGTTGTTGGAATTCTTGGGATTAACCACCCGCAACCGGGCTCTTTCGGCGAGATACGATGGTCTTGCGCGCGATCTTCTAAAAGTCGCGTTGCTCGCGCTCTCCATCACAGCGGTCGTGGGGAGCCTGATGCTGGCACTGTTCATCACGCTCTATCCCAGCTTCATGAAATACATGGGCGGGACGTTCAAGACGATGATGCCGATTTACGCGCTCGTGTTCGTCGGGGAATCCCTGCTGCTGATCGTGTATCACTACACGTGGGAGCGGATGACTGCCGGACTCAAGTGGATTCACGCGGCCATCGGAATTCTCTCGAACGTATTCGGAACCGCCTTGTTGCTGTTGGCCAATGCCTGGGCTGCCTTCATGATGGCGCCAGCGGGCGTGGATGCCCAAGGCCGTTATCTGGGGAATGCCTGGCACCTGCTCCATTCGGCCTTGTGGAACCCGCTCAACGTTCATCGGTTCCTGGCGGATATTATGTCCGGTGGCGCGGTGGTGCTGGCCTATGCGTGCTACCGGTTTTTTACCAGCAAGAACGATGAAGAGCGCGCCTATTACGATTGGGTCGGCTACATTTTTTTGTTCGTGACGGTCTGCGCTCTTTTACCGATGCCGTTCGCCGGCTACTGGTTGATGCGGTCGGTTTATGCTTTCAGCCAAAGCATGGGCATGACCATGATGGGCGGCTTGCTGACCTGGTTATTCGTAGTGCAGGCTCTGCTGATCGGAGCCCTGTTTCTCGGAGTGAACTATTATCTGTGGCAAAGCATGGGACGGATCAGGGGAGGAGAACGGTATCAGTCCTACTATCAGCTGCTGCTTATTGGACTCATGGGCGCGCTTCTCGTGTGGCTGACGCCCCATACGGTCATGATGACCGGCGGTGAAGTGAAGGCAATGGGCGGTGCGCAGCATCCGGTGATCGGCAACTACGGGGTGATGTCGGCAAAGAATGGGGCGGTCAATCTCATGATTTGCCTCACGGCGCTTAGTTTCCTCTTCTATCGCCGCGCCAATCGCACCCTGACGATTTCGTGGGTGCGCACCGGCAATCTCATCCTCGGTGTGCTGTTCGGAGTAGGGATGGCGCATATCGTCTGGCTGTCCATTTATGGGTTTTATCTGCCCGCCAGTGTGCGGGTCGGATTGTCCGGACCTCAAGCATTCACGACGCTGACGGTCGTGCTCGGGGGGCTCACGTTGAATTCATTCATGCTTCGGGGGGCTGAGGTGCACGGGCCTGTTCAGTGGGGCAAGATCTCGGTCCGCGGAATGGTGGGTCTTTTCGGGCTCGCGGCTGCCTTTTCATGGGTCATGGGACTCATGGGGTACATCCGCTCATCAGGGCGCCTCACCTGGCACGTCAATGAGATGATGTCCGACGTCTCGCCGTGGGCCTTCACGCCCTCCCTGGAGTTCGCCGCGAAAATGGTCACATTGAACATGGTCGTTTTTTGGGCTGCCGTCCTTCTGCTTTTCTGGATGGCCGAGCGCGGACGGCAGCCGGTGCTGAGAATACAGTCACGCGAGGAAAAGAGGACGGCCTTCTTACCAACTCCGTCACAGGAGGTGTAGCGGCGAATGGGCTTCGGATTAGGAGAAGGGCGGCGTTTGACGGCCGTTCTGCTCGCGATGGGAACCTTGGCTACGGTGGCAGCCTGGGATCGACCAGCCTTGGCGCAGTCATCAGCCTCGCTCGTCTTGGAAGACTTTCGCTCGAAAGAAACGGATGGGTTTCCGGTCAACTGGGATCACGAGAGTCAACGGAGCCATTCCAAAGGACGAGACGCGTATAAGGTGCAAACCGAAAACGGCGCAGGCTTTCTCGCCGCGCGAGATGCGGGTCAGCGCATCAAGAAAAAGAAAATCGATTGGGATCCGAAAGCCTACCCGGTGCTGACGTGGCGGTGGCGACTCCATAAAGCACCGGCCGAAGGTGAATTTATCGCCGCGATCTATGCATCGCTCGATACCGATTTGTTGTTCATTCCCGTGTTTACAAAATACGTCTGGAGCGCGACCAAGGCCGAAGGCACTTTCACGGAAGGTGGAATGTTCAGTGGGTCGGAAATTGTCGTGCAGAGCGGAACGAAGCCGTCGGAGGGCTGGGTCGAGGAGCGCGTGAACGTGTACGAAGATTTTGTGCGCATTCACGGGCATGAACCGGCTCAAAAGGCTTGGGGTATTTCCATCCTGACGGCCCCGGGTGTGGAAATCGACATCGGACCGATCATTGCCACCGACGATGGCCGGTGAGACAGGCCTTGTATGGACGCGCCTCGTATCGGAAGTCTTCCGCTCACCAAGCTGCTCGACATGGGATTTGGTCTGCTGGTGATGGGGACGGTGGGTATCCTGATCGGAGTCATTATGGGCGGCCGACTCATGCCCGTCGCAACGGGCGCCGGACTGCTGCTCGGCGGAGTCGTAGGTTTCCTCGGAGGCCGACGATTTCTGGTCAGCATTTTGGTGGGGACGATCCTTGGCGGCGCGCTCGCCTGGTTCCTGGCGGGAGCTGATCGCATATCGGTGGGAGCCGGCGCAGGGGCGGCGATGGGAGGGTTTTTGGGAGTGCAAATTTCGATGTTGCTGGATATGCGTTCGGCTCGGAAGGCCTCTGCCGCAGAGTCGGTGGATCCTCCGGCCTCAGCGAAGGATGTCGTTCACAAGTAGATAGGACACCATGGAAAACAGAGGAGTGTTGATCGGATCCATTATTTTTGTGTTCGCGTCCTTTATCCTGATGATAGTGGGATTAGTCTATGAATCGTACAAGGCCAAGCAGGCAAGGGAGCGCGCTTTGGCCGTCAAGAGCGAAAGTAAACCGGCCCCCGGCAAATCCGCCGCCCAAGATTATTCGATGTACAAAACTAAAATGGGCGACGAGGGACGCGAGATGGTGCAGATCCCCGAGGGGCCGTTCATGATGGGGAGCAAAGAGGGCGATCCCGACGAAGAGCCTGAACATCAGGTATTTTTGAAGGCGTATTACATCGATATAAGGGAAGTGACGCAGGAAGAGTATGCCCGCTTCGCCAAAATGACGAAACGCCCGATGCCGAAGATCGAAGTATTTGAAGACGATCAATCGAAACTTCTGAAGCCTGAATTGGCCGCGATGAGCGTGTCCTGGGAAGATGCCAGTGCGTACTGCCGGTGGGCGGGCAAGCGCCTGCCTACTGAAGCAGAATGGGAGAAGGCCGGGCGCGGAGAAGGCAAACGCAAGTACCCCTGGGGCGATGAGTTTAGGACAGGGTATGCAAACGTGGATGGGGCGGAGGACGGCTACAAATACCTCGCCCCGCCCGGCTCGTTCGAAAGCGGCAGAAGCCCGTATGGGTTGTACGACATGACTGGCAATGTTGCCGAATGGGTGGCCGATACCTACGATGAAAAATTCTACGGGAAGTCCCCGTACCGGGATCCCAAAGGTCCGGACGAGGGGCAACTGAAGGTCGTCCGTGGCGGATCTTGGCGTGAGACCGAACACAATGCGCGGCTATCGAAACGGTTCGCGGCGAAATTCTGGAGGACGGACATTACCATTGGGTTTCGTTGCGCACACGACCCGGAGTTCGAAGGAGCAACGGCTGAGCGTTAACGGCCATGCTCGAAACCAAATTTAAGATCGCCTTCCTATTGGCAGTGTTGGCGTTTGCCGCTATCCCGATCATGGGCATCCTCCGGGGAACCAGCCTGACTCCGTTCGAAGCCCAACCCGTCTCGTCTAATGGCACGCCTCAAAGCGAGTCAGTAGAGGTTTCCAATGAGGAACCGATTCAGGAAGAGATGGTCCCAATTCCGACGGGGCCTTTCCTTCGAGGTACAGGTGATGGGGGGTTCGATGAAAAGCCGGTTCGCACTATCGTCCTGGATGATTTTCTGATCGATCGTTACGAGGTCACGAACCACCAATACGCACAATTTGTGTCGGCATCCGGCCATCGAAAAGCTGGCCCTCCGTCACGGTATGCCAAGAACATGGGAAAAATGAGGGGGGTCAATCAGCCGGTGGTCTACGTGTCTTGGGATGATGCTCAGGCGTATTGCCGATGGAAGGGCAAGCGGTTACCGACCGAGGCTGAATGGGAAAAGGCTATGCGGGGCGCGGATGGACGTCTGTGGCCATGGGGAAACGATGAACGCCCAGGGGGTGCGAATTGGGCGCGGGTCCAGGACGGGGCGGAAGTATCGTCCAGGGTCGGCTCGTTCCGAGTCGATATGAGCCCTTATGGGGTTATGGATGGAGCGGGCAATGTGATGGAGTGGGTGGAAGACTGGTATGCCGAAAACTATTACAGAGATTCTCCCGAACACAACCCTCCGAGCCCGGACCATGGCGTATTTCGAGTTCTTCGAGGAGGCAGTTATACGACTACAGGCGCGGATATCCGGATCACCAGCCGGAGCAAAATGGTCCCTGATTTTCGAGACGAAACCATCGGATTTCGCTGTGCGATATCGTCGGAAAAGCGGGGAGTGGACGGAGAGGCGAATAGTAGGAAAGCTACAGGAAATCAAAGTAGTAGAGAATGAGAAACACGGCCAAAATTATATTGACAACCATACCGGCCAAAACTATAATGTCGAACAATTTTGAGTTTTTCGTCATGCCCGCTCCTCGCTTTTCGCTCCAGGCGCGGGTTTTTCAATAACATACGAACCGTGGCGTGTCAAGAAAACCGGCAAGTTGGACCACTAAAAACTCGATTGAGGAAGGGGAGACAACACAATGGCGACCGAAGCTGTTGCGGCAGACAGTGAGCTAAAGATGAAGGTCGGCAAGATGATTTTTTATGTGACCTGTGCGGTGAGCCTCTGGTTCTTTTACTGGTTTGCCGGCATTCAATGTCCTTGCTGATCTTCCGGTCGCTGCCCGCGCACTTACCTTAAGCACCAACTTGGGGAGGCAAATCCACGATGGGCCAGACAATCGTTTACATTCTGATTTCTGCGGTCATTTGTATCGCCTATTTCACGGCGGTCGACCACTTTCTGATGGACATGCAGGGCTTGGACTACTGGTATCTCTTCAGGAAGTAGCAGTCGGTATCCGATGTCGGGTGCAGGGCTGAGCTTTGGTTGGTCGATCTCGTATGAATTGTTGCCGGTCATATTGGAATGCATCAAGGAGGTACGCCATGGGTCTTGTAACCCCTAAGAAACTTCTGTCAATCATGGCGCTGGGCGCGATGATTGGCCTCCTCCTTCTCCCGATCGCAATGTCGCTCCCTTCTCCTGCCGCTGGTGAAGAGGTTGCCGCTGAGGACGCTGCGAAGAAGGACGGAGAGAAGGTCGAAAAAGGAAGAGACGTCTACTACAAGACGGAAGGAATTGTGGTAGGTGCTCCGGCTCCTAAAACCACGGACGGTCCGAAGGACTATCCCCGGTACAACTTCGAAAGCCGCGTGTTGCTTTGGTTCGCCAACCAGCAGCACCTGTACTATGGCAGCTTCGTGCTGGCTGTTCCTATATTCTGCATGATCATCGAGTTTATGGGGGTGGTCTCCAAAGACAAGGCGATGGCCAAAAAGTACGATCAGTTGGCCTATGACTTCATTAAGATCAGCTTGACGGCCTACTCGTTGACGGCCATCCTAGGCGGTATTTTGATCTTTACGTTCCTCACGCTGTATCCCGCTTTCTTCCAATACCTCTCCAGTATTTTCCGGCCGGTCATGCATATCTACGCGTTGATGTTCGTCGCTGAAAGCGGCACTCTCTACATCTACTACTACGGATGGGACAAGATGAAAGAGGGCTTTCTCAAGTGGATTCACCTCAGCATGTCCGTGATCCTGAACGTCATCGGGACCGTGCTCATGTTCCTGGCCAACTCTTGGATCGGATTCATGATGTCGCCGGCCGGGGTCGACGAGCAAGGGCGATTCCTCGGAAACATCTGGCACGTCATCCATACGGCCCTTTGGAATCCGTTGAACGTTCACCGGATTCTTGGAAACATGGCGTTCGGGGGTGGTGTCGTGGCTGCCTACGCGGCTTATCGTTTCCTTTCTGCAAAGACGGACGAAGAGCGTGCTCACTATGACTGGATGGGGTATATCGCGATGGCCCTCGGCGTCGCATTTTTGATCCCGTTGCCCTTCGCCGGATATTGGCTCATGCGTGAAGTGTATGCCTATCGTCAGCAGATGGGCATCACGCTGATGGGCGGGCTCCTCGCCTGGCTCTTTATCATTCAGGCGACCATGATCGGCATTCTCTTCCTGAGCACGAATTACTACCTGTGGCAAGCATTGGGGCGGATGCGTGGCGCTGAAAAGTACCAGCGCTACATCAAGTATCTCGTGTTCTTACTGGTGTGCGGGTTCTTGGTCTTTATCACTCCGCACACGATAGTGATGACTCCAGCCGAGTTGAAGGCAATGGGAGGTCAGCAGCACCCGGTGCTCGGCAATTATGGCGTTATGTCGGCCAAGAACGGCGGCATCAACGTCATTATCACCACGACGGTGTTGAGCTTCGTGTGGTATATGCGGGGCAACAAGGTATCCACGGTCTCTTGGTCGAAGTTCGGAAACATCTTTATGGGGTGTTTCTTTTTCTTCGCCTACGTCAACATCATCTGGTTGGCCATCTACGGGTACTACATCCCTGCAAACGTTCGAGTAGGCCTTTCCGTTCCACAGGTCGCCACCACGCTCTCCTGTCTCTTCTTCATGTTTGCACTGAACAGCGTCATGATGAAGGGAGCCAAGCAAATGGGCCCGATCGAGTGGGGAAAAATTTCCGCTCGCTCGCAGTATGCGCTCATCATGCTGGCGACGGCCTTTACCTGGATGATGGGCCTGATGGGATACATCCGGTCATCGGTTCGGCTGTTCTGGCACGTCAATGAAATCATGCGAGACAACTCTCCTTGGGCCTACACCCATACCGTCGGCTTTGCGGCGAACATGATCTCCTTCAACGTGCTCTTCTTCTGGATGAGCATCATGTTTGTCTTCTGGCTCGGGACGCTGGGTGCGAAGAAGTACCCGGTCGAAGCCAAAGCGCCGGTTCCTGGTGCAGCGCCGCAGCCGGCCGTCGGTCACTGAGCTGTCAACAGGCGATGACTCATCGGGGGATGGAGCGGGATGGCCGCTCCTTCCCCCAATGTTAGGAGGTTCAAACCGTGGGTGATCTGTTAAACGCAGCACTTGGAATGGGGTGGCCGGCGCTCGTTCTTCTAGCCGGATTGCTGGTCTACTTTAAGACCTCTATCAAAGATCCTGTAGCCAACAGGCGTGCAGTATTCAAGACGTTCATCGGGATTATCGCCACCGTTATGCTGTTTATGGCGATCGCCAACTACAAGATCAACTTCTTTGGCGAATCGCGGCTCCTGCCGGTTTCCCTCGTTTTGATCACGGCGACGACCTTCATGATGGCGCTCTATTTTGCCAATATCAGCGCTCTGTTGAAGATCGGTGGATTCATGTTCTTGATTGCCGCCGCCTTGTCGGGGTATGGGAATTGGTTGCCGCAAGTTGAAGGGGGATTCCCGCCCAAAGAAGAAAGACTGGACTTCAGCTCTATGACGCCTCAGCAGTTGGCCGATGAGGGCGAGAAGATTATTTTTGGCGGGATCGGTCAAAACAAAGTACAGGGAGCAATCGGGAAAGGTCAGTGTCCCCTGTGCCATGCCTTCCATGCAGGCATGCTGGGTGAACGAGCTCCAAATCTGCTCGGTCTTCCAGAGCGTGCAGGCAAGGAACGGCTCGAGGATCCTCGGTATCACAAGGGGAAGCCGGATGCCCGAGACACGGCTCAGAAGGAGGCCTTCCCAGGGTCCGGTACCGCTGAAAGCGGACAGGAGTATATCGCCGAATCCCATGCCTGTCCCAGCTGCTTTGTGGTGGAAGGATATGGGGTAAAAGGGACCAACGACAAAGAGAGCCCCATGCCGGCTATTCATAAGCCCCCGATCTCTTTGTCGCTTCCTGAGTTGGCCGCGGTGGATACCTGGCTCTATGTTCGCGAAGGCCGTGATGCTCCCAGCTTCGAAGAGATTGTAAAGTCGTACGAAAAATTCATTCCTGAGGCAGATCGGCCTAAACAGCAGGAAGACAAACCTGCAGGCGCGGCAAGCGCTCTATTGGCCGATGGCTCGGAGCCTGTAGATCAAATTTTCGCAAAAGCGCAGTGCGTGTCTTGTCATACGATTCCCGGGATTCCCGGCGCGACGGGGACTATCGGTCCGAAGCTCGTGGAGGGCACCAACGCACCGTTGCGCATAAAGGATAAGGAATACAAAGGGACAGCTAAATCGACCCCCGAATACATCATGGAGTCGATCGTGGATCCCAGCGCTTACGTCGTGAAGCCTTTTCCGGACAACACCATGCCGAAGGTGTTCGGCCAAAAGCTGAGTGCCGGCGCCTTGAAAAAAATCGTGGATTATCTCTCGCATGTTCAGGAAGGCAAAGAGCCGCCCAAGATTTCCTGATCGAGCCATCTATTGAGAGCAAAGGGAGTTAACCGATGAAAGCACTAATGTCAGTGGGGGCACTCGTAGGAGTCGTTGGACTCCTCCTCTTGGTGGGGATGATTTTCGACATCATTCCCTCGAGCACGGTACGCCTGGTTGAAGGCTACATGCCCATGCAAATGCTCATTGAGCTAGCACTTTTCGTGGCAGGCTTTGCGGGACTCAGCTATTTGATGAGTTCCATGGGGATGGCAATTCCACGTTTTTGGCAAGGGATCGCCTTTTGGGCTTTCATCCTGCTCTACCTGAAATTCCGCGTCTATCCGCCGATTCCGTTCAGCGTCCGGGCTATGTACGGCACGGTTTCTCTCATCGCGGTCTTCATGTGGATGTCTGCCAACGAAGAGGATTGGAGGAAGTTCAAGCAGCCGATCCTCAATGTGCTGGATGCGCAGAGCGGAACTAACAAGTTGTTGCGGTACGCCTACCTTGTACTGCTGCCGATCATTATCGGCGGGTTTTCCTTCAACGCGATGAAGCCGAAATCCGAAGAGCCGATCGAGTTACGCACGGTCCACCCGGCTCCCCCTGCGAGCACGAAGGTCCACGGCAAGACCTACGTGTTGCAGACCTCGCAGAATCCGTACCGCGTCAATCTCGAAGGGAAATACGATCAAGAGTACACCAACGCCAACATAGTGGAGCAGGGCATGGGGCGGCTCATGAAGCCGAACGCCAATCCCTGGGATCCCAACGCACAAGGCTATCTGAAATACGTGCGCGAAGGGGGCGAGATTTTTTTCCAGAACTGCCACTTCTGCCACGGCGACAATTTGAACGGCCGCGGACTGCACGCCTTTGCGTTCAACCCGATTCCGGCGAACTTCACGGATCCCGGCACAATTGCGCAGCTGCAGGAAACCTTCATCTTCTGGCGCGTATCAAAGGGCGGAATCGGTCTGCCGAATGAAGGATTCCCATGGGCGTCCGTCATGCCGCCCTGGGAGCAGCACCTTACGGTCGATGAAATCTGGAAAGTAATCTTGTTCGAGTATTGGCATACCGGCTACTACCCGAGGACCTGGGATTAAGCTTTCAGCGGATTCGCGACCAACCTGGATTTACGAGAGATGAGGGGGAACATGAAGAATCAGTTGGCAAGCAAGAAATCTAGCCTGATCCTTGCCGCCGTGCTGGGGATCGTGATTTCGGGCAGCACAGCGGGCGGGGCCTACGCGCAGGAAGAGGTTCCAGAAGGATTTAAGAAGGGCGACCTAGCACCGGAGCCTTCTGCCGAGATGATCGAGGCGGGAAAGCGTGTCTACTTCACAAAGTGCGTATGGTGTCACGGGGTCGACGGCGCAGGGGACGGTCCCGGTGCCGATCGCCTGTGGCCCAGACCACGCAACTTCAATCAGGGCACGTTCAAGATCCGTCACACGGCGAGCGGCGAGTTGCCGCTGTTTGATGCGAAGAAGCCGATTCCGGGCCAGAACGATCTCTTCGAAACCGTGACGCACGGCTTGCCGGGGTCGGCGATGCCGTCCTGGGAGGGAATCCTGACCGATGAACAGCGGCTGCAAGTTCTGGCTTTTGTGACGACTCAATTGGTGAAAGACAGAAAATTCACCGACAAGGAAACAGAAACCATAACGATCCTCCAATTAGGCGATCTCAAGCCTGTAGCTGCTTCGGAGGAGAGCCTCAAGAAGGGCGCCGAGCTGATCGTCGACAAGAAGTGCATCGAATGTCACGGTGTGGAAGGCCGCGGCGACGGCAATGCCTTCAACTTGAAGGATGATTGGGGGTTTTCCATCCAGCCGGCAAATTGGCACAAGTGCTGGAACTTCCGCGGCAGCCGGCAGGACCCGTACAACGTGCGTAATATTTTCCGGACCTTCTCGACCGGCGTGAACGGCACGCCGATGCCGTCCTTTGCGGACAGCACAACGATCGAAGAGCGCTGGCATATTGCGAACTTCGTCAACTCGCTCTGCGAGCGGGATACCGAGGGAAACCCCCTGCCGATAGATCCTCTCACCGATAAACCAAAGATCAACTTTGTGCTCCCTGCCGGCTACGTTGAGGGTGATATTTCTGATGATCCGGAAAACGAGATGTGGAAAAAGACGCCGCGCCGGTATGTTGCAATGGGCGGTCAGATCACACACAAGCCGAGGAACTTCGTTACCCGGATCGACGACATCTGGGTGAGTGCCCTCTACAACGATCAGAACGTCGTCTATCTCTTGGAATGGGATGATCGGACTAAGAGCGTTGCGGAAGGCAAATTGCCTTGGGCCCCTACCGAAGTGAACGTGGAAAAGTATGGGGTGAAGGAGCAAGATCCCAAGACTGGAGAAGAAGGCTCGATCGCAGCCAACCAGAACAAGTACGCGGTGTACAATGATGCGATTGCCATGGAATTTCCGGTCAAGTGGCAGGACCTTCCCGCGCCGATCAAGCCCCGATACCTGTTCGGAACGAACGAGCAATTTCCCGTCGATATTGTGAAGTGGGAAGCCGACGGCTCCGTCCGAGCGTTCAAAGGGACTGGTTGGGATCAGGATTTTGAAGAGCGCTTTGACTTTGAAGAATCTCTCAAGATTCTGAGAGCTGAATGGAAGAACGGTCGCTGGTACGTCATGATCCAACGCCCGCTTGGCAACAAGAAGGATCATGATTATGATGAGGATACGTTCTTTGAGGTCGGGAAATACGTTCCCACCGTGTTCTTTGTCTGGGATGGACACAACGGTGATGCAGGAAGAAAGATGTCAGTTTCGGCCTTCTATTACACGTTCCTGGAACCGCCGATTCCGAAGGAGACGTACATTTACCCGGTTCTGATCGCTTTTGGGGTGGTAATTTTGGAAGGATGGGTGTTGACCCGCCGGGCTAATAAGAAAAAGGGCAAGACACTCTAACTGTTGAAGGAATCGGTCGTCTGAACGGAGGGGGTGGGGAAACCCACCCCCTTTGTGTTTCTGGGAGCTCCTTGTGAACAAATGCGACACGGTAACCGGAGTACTTCTTGCGGGCGGAAAAAGCCGCCGCATGGGTGAAGACAAACGATTTGTGAAGGTGGGCGGGATGACTCTTCTGGAGCGAGCGCTGGCGGTGCTGAATGCCGTATTCAGCGAAGTCGTTGTGGTGGTAGCGCAAGATAGTCCTCCATTGCCGAACATAACCTTTCCGGTGATCCGTGACGCGGTCCCCGATTGCGGCAGTTTGGGCGGGCTGTACACGGGCCTAGCCTACGCCTCTAGGGAAAGAATCTTTGCCGTGGCCTGTGACATGCCCTTCCTGAGGTCGGAGACTATACGGGCATTCGTTGCAACCAACGACCGAGCCGACATCGTCATGGCGAGTTTGGCCACCGGTCTTCAACCGATGCACGCGGTGTACGGGAAACGCTGCCTCCCGGTTCTCGAACGCATGATCCGTGACGGGGTACGCAAGATCCAGTTGCTTGTTGCAGAGCCCGGCCTGTCCGTCCGTCTCGTAACCGAATCGGAGTGGATTGCCCTGGATCCGGATCTCCGATCGTTCCAGAACGTCAACACCCCAGCCGATCTGGTCGCTGCGCAAGATCTGCTCGCCAGGCAGCCTTCATCTTCGGAGTGAGCCGTTGACCAAACCTCGGGCAGTCATCGTCCATCCCGGTGGATTAGGTGATGTGCTGCTTTCTGTCCCGGCAATCCGTTACCTGCGACAATCCTTCCCATCGCACGAATTGGTGTTGATTTCGGAGCGGCAGGTGGCCGGGTTGTTGCTCGCCTGCGGGAAGGTCGATCTCGCATACCCGCTTGATTCAAGTCTCCTAGCCGAACTGCTTGCCGGAGTTGACTGCCTGTCCGGCCGATCACGGGATAGGTTGGCCGGTTGTGATCTGACAGTCGTTTGGCAGGCCGACCCGGACGGAGCGTGTGCTTCGGCGCTTCAAAGGTTGGGCATCAAACGGATTATCGTAGAATCGCCTTTTTCCTCGCGGCTCAGGACCAATCATCAAAGCGAGCGATTTCTCGAAACACTTTCACCGTCCGCTTCTATCAGAGAAGGATCCTCATCGCTGCAGTTGCCCGACGAAGTGCTGGAACTCGGGAGAAGCATCGTACATTGCCTCAATATTCGAGGACCGATAGCTGCCGTACATCCAGGAAGCGGAAGTTCTCATAAATGTTGTTCGCCTGAGAGCTTGGCGGCCACAATCGATGGTCTTCAAAGGGCAGGGCTGACGCCGGTGGTGGTGCAAGGGCCCGCTGACGCCACGCAGGTACAGCAAGTTATGGCTAAAAGTCACGCACCCATTCCCCTGTTGCGGGACCTGGAATTGCGGGTCATGGCCGGGGTCCTTGCCTACTGTGGCCTCTTTCTCGGTCACGATTCGGGCTTGACCCATCTCGCTTCATGTCTTGACGTTCCGACGATCGCCCTGTTCGGTCCGACGAATCCTAGCCGCTGGGCGCCTTTGGGGCGTCGGGTCACCGTCGTTGCCGGCTCGTCCTGCATTTGCACGACTTCGGAGATGGTTCGGTTATGCGCCGAAAAACCGTGCCTCCGCATCCCTTCCGAACAGGTCCTCGCCGCCTGCCTCCAGACTCTTGAAACGGAGCAGGAATCGGGAAATTCCTGAAGACCGCCTTGTCACCCCGATCACCGTGTGCTACAGTGCCCAATTACTTTTGCCTTTTTCTGTAAGGACTTAGGAGACTTTTCGTTGTCGAGCGGCGTCATACAAGAGAAAGTGACCGGTGCAATCCTGGGCGCTCTTACGGAGGCAAAACAGCGGGGCCAGCTGAAATTAGAGTCTTGGCCGCAGTTGTCCTTAGATGCGCCGAAGCGTCCAGAATGGGGTGACCTGGCTTCAACGGTGGCGATGACCCTCGCCTCGACGGAACATCGGGCGCCGCACGACATTGCCCAAATCATCGTCGACAATCTCCCCCAGCGCGAGCAGCTCTTCGACCGCGTCGATATCGCCCGACCCGGATTCTTAAACCTCACGCTGAAGCGTGAGCTCTGGTATGAGGTGTTGCGAGAAATCGAACAGCAAGGCGCAGCCTACGGGAGGTCGAGGTTGAGAACCGGTCGGCGGGCTCTGGTTGAGTACGTCAGCGCCAACCCGACCGGCCCGCTGCACGTTGGGCACGGACGAGGGGCGGCCGTCGGGCAGGCCGTTTCGAATCTGTTGAAGGCCGTGGGGTATGACGTCGTCAGCGAGTACTACATTAACGACGCGGGGCGGCAGATGAAGCTGCTCGGTGCTTCAGCTCTTGCACGGTATCAAGAAATGTTCGGCCGCACCATCCCGTTTCCAGAGGACGGATATCGCGGTGACTATATTAGAGCAGTGGCCGAGCAACTGAAAAATCAGCTAGGCGGACGTCTGGCCAACTTACCTGAATCCGAGGCGGAGCAGCAGTGCCGAGAATTTGCATACAAGGAGTTGCTAGAACAAATTAAGCGAGACCTCCGGTCCTTCGGGATCGAGTTCGAGTCCTGGTTCAGCGAAGCCTCGTTGCTGTCGTCCGGGGCCGTGGAGCGGGTGCTGCATGAATTAAAGGGGAAAGACCTGCTTTTTGAACAGGAGGGAGCCCTTTGGTTCCGGTCGTCGAAGTTCGGCGATGAAAAAGACCGGGTTGTCCGGAAGCAGGACGGTGAGTATACCTACCTCGCGTCCGACATCGCCTACCACCGCGATAAACTGCTGCGAGGATACGATCTGTTGGTCGACGTATGGGGCGCCGATCATCATGGGTACATTCCGCGTATGGAAGCGGTCATGCAGGCCTACGGGCATTCCAAAGACCGTCTACGCGTGGTCCTCGTCCAAATGGTAAATTTGCTGCGCAGCGGGAAAAAAGTCGAAATGTCGAAGCGGGCGGGTGAGTTCATCACGATGCGGGAAGTGATCGATGAGGTCGGATCGGACGCCAAGCAACGCTCTGCGGACAATCCGGTTTATTATGTCCAGTACGCCCATGCGCGGATCTCCAGCCTTTGGCGGGTAGCCGGCGCCCGAGGCGTCACCTGTCCGCCCCCGAGCCGGACAGATTGTACAGCGTTGACGGATCCTGACGAGCTGGCCCTCATTCGAAAGCTCTCGGTCTATCCGACAGTTTTGCAAGCGAGTGCGTTATCCTTTGAGCCTCACCGTCTCACCTATTACCTTCGGGAGTTGTCTGCTCTCCTCCATACGTTCTACAACAAACATCGGATATTGCCCCCTGCCGCCGAGGCAGAGCGAGAAGAGCTGCATGCGGACGGAGAGGACGCTGTTGAAGCGGAACGGCGAGAAGAGCTCACGCCGCGAGTCACCGCCGCGCGCCTGGCATTGATGCAAGGGATTCAACAGGTGTTAAAGAACGGTCTCGGTATGCTCGGTGTCTCCGCTCCGGAGCAGATGTAAGATGGGTTCCGCCTCGACGTTCTGCTATTCCTGGCAAGCCTCCGACAAAGATAGCCACGGCCGCCTCGGCCAGCTGAGAACCGCGCATGGCATCATAGAGACCCCGGCGTTTATGCCGGTCGGCTCCCTGGGTCCGGTGAAGGGGATTGAGCCGGATCAACTTCAGGCGCTGGGCTTCCGGCTTATGCTGAACAACGCCTACCATCTGTATCTTCGTCCGGGCCACCAAATCGTCGCCGATTTCGGCGGGCTTCATGCCTATACGGGGTGGTCTGGAGCGATTCTCACAGACAGCGGGGGATTTCAGATATTCAGCCTTGCCAAACTCTGCAAGGTGGCAGACGAGGGCGTGACCTTTCAGTCTCACCTCGACGGCTCGACCCATTTCATCACGCCGGAGATTTCCATCGAAATTCAAGAAGCCTTGGGAGCGGACATCATCATGGCCTTCGATCAGTGCGTGGCGTTGCCGGCGTCGAAGGACGCGGTCGCTGACGCGGTGCGGAGGACCGCTCTATGGGCCAATCGTTGTCAAGCTGCCCGCCGCCGGACCGATCAGGCTCTCTTCGGGATTGTGCAGGGCGGACTGGATCCCGATCTGCGCGTGAAGTCGGCTCGGCAATTGCTCGCGCTCGGCTTTGAGGGGTACGCAGTCGGTGGCTTGTCGGTGGGAGAGAGCAAGGAAGAAATGTATCGAACCTTGGATGCCACCGTACCTGAATTGCCTGCCGAGAAACCGCGCTACCTGATGGGAGTCGGCATGCCGGAGGATCTTATCGAGGGAGTGGCAAGGGGCATCGACCTGTTCGACTGCGTAGTTCCTTCACGGCACGGTCGGACCGGGTGGCTCTTCACTTCCTTCGGTCGAGTCTCGATTAAACAGGCGCGGTATGCTCAAGATGAGTCTCCCATCGATCAGGATTGCGCCTGTCCTGTGTGCCGACAGTACTCGAGGGGGTATCTGCATCATCTGTTCAACGTGAAGGATATGCTGGCCGCCCGTTTGAACACCATCCACAATCTTTGGTACTTCGCCGATTTGATGCAGGGCATTCGTTCGTCGATCCAGCAGGGGACCTTTGCCTCGTTCAGGCTACAGTTTTACCAGCGGCGGAAGAAATGGCCGTCTCTCGACCCACTTGACGAGCCGAGCGTGCAACGGCTCCGTGCCGAATAAAGGAGTCAGCGTATGGTCATGCATTCGATCGCATGGGCGCAAGGAGCAGGCGGAGGTGGATCAGGGACCGGGACCATCTTGTCGCTCATTCCCTTCGTCCTCATTTTCGTGATTTTCTACTTTCTTCTCATCCTCCCTCAGCAAAAGCGGCAGAAGCAACTCAAGACCATGCTGGAGGGGCTGAAGAAAGGAGACAAAGTCATCACCGCTTCGGGCATCTGGGGCACCGTCACGAATCTCGGCAAAGACACCGTGACGCTGCAAGTCGCCGACAACACCAAGATCAAGATTCAAAAGGAACACATCGCCAAACTGCGCGGTGATGAAGAGGACTAAGGCAGTGATGACAGGAGAAAGGTTGAAGGTAAGATGAAAAAGGTGGGCGGTCGGTTTACGCTATTGGCTCTGGTGGTCGTCCTATCGTGCGTGTTCGCACTCCCCTCGTATCGGCCTTTGTATGCTCAGCTTCCGGATTGGCTGAAGGGGGTGATGCCCGACAAAGGCATCACGCTCGGGCTCGATTTACAGGGCGGGATCCACTTGGTCATGGAAGTCGATGAAGACAGAGCGGTGGAGATTGCCGTGGATCGGAGCGTGGTATCGCTGCAGGATCTACTGGTGGAGAAAAAGATCCCCGTCGAGTCGGTCAAGCGTACGGGCGCGGTGCAGATTACGATGCAGTTTCAGAATGCCGATGTCAAAGCACAGGTCCAGAGCCTGCTGGACGAGTACCCGACTTTCACCGAAGTCGACACGGCGGGATCGTCGGACAGCGTCGTGTGGGAGTTGCGCGAAACGGAAGTGAAGCGCATCAAGGACAGCGCGATCAATCAGGCGTTGGAAACCATCAGGAATCGCATCGACCAGTTCGGAGTGGCGGAACCGCTGGTCCAACGGCAGGGTCTGAAGCAGATCGTCGTGCAGTTGCCCGGTGTGAAGGAGCCAAAGCGTGCCAAGGATCTTATCAAGGAAACGGCGCTGCTCGAATTCAAGATGCTGGACGAAGACAACCAGATGAGACTGAATCTGCCCGGGCGGGTGCCGAAGGACAAGGAAGCCGAAGTGCTCCGGGAATTCGAAGAAAAAGTCCCCGAGGATTCACAGATCCTCTTCGAGCGGGTCGTCGAGAAGGACACGGGACGGGAATTCCGGATTCCCTATCTGGTGAAGAAGCGAGTGATGTTGACCGGCGACGTGTTGAGCGATGCCCGCGTGTCAATCGGCGAGTTTAACGATCCCTATGTCTCTATCACCTTCGACGGAAAAGGCGGACGGGAATTCGAGCGCATTACCGCCGACAACGTGAAAAAACGGATGGCAATCGTCCTGGATAACACGATCTACTCCGCTCCGGTGATACAGGAACGTATTTCCGGAGGACGCGCCCAGATTACGGGCACGTTCTCCACGCAAGAGGCGAACGACTTGGCCATCGTGCTGCGGGCAGGCGCACTGCCGGCCCCGTTGAAGATCATTCAGGACCTGACGGTCGGTCCTTCGCTCGGGCAGGACTCCATCGACAAGGGGGTCCGGGCCACGCTCTTCGCCGGCACGATGGTCATCGCCTTCATGGTCGTGTATTACCGCTTGTCGGGGGTGATCGCGGATTTTGCGCTCGTTCTGAACCTGGTCTGCCTGATCGGGGCCTTGTCGGCTCTGAACGCTACCTTGACGCTGCCCGGTATTGCCGGGATCGTGTTGACGATCGGGATGGGAGTCGACTCCAACGTACTGATCTTTGAGCGTATCAGAGAGGAACTCCGGAGCGGGAAGCCCGTGCGGCTAGCCGTGGATAGCGGGTACGATAAGGCGTTGCTCACGATCGTGGATTCGCACGTGACCACCCTGATTACCGGTGTGGCGCTGTTCCTCTTTGGGACAGGGCCGATCAAGGGCTTCGCCGTGACGCTGTGTTTGGGCATTACGATCAACCTGTTCACCGCCCTTGTCGGAACCAAGGTGATTTTCGACATCATCAACCAGCGGCAGAAGGTGGAGCAATTGAGCATTTGAGAGACCGACAATAGCCATGCGCCAAGGCGGCCGTGTTGAGTAGTCCGCTCGTTCGCTTCGATGGTTCATCAGCGTATTTGTAAGGAGACCGCATGCTCGAAATTCTCGGGAAGACCAACATCGATTTCATGGGCAAACGCTACATCACGTTGGTATTGTCAGGAGTCTTGGTACTTTTGGGACTCGTGGCCATCGTGCAGATCAGCCGGGGAGCGGCGAATCTGGGCATCGACTTCGCCGGCGGCACGGCGGTGCAGTTGAAGTTTGAGCAACCGATTGCGATCGACGCTGCACGAAAAGCGCTGGAAGCCAACGGGATTGGGAGCGCCGAATTACAGGAGTTTGCGCAGGACAACAAACTGTTAATCCGTGTCAAAGCTTCGACCACGATCGAGGAGAAAGTCGCCGAGCGCGTTGTGGCAATTTTTTCGAAAGAATTCCCAAGCAATCAACTGGTCGTCGACTCCAGTACCGAGATCGGCCCCACCATCGGTAAGAAGCTTCAGCAGGACGCGTTGATCGCGATCCTAATTTCCTTCGCCGGCATCATCCTCTACATTGCTGCCCGTTTTGAACTGCGGTTCGGGGTGGCGGCTGCTCTGGCGACGTTTCATGACGTGCTCGCGGTCCTTGGAGCCTTTTACATTCTCGACAAGGAAATTACGCTGTTGGTGGTCACGGGATTGCTTACTTTGGCCGGGTATTCGTTGACCGATACGGTGGTGGTGTTCGACCGCATTCGGGAGAATCTGCGGCAGCGCCGTCGAGATCACATCGAAGCGGTCATTAATCACGGGGTGAATCAGGTTCTGAGCCGCACCATCGTCACGACGCTCACGGTTGTGCTCGTGCTGATTCCATTGGCGGTGGCCGGAGGGGAAGTCTTGCACGATTTTTCATTGGCCCTTCTTTGGGGCGTAATCGTGGGGACCTATTCATCGGTCTTTGTGGCGAGTCCCCTGCTGGTCGTCTGGCCCGGCGGGACGGGTCGCTTGCTGAAGCGGGGCTAGGAGCCGGCCAACACACCCCGCCGAACCTCTTAGGGTCGTGGTAGAGTAGTCCAACATCAGCCCGGCCCACATATCTATGAGCTTCTGGAGTCGGTCCCACAGCCTCCAGCGCAAGATCATCACGGCAATCGTGACGGTCGGCCTCCTGCCATTGACCCTTTCCCTCGCTCTGACCTACGTCGAAGAGCGCCGCGCGCTGCGCGAAACCATCGGCGCCAACTTCAAGGAGGTAGCCGTCGAGGCGGCGCGTCGCATCGAAATGCACGTGTCGCGCGGGATCAACGAGGCCCAGCAGCTCGCCACGACACCCTTCCTGCGGACGGCAGTGAGCGAGGCGAACCGCAGTTATGAAGGGAAGGACGAACGCAGTATTCAAAACATGATTAAAGATTGGCAACAGGAGTGGCGCAAGCGTGACAAGGGCAGCGAGTTTCCCCTGTTCATCAACCGAATTGTCACCAATTATCTGATCCGATGGCACGACATCCGAAAGTCGGATTACGTCGGCATCCTCGTGACGGACAACCAGGGCGCCTTGGTCGTCAGCTCGATTCCGCAGGTGGAATATTACTACGGCAAGACGATCTGGTGGCAGGCGGTGATGAAGCGTCCCAAGGCAGAGGTCTACGTCAGCGACATCGCGTTCGATCCCTCCTTCGGCACGCACGTGCTCGTGGTGGCTGCTCCGATTCTCGATGAGGCGCAGCGAAACGCCATAGGGAGTGTGACCATTCTTCTGCGCCGCGACACGCTGTTTCATTCCATTTCAGAAGTGACGATCGGCGCAACCGGCCATGCCATGCTGCTCAGTTCGGACGGAACCCCCCTCATTTGTCCCATTCTTGCGCCGGAAGAGCATACGGTGAAGCCCGAGCTCATCGGCACAATCGGCCAAACCAAAGCCGGGTGGGCGATTGCGGCCGACGATTCGCACGGCAGCCGCGACTCCCTGATCGGGTTTGCCCCCGTGCGATTGGGAGATGCCCTCGCGCCGGGCAGCATGGGTGGAAGACATTGGATCACGGTGGTCCGGCAGGATCCGGAGGAGACCTATGCTCCGCTGCAGGAGCTGGTTCTCAAAGTCATGCTGTACGGGTTGTTCGTATTGGGGGTGCTGTGGGGCACCGGCCTCCTTGTGGCGCAACGCATCGCGCGGCCGATTCGCCTGCTGCAACAGGGCGTTCAGGAGATCGGGAGTGGGCGCCTCGACCAGCAGCTGCACCTCAAAACAGGCGATGAGATCGAGCAGCTTGCGGAAGCCTTCAACCGGATGGCGGCGAACCTAAAGCTGTCGTTCGGTCAGATCGAACAGCGGATGACTGACGTCCGGAGGCTGGAGGAGAAATATCGCGATCTCATCGAGAATTCGCCGGAAATGATCTATCAGCTGAATCGAGCCGGTCAGTTCGTGCATGTGAACAAGACCGGCCTTGAGAAGCTGGGGTACACGCTCGATGAGATGCTGGCTCTACGGTTGTGGGATATCGTTCCACAGGGTCAAGAACGTCAGGTGTTGGGCTACCTCGAGGGACTGATGTCGCAGGGACGAAATACGATCGAAACCGTCTTTCTGTCCAGAGACGGACGCCATATCGATGTTGAGATTCATGCGACGGCCCTGTTCGATCCGGAAAGCGGCGGGTTGGTGTACACCAGAGCGTTCGTGCGGGACGTCACTGAACGGCACCTCCTGGAGCGGCAGTTACAGCAATACACCACCAAGCTGGAACAGGCGGTGTCCGAACGCACGCAACAACTGGTGGCGTCTCAAGCGCGCTACAAGGCCTTGTTCGATTTGGTCGCCGATTCGGTGTTCATGGTGGACCCGGACAGCCGGATCGTGGCCGTGAACAAACGGGAAGAGCAAGCGCTCGGGTATCCCGAGGCGGAAGTCGTGGGCAAAAATATTCTGGAAGTCATGCTGCCGCCGCACCACGACCAGTTGCGCCAGTTGCTGCGAGACGTGGTCGCGGGGGAGCGGAGGATCCCGACACAAGAAGTGACCGTCAGGAATGCCGCCGGCATCCACACGCCGGTCGAGATGGACCTCATCCGCGTGACCGCGGAAGGCAGGCCGCTGGTGATGGTCCAGCTGCGAGACATCACGGACCGCAAGCGGCTGGAGCGACAGCTTCAGGTCTATCGAGAAGAGCTCGAACTCAAAGTAAAGGAACGGACGAGGGAAATTGAAGAGACAAAGCAGTATCTCGAAAATCTGCTTGAGAACGCGAACGACGTCATTTACACGTTGGATACCGAGCAACGGTTCACCTATGTGAATGGGAAAATCGAAGCCTGGGGATATCGCAAGGATGATCTGCTGGGGCGGCCCTATCTCTCTTTGTTATCGAAACGACACCGCGGGCGACGGCTGAAAAACACTTTGGATATCGGAGCCAAGCAGGTGTACGAGGTGGAAGTCGTGACGAGAACAGGGGAGCCGCGTTCGGTCATGGTCAGCGTGTCGCCGCTCCAGGGAGTGGAGGGGACCATCCTCGGCGTACTGGGAATTGCCCGGGACATGACCGAGACTAAGAAGCTGGAGCAACAAATCCGATCCTCCGAACGTCTGGCGTCGGTCGGGAAGCTGGCGGCGGGCGTGGCGCACGAAATCAACAACCCGCTCGGCGGCATTCTCAATTGTCTCTACAACCTTCGGAAGAGGACCCTGTCGCCGGTGCGGCAAGAGGAATACGTGGCCTCGATGGAGGACGGACTCCGCCGCGTGCAGAAAATCGTGCGCCAGCTCCTAGACTTCTCTCAACAGCATGAACCGGAACTGTCGTCGACCGATATCACTCATGTCGTTGAACGGGTGTTGGTTCTGACGAACCATCTATTCGCGCCGAATCACATCGTCCTGGAAACGGCGCTTGCCCGGGAACTGCCCAATCTTCTGGTCGATCGCCATATGATTGAGCAGGTGCTCATGAACCTCGTTTTGAACGCCGTGCAGGCGATGAAAGGCGGCGGTGTGCTGACGATTCGAACTTCCGTGACCGAGGGGATTTGTTCCATTGAGGTGACCGACACGGGATGCGGGATTCCGGCTTCCGTGCTGCCGCGCATTTTCGATCCTTTTTTCACAACCAAAGGCGAAGGCGAGGGTACGGGTCTTGGACTGTCGGTCAGCCTCGGCATTATGGAGCGGCATGGTGGTAAGATTCTGGTGGAGAGCGAGGTCGGCAAAGGCACGACCTTTACCCTGTTCCTGCCCGTGTCGCGCGACCGATCTTTCGTGGAAAAAGTCTTGTGAAGCCGCTCAGAATTCTCATCGTCGATGACGAGCCTTTGATGCGTCTTTCCATGGTCGATGCCCTGGATGCGGTCGGCCACGACGTCCATGCGTCTGCATCGGGAACCGAAGGCATCGAAACCCTGCGCAAGCGGGAATTTGATCTCGTCATCACGGACCTGCGCCTGCCGGGTGCCGACGGGCTCGCCGTGCTAAAAGCCGCCAAGGAGCGTCTGCCCCACACGGAAGTCATCGTCATCACCGCGCATGGGTCGGTGGAAACTGCAGTCGGGGCGATGAAACTCGGGGCCTACGACTACGTCACCAAGCCCTTTCAGATGGAAGAGTTGCTCTTGATCGTGGACCGCGTGGGCAAGGTCGTCGAGTTGCAGCAGGAAAACCAGCAATTGAAGCAAGCGCTGGAGAACAAGTTCAGCTTCGGCGGCATTCTGGGAACCAATGATCGCATGCGCGCGGTGCTGGACAAGATCAAACTGGTTGCTCCGACCGATTCCACCATCCTCGTGGTCGGCGAAAGCGGAACGGGAAAGGAATTGGTTGCCAACGCGTTGCACCAGAACAGCGCCCGCCGGAACTATCCGCTCATCAAGGTCAGTTGCGCCGCGCTTCCGGAAACGCTGCTCGAAGCCGAGCTATTCGGGCATGAAAAAGGTGCCTTCACCGGAGCATTGCGGCAACGGCGCGGGCGATTCGAATTGGCGAACCGTGGGACGCTGTTCCTCGACGAAATCGGAGAGATTTCCCCGGTGGTGCAGGTGAAGCTGTTGCGCGTCCTGCAAGAGCGGCAGTTCGAACGGGTGGGAGGCAACGAGACGATTGAGACCGACGTGCGCCTTGTCTGCGCGACGCAGAAGGATTTGCGCAAGGAAGTCGCCGGGGGCCGATTCCGCGAAGATCTCTACTATCGGCTGAACGTCGTTCAGATCGTGATCCCCCCCCTCCGCGAGCGGCAGGAAGACGTTCTGGTCATCGCGGACCATGTGCTGCAAAGCTGCTCCTCCCGGATGAACAAGACGCTCAAAGGGTTTTCTCAGCAGGCCCGGGAGCTGTTGTTGCGCTATTCGTTCCCCGGGAACGTGCGGGAGTTGGAAAACATGGTGGAGCGCGCAGTGGCGCTTGGGCGCGACAGAGAGCTGGTCCAGCCGTCGGAGCTGTGCGGCTATCAAACCTGCCCGTTTTTGGGAGGGCCGCCTCAGGAGTCGTGCGGGTTTTGCAGTGAAGGGTTGACCGGGAAGAAGCGAACCGAGACGCCGTTGACGTCCTTGTCTTCGGCCAGGGAGCAATTCGAACGGGACTATATCATTTCGGTCCTGGAGCGCGTCGGTGGCAGCAGGACCACCGCTTCCAGCCTCTTGGGACTGTCCCGCAAGGCGTTGTGGGAGAAGTGCAAAAGGTACGGCATCCCTTCGGCCAAAGACGACAACGGCGACGACTGATTATTCCACCGCCTCGTCGCCCCCTTCCCACAACTTGATCGTCCGGTCCCACGACGCGCTGGCCAGACGCAAGCCATCCGGCGAAAAGCAGATGCCCCGCACGGCACCCGCGTGAGCCTTCACGGTTCGGAACGTCCGTCCCGCCGCGATGTCCCAGAAGCGGATCGTGTGGTCGTCGCCCGCGCTGACCAACACCTTGCCGTCAGGGGACACGGCCAGCGTACGAATCCACCCGGTATGGCCGCGGAGGGTGCGCTGCTCCACCACCTCCGGCATCTCAAAGAACTTGATCGTGTTATCGCGGCTGCCGGTAATCAGCAACTTGGCGTCCGGCGTGAACGTCATGGCGCCAATCCAATAATCCATCGGTTTTTGGAAACCGCCGTCGTCCTCGATGAAGTAGCCCCTCGTTTCGGTCGAGTCCTCGGTCCACGGAGCCCAATGCCCGTTGTGCAGGATCTTCTCCTCCCCGCTCGGCAAGACTTCCCAGATTTTGATTTTTCCGATGTCTGTGCCGCTCGCCAGGTGGATCCCGTCCGGAGAGAAGGCGACACAGACGGACCAGTGATGGTCATATTGATCTTTGCCGAGCAAAGTCATCAACTCGGTGCCAGTCGTCACTTCCCAGATTTTGATGTCTTTGTTATGAGCGCCCCGGGCCAACATCAGCCCATCCGGCGAGAGCGAAAGGCTGCATACGTTGTGATCGTAGCGGGTGAACAGCAATTTTAACGGTTCGCCCGTCTTAGGATTCCACAAGCGGATCGTTCGGTCTTCGCTGCCCGTGGCGAGAATCTGGCCGTCTGGAGTGAAGACGATGGCCCGGATATCATTGGTGTGCCCGCGCAACGTGCGCAGCATGCGCGCGGTCTCGATGTCCCAGACCCGTACGAGGCGGTCGACGCCACCGCTCACCAGAGTCTGTCCGTCAGGGGCGAAAGCCACAGCCCACACTCCATGGGAGTGTCCCCTGAACGTTTTGATTTCCCGGGCGCCGGATTTCCAGTAGCTTAGAAAATCGACGGAAGCCGGTGTGCCGGGCGATCCCGGTACTGTCATGGTGGATGGAGCAACAGTGTGCGGAGTCGTTACTTGATCAGTCATTAGACATCCTTGCGTCGATGATCAGAAGTTCAATGAGCCTGAGGCATTCCATTGCAAATGCGCGCCTGAGGCCAGTATAATCGCTGGCGACTCGGAGAGATCGTAAGAGAAGCCTGGTAGCCAAGTCAAGCCGGTCGCGACGCACGTTTCATTGTAAACCGAACCAGTCACACCGCTCACTACTCATTATCAAAAGGCCTCCGAGGGTGCCATGGAACTTCGCTTTCAGCCAGCCTTGCTTCAAGAAGTAATCGACTCGTTCGTTGAAAAAACGGAGCGCGAAGGAGACCCCACCTATTATAAGGAATTCCATGAACTAGCCGACCCTATCTACGAAAAGTATACCTTGGAAGACCGCGAAGGAGAGTTCAAGAAGTTGTATCAGTATCTGTTCGGTACGTGGGGGTTCTCGGACATCATCCGAGATGCGTTCAACGAATATCCGGCGTTGAAGGAGCGGGTCGGCATCGTGCTGGTCAAGGGTGTGTTGAAGGAAGATCAGGAGGGGGTCGATATCCTGCGAAAATGGGGATCCGTGGAACAGGAGCTGGCGAAGCAGTTTGAGGAAAAAGGACTGAAAGGCGTCGGCATCAAACTGATCCCGCGCCGTTTTTACGATCCGGCATTGACCCGATACTGCCGTCATGAGCTATTGCATATCTCCGACATGCTGGACCCGGCATTCGGCTATGATCCCGACACAAAAGTAGGGCAGAATCCCGGAGAAGAGACGCTTATCTTGCAGCGCTATCGCGTTCTCTGGAGCCTTAGCGTCGATAGTCGCTTAGTGACGGCCGGGAAAGAACCGATGCTGACGAAAGAGGACCGGTTCAAGGAGTTTCGTTCCTGGTACCGGAAGATTCCCCCGGCCCAATTGAAGTCCGTGTTCGAAGGTCTCTGGCAGACTGGCTTTTTCACTCATTCCGAACTGGTCGAAATGGCGGCCGACACGCTGCGCGTGATGGATCGCGCGGTGGATGTGGAAGGCGGCGAAGTCCCGGAGACGGAAAATAAGGTCATGCTGATGCCGGGGTTCCCGTGCCCCCTTTGCCGGTTTCCCACGTACTCCTGGGTTGAAGATTTGACGGATAAGATCGAGCCATATGTCTTGGACTTCATCCGTGAAAACCATCCCGGCTGGGACGTTGAATTCGGTGCTTGCGACCGCTGCGTCGAAGTGTATAAGCTGCGCGCTGACGGCGTGATGTAGGGTGTTCCTGTGCCGGGTAATCCGACATACGGGCGGCGAGACTTTCTAAAGGATTCGGTGTTGTCTGTCGCGAAGGCAGCGCACGAGTTTGCCAAACAAACTGAACAAACCGAGGGCATGCCGACGAAGCCTGCCGCACCTGTGCGCAAGGACTGGTTGCGCCCGCCCGGCGCGGTGGGAGAAGCGCTGTTCATGGACCGATGCACCAGTTGCGGGGACTGCGCCAAAGCGTGCCCGTATGAGTCCATCGGCGCCGATCCGGAGAACGGTACGCCGATCATCTTTCCAGACGAGAGTCCCTGTCATCTCTGTGACGACTTCCCATGTATCGAATCGTGCGGCACCGAAGCGTTGATGCCGGTGACAAGCAGAGGCGAAGTTCGCATGGGGATCGCCACGGTGTCGCATCGCGTCTGCACGGCAGGACAAGGATGCCATGCCTGTGTGTCCAAATGCCCAATGGTGGCACTCGCGATGGATTTTGACCAGCTGAGACTCACAGTTTCAACGGAACAGTGCGTGGGATGCGGCATCTGCGAGCAAGTTTGCCGGACAGTGAACGATCATATCGCCGTTAGAATCACGCCGACACGGCTTCTGACTGGGACACACCGGTGAACGGATGAAAAAAGCCTGAAAGGAGGCAAATCAAAAAAGAAACATGAAATTCAGCGGCTTAGAATACACAAGCGGATGGGCCGAGATCATGCTTGACATCCCAAGGACCTTTACCTATTATACGCGAGCCTGTGCCAAAGGTTTGATGCGCCGCGCCGGTGAAAGCAGATGAGCGATCGCACCCCGGTGAGAAGCGTCGAACTTAGGAGGCCATTGTTATGACGACAAAGCAGGTACAGACCACACCGCAAGGCGGTACCGCAGTCATCCCCAATCCGAAGTCCATCAAAGATTCTCCAGCAGTCGAACGAGCGCTCAATCGTAGCAAGCTGTATCTCCTCGTCTCCTGGAGTCTTCTGTACCCGGAAGATGAAGAGTTTCTCGACTACATGCAGTGCGGCGAGTTCGTCGAGGACGGTCGAGCGGCGCTCGAAGGGTTGCGTTCGGTCCTCGACGGCATGGGCGGCGAGCGCGCTAAGCAAAAGATCGCGGCCTTACTCAAGCAGTTCGATCAGATTGAGAAGCTCGTGTCTTCGGAATGCGTGAATTGGCAGTTGAGCGATCTTCAGGCCGAGCATCGCCGGGTCTTCAGCAACGTGATCACGCTCGACTGTCCTCCCTACGAAACGCTTTTCGGGAATGATCACGTGTTTGCGCAATCACACGTGATGGGCGACATTGCCGGGTTCTATAAGGCGTTCGGCGTGGAGTTGTCGAAAGATATCCACGAACGACTCGATCACTTAAGTGTCGAGTTCGAATTCATGCACTTCCTGGCCTACAAAGAATCGTATTCACGTTGTCATGACGGCGCCGACAAAACTCAAATCGTGGTCGACGCGCAGAGAAAGTTCGTGAAGGACCATATCGGGCGCTGGGTGCCGCTCTTCTGCAGGATGCTCGTGAAGAAAGCCGATTCCGGCTTCTTCAAGATCATGGCGGAGATGATGTCCGAATGGATGGAGTTCGAGACTGCATTCCTCGGAGTCGCGCCGCAGCCCTACAACGAAACGGACTACCGGCCGGCGACGTTCAGTGCGCCGGAGGGTCAGACGTACGAGTGCGGGGCCCAAGATCAGGGCAACGAGCTCAGCATCTTGCTCAGCGAAGTCGGCGCGCAATCGTTTATGGACGTGAAAGAGAAAGACAAGGAGAAAGAGGAAGGGGGGCCGGTGGGCAACGCCTAGGCCCTTTCAGTCTCGTTGAGCATTACCGGGTCCACGGTATTCATTTGTGTGAGTAGTTCATCGGCAGTTGTCGTTTTTTAATCATTAATTGAGAGGAGGGCATAGTCGTATGGGGATGTCACAGACACGCAACAAGCGTTTAGTGTTTGGCATTCTTCTCTCTGCCCTTGTCGTCGGCATCATGCTGACGATTGGGCAAGTGCCTCTGGCCGTGAGCCAACCGGTTACGATTCCAGTCAAGGCTATCAAGGGTCCCATACCCATGGACGGCGCCAACCCGATTTGGGAAGGTGTGCCAGGCGTAGTCGTGCCGATGAGCGGGCAGACGATCACGACGCCGATGCACCCCAACATTTCGGTGAAGTCGGTATTCGTGAAGGCGGTCACCAATGGGAAAGAGTTGGGGATGCGTCTTGATTGGGCAGACCAAACGAAGAACGATACGACGATTGGTCCGCAGGATTTTCGTGACCAGGCGGCTGTCATGTTCCCGGTGAATACGTCGGGTGCGCCGCCCTTCCAGTGTATGGGCCAGTCGGGCGGCACCGTCAATATTTGGCGGTGGAATGCGGAGTGGCAAAAGGACCTTGGAAAGGACAGCGCCGGAATCTGGGACGTCGACGATCAATACCCCGGCATTTTCTGGGACTACTATTTTGAAGAGCCTGCCGGCGGCGTGACCTATCCGGATCGGATCGGGAGGAGCCTTGGCCCCTTCAATCCTGGCATTTGGTCCGGCAACATCATGTCGGATCCGACCCTGCGTGTGAGCTCGGTCGAGGACCTCAATGCGAACGGCTTCAGCACCTTAACCACCCAAGCGCATCAGGACGTGATCGGCAACGGTGTGTGGGAGCCTGCCGGCTCCGTCAAGGGCGGTTGCTGCAACGGTCCTACCTGGCGTATCGTGATCAAACGGGCGATGGAAACCAGCGACGCTAATGACACGCAATTCAAGGCGGGTGCGTCTGTGCCGGTTGCTTTTGCGGTGTGGGATGGTGCGAACGTCGAGCGTAACGGTATGAAGGGAATTTCGACTTGGTTCACGATGAAGCTTCCGTGAGCCAAAGAGGCCTCTCTTAACCGAGGCCTTAAACTGTTTTAGGGGGAAGCCCCGGACCTGAGCGCCTCAATGGCTCGACGGTTCGGGGCTTTTCCGTTTCCAGAGACCGACACCCATATAAGATAATAACCTCGCTGCGACGTCAGGAGCGGGCCACCGCGCAGGGTTGCTTTTGCGCTCGGACGGAGTGTATAACCCAAGGAGCATTTTTATCCAAAGCCGCTGATTTTTCTCCATTTGTCGATAAAGGGGCGGGCATGAAAATCTCCCTCTTGTTCCCACCCACTTGGCACCCCTCGCAACCGTATCTGAGCCTGCCGTCCTTGACTGGATTCCTGCGTCAGGCTGGCGTAGACGACGTCACCCAGCGCGATTTGGGGATTGAGTTGTTGGACGCCGTAACCACGAGACCCTACGGGGCTGAATTATACGGTCGTCTGCTGGACATGCAGAAGAGCTTGGAGCGGGAGCGAGTGGGCGAAACAGGACCGCGAAGCGCCGAGCACTACGCGCGCATCGTGGAGTCACTGAACCGGTTCCCTTACCTTATCGACCGGATCGAAGGAGCTAAGGATACACTTCGCAGTGAAAGCTTTTACGATTTGGAGGCCTACCGGGAAAGTCTGTTCCTTATCGACAAATGGCTGGAACTCGTTTCGACCTTATATTTTCCTACCAGGCTGACCGTCGTCGATAACCAGTTTAGCAATTTCTCGATTTATTCGTCCAAGGATCTTATGAAAGTGATCCGGGACGAGGAACAGAATCCCTATATCGAGCTATTCAGAGAGAAGTTTCTATCCTCGATTGTCAAAGAGCAGCCGGAATTGATCGGAATATCGATCACCGCCACCTCTCAAATCATCCCCGGTCTCACCCTGTGCCGGCTGATCAAGGAAGCTCATCCTGAGCTGCACGTCACCGTCGGGGGCAGCATTTTCACGCGCCTCGTTGACAATCTCCGTCGCTGTCCGAGCCTGTTCGATCTCGCGGACGACTTTGTTGTGTTCGAGGGTGAAACGGCGCTGCTCGAGTTGGTGAATCAGATGGCAGGGAAGCGGGATTTCAGCAAAGTGCCCAACTTGATCTATCGTCATAACGGCAAGATTACCGTGAACCAACCCTTCTATTCAGAAAACGTCAACCAACTGCCCGCGCCGAACTACGACGGGTTCCCCTTGGGGCGATACCTGTCCCCCGAACCCGTATTGCCTGTGCAGTTTTCGCGCGGGTGCTACTACAAGGACTGTGCCTTTTGCGCGCTCACTCTGGACCACCAGAATTTCCGCCAAAAGGACCCAGGTCGAACGGTTGAAGAGTTGGAATGGCTCAAGGATCGGTATGGAGTTCAGTTCTTTTTCTTCACCGACGAGTGCTTCGCGCTTTCCCCCACAAAGCGGCTGTGCCAGCAGATGGTCGATCGCGGACTGAACCTCAAGTGGACCTGCGAGATGCGGTTCGAAAAGAATTTGAGCAAAGACCTGCTGTCGCTCATGAAAGACGCCGGGTGTCTCAAGATCGTGTTCGGGTTGGAGTCCTTTAATCAACGCGTCATGGATTTCATGAAAAAAGGGATCAAGCAGGAATGGGTCCGGCGCATCGCCGACGATTGCGTTGATCTCGGGATCGCGGTGCACTGTTATATCATTGTGGGGTTCCCGACGGAGAAAGAAGAAGAAGCGTTGGAGACGATGAACTTCATCGTGGAGAATAAGAAACTGCATGAGTCGTTCGGGTTCTCCTGCCAGCCCTGCCTATTTGACTTGGAGAAAGAAGCCCCGATCATGAGCGATCCCGGCGGGTACGGGATCCGGCGGATCATGAGACCGGCGGCGGAGGATTTGAGTTTGGGATTCTTTTACGAGGTACAAGAGGGCATGACGCCCGAGCAGGCCGAGCAGCTCTATCAGCACGTCTATGAAAAAGTAAGCGAAGTGGTGTGCGAGCTGCCTTTCAACTATTCTATGGCCGACGGGCTGTTGTACATTGCCCGAGCCAAGATGCTGGCGGCCGAACCCGCCGGCTCTCCCGCTCAAGGGTGATAGAAGGCCCGTTCGCCGGGCCGGCGTTGACCCCATTTTTGGCAGAGGGCTATAATCACGCATTTTCTTCAGACTTTCGCGCACGAGGCCGTATTGTGACGAGCGACACCACAGTCGAACGCTGGACCGGGAAAGTGGAAGACCAAGGTCTGCTCTTTGAGTACACCATCAAGCTGGTGCTGTTCGTCGGCATCTTCGAGCTCCTGCTCTATCGCCTCGTGTCTCGCCTCGGCATGCACTTATCCAAGATTGCGGCCGAACATG
Source organism: Nitrospiraceae bacterium (assembly GCA_040255165.1). GTDB lineage: Bacteria > Nitrospirota > Nitrospiria > Nitrospirales > Nitrospiraceae > JBDZUK01. The sequence continues at coordinate 64,855 of JBDZUK010000005.1, read as the reverse complement.
AATGGGTCGGACTTACGTTCAGAGGGTTGTCCTCAATAGGGTTTGCACTGCTCAATATCGTGGCGATCTTGGTGTTCCTGGCCCTGCTGACGCTGGTGATCAATCGCGTACGGATGAGAGGGCTCACCGGCTATAATCTTGTGACGATTCCGAGCCTGGCGCTGCTTCTACTCTTGACGGTGGCATTTTTGATCGTGCCTCCAGCGATGTTGGGTTCCATTATCTACAACGTGCTGGCGTTCCTGGTGATTGGAGCCTTGATGCTCGAATATCTCGCGAGTCACCGCGAGACGTGGCAACGTGTGATGGGCGTCGTGTACTTTTTCGGCATTTCCGGTTGGCTGTACTATCAGGTTCTTTCGACCACGTACGGCTTCTTGGGGCTATTGACGCCGCCTCCCTTTGCATACGAGATCAACCGGGCCGGCGAAGCTCTGATGGTGCTGGCCAGTATTTTGGTCTTTTGGGCATACGGGCGGGGTGTCTCATTCCGCACCAAAAACCGCCAGCAGCGCCGGCGCGCCGTCTGGTTCTGGTCGGTTGCGGCGCTGGTGTTCACGGCGTTGCTGTTCATGGACTATCTTCTGGGTCTTTATGATCCGGCGCTGGCTCATTCCATTCGCAAAGGCGGCGAAGGGATCAGCTGGATCTTTCAAATGGGCATGGGCTATACGTTTTACCTGCCGTTTGCATTGTACGTGGCCGGTCTTCTTTGCTGGTCGTACACCGTGATCAAGTTGGTGACCATGGGCAGGACGGCCGGTTATGGCTTGGCGCTCATGTTTATCGCAGGGTACGCACTGTTGCTGTCGAATCTGACGTTGATGGTCGTTTTGGGCGTGATGCTGCTGACCTTGGATCGGCGCAAGGCTGAAGCATCCGAAACTGTATCGAGCGCCTCCTTACTGGGTCGCACCCCGTCCTTGGCGAGCGAACGGACTTAACCGCGAATCACACGAATAGGGTAAAAGCATGGATGAACACAAATCGACGTCGACACCCGAACCGAGCGGCACGGCCGTGGAACAAGGGGATCAGCCGCTGACCCCGGAAGAGGAAATCGCCGAACTTGAGAAATTGTTGGCCACCGAGCCCGACGACTTCCAGGCTCGCTGCCGGTTGGGGGAATTGTATTTCAGCAAGGGGCGCCTGGACGACGCGTTGGTGGAGGTGAAAAAATCCATTGAAATGGCCGAAAGCCTGCGGACCGAGATGAACCGCTCATTGGCGATGTACTACTCCAATCTCGGCACCATTTACGCCACCAAGAGTATGGTCGAGGAAGCCGAAGCGGAATTCAGACGGGCGCTGGACATCTTCCCTCACGATGTCCTGTCCCTGTTCAACCTCGGGCGTGTGTGCGTGGACAAAAAACGCTACATGGACGCCAAGGGTTACTTTGAGCGATTGGTAGAGATTACTCCAGACGATCCGATGGCTTGGTACAATTTGGCCGGAGTCTACGTCGAACTGGACAATCCCCAGGTGTCGGACTACAACACGATCGACATGGCCATTCAGTGCTATCTCCGGACCTTAGAGCTGGATCCCAAGCACCTGGAATCGAGCTTCAAGCTGATGGAGATCGCCCTGAATCACAAGAAGACCGACCTGGCGGTACAAGTGATGGAAAGCGCGGTGGAGCAGAATCCTGATGAGCCTCTCGCGTACTACAATTTGATCAGCGTCTACGACAAGTGCAAAATGTTCGAGCAGGCCGAACAGGCCCGGCAGCGTTTGAAGGAGCGCTTCGCGAAGCGAGCCAAAGACAGTACGCCGTCCTGATTCACCTCTAGGAAGGAGAACTACGCCATGTTTGGGAGTCTGGGATTTACGGAACTGATTCTGATCCTGTTTATTGTGCTGATCATCTTCGGGGCCGGCAAGCTTCCGCAGCTCGGCGAAGGTCTGGGGAAGGCCATCAAGGGATTCAAAAAGTCCGTCCACGAAGCGGACGCGATCGAGGCTGAGGCCGAGGCCGCTGCGCAACAGCAGATGGCGGGTGCGCCTCAAGCGATCCCGCAGCAATCGCCGTCGATGGCCGCACCGACCACTGTCGAACAGCAGCCGGCGACGGTGCCCCCGCCAACGCACGCCTGACGCAATATGCGCCCGTGTGGAACGTGATGTAAAAGACAAGGGTGACGATGGATACCGAACTTCAGTTGGCGGTCGGGTATATCGAAACGTTTGCAGGGAACGGGAAGGCCCGCAGTACAGGGGATGGCAAGCGCGCGGTGAAAGCCGGCATCCCGCTGCCGCACCATGTGGCGCTTGATAGAGAGGAGCGGTGGCTCTATTTCGCTGAATCCGGCTCGGACCGTGTCCGCCGCATCGATCTGCACGACGGGACGCTGCACAATTTTGCCGGCATCGGAGAAACCTGCTACAGCGGCGACGGGGGGCCGTGCGGCGAGGCCGGCCTCTACCTCCCTCTCGACGTCGCGTTTGATTCGAACAACGATCTGTACATCTGTGATTCCGGAAGCAACCGTATCCGCAAGGTCGACCACGAAACAGGCGTCATTACGACCGTCGTCGGCACGGGACAGCACGGGTTCAACGGCGACGGACCGGCCCTGGACGTCAACTTGACGTGGCCTGCGGCCATCGCGTTCGATCGGGACGATGTCTTGTATATTGCGGACACCCAAGCGCATAAAATCCGTCGATACGATCCCAAGACCGGCTTGGTCGCCACCATCGCCGGCACATGGTCCGCGGAGGACGACGCGCGCGAGCAACCGCTGGTTGCCCGCAATCTGGTCGTCCTGTCGGGTGACGCGATCGGCATCGACTTCAGCGACGATCACGGCTGGCTTATGCCGGTCTGTTCGGACGGGATGGATTTGTCGCTCTACCTTGATGATGGAAAGCCGGCCATGGAGGCACGGCTGTATGACATTGTCGGAATCGCCGTGGACAGCGCGGGCGACGTCTTTCTGGTCGATAAGGGAAGCAACCGTGTTCGAAGAATCGACCGCGCCAGCGGCATCATTTGCACAGTGGCCGGTGTGTGCCGCTATGGCTACGACGGCGACGACAAGCCGGCCGTGAAGGCCATGTTACATGCGCCGGAGGCCGTGGTGTTCGACGGGCAGGACAATATGTACGTTTCCGACACGATGAACCATCGCGTCCGCAAGGTAGATGCCGCATCCGGGATCATTACGACAGTGGCCGGCAACGGCGACAGCGGCTATGAGGACAAAAACATGGGCGGTTGCGGGGCGGCTCGATTTGTGGCCAAGGAATCCGCCGGGACACTGAAGCACGGCGACGGCCTGTTGGGCGTCGAAGCCGTGGTGAATTCGCCCGTCGGCATCGCGCTGGATTCGCAGGGTCATCTTTATATCTGCGAACGGGGAGAAAACAAGATTCGCCGCGTCCGACTCTGGTAGTCCGCGGAAGGGTGTCTGTAGGCGCGACGCGGTGATTGAGCAGGTCATCTGAGGACATCGTATGGTGCGCAGCACACGGATTCAACGTCCCCGCCTGATTCGATTCCTCCTCTTTATGCTTCTCATCGTCGGCGGCGTGCTGGGCGGGTTGCGCATTCCCGTCGTCAGCTCCGAAGGCATGATGATTCGGTCTCATGTGATCGAGGGAGAGGTTCCACTCAGTCCGGACGACCCCGCGTGGGATAAGGTGCCGCCGATGACTCTGCCGTTGAGCGGTCAGGTCATTACGAGGCCGGTCTGGCCCGAGCCCACGGCCCGAGCCTTGGTCGTGAGGTCCATGCACAACGGGACGGACATCGCATTTCTCCTGGAATGGCAGGACAACACCAAGAACGACCGCCTGACACCGGGAACCTTTCGCGACGGCGTGGCGATCGGACTGCCGCTGGGCGACGCGCCGGCCTTTTTCTGCATGGGACAACTCGACCACTACATCAATATTTGGCATTGGAAAGCGGACTGGCAGAGCGATATTGACCGGCGGGCGGCCAGATCGAGCGAAAAAAAAAGTGGCGAGGTGCGGACCTTCGAAGTGATTCCTCGGCGTATCTCCTCCGTGGAAGATTTGATCGGGGGCGGCTTCAGCACCTTGACGACCAAAGAGAAGCAGGGACGGGTACAGGGCAAGGCCAGTTGGAAGGACGGCGTCTGGCATGTCGTCATGCGGCGGCCTCTGTCCAGCGCGGAGCAGGAGAACGAAGCCAAGCTGATCCCCGGCCGAGTGCAGACGGTATCCTTCGCGGTGTGGAACGGGGAAAATAAAGAACGAAACGGGCAGAAGGCCGTGGCACCCTGGTTTCAGCTCGCCATCGACCCGGTCGCGAAAGTCTAACGTTTCGAGCAGTACAGTTGGTTGCTCGCCACCGTCTCGGTGGGAGTCCAAACGCAGTGAGGATCAGTTGGAGGTCGGCAGCAACAGTTCCTTCGATCTCACCAAAAGAGCCCTTCGCACCGGAAGGGCTTTTTTTATGTGCGTATGCGCTTTTGCGGTGCTTGTCAGCTCGCCGGGACCGGGCGGTGCCGCAGAAGAACTGCCCGAAGAGGAGGCGGTACGGTTGGGCGAGGAATTCGGCATCGTCGTGGGAGAGGTGGACGAAGCGATCCAAAAGGAACTCAAGATGCAGAGACCGGAGGGTGTGGCCGTGTTCGAGGTTATCGGGAACTCTCGAGCCGATCATGCCGGAATCAAGGTTCGCTCCGTGATCAAAGAGATCGACAAGGTGGAAGTTCGAACCCTGAAGGATTTCGGCAGGGCCCTCAAGCGCGCGATGAAGGAATGCAATTTTACCGTCGGCACGTATGAACCGGCAGATCCGGGTGACCCGGTCGGGTGGGGAGTGAACTTCCATTTCGTCGGGTGCAAGCGGGACTGAGCTGTGTAAGAGGAAGTGATGACGCTCGTGCAACGCGTGCTCGTCGGTGCTGCGCTGGTCGCCATTGTGGCGGTGAATGGGCTGTACCACGGTTTTGCGGTCGCCCAGAAAACCGACGGCCAGGCACCGAGTGATTGGGTATCGGAAATCGAGAAGATTTTTATCCGGTCGGAGGACTGCAAGCAGTGCCACGACCGACACTTTGAAGAGTGGAAGGGCATGCGTGAGCAAACTCCCGATTTGAAGACGTTCGGGAGAGTGGATGCGGCTCTCTTGCACGGTACGTCCCTTGAGTCACCGGTGTTTCGAACCGTTCTCGGGCTGTGGATGCAGACCAATCCGACCTCAGAGGAGCGCCGCCGGTGCCTCTCTTGTCACGTGCCCTCCGTGACGGTCTTCCCGCAACATGCCGACGCCATCGTCAAGCAGACCCTCACCGGAAAGCCGCAAGTGGAAGGCATTGGCTGCGCGTCGTGTCACCTCATCAACTCTGTGGAGAACACCCAGCTGCCGCCGCCGACCTTTAAGATTCAGCCGGGCAATACCATGTACGGGCCTTACGCGGACCCTGAAGAGAACCTGGTCCATCCTGCCGTCCAGGCGGAATTGTTCCGGGGCGCCAACTACTGCGCCTCCTGCCATTTCGACAAGGTCAAGGACGTCATGCAGAAGGAACTTCCGGGTGAAATTCTGCAGGGGACTGTTTGCCAGGATTGCCACATGGAGCCCTCCACCGGCAGCTCAACTTCTAAGCGGGGAGCTATGACCCGAGCAATCGGGCGGCATTGGTTCAGGGGAGTGGTTATCCCGGGAACCTTGCTCAAGAACAGGAATCTTCAGGCCGAATGGATGCCTCGTGTCGATATCGAGGCGAATAAGACGGCTTCCTCGGTCGAGGGGACTGCCTTCGTCCGTGTCGGCAGTCTGCCGCACAGCTTTCCCGACGGCGATCCGGTGCTGAAGCAGTTCTTCCTTACCGTATCCGTCAAGAACGATCGGGGCCAGGTGCTGGGCCGAGAGATCAAACATTTTGGTCTGCCATACGACAAGATTCTCCGCGGCGCGATCCCCGATCCGTTCATCAAGGGGGGAACGACCAGGAAAGTGCCGTTTTCAGTGCCGTTGCCGGCCGGATCGTCACCGACGACCGTGGAGGCGGTCCTGAGTTATTCCCTGATACCGGAGCCGGATGCGGCCTTAAAGGAGAAGTATCTGGCGACCCTCCCCGGGGAAAAGGAACGGGAAGCGGCAAAGCGGATCTTGAATGAGTACACTCAACCGCGCGTGTTGACGTACCGCGCAAAGAGTATCTAGAGGTCGTATGGAAGGACGAAAGTGTTGAGCGGGCAGGGCGGGCGGATTGTGGCCGTGGCGGCTGGGCTGTTTCTCGTGATTCTGTTCTCGGCTTTGATCTCCGGCGGAACCTTCGCTCAGGACGCCAAGTCGCAGGCAGTCATAGAAAAGGCGTTTCCCAACTCGAACAAGTGCAAACGCTGCCACGAGCGGGCCTTTGAGGAGTGGGAAACTTCACCGTTGTCTCGTTCGATTCACACACCGACGTTCCGCGCGGCGCTTGATCAATACCTCACGTTCTCAGGGGGGAAGGACAAGGCGCTGTGCTTTCGCTGCCATGCCCCGCACATTCGCGAATTTCCTGACCACGCCGATCTCTTTGTGAAACAAGCTCAATCCGGTGAACCGTCGCTCGACGGGGTCGCGTGCGCTCAGTGCCATCTCATCAAGCAAGTGGACCGGTCGAAGAATCCTCCGGAGCCCAAGTACGACCTCGGCAGCAAGACGCTCTACGGGCCCTACAAAGATTTCGTGCAGAATCTCGCGCACCAGTCGATGGAATTGGGGCTATTCCGAAGGTCCGACCTGTGCCTCAACTGCCATCAGGCGGTTCCATCCGCGGCCAATCTCGGCAAGGCCAACGATCTTCTTGGCAACTGGGATCAAAGTAAGGCGGTAAAGTCCGGCAAAGAATGCCAGACCTGCCATATGCCGGAGCAAATCGGGGAATCGGCCAACGGTGAAGCCAAGCGGAAAGTGGCGAACCACACATTCCCGGGCCGCATCGGAAAGCTCCGACAGGAAGCGGCCAAACTGGGTGTCACGACCAAAATTGCCGGAGACAAGACGACAGTAACGGTCAACGTTCAAAGCTTAGTGCCGCACAACTTGCCCACGACGCATCCGGCGTGGGCGACCGTGGTGCTTGACCTGGACATTAAGGGCAAGAACTTGAAGACCGTCTACAGCGATAAACGGGTGTACGGCCGGGTCTATGCGGATGCCAAAGGGCAGAAAACCGTCTTCGACTTCGAGGCGACCAAAGTGCTGGAAGACACCGTCCTCAAACCCGAGGAAACCAGGGTGGAAACGTTCACCTTCCCGACTCCCAAAGACACTAAAACCTTTGACGTCGAGGTGACCCTGAACTATGCGCCCGTGACCGGGCCCGCCGCTTTCATTCAGCGCATTGAGGCTGAGTCCTCAAAGGGCGCGCAAGACCCCGTGTTTCAGCCCATCCAGATCGCGAAGTACACGGAAAATATCCCTGTCAACAAGTAACTTCCCCGTCTGGCTCCCTCGATACTCCCGCTGTAAGCTGATGGCATGAATGGACCGCTGCGCGGACAGACGGTGGTCGTCGTAGGCGCCGGTCTGGCCGGCCTTGCTGCCGCCGTTGATGTGAAGGAATCCGGCGCCAAGGTTCTCGTCCTGGAAGCACGAGACCGTGTCGGAGGCCGTGTCCTTACAATACGGGACGGCTTTGCGCAGGATCAGCACGGGGAAGCGGGTGGCGACTTCATCGACGAAGATCAACTGGAAATCCGTCGGCTTATAGACGAGTCACGGCTTGAATTATGTCCGATCCTCCGCCGCGGATTTGGTTTCATTAGACAGCGCCGCCGGGGGAGGGCGGAGGGGCCGATCAGTTCCAAGGCCTGGAGCGGCATCGCGGCGACGATTGAACCCTTGGCACGGGCTTTCCGCTTGAGCGAGGAACGATGGGATTCCGGCGTGGCACGATCACTCGCTCGCATATCGGTCGGACAGTGGCTGCGCCGGGTCAAAGCTGACGCGGACCTCACATCCGTGGTACGGGGGCTGCGAGGATTCTTTTTGGCTGATCCGGAAGATCTGTCCCTGCTTGTGTTGGTGGAACAATTTGCCTCCGGCATGCCCGGGCGACAACGCATGTTTCGCATTGCGGGAGGCAACGATCGCCTGGCTTTGGCTCTGACCGCGCGCGTCGGAAACACGGTGCACCTGCGCACGACCGTCCTGGCGCTCCGGCAGGATCGTCGGTCGGTACGTGTGCGGGTCGAATCGGCGAACGGAGACGAGCAAGAGATCCGAGCGGACTATGTCATCGTGGCTATTCCGGCGACACTATTGCGGAAGGTGCGCTTCAGCCCGCCATTGCCCGGGGCACAAAGCCAGGCTATCGCGAGGCTGCGCTATGGAGCAGTGACCAAGTCGTTGCTTCAGTTCGAAAGGCGGTTCTGGCGCCGCAATGGCAGACCCAGAGCCTTCGGCACGGATTCGCCCGTCGGCGCGATATGGGAAGGCAACGAAGAGCAACAAGGAAGTACCGGCATCCTGACTTTGATGGCGGGGGGGTCCGCCAGCAGGGATACCCAGCGGATACTAGGCCGGCAGGGCGCAAGAGGATTGGTTCGGGCTCTGGAGTGGCTGGGACCCGAGGATACGGCGTTGCTCCATAGCCGGACGGTGGCTTGGGAGCACGACCCGTGGTGCTGCGGGGGGTACGCCTACTTCGATCCTGAGTATGATCCGCTGTGGCGGGGTTGGCTCGGACATCCCCACGGGCGCATCGTATTTGCCGGGGAACATACGAGCCTTAAGTGGCAAGGCTACATGAATGGAGCGGTCGAAAGCGGGTTGCGTGCGGGCGCAGAGGTGCGGATATTGGTCATGAACAAGCACTGAGGAACGAAGATCGGCGGAGGATTAGTCGGCCAAGACGCGGGAACTGGGGGATTTCATCTTGAATATCTGGAGGCCGGAATAGATCCCTTTGGCCGGATGATTCAGGATAAGCCGCGAATTCGTGATGTGCGTATCGATCAGTTCGTACTGCCCGCCGCTGTAGTAAATGTCGCAGTCATCGATCGAGCAATTCTTGTACACGTGATTATCCAGCGACAGCTTTGCTTTGCTGAACTGTTGTCCGTCCACCAGAATATAGTCCGGCTCCACTCCCATCCGAACCCTCCAGCGCGCACTATAGCAAAGTGCTTTCCTCCCCGCAAACAAAGGAATAGCAGCGGCGTACCTCGTTTGGCAGATGAACGACGCACATAACCCGTACGCGAATGCCCCACTCCTTTCTACTTGATCCCCGTCAATCATCTGTATAGAATGGCCCGACTTTTCATGGAGTTAGAATAGTTTCACCGGTCGCCGGCACACACCCGCGTGCTCCCCTTCTGACCTAGGGACGGTTTGATGCGTTACTGTCATAGGGGAGCCGTGCGACATAAGAAGCCCCCAACTAGAGGAGGAGATTGAAGTGAGCGACTCAGCTATTGTGACCTTTGCCCTCATTGCCGCTGCGGCGGGGATAGGCTACGGACTTTACCTGGCTCTGTGGGTGTTCAAGCTCAACGCCGGTAATGCCAAGATGCAGGAAATCTCCAGGGCCATCCAGGAAGGTGCCGGTGCCTACATGAACCGTCAGTACAAGACGGTGGGGATGGTGGCAACCGGGCTGTTCGTGCTGCTATGGGCCGGCGGAGCCGCCTCGGACAAGTTTGGGCTACTGACGGCGGTCGGATTCTTGGTCGGCGCAGGAGCTTCGGCCCTGGCCGGCTATGTCGGGATGATCATCGCCGTACGGGCTAACGTACGGACCGCGCAGGCGGCGCATGAAGGGATGAATGCGGCGCTGACGGTAGCGTTTCGAGGCGGTGCCGTTACTGGATTGCTGCTCATCGGCTTAGGCCTGCTTGCGGTAACCGGATTTTATACGGTGGCCTCTATGCTGGCCGGGCAGGACAAGGCCATTCATGCGCTCTTGAGTCTAGGGTTTGGCGGGAGCCTGATTTCCGTATTCGCTCGGGTGGGGGGGGGAATCTATACGAAAGCCGCCGATGTCGGAGCCGACCTTGTCGGCAAGGTCGAGGCCGGAATACCAGAAGACGACCCTCGCAATCCGGCCGTGATTGCGGACAACGTGGGAGACAATGTCGGGGATTGCGCGGGGATGGCGGCGGACCTGTTTGAGACATACGCGGTCACGACGGTAGCGGCCATGGTGCTCGCGTTCACGCTCTTTCAGGGTCAGAGCGCCCCGATCCTGTATCCCCTGGCGCTGGGCGCCATGACGATCTTCGCCACCATTATTGGGATTTTGTTCGTGAAGGTGGGGCAGGGCGGCGAGATTATGTCCGCGCTGTATAAGGGCCTCTTCGTCGCGGGCGGGATCGCAGCGGTCGCGTTCTATCCGGTTACGATGAAGATCATGGACGGAGTCGGCGGTATCAGCGGGACGAATTACTACTTCGCCGCCCTGGTTGGACTGCTTGTGACGCTAGCCATGGTTTTTATCACGGATTACTACACGTCGAAGAATTTTGCGCCTGTGAAAGCCATCGCCAAAGCCAGTGAGACGGGGCATGCGACCAACATTATCGCCGGATTAGCGGTCGGGATGCAGGCCACAGCTTGGCCCGTCGTCGTCATCGGAGCGTCTATCCTCATCAGCTTCTGGATGGCGGGGTTGTTTGGGGTGGCGGTCGCGGCTGTGTCGATGTTGTCGATGGCGGGGATCGTCGTGGCCATCGATGCGTTCGGCCCGATCACTGATAATGCAGGTGGCATCGCGGAGATGGCGCATCTGGGTAAAGAAGTCCGCGATATCACCGATCCGTTGGACGCCGTCGGTAATACGACCAAAGCCGTGACAAAGGGGTACGCGATCGGTTCCGCCGGGCTGGCCGCGGTCGTGCTGTTTGCGGAATATGCGCGCGAGGTTTCCGCGCATAGCCAGTCCGCGTCGGCGTTCGACCTTTCCGATCCTAGCGTGCTCGTCGGTTTGTTTCTAGGGGGTATGCTGCCGTTTATCTTCGGGGCGCTCTGCATGAAAGCCGTTGGAGAGGCGGCCGGGCTCGTGGTCGAAGAGGTGCGCAGACAATTCCGGACGATCAAGGGCATCATGGAAGGAACCGGCAAGCCCGAGTATGGGACTTGCGTGGACATCGTGACTCAGGCGGCCATCAAAAAGATGATGCTACCTGGTTTGATTCCCGTCGCTGCCCCCATTCTGGTGGGGTTCATCCTGGGCCCGCAGGCACTCGGCGGGGTGCTCGTGGGCAGCATCGTTACCGGCCTCTTCGTCGCCATTTCAATGACCAGCGGTGGCGGCGCTTGGGACAACGCGAAGAAGTACATCGAGGAACAGGGCCAGAAGGGAACCGACACTCATAAGGCGGCGGTGACCGGAGACACGGTGGGCGACCCGTACAAGGACACCGCCGGCCCGGCGATCAATCCGATGATCAAAGTCATCAACATCGTGGCGTTGCTCATTGTGTCGCTCATTGTGCGTTAGACGTTTGCCGGTCTGCTTGACGCTCGAAAGGGCCCTGGAGTAAGGTGACTGAGGAGCAGCGAGGCGTCACCTGGAGGTGCTCTCATGGAGAAACAAGAGCGGAGGCAGGAATCCAAGAAAGAGTCGCCCGCGAAGGAAGATGTCAAACCGAACCCGAAAGTCGTTGAAGCCGGGAAGAAGATCAAGGAAGATATCGACAAGCTTGTGGATGAAATCGACGACGTGCTCGAAAAGAACGCCGAAGAGTTTGTGAAGAACTACGTGCAAAAGGGAGGGGAATAGGCGTCGCGACGGCGCCGTTCCCCTCTTGCACCCCGCCCGGTTTATCCGTTTTCATTCCGTTCCGTCCCTTGCAGAGGCCGCAGCTCCGCCCGTTGGTTTGACAAAGCGGGAGGGAGCCATTACCATCCGGTTGTCGCTCAAGCGCTTGATTACCAGGCCTTCTCAGGGAGGCGCGAATGAAGTCCCGGCTCTGGGTCTTTCGCCAGATTGATCCGGCTGAGCGGGCTGCCATGGCGCAGGCCCTCTCCATCTCCTCGGTTACCGCATCACTGCTCCTCGGGCGCGGGCTCACGACGCCGGCTGAAGCCTGCCTTTGGCTCTCGTCCTCACGCGCACATGATCCTTTCCTCCTCCCCGACATGGATCGGGCGGTGGATCGTCTTCGCCGGGCATTGACCGGGGGCGAATTGGCGTGCTTCTACGGCGACTATGACGTGGACGGGGTATCGGCGACGAGTCTCTACCTCTCCCTTTTCCGTTCGTTGGGCGGGAAGGCCGTCGCCTACGTGCCGCATCGCTTGCGTGAAGGTTACGGTTTGAACGAAGAAGCCATTCGTCGGCTGCACAGGAGCGGCGTGTCTCTCATCGTCACGTCCGACTGCGGTACGACCTCGCATCGGGAGATCGCGCTGGCGAACGAGCTTGGTTTGGACGTCGTGGTGACGGATCACCATCAGAGCGACGGGGCGATGCCTCCGGCGTATGCCGTGTTGAATCCGCATCGACCCGATTCCCGGTATCCGTTTCCGGGTCTGTGCTCCGGTGGGTTGGCGTTCAAGGTGATGGAGGCCTATTACGTGAAGTACGGCGCGGGGCCGGTCCCTCTCGATAGCATGCAGGATCTCGTGGCGCTCGCGACGGTGGCCGACGTCGTCCCGTTGCGGGACGAGAATCGCGGGTTTGTCCGGGAAGGGCTCGCGCAGATATCCCGTGGAGCCCGCTGCGGGCTTCGGGCGTTGAAACAGATCGCCGGGATCACGAAGGCGTGCACGGCGGAAACCGTGGCTTTCAAATTGGGTCCCCGCATCAATGCCGCCGGCCGTCTGGATGACGCGATGCTCGGCGTGCGGCTCCTCACGACGGAATCGGAGAGCGAAGCGCGCTCGCTTGCCGAGCAGTTGGAGCAGTTGAATCGGGAACGCCAGCAACTGGAGTCGGCCATCATGCAGGAGGCGCTTGTTTTGGTCGATGAGGCGGCGGTGCCTCCGGCCTTCGTGCTGGCCTCGCGCGGATGGCACTTGGGAGTGGTCGGGATCGTAGCGGCCCGCTTGGTGGATCGATTTCATCGTCCAGCCATCGTGATTGCCATCAACGAGCGGGGGATCGGGAAAGGATCGGCCCGCACCGTGCCGGGGTTTGACCTCTACCAAGCGCTCATGGAGTGCCGGGATCTGCTGTTGGCATTCGGCGGCCATCCGAGCGCAGCGGGCTTGACGATCGAGGAAGGCCGACTGCCGGCGTTTATAGAGCGGTTCCAAGCTCTGGCCGGTGCCTGGACCGACGAAGGCCGTGGCATGCCGGTTCTGCATGTGGACACGGAAGTGCGGCTGGATGAGGTGACATTAGGGTTGATCCAGGAAATCGGCTCCCTTCACCCCTTCGGCGCGGGCAATCCCGAGCCCACGTTGGCGGTAAGGAGCCTTCAAATTATGGAGGCTCGGGTCGTCGGCGAGAAACATTTAAAGATGACCGTGCGTCAGGGGCGGTCCCTGCCGTTCGACGGCATCGGCTTCGGCATGAAATCGCTCGGGGCGCGGGGCATCGCGATGCACCAGCCCGTGGACCTGGCATTTGTTCCGGAGTTGAATCACTGGAACGGATATGACCGGATCCAGTTGCGGATCCGAGATGTGCGGCCGAGCGCCGCCGACTGAACACGAGATGGTGTACGAAACAATCACGGATATTGAAGAGTTGCTGAACCGCGTACGGGGTTATCACCCCGACGCGGACGTGGGTCTCGTGCGCAAAGCCTACGAGTTCTCGGCCAAGGCGCACGAGGGCCAAGTACGCCGCTCTGGAGAGCCCTATCTCCAGCATCCGATCGCGGTGGCTGGAATCCTGACCTCCTTGAAGACCGACGTGACGGCCATCGTTGCCGGGTTACTGCATGATACCCTTGAAGATACGCTCGCCACGAATGACGAACTGGAACGGGAATTCGGAAAAGACGCAGCGCATCTCGTGGACGGCGTCACGAAAATCGGGAAAATCACATTCCGGAACTATGAAGAGAAACAGGCGGAGAACTTCCGCAAGATGGTGCTGTCGATGGCGGACGACATCCGGGTCGTCCTCATCAAGCTCGCGGATCGTCTGCACAACATGCGCACCCTCGAATACCTCAGCGAGCCGAAGCGCCAAGAGATCGCCCAGGAAACCCTGGAGATATACGCTCCGCTGGCGAATCGCCTGGGAATCGGATGGATCAAGAACGAGCTCGAGGACCTGTGCCTGAAACATCTGAAACCGGACGTGTACGAAACCTTGCGGATGCGCGTGGCCAAGCGGGACGAAGATCGCCAGCAGTACATCCAGGAAGTCACTCAGTTGGTCGAGAAAGCGATGGCCGAGGCGGGCTTGCCCGGGCAAGTCTACGGCAGGCCGAAACATCTGTTCGGGATCTACCAGAAGATGAACAAGCAGTCGATTTCCTTCGAAGAGGTGTATGACCTGACGGCGTTGCGGATCATCACCGACACGAAGATGAACTGTTACGCGCTGCTCGGGGTCATCCACTCGCTCTGGCGACCGCTGCCCGGCCGGTTCAAAGATTACATCGCTATTCCGAAATCCAACCTGTATCAGTCGCTGCATACCACCGTCGTCGGTCCAAAGGGCGAGCACGTGGAGTTTCAAATCAGAACCGAAGACATGCACCGGGTGGCGGAATACGGGATCGCCGCGCACTGGAAATACAAGGAGCAGGGACGGCTCGCCGAGCGGGACAGCAAAGAATTCGGCTGGCTTCGCCAGTTCGTGGAATGGCACCAGGATCTGCCGGACAACCGGCAGTTCATGGACTCGGTGAAGCTGGATTTGTTCCACGACGTCGTCTACGCCTTTACGCCTAAAGGCATGGTGAAAGAGTTGCCGCGGGGATCGACGCCGGTCGACTTCGCCTATGCCATCCATACGGAAATCGGGGACCACTGCGTCGGTGCCAAGGTCAACGGGAAAATCGTGCCGCTCAAGCATCAACTGGCCAGCGGCGACACGGTGGAAATCCTGACGTCGCCCAATCAGACGCCGCATAAAGATTGGCTGAAATTCGTCCGTACGTCTCGCGCCAAGACCAAGATCAAGCATTGGATCAAGGCCGAAGAGCAAAAGCGGAGCATCGAAATCGGCCGGCGTCTGCTGGAATCGGAATTCCGACGACATGGGCTTGCTCCGTCGCAAATGATCAAGTCGGAGCAATTATTGGAAGTGGCGCGTCAGTCCGGGTTTGAATCGACCGATGAATTGGCCGCGGCGGTGGGATACGGCAATCTCGCGACGTCGCAGGTCCTCGGCAAGCTGACCGCGGCTGCGGCGACGGAGCCGGCGACCCAGTCGGTCGCTCCGGCGAAAGCGCCCGGAGGGAGGACGGACGACAAGGGCGTCAAGGTGAAAGGCGCCAGGGATCTTCTCATGCAGCTGTCCCGCTGCTGCAATCCGGTGCCGGGCGACAGGATATTGGGGTACATCACCCGCGGACGCGGTTTGACGATCCACGCGGTCGATTGCCCAAACCTGGAAGCGCTGGATTATGACCGCGACCGGTTGGTCGAAGTGGAATGGGATGCGACGACCCCCGGCACGCACGCGGTCAAAGTGTCGGTCATTGCGGTGGACAAAACCGGTGTTTTGGCGAACGTGTCCTCCGCCATCGCGGAATGCCACGCGAACATCAGCCGCGCCGAAATCGCAACGAGAGAAGATCGCAAAGCGGTGCTCGATTTCGTCGTGGAAATATCCGATACCGCGCACCTGGCCCGTGTCCTGAAGACCATCGAACGGGTGGACGGCGTCATCACCACGCGCCGAATACGGGCATGGCAAGAGCGCTGAAGCGCCGGCCGGGCCTCCGCGCCCTGCACCGAATCATGCCATCCGTCTGGTTCGCATGAGTCTCGGTATCCTGGTCGGGTCCATCCTGCTCATCGCGTCGGCCCTCGCAGCAATCATGTCGGGGGTCGCCTATCTGGCTCGTCGCCGCCAGCGCCCCGTGCCGGGCTCGATGGAAACCGCCGCGGCCGGGACGCTTATTCTCTCGAGCCTGCGCCTGGCCCTAGCCGGCGGATTCCTCGGAGCCGTCCCTCCCGTCATCCTGTCCTGGAGCACCGTCGCCGCGTATCTCGCCGCCGCCTGGTTTGCGCTCACGGTCGTCGATTTTTTGTATATCGGCGAGTACCTCATCGAGCACAAGGGCCGTGACATTCCGGACGTGGTGCGCACGCTGTTGATCTATGTCGGATTGGCCGTCGCTGGGTTGATCGTGCTTCGCGTCGCGATGAACATCAATGTCGTGGCCCTCGTGGCGGTCCCAACGGTTGCGACCGCGGTGATCGGCGTGGCTTTGAAGGACACTCTGGCCAGGTTTTTCGCCGGCCTGCGACTCGGGAAGATGCTCAAGACCGGGGATTGGGTGGCCACGCTGAACCACGAGGGGGTGGTCACGGATATTGCCATGCAGCACGTGACCCTGCTCACCAGGGAGCAAGACCTAGTAATTCTTCCGAACGACAGCGTCATCCAGGCGGGGCTGGTGAACTACAGCCGGCCTACCAGAGTCCACGTCTGCGCCATCGACGTGGAAACGCACTATCGCACGCCGCCTCTTCAAGTGTGCGCGGTTTTGGAACAGTCCGGGGCCTCTGTGGAGGGGGTCTTGGGGGATCCTGCGCCGACCGCCTACGTCGTCTCGTTCAATGAATCGGGTGTTCTCTATCGATTGAGGTTTTCAATCGCAGACTATGGCCGGCGCCCGGCCATCGAAAGCGTTGTACGGGCCTACGTGTGGAACGCGTTGTTGCGAAGCAAGATCGAGATCCCATTGCCGCAGCGGGTCGTGCACACCGTGACCGGTGCTCCCGTTCCGGCTGAGGGAACGACGCTCCAGCAACTCGCCGCGCGCCTTGGTGCCGTCGATCTTTTTTCGGTGCTGACTCAGGCCCAACTGGAGGATTTGGCAAGCGGCGGGTCACTCCGGGAGTATTTGCCGGGTGAGCCGGTGGTCCGCCAGGGTGAGGCGGGCGAGGAACTGTTCGTGATTCTCAACGGGACCGCCGAAGTCCGCATTCGGCAGGACGCGCTCGCCTCGACGGTGGCGACCCTCGAGCCGGGCCAGTTCTTCGGGGAAATGTCGCTTCTGACGGGCGCTCCGAGAACGGCCACGGTGATCGCCAAGACAATTCTTCGCGTGCTGGCGGTCGGCAAAGACGCGCTGGCCCGCTTGTTGGAAGAAGACGGCAAGTTGCTGGAATTGATCAGCGGGGTGGTCGCGAAGCGGCAAACCGAGACTGCGACGGCGCGTGAACAGCTCACCCGTGAAAGCGCGGCCACGGCCGTCTCGAAACAGCATGAGTCGCTGATCGACCGCATTCAGGCGTACCTATGGGGAGACCGTAAAGGATGAAACGGCTACGGTAAGGTAAAGTGCAGCTTCGCCCCGCGGCGGAGTTTATACCCGTCCGCAGTGCCCGCGGCGATTTCGAGCACGTACATCGCGTTCTCGTTCGGACGATACTGAGGACAGCTCTCATCGGTTCTCTGGCAACCTGGCACGTTTTGCTCTATGTGGACAATCCGCTTCTTGTTATCCATCCAAATGATATCGAGCGGAATCCTGGTGTTTTTCATCCAGAAGGTCCAGGCCTGGGGCTCATTGAAAATGAAGAGCATGCCGCGGTGCTGGCCTAGATTCTCCCTGAACATCAAGCCCTTCGCACGTTTTTGTGGGGTATCCGCCACCTCGGCCTGAATCGGCACGCCGGCCGGAGTCTGGACGGTGATCAGCGGCTCGTCCGCGGATGCGCGCACGGCAGCCGGGTGTGCCGAGTGAATTCCAGTGAAGAAAAGTAAAAGCAAGAGAAGGGCAATCAGGCCACGCACAGGCGCATCCTAGCGATCGTGGAGGCCGCAGTCAAGGAACACGCGGCGATCGGATTCACCGCGTGTTGCCTTGAAATTCTTTGTCACGCTGTGCCATCCTCCACGAGAATCAGGAGGCCATGATGAAAGAAAAACGGCGTGTGCTTTACAAAAAAGGGGTCTTTGTCTGTCCGAAGTGCCGGCAGTCGTATGTCCAGGAGAAATGGCTGGAAGAGTGGCGGATTCGTTGCCATAAGTGCGATTACCGCGGCACGCTGACGGAAGTCTCGGTGGAGGAACATATCGACGAGGAAACCATCAGGCATTAAGTGTCCCTTTTCTATGTCGATTCTCCACGTAACCCGGCGTCTCCGGTCGAATTCCGATTCTTTACGCCCTCGTACTCGCCTGACGATTTTCTGTCTCATTGCTGCGGTGTGCACTTCCGCCGGCCTGGCCGAGCCCGGGGAGCCGATGCCGGCGCTCAAAGTGCTCGTGGCGTACCATTCGATGACCGGTAATACCCAACGGCTGGCGGAGGCGGTGGCGGAGGGAGCGAAGGCCGTCCCGGGGACGGAGGTCCTCCTGAAAAGAGTCGGCCAAGTCACGGCCGACGATTTGTTCACTTCCGATGCGCTGATCGTGGGGTCGCCCGTCTATTGGTCCAACATGTCGGGCGAGGTTAAAACCTTCTTCGACAACTGGCAGTTCAAGTTCGGCGTCTTCCCTGAATTCAAGATGAGAAACAAGGTGGGCGCTGCCTTTGCGACTGGCGGACAGGTATCGAGCGGCAAGGAGATCACGATGCTGACGATCTTGGCCGCGATGCTCGGCAATCAGATGATCGTCGTGGGCGGGGGCGGCGCGTTCGGCGCCTCGGCCACGACGGAAGGCGACAGTCCAGGCATCGACCACAAGGAATTGGCCGATGCCAACGCACTCGGCAGACGAGTCGCGGAGGTCGCGTCCCTCCTGAAGCTTTCCTCTTCCAGATAGTAGTTCAGTCTAGAGCATGAAGCGGGAAGACTCGTTTGCCGAGCTTCGTGACAGGCAGACGGCGAATCCTTGTGAGTCGGACGGGGGAAGACGGCGCAACCGCTGGGGAACCTCAAACTAGGATCGGACGGAGCCGGGACAAGCGACAGTGCTTTCGCTTTTCGCCAGATCGACGAACTCATGGATGTTCTTCGCGCATCGACCGCAGCAACCATTCTGTTTCAGCCCGAAGCGTGACTTCAACTGGCACGGCGTCACGATGCCGGCACGGCCTGCTTTCCGAACCTCGGACTCGGTGATGCCTTTGCAGAGACAGACGTACATGGCCTGCACTCCTTGAACGATCAGTCCGCCGATTCCCTAGAAACGATTATGAGAAGCGTTTTCAACAAGCCAAATATACGCCGACCTGGAGAACTGTGTCAAGTCGGCTGTTGGCGGTCTAATTGTTATAATAAATCGATCAGTTACGGCATGATCGGCATCACAGCGTTTGCTCCAATTGCGCCACCATCTCGCCGATCGTGTTGAAGCCCGATTGCCAGAACGTTTCATCCTTCATGTCCACACCGAGCTCAGACAGGACTTGGTGAGGCGATTGCGACCCGCCGGCGGCCAGCAGATCAAGGTATTTGGGCACGAACGAAGCTCCTTGCTCTCGGTACATGCCGTAGAGCGCAAGGACCAAGAGATTGCCGAAGCTGTATGCGTAGCAATAAAACGGACTGGCAAAGATATGAGGGATGGTGAGCCACTCCCAGCGGAACTCCGCCGGGATCTTCACGGATCTCCCGAATTGCTGCCGCAGCTCCGACAGATACGTGTCGGCGAGATCGTTTGTCGTCGCCCCCTGGGCAACCATGGCTTGCGCGGCAATCTCGAAGCGCACGAAATAGGCTTGCCGCAGCACTGTCGCGTAGATGTCGTCCAGTTGCGCCAGCAACAAGCCCTGTCTGACCTTCGCATTGCGCTCTTGCTTCATGAGGGCGTCCGAGAGGATGCGCTCACCGAAGACCGACGCCGTTTCGGCCAGCGGCAGCGTGGAGTGAAAGGTGAAGACCGAATGCCGCTCCGCGAGCATGCCGTGCACGGCGTGCCCGAGCTCATGCGCCATGGTGGCGACGTCGCGGGCTTCGCCGGTGTAATTGAGCAGCACATAGGGAGTCAATCCCGGCACCACGCTGTAGCAATAGGCGCCGCCGATCTTTCCCGGCCTGGTTGGCGCGTCGATGTGGCGGTTACGAAATACCCGTTCGGCGAGATCGGCCATCCGCGGCGAAAACCCGCGATAGGCTTCCAGCACCATGCGGACAGCGTCCTGGTAGCGAAACCGCTTGGCCTCTGTCCGGTGCGGTGCATAGATGTGGTACCGGGTCATGGGTTTGATCCGGCAGATACGCGCCTTCAACCGAAAATATTCTTGGAAGATTTCCGCATTGTGGGCGCAGACCGTCAGCAGAGTATGCACCGCTTCGTCGGGAATGTCGTTTCCTAGATTGCGCGACGCGATGGGGGAGCTGAACTTCCGCAGTTGAAGATTCTCCGTTTTCCAATCATTGACCAGGGTCTTGTAAATCTCACCGAGCAAATCATGCTGCGCCGTATAAACCCGGTAGAGCTCGCGGTAGGCCGCCTCCCGGATGCGCCCGCGCGGACTCCGTAAGTACGCCATCAACTCTTCGCGGGTCATCTGTCGGCGCCTGCCCTTGACCGTCAGGGTAAAGGTGAACCCGTTCGTGACGACGTCATAGAGCTGGTGGACGGCGCTGCGGCCCGTGATGTTCTTGAGGTTGATGATTTTTTCCTCCGGTTCGGTGAGCGTATAGGGTTTGAACCGGCGGATCGTCTCCAAGTGATAACGCAGATCGCCCGAGTCGGCCAACAGCCGCGCGGCGTTTGCTTCATCGACGCTCTGCCACCACAGTTCCCAAAACAGCAGACGGTTGTTGAGCGAGGTCAGACGCTCTTCCACCTTCGTCTTGAACGAGCGTGCATCGAGGTGTTTGGTATCCTCGGAAAACCAGAGATAGGCGTAGGCGCTCAGCCGAGACGAAGCCGCAGCGATGTCTTCGGTGAGTTTCAGCAGCTGCCGGAATCGGTCGCTCGGCATCGTCGGGCTCAAGTCGGCCCGGGCCTGTTCAACCTGTGTCACGGTCGCCTCGATTTCAGCG
Organism: Nitrospiraceae bacterium; assembly: GCA_040255165.1. Lineage (GTDB taxonomy): Bacteria > Nitrospirota > Nitrospiria > Nitrospirales > Nitrospiraceae > JBDZUK01. The sequence goes on along the minus strand of JBDZUK010000005.1, from coordinate 43,914 downwards.
AGCAGCGCCTCGATATGCTGAACCGGGTTCTCGACCAAGTCCGACAGATTCCAACGATCGGGAATGGAGCCGGTCCTGGCACGTGCAGTCATGGTCATTGGCGTCCCTCCGAATTGGTGTTGATCATATCATTCCTTGGTCGGTGCGCCATGGTGAAATGTGGCGAGTTGAGCGCGTTGACTGGAATGTGGAGGGTGTTACAATCGATGGGCCGAAGGGGAAGGCATGACCGAACAGGAGATCCAGCGGGCCGTGCAGTACGTCACTGCCAGCACGTCCTATGGCCGCGACACGGTCGAAGAGATTCTGAAAACCGGCCTAGCGGAGATGACCGCTCTCGCGACGCAATCTACCAAAGCCTTCGACCGCGGCGCGTTGCTCGAGTACGTCTGCCAATGGACGATGAAGCGGACTGGACAGCCGGAGCCGCTGGTGCGCGAGGTCCTAGGCTGCGCGGGGCGGTGGCTGGACGATGTGTACGCAACGCTCGCCAGGAGCCATCCCGCGTGGCTCGGGCTCCCAGAAAACGACGAGAGCGAGCGGGGGTGAAGGATGCCGCGATTTCGAACCGCACGGGACAGGCGAATGTTGCTCCGCCGAGGCACAGCCGGGACTCGTCGGAGACGGAAGTCCTGGCCTCAAGTTCCGAAGGACATCGAGGCCCGATGGCACCGGTTGAATCAACTGTGCGCCGATGGATCCAGCCAGATCCGGCTGGGCCGGCTGATCGACCGGTTGGGCAGTGTGGATCCTGGCACGCAAGAGTCGGCCTTGGCTGAGCTGGAGTTGGCTACCTTGTTGATTCGCGCCGGAGCCCGCGTACAGTTTCTCCCCGAATCGCAGGCCAGAACCGCCGATCTCGAATGCCGGGCCGGAAGCGACCGTTTTTTTGCCGAAGTCACCGCCATGGTGGGATCGACGGACCGCCGCCGGTTCCCGCTGCGAGGAATCACGCGGGACGAGAACCACGGCGATGAAGAGGATCGAGGCGTGATCCTGATACACCGAATTCTGGCGCGCATCGAGCAAAAAGCCAAGCAACTCGGAGACTATTGCGATCCCGTGGTGCTCGCGGTTTCGATTCCACGGGCCGATTTGCAGCCCGCCGGCAGCGCCGGACGGGAACAGATCCGACTCGATCTCAAACGTCTGGCCGGGATGGTGTCCCTGCTTCTTCCGAAACTCCGGCACCTGAGTGCCGTATTGATTACCCTCTGGGATGTCGAACCCTTGCCCGCGCCGGCTGCCGTGAGGTTGGCGAACGTCGCGCTTGTCGAGCGGACGAAGCACCAGCAGGCTTACCCGCGCGTCCGGCTGCTCGTCTACAATCCTGCGGCAGGGAGCCCGATGACCCAAGGCCAACAAGATATGTTGCGGGGATTACTGTGAACGGCTCGCCGGTTGCCAGGGTCCAGAATTGATTGTGACCAACACGAGCCGAAGTAGCGAGGTCAGGTGAGCGTGTTCCGGAGGAGTTCGAGGTTCTTTGTGACCATTGCGTCGCCGTTCTTAGTGGAGATCTCGATGCCGGTGTGGCAGACCGCTCTGCATTCGTCGATCCGCCCGAGTTTTTGTAAGGACTGGGCGAGCGCCAGGTACGCGGCCGAATAGGCCGGTTTCACGGTGACACACTGCCGCAGCGCCGTGGCGGCCTCGTCGAAGTTCCCATCTTCCATATAGGCTTTCCCCAATCCGAACCAAGCCACGTCGTCGTTCGGGTCGATCGCGAGAACTTTCTTCAACGGTTCGATGCGAGGGTTTGGCATACGGGTCCCTTCCAATAAGCGCTCGAGCGACCGTAGCATGCGTTTCAGCCGATTGTCTATGCTCTTTCCTGCATGCTAATCTGACTGCGACTTGTTGGCGATTGCGTCGCGTCGCTTGCCGTGTCTAGTTGGCTCGAACTGGTTTTCATGGGCAGGGGAAATCGCAATGGGGCGAACCGGTCTGGTCTACGATCCACGGTACCTGGAGCATGACATGGGGCCGGGGCATCCCGAGTCGCCGAATCGGTTGCGCGCGATCATGCGTCGCTTGGAACAAACCGGCACGGCGGCCCTTGTGACCAGGATTGAACCCAGACAAGCTGAGGAAGAATGGGTTACACAGATCCACAGCGCGGGGTACGTGGCTTCGCTGAGTCGCCAGGTTCCTCGGGAGGGACGCGTCTCGCTGGATCCTGACACGTCAATGTCGCCTGGTTCGCTGACCGCGGCCTATCTGGCGGCCGGGGGCGCGTTGGCCGGGGTAGACGCCATCATGAGCGGCACGGTGGAGCACGTCTTCTGTGCCGTCAGGCCGCCGGGGCATCACGCCGAGACGAACCGCGCGATGGGCTTCTGTCTCTTCAACAACGTGGCGATTGCCGCCCGCTATGTGCAGAAGCGGCACGCCCTTCGGCGAGTCTTAATCGTCGACTGGGACGTGCATCACGGCAATGGGACGCAACACAGCTTTGAGGCAGATCCCTCCGTCCTATTCTTCAGCACTCATCAGTATCCGCACTATCCTGGTACGGGCCGCGCTACGGAGGGGGGGACCGGGGCTGGGGAAGGCTTTACCATCAACGTGCCGATGGAGCCGGGCGAGGGGGACGACGAGTATCGAGGGATCTTCGAGAAATCACTCGTCCCGGCGGCGGATGAGTTCAAGCCGGAATTTGTCGTCGTGTCCGCCGGGTTTGACGCCCACCGGGATGATCCATTGGCGAGCATGGGATTGACTGAGGCCGGTTACGCCGATCTGACCGCGATCGTCGCCCGGATCGCGAAGCGTCATGCACGCAACCGGATTCTGTCCTGCCTCGAGGGCGGCTATAACTTGACGGCACTGGCAGCCTCGGTTGACCGCCACATCCGCACGCTGCTGGCCGCATGAACATGGGTGGGAAATAGACGTAGACGCTGACGGCACAGGCTGACACAGCCTGTCCGTTTGTTCCCTTGTCGGCCAAGAGTGTTTCGAACGCCCGGTATGAGAAGATTACCTATCATCGCCGTCACCTTGGCGATTGTTGCCGGCCTCGTCTACTTGTACTATACCGAAGTCAAACCGGTCGTTATCTTCGGACTGCGAGCCGATTATGCCAAAGCTATCCCGTATCAGGAGGTGCCGGAGGGGATTGCGGATCTGAAAGCGGAGTCATGCGGGTCGTGCCATCGGGACATCTACGACGAGTGGAAAACTAGCATTCATGCGAAGGCCTATGACGACCCGTTCTTTCAGGCCTACTGGAAGAAGGACAAGAATATTTGGGTGTGCTTGAATTGCCACAGTCCTCTGGAGAATCAACAGCCGACATTGACCTACGCGATTCCGCGCGGGCGCGTGGAAAAGGCGGTGATCGAGCCGAATCCCCGTTACGATCCGGAGTATCAAAGAGAATCGGTCACCTGCGCCGCCTGCCACGTGCGCGACGGAGTGATCCTGGGGCCGTTCGAAGATAGCGCGGCGCCGCATCCTACGAAGTTCGATCCTACCTTCCGTACCGCGCAGCTTTGCTACCGATGTCACAACGTGGTCTCGGGCCCCGCCCAATTCTATAACGTCGGGCCATGCGGGACCTATGCGGAGTACGAGGGAAAGTTTTTCATGCAGGAGCGCGGATTCATTTGCCAGAGTTGTCACATGCCGGAGGTGGACCGGCCGGCTGCTGAAGGCGGGCCAATCCGCCGTGGTCGCCGGCACTTGTGGCGGGGTGGCCATGACCCGGACATGATCAAGCGCGCAGTGGCGATCCAAGTCAGCGCCGAACCAACCTCGCCAAGGCCGGGTGAAGAAGTGACGCTCACGCTGACCTTGATCAATGCGGGGGCGGGCCATAAGATCCCGACGGGGGATCCGGATCGGCACTTTACGGTGGAATTCCAGGTAGAGGATCGTGCCCGCCAAATCCTGGCTCAGGACCGCCATACCATGGGGCGCTGGATTTTGTGGCAACCGGCGATCGTGGAGTTGTACGATAACCGGCTGTTGCCGTTGGCCAGCCGCGAGTACCAGTTTCGGTATCGCCTGCCGTCCCAACCGCAGGGTCTGATTCTGAGGACAAGGGTCCAGTACCATATCTTGACCGACGGACAACACGAGATGTTGCGGACCAAATACGGCTTGACCGGAGACGACCCATACCGCTTCGTGATCTACGACCGGGAGTTTCCATTGTCCGAAAATCTTCAGGCGGCGTTGAAAGCGGAACAGGACCAGAGCGCAATCGGCAGGCGGCATGAAGGAGAATCGTGTCAGGCGCAAAGCTGAACGGCAGAGTGGGATAAATCGCATGACCGGTGAGCTGCCGGCCGAGTCAGAATGCCGACGGCTCCGTTGGACGAGGGGACTATGAATTATCCGTTGCTGATCGATACCGAAAGCTTGCAGCAGAACCTGGGGCGCCCCGGACTCGTCATCATTGACGTCCGCGGGCGTACGGCGTACGAGTTCGGGGGGCACATTCCGGGCGCCGTGAGCTCCACATGGCACGACTACAGCGATCCGAGCGCCATTCCAAAGGGGTTGCTCAATCCGGACCTGGGGCGGATCGAAGAGAAGCTCCGCTCATTGGGTATCAATAACGACAGCGACATTGTGATCTACTCCAACCCATTCGACAACTGGGGCGATGAGGGACGAATGTTTTGGATGCTGGAATACCTCGGCCACAAGAACATCAGGATCCTCGACGGCGGTTGGGTGAAATGGGTGCAGGAGCGACGTCCTTATGAGCACGGGACAACTGCTCCGAAGCCGGGGGCATTTAAGGCGAATCCCGTGCCCGATGTGATCATCACCAAGGAGCAATTGAAGCAAATCGTCAAACGCCCTCACCCGGAAACCGCCATCGTCGATGCCCGCAGCCTTGAGGAGTATCTCGGGAAAGAAATTTCGGGTATCCCCAGGCCCGGTCATATCCCGTCCGCCATCCATATCGGCTGGAATGGATTTCTGCAATCGGACGCCACCGTCAAAGATCTCGACGTGATCAAGACCTCCCTGGACGAGAAGGGATTGGATCCCGGCCAGGAAATCGTCTGCTACTGCACGGGCGGAGTCCGCTCTGCCTGGCTGTACGTCGTCTTGAAATTGGCCGGCTTCAAAAAGTTGAGGAACTATCCCGGCTCCTGGTGGGAATGGAGCCGCGATTTCAGTTGCCCGGTGGAGAAGGATTTCCAAGGCTTGCAGAAAATTTTGGGATTTGATCAGTCCGCCCGACCTTCTTGACTCGCACAGAACGGCTGTGTAAGGTGAATTCACGGTCGTAAAGGACCCGATTCATTCGGTCATTCCATCTTCCCATTCACACAGGAGGAAACCATGAAGAAGACGATGCGTGGAGCATTCGTGGTCGGGGCCGTGGCACTGCTGGTCGGCGCGCCGATCTTCAGCGGCATCGCCGCGGCGGACAGCAAGCATGTCAGCGAAGCCGTCGAGCACGCCAAAGAAGCGGCAAGCCACGGCAAGCAAGGGCATGCCGACGCGTTGGTGAAGCACGCCGAGGGCGCGCTGAAGCATGCCGAGGCTGCGCAGAAAGATGGGAAGAACCCGCACTTGGACGAAGGGGTGAAGCATCTCAAAGAGGCGATCGAGCACGGCAAGGCTGGACACGCGGATGTCGCCACGCAGCACGCCGAAGGCGCGATCACGCATCTTTCAGAAGTGAAGTAATCCCAAGGCGGAAAAACGCGGCGGGCGGGGAATCTCCCCGCCCGTTGTTGTATTGAGCGGCGATGCGCGTCGGATTTTATCAATACGATCCTGCCTTCGGCGATGTGAAGCGCAACCTGGATACGGTCGCCGCCACGCTCAAAGGGGTGGACGCGGACCTCATCGTGCTGCCGGAACTCTTCGCCTCCGGTTATCAGTTCGTGTCCAAGGAGGAAGTCCGGCGACTTTCAGAGCCGGTCCCTGACGGCCCGACCACCAGGCGGTTGATCGAGTTGGCGGCGCAGCGCCGGATGCATCTGGTCGCAGGCCTGCCGGAGCGGTCGGGCGATGTCTGCTACAATTCGGCGGTGATTGTCGGGCCGACCGGATATCTCGGCTGCTATCGCAAGACGCATCTGTTCTTCGAAGAAACCCTGTTTTTCCAGCCGGGCGACAGCGGCTTCCGCGTGTGGGATATCGGATCGGCCAAAATCGGCGTGATGATCTGTTTCGACTGGTACTACCCGGAGGCCGCGCGAACCCTCGTGCTCAAAGGAGCCGAGATCCTCTGCCATCCTTCGAACCTCGTCCTGCCGAACTGTCCTGATTCAATGCCGGTCCGCTGCCTGGAGAACCGCGTGTTCAGCGTGACGTGTAATCGTATCGGCAGCGAGGCACGGGGAGGAAAAGACCGGCTGACCTACATCGGAAGCAGCGAAATCGTCACGCCGGGCGGCAAAATCCTCTATCGAGCGTCCGCGGATCAAGCAGACCTGTGTATCATCGATATCAATCCGGCGGAGGCCCGCGACAAAAGTCTGAACGCCTACAACGATCTGCTTCGCGACCGCCGCGTTTCGCAGTACGAATTATGAGAACTATCGAAACCGGGTTCCATTCGGTCGCTTGCGCCATGCCCGGGGGCGCGGTAGTATCTCTCGTATGATGATGCCTCTCGGCAAAGGAATCTTCCTCGTCGCCGCTCCGTCGCTCAAGGATCCCAATTTCCGGCAAACCGTCGTGCTGCTTTGTGAACACGGACCCGAAGGGGCCCTTGGTGTCGTTGTGAACCGCCCGACCGCCATGTCCATTTCCGAGGCTCTTCCTCAGGTGCCTATCCTGGAAGGCCAGCGTCACGTGCTCTATGCCGGCGGGCCGGTGCAAACCAACCAGGTTATGTTGTTGTATCAGTTGGAACAGCTTCCGGATAACACGCACCATGTCTTTGACGGCGTCTGTCTCGGAGGCGACGTGGACGTGGTCGAACGTATTCTCACCAAGACGTACGGGCGGGAATCGTTTCGTGCCTACCTGGGCTATTCAGGCTGGGGACCGGGACAGCTGGAGAACGAAATGAAGACCGGGTCCTGGATCACGATGCCGGCCGATCCAAACATCGTGTTCGAGAAAGACTCCGAGCGGATCTGGCCCGATATCCTCAGCACACTCGGTGAACCCTACCGCCACTACGCCGACATGCCGTTTGATCCGTCGTTCAACTGATTGTCCCGTTCAGTGCCCTCTTTGCATCCTCCTCATTGCGCCGTGCTGTGCGCGGTGGTACTCTGACCGCGCATCACACGTCCTGCTGGAGATTTGAGTGGCGTCGATCAGGCGTCTCTGTTGCGTGATTCTCCTCCTCCTTTCACTGTTCGCTTCCGGGTGCGGCGTCCTTTACACCGTCGTGAAATCAGAAGCCAAGCTCGATCGCCTCGCCATCCCGATGAAGAAAGCCCAGGTCGTCGAGCGCATCGGGATGCCGGACCGCATCCTGCGCGATGACGGCCGGGTTCTCGTCTGGGAATACTCGCTCACGGCCAGGAAACAATGGCTGTATGAGCTGGGGTTGTGTCCCCTTTCGGTGTGGGTCGGGGGCTGCATCATCTATCCGTTCACGAACATCGCCGCGGAGCACAATCGGGAATATCCGTATCACGTCGTGCTCGTCGATGAAGAACTCTGCGCCTGGGGACCGCCTGCCGCCATTTTGCAGCGGCGCCGCACCTGCGCCGCCTCCGGGACGCCCGGGTTGCGGACGGCGGGCGCAGCCGGTCGTCCGGAGCCTGTGGTCACCGGCATCGGACCCGTCGATCGGGACACGATCGACCGCTATCGCACCATGGCGGTGATGCCGCTTGAGGATGCGCCGGGCGCGCAAGGTTCTGGATCGCGCGTCGCCGGAATGACGACGACGCTGCTTCTGGATTTGGATCTGCACATCGTCGAACGCGCACGGCTTCAGGAGGTCCTCAATGAACAGCTTATTCAACTGACCCATACGGACGACGCACGGGTGTTGAAGATAGGCGAGCTTGTCGGTGCTCAGGCCATGGTCGCGGGGGAGGTGCAGCAATGGGAGCAGGGGCGTGAGGGACAGCCGAGTCATGTTTCCCTCTCGGTCCGGTTTATCGACGTCGAGACCGGGCTCCTCCTTTTCAACGGAGAAGGCCATCTGACAGACCCAGGTGGAGAGGAGCCGGAGCATCTTGCTCGCGCCATCGTTCACCGTATTCTCGTCCGGCTTGGGTCGCAGACCGGCCTGCTGGGCTCGGGTCAAATCGGGGTGAATTGGGACCTCCACGAGGCGACCGACGGACGATTCTATGTCGTGCGGGAGGTGCGCAGCAGATCGCCGGCGGAGCAGGCCGGGGTCCAAACAGGCGATCAAGTCATCGCATGCAACGGCATGCCGCTGGCAACGGTGAAGTCCGATCACGAGGCAAAGCGATTATGTCAGGTTGAGGCTGGTCGTATGCTGGTTCTCGGTGTGCGCCGCGACGGGCATCCGTTGGAAATTACGGTGACGGCGGAGAAGCGGCCAGGATTGTAGCGTCGAGCGCTTGCGCCAGAAAGCGACCTGTGTGCGAGGATGGCACCTTCGCGACCTGCTCAGGCCGGCCTTCCGCGACGATCTGTCCACCGGCCGCCCCGCCCTCGGGTCCCATGTCGATGATCCAGTCCGCACACTTGATGACTTCGAGATTGTGCTCGACGACGACCACGGTATTCCCTGCGTCGACCAGCTGTTGGAGGACGGCCAGTAACTTCTTGATATCCTCGAAATGCAGACCAGTAGTCGGCTCATCCATAATATAGAGCAGACGGCGCGCGGAAGCGTCCTTCAACTCCGCCGCGATTTTCAATCGCTGAGCTTCGCCGCCCGAAAGCGTCGTGGCGGCTTGCCCCAACCTCAGGTAACCGAGTCCGATCGAGACGAGGACATGCAGTGTCTCGACCAGCTTGGGAGTGCCGGAGAAAAAGGACCGGGCTTCATCCACCGTCATCGCCAACACCTGGTCGATCGTCTTGCCTCGGTATCGAATCGACAGCACCTCAGGTTTGTATCGCCGTCCGTCGCAGGCCTCGCACGTGGCGTAAATATCCTCGAAGAAATACATCTCCAGCTTCTCATAGCCGTTGCCCTCGCAGCGCTCGCATCGCCCGCCCGGTGTATTGAATGAAAAATGCCTCGGCGTCAGGCCGCGTCGTAGCGCCTCGCGCTCAGAGGCGAACAATGATCGGATGTGGTCGAATGCTTTCAAATAGGTCACGGGATTTGAGCGGGGAGTGCGGCCGATCGGCTGCTGGTCGATGAACCTGACTCCTGCGAGATGTTCCAATCCCTTGATTGCGTTGAACCGTCCCATCGGCAAGGAGTCCACGCGGAAGGCCCGGGCTACGGCCCTATATAGTGTTTCTTCGACGAGCGTACTCTTGCCCGAGCCGGACACGCCGGTGACACATACCAGCATATTGAGAGGAATGCGGACCAGGAGGTTCTTGAGGTTGTGCTCGCTGGCTCCGGCGATGCTCACGAACGTGCCCTTTCCCGGCCGCCGTGAACGAGGCACCGGGATCTGATCCTCGCCTCGAAGATAGCGCGCGGTCAGCGAACGCCGGTCGGCCAGGAATTCTGTCTTCGGTGCCGCACACACGATCTCCCCGCCTTTCTCGCCGGACCACGGGCCCATCTCGACGAGAAAATCGGCGGATTGAATCATCTGAGCGTCGTGCTCCACGACCACCACCGTATTGCCGTGAGACGCGAGGTCGTGCAGGATGCCGGCCAGCGTCGCCGTGTCGCGGGCATGAAGCCCGATCGTCGGTTCGTCGAGCACGTACAGCGTGCCCACGAGCCGCGCGCCCAACTGGGTCGCCAGTGCTACCCGCTGGGACTCGCCCCCCGACAACGTGCGGGTCTGGCGCGACAGCGTCAGATAGCCGAGACCGACCCGGAGCAAAAAACCGAGCTTGGCGGACAGTTGCCCCAGGATATCCGCCGCGATTTCCCGTTCATGAGTAGAAAGAGCCAGTCCGGCGAGCCATGCGGCCGCTTCTTCGATGGTCCACGCCAACACTTCATGGAACCCGCGTCCCGCCACCTTCACCCACCGCGCCTCGGGTCTCAGTCTCGTGCCTTCGCAGGTCGGGCAGATGAACGGCGTGCGGTAGCGGCTGAGCATCACCCGCACATGGAGCTTGTAGCGCTTCGTTTCCAGATATTCGAAGAATTGCCGGATACCTTCCATCTTGCCGTAGCCCTCCCACAGGGCTGTGCGAATGTCTTCGGGCAAGTCCGCGTACGGCATCGCCAAATCCACGCCGCGGCGTTTCATCGCGAGCAACATTTGCTGCTGCCACCAATCACCGCCGGGTTTGCTCCACGGTTCGATCGCGCCCTGAGAGAGAGATTTCGTCCGGTCGGGGATGACCAGGTCGGGGTCGTACTTCAAGATATTGCCGAAGCCCTTGCATTCGGGACAGGCGCCGAGCGGATGGTTGAACGAAAAGAGGACCGGGCGGATCGGCTCGACCCCGCGCCCGCAGCTCCTGCAGCGGAATCCGGTGCGATAAGTGAAACGGCCTCGATCGACGACCTCGATGGTACAAACGCCGTCACCTTCCCGGAAGGCCGTCTCCACGGCTTCCACGAGCCGGGATCGGGTTTCGGCCCGCACGGCCAACCGGTCAAGAATGACATGGATCGGTTGCCGGCGGTTCCGGGGAAGCGGGCCCTGAGCATGCAGATCGATGAGGTCGGGGCCCCACTGCAGCCGGCTGTACCCACGGGTGAGCAGCGACTGCACAAAGCCTTCTTCCTGGCCGGCAGCGGGCGCGGAAACGGGAAACAGCACCATCGCGCGGGCATCCGGAGTCTGTGCGAGAATCTCGTCCGCGACCGAGCCCGGATCGTACGCCCTGACCTCCTCGCGGCAGTCGGGACACAGCGGGCGTCCGATTTTGGCGAACAGCAGGCGCAACAAGTCGGCGATCTCGGTCGTCGTGCCGACCGTGGAGCGTGCGGTCCGAACGGGGTTCTTCTGTTCGATGGCAATGGCGGGTCGCACGTTGAGCAGTCGGTCTACGTCCGGCCGGTCCACCTTCTCTAAAAACATCCGCGCATAGGTCGAGAGCGATTCCACATACCGCCATTGACCCTCAGCGAAGAGTGTGTCGAACGCGAGCGAGGATTTTCCCGAGCCCGACACTCCGGTGATTGCCGTCACCTGGTTGTGCGGGATGTGCAGGGCAATGTTCTTGAGGTTGTTCTGTCTGGCGCCTTCGATGATGAGGTCGCCGGAGGCACGGGTCGGGGTGCGCAGGTCGGACATGCGAAGGTCTCGATCATGATGCAAACAAATCATCGTAGCAAGGCCGAACCTGGCGGTTCAATGACCCGGGGTGAAGGATACTCTGACTATTTCCTGGCTATTTGAGAAAAGCTGCATTAGGCTGGGTGCTCACTCGCTGATTCCTCATGACACAGGCCTTTCTCTCCGATGAATACCTGAGCCTCGGCAGACAGCTCGCCGGACTGCTCGGATCCTGTTTGGACGGGGCTTCGGCCGAGGCGTTGAAGGATCTTGCGCGCGCCTACGATCCCTGCGCCAACGAAGCCCGCATCGCGGCCGAAATCTTTCTGCTACATAAGTATCTCCTGGTCCAGGCCTGCATCGGGGTTTTCCCGGAAGATCATGCGGAACGGGTCGTCGGAGGATTGTTCGCCGCGCTGAATGAAAAAGCTTCTGGACTGGAGTTTTCTCGAGAGCGACAAGACGCGATGGAACAAATGTGGGTCATGCGGGCGAAGCAATTTGACCAACCGTTCACGCAAGACCGCCAACAGTATCTCAAGGAAGGCCGGCTGGCGATCGCATGGAAGCGCACGGTTACTCGATTTTGTCTCAATGTTCGAGAACTGGACAACCCGCCGGATATTTGGACCGGAGCCGACGGTCCCTCCCATGAAGCCAGTCGCTCGGTCGCCCATACGCTCGACTCCCTCCTGGCCACGCTCCGCGAGATGCGGCGCCTGCACTTCGACGACGTGCCGTAGAACTATTTCTCGATCGAGCCGGAACGCGCGAGACAAACCATCTACCGAAGACCGAGCTTAATCAGCCCGATGCACCCCATGTAGAGCGCCAGCGAGCCCGCCATCGACGGCCAGAAGCCGTAGCGCGGAACGCCGAAGATCATGGCGATCACGTAGACCATCCAGGGCGGGACGAACCAAAGAAGATTCCTGGCGTAGCCGACGATCGCGTCTCCGCCTCCATTGAGATAAATCAATATGAAGGTCGCGCCGGTGATGGCCGGAAACGTGCTGGCGAACGCAGCCAAGAACGACCGCCCCTGCGAGCCCAGATAGGTCGACATGCTGACGATAGTCCCACCGAGCAGAAAATATACTACGTACTTCGTCGTCTCGTTCATCCATCAGTCTCCTTTTCTATTCCCGTGCAAGGCGGGTTGGCGGCGTGGGTAGGCTCTGTGCGGACTTCGCCGGAGGAGCGGGGTCCCACCGAGACTTGCCCGGGAAGGAGAGCTGAAACCGACGAGTCTTTGAAAAAATGCAGAAAGCTTCCGCCTGGGCAAGTCCGGAAGGGTCGCTCCGGGAGGCGCGGGAGCCCGCCAATCTATCCACACCGCCTCCCTCTTTTAAACTCGTCCATGGCCTCGCGCTCCATCTCTGCTCCCCGCCCCGTATACCGAGGTGAAAAGTGGAACACCACCAGGTCTCGCACGTTGGCTTTCCGAGCCATCACGCCGGCCTGGCGCGCTGTGAGATGGTAGCGTTCCCTCGCTTTATCGGCGTCGGCGTCCAGGTAGGGCGCCTCACAATAGAAGATATCCGCTTCGTGCGCCAGTTCCACGATCTTCGCTTCGTTCTCCGGGTCGTAGCGCGCGTCCACGACGTACGCGATCTTTTGACCGCGTGTAATCGTGAAAAACCGCTCGCGAACGTCGCCCAAAAGGAACTCACGCTCTTCCCGGCGATGCTCGAAGTAGAGAGTGGCGGTGAAGCGAAAGTCCTCCGGCTTGCCCTGCCACAGGTACTGCTTCACGTCTTTGAGCCAGGAGCCGACCGGGAGCCGGGCATCATGCAGTTTCTGCTTGTTCACGTTGATGTGAAACTGTTCCTGGAGCGCATAGGCGAACGAGGGTATCCGATGATTCAGCGGCACCGCGCGCACGGTAAACATCGGATCCTCCAGCACCGGAAATGTGCTCGTACCGGCCGTGCCCGAGCGGGGAGTAGCCGGACCATCGTGACAAACGAATCCATCCGTGGCCAGAAAGGTGGCCTGTCGCATTTCGCTCGGATGGAACTCCCGGATATGGATCGAGAGCGGATACCCGTCTACGAGGTTCCACGTGTAACCGGCAAGCTTCCCCCGGACGTTGCCGATAAGGCCGGGCGGTCCGTACAGATGCAACGTTTTGCCTCGGCCCAGCGCAACCCGCAGGACCTTATCGAAGCCGATGAAGTGGTCCATATGTGTGTGCGAGACGAAAATGTCGCCCGCGCGGAGCAAGCGAGTGGGACCAAGCGCGTCATTCTCCCCCAGGTCGAAGAGCAGCGCGCGCTTCGACCAGCGCACTTCGACGAACACGCCCGGGTCGCCGAAGACATCGTTGACGAGGTAACTGGAAAATGAGGGGTTCATGGACTATTCGGTCCCGAGCGCGGCCCGGACTGACAGATACATGACGATGACTTCGGTCGCATGGGCGACGATCGTGGCATAGAGGTTCCTTGTTCGGACCCAGACGGATCCCCAGACCAGTCCGTCCCACACGGCGATCCAATGCAGGTCACGAAAGGTTGCCACCAGGAATGGATCAAAGGCAAATGCGAGCGAGCTGCCGCCGACGGCGATGGCGGCCGCGCACCGGCCTGGCATCCCGCCTAATGATGCCAGCGCCAAGAGCCTCCCGAGCAAAAATCCGCGGAAATTCAGCTCGACTGCCGCGGCGATGAACGCGATGAACCAGGGCACCATCACGGGCAGCGGAATCTTGGCATGGGGCGTGTCGGCCAGAAACGCGATGTCCAGCCCGAGGCGTGGGGCGAGCGACAAAATGACCAGCGTGTTGACCGTCCCGAGGATCAGTCCGGTGACCAGCCCGATGACAATGCCGGGTCGCAGCAACTGCGAGTGCATGCCCAATCGGGAGGCGGCATCTCTGTTCCACGCCCACCACCGGGCGAAACAAAGATAAGCGGTGACCTGCGGCAGAAATTGCCACAAGGCGTCATCTCGGAGAGAGGCGGGTAAGGCGTAGTACCCCGCGCTGGCGAGAAGAGGCACGAGCGCAAGCGACGCCCCGCGCTCTTGGCTTGGCGCGGGGACGTGAAGGCGCCGCTCGGGCTGTGCCATCCGGAGACTACTGCAGCTGAAGATTATAGCGTTCCAGCGTCGTTGCTTTGTGGCGCGCCAGGTTGGAAAGAGACTTGTTGTAATCCACGATCGCGCGCAACTCATTGCCTTGCGCCGTCGCGAGATCGCGCTGAAAGTCCAGCACGAAGCGTGTCGTGCTGAGGCCGACCTTCAACCGCTCCTGCTCGGCCTGCAGCTGCTTCTCCGCCATGATGCGCGCCGAACGCGTGGTTTCGATCCGTTTGAAGTCCGTCTGCACACGCCGGACGGCCTCGCGCACGCCGACGATGATTTGCTGTCGCACGCTTGTCATGGAGGCCTGAGCATTCTGCGCTTCCAACCGCCGCTTATTATAGGTGTTGATCGCGGAGCGGTTGCCGAGCGGATAGCTGAGGACCAGGCCCGCGCCGTAGTTATAGAAATCTCCGCTCAGGTTGCGGTTCAGTGAATCGGTATAATCGCCGCCGAGGCCCGCCATGCCCATTGTACCCTGGAACGACAAGGTCGGGAGCAACTGGTTTTTCGCGAACTTCTGGTTGATTTCGCTCGTTTCCACGTTCTTCTTCGCTTGAACGACTTCCGGCCGTTGGTCTATCGCGATGTCGATCGCCTCCTGGAGGCTGATCGGCTCCAACGCGGTGACCGGCTGGTCGGTTGGAACGAGTCGAAGATCCTGCCGCAGCTCTTCCTCCGAGGGGTTCAGCAATCGTCGGAATTGATCCTCCTGATCGCGGATCGATTTCTCCGCGAGCAAGACCTGCTCGACGCGGGACGCGACGGCCGCTTCGGCCTGCAGCACGTCGACGATCGACATCACGCCCGCTTTGGCCTTTGCGCGGTTGGTCGCCAGCAACTCTTCGGCTGCTTTCAAGGCAGCCTGCGCGACTTTCAGATTTTCGTTCGAGAACACTACTTCCCAGTAGGTCTGTTCCACCGTCGCCAGCACGGTCAGCACGCGGTCACGAAAAATATGCTCCTCGACCGCGGCATTGTTTTGCGCGATGCGGATGAAGGTCTTGTTGATATCGATCCCGGCGTTCCTCAAGAGCGGCTGGGTGAGGGTCAGGGCCAGCCCGCCGGTGTAGGCGGGATTGAACAAGAAGCCGGTCGCGACGTCTTGGTTCACGGCGGACCGCTGGGGGCTATAGTTGAGATCGACGTTGCCGCCGGTCAAAAGATTTTGCGTCGCGTCGAAGGTGAGCGAATGACTTCGTTGATCGAAAATGAGAATGTCGTTCAGGACGCCTCCGGTACCGCCGAACACGGGGCGGTTCAGCGGATTGACGGTCCGGTTGAATTGCCCGTTGACGCTGAGGGTCGGATCAAACTTAGATTGCTCGATGATAATGTCAGCGAGGCGGCTTTCTTTTGTATGGCGGCTGATGGAGATATCCAGGTTGTTTTCCAAGGCTCGAATCGCGGCGTCCGAGAGCGAAATCGCCTCGCGCGGTTCCGTCGGAGCGGCCTTGTCTGAGTCCTGGCTCCAGCCGTGCCCGGTGCTGATCAACACCCACGCGCACAGTGCCGCTGAGATCAGCCTGCCTTTCGTCCCACCCTTTTGATGCATAATTCCTCCTTGCGTCTGAAAGCCGCCGGGATCATACTATAGAACGAGTTGGAATGGCTGTCATGAACGAAGGCGTTGTTGGTGCTCTACAAGGTTTCTCATGGGCAAGCCGAAGGAGATCCTTCGGGCGACATGCAGTGCTCCTGGCCGCACTCCTAGTTGTTCTCGCTGCCGCGCCGGTCTGGAGCCAGTCGAGCGTGTCCAGCGTGCGAGGGTTTGACGGCGGCGTCGCGCCGCTGTTCAGTTTGACCGGTCCTGGCAGCCTCTATCTGGACAACCAAGGCACGCAGGGTTTCCTCTACAATCCAGGCAATAATTTCCAATCCTACAGTTTTCGAAATCCGACGACCGGCCAAGCCTGGAGCGGCGCGACGATGACCCTCGGGCCGCAACTGTCCATCGGCTTGATTCAAGGAGCCAATCAGATTGGCTCACCTCTTGTCTTGCCGGGTCCGCCTCGCCAGCCCCCGCCCTTGCCCGGCATCGAATCCTCGATACTGGACGAGATTCCGTAATCTCGGTATTCAATCGAAATCGGCTACGGCCCATCGGCGACTCGTTTCACCAGTTCCAGGACGTATCGGACCGCAGCCTCAAGGATTTCGGGGTTCAGCGTGTCTGCCGTATCCGTCGGCTGGTGAAAATGCGGATGCACGCCCCCGCTCACGACGGCGGCGGTCGGAATCCCCGCCTCGTGGAAGGGAACGTGGTCCCCGCCGGGAAAGAACCCGAACAGGTCGAGTTTATCGGCCAAACCGGCCATCCGACCGGCTTCCAGAGCCGTGTCTTGTTCTATTCCCGTCACTCCGACCGTCAGCCGCCCATTTCCAATGCCGGCATGATCGACGTTAATCATAGCCTTCGTGTGCGAGAGTGGAATCGGGGCTCGCGCCACGTACAGACGCGAGCCCAGCAAGCCCCGTTCTTCCCCGTCGAAAGAGACGAACAGCACCGTCCGCTTCGGCCGCCATTCCGACCGCGTGATCGTCCGGGCCGCTTCCAACAACACTGCGGTGCCGGAGGCATTGTCATCCGCGCCCGGGAAAAGCACCCCGGCCTGCACGCCGAAGTGGTCTCGATGGGCCCCGAGGATGACAGTCTCGTGGGCCCATTCGGACGGGGCGGCCGGGATTGACGCGAGGACATTCGCCAGAATCCCCTCTTCCGTCCCGGCCTCCCATCTGAGCTGTGCGGCGACGCCGGTATCCAAAGCTTGGGCGGCCGGCTTTGCATTGAGCCCTTCCTGTAACTCACGCAAGTGCCGCCCGGCTCCATCAGTGAGGATGCGTTCGGCCAATTCGGTACTGATCCAAGCGCCCGGCAGATCGTGAGAATCGGGAATCAGGCCGTAGAAGGCGCTGGGCTTGCCGGTCATGCCCCGTCTAGCCTCATAGGGCGCCAGGATTGGGCCGGTCGCAGTGAGGTAGGCTGCGGCTCCTTTTTCCGCGGCGATACGGACTTTGTCGGCATGGGTGACCGGGGTTGAATAATGGCCCGGCTTGCCGCGCAGGAACAGCACAATGGCATTGCGGACATCGACCCCGCGATAGTCGTCCGTGCCGTGTGCCGGATCGCTGATTCCATAGCCGACGAACACGATTCGGCCTCGGACGTCGGCCGAGCGCGAATCGAGCACAGGCCAATAGCCTGCTCCAAGTCGTGCGAAGCCGCTGTCGCCGGGCAGTGTCAGTTGCAACGAAGGACCCGGGCCGATCGAAGTGGTCTTTATCGGGCTGGTCATGAGCCCGGTTGGAGTTCCTCCGATCATATGCTGATCCGGGATGCTGGAGAGGGTTAAGCCCGCTGCTGTGAATTGATCCGCGATGAAGGCAGCACCGGCCAACCCATGTTTTGTCCCGGCTTGTCGGCCGTTGAATTCGGGGCTACTGAGCCGTATTACGTCCGCCAACATTCGCTCGCGGGAAATCAACCGGAGCGCTTGTTGCCACTGATATTGTCCGGACGGCGCGTCCGCCTGCAGGGGCAGCAGGCCTACGAGAGTCAGGCAAAAAAGAGAGGCCGCGCAGACGATCAGCCTCGTTCCGCTTCGAGCCCTACACTTCATCCGCAGAGGCTTTCTTGGCGGCCCAATTCTGATACCAGCGCCAGATGAACGGTTGGAGGAATCTGGGGATCGGATAGCCGGGACCTCGGCTGTACCCGTCATCGTGATCCAACAACGCGAATACCAGGCGATATCTTCTCTCGAAGGCCCGGCTTTTTGCGTCGATTGTGTTCTGCGTGAGCCCGCTGGACTGCCGCAATTGATCGGCGATCGCGGTGTCATCGGCCGATGCACGGACGGTCTGCTCGATTAACGCGGGGGTGAGCCGAAACGTTTTCATAAAGGCGCGATCCGTGACGGAAGGATACGCATAGGCTCCGAGGGTGCCGGCTTGGAACGCGCGCACCTTGTCGATGAGCCGGGGCAGCCACACATATCCCGCGAGGCGCTCCCGGCTTCGACGAGGAGGATGGCGGCGAAGATCGGTCAAGGTCGCAATCTCGGCATGGGGCCGTCCGGCCTGACTATAGCACAGGGCGGGAGGCCCATTGCACCGCCGCACGGCGCACGGTACTATCCGGTGGGTTCGGCGCCAAGGAGCCTATGTTCCAGCCACATGTACTCGGATTTTCCAACCGGTTGATCCGCGACCAGTCCCTATTGAAAGCTTGAAGCAGCATGCTGCAAACCCGGTGGATTGGCATGCCTGGGGAGCCGAAGCTCTTGCGAGAGCCAAGGAAGCAGATAAGCCGATTCTGTTGTCCATCGGGTACTCGTCCTGCCATTGGTGCCATGT
>JBDZUK010000005.1:0-25143 GCA_040255165.1 Nitrospiraceae bacterium | reverse complement strand
CCGCGGCACAACTTGCCTGGGTTCCCGCAGGTAGTGCACTCTCGACGACGCGGCGAAAGACCTCGGGATGTTTTTCGACTCGGTGCACGGCGGATTCGGAGATGGTCTCAAATTTCCGACCGTGCCCCCTCTGAGCCTCTCACTAAGGCAAAGCGATCGCACCAAGGATCTCACTCATCAAGAGAAAGTCTTGCGCCAATTGCGGATGATGGCGCCCGGCGGGATCTACGACCATCTCGCCGGTTTTGGGACGAAGCGGCAGGCGGCTGTTTTTTTACGGACGAGCATGGTGAAGCCTTGATTCAGCGCATGAAATCCGGTCTCGACAGCGCCATGCCGATCGGCGATGCGGTAGCGGCATCGGCGCTGCCCCGGCTCTTCTCTTTTACAAGGGACCGGTTGTATTATGAGCGCGCCGAAGGGATCCTGCGCGCCTTCCGGGAGTCGATGGCTCAGAATCGTATGGCGGGTCGGCGGGATGAATCCGGAAACGGAATCTTTACTGGCCACGATCCACCAATGGTACGTACCGCATAGGGGCGCGCCGGGAAAAGGGCCGTCCACGGTAGACCGACGGCCTAGGGTCTGTCGGAATTGTACTTGCTCGCAGCCGGTGACCAAAGTGTCGGACCTGGAACCGTTGCGGTAGCGTTTCACGAGCGAAGCATGAGCGACCAGAGCCAAGGATTGTACGACCACTTGTACAAGCGTTACTTTGAACGCCGGGACAAACACCAAGGCTACGATTTTCAGCAGGCACCGTGCGGGAGCACCGTGCCGCGCACGGTGGCGTTTTCGCAGAAGCTCCGTTGGTGGACATGGGATCGCTGGCAGCGGCGGAAGAGAATTCTGGCGGAGCGTGACAGATTACAGCAAGAAATATTACGGCTCAAACAGCAGACGTCGAAAGGATAAGCAGTCCAATGAACACGATCGAAGGTTCGAGCAAATCGAGACGCGGCATGCTCTCGGCCGTTGCGGTGAGCGTCTTCATCTGTTTCGGTCAGCCGGCGCTGGCGATCCAGGCCGAAAGTCAGGCCGAAAAGGCGGCCAATCTGGAACGCCAAGCGAAGGGCGGTCTCTTCAATCAATGGACGTTCGATAAACAGGCGGTGGACGAAGCGCCGGCCGGCTTTGCCAGGATGGGGTTGGGGAACGGCGCGGCCGCTGTCTGGAAGGTTGCCGCGGAATCTACGGCTCCATCGCTTCCGAATATTTTGACGGCTTCGTCTCCCTGTGCTGCACCCGCGTGCTACCAGTTGCTGGTCGCGAGCGGCCTTGAATATGAATATCCGGACCTCAATGTGCGCCTCCGGGCGTTAACCGACGGCGTTGCAGCCAAAGGTGGCACGGTCTTCGCGCTGAAAGACTCGGAGAACTTTTATGCGGCGGTGGTGGATTTCGCCGGAAAGTCTTTGGAAGTCGTGCGGGTCGTAGACGGAAAAGAGACCGTATTGGGTCGCGCACCGGTCACATTGAAGGACGTCCCGTGGCATTCTTTGCGTGTACAGCGCAACACGAACATCAGCAAAGACTTCATCGAAGCATTCGTCGACGGTGCGTTGACGCTTTCCGTGGAGGATCAGACCCTCGGGCTTGGGCAGGTAGGACTCCTGTTGAAAGGGCAAGGGGTCTTACAATTCGACAGCTTCCATGCCGTGCCGTTATTCTCAAATCGCCCCTTTTCTCCGCCCGCGGCCTATTGAGGCCCGAGATTGGGGACGCGAGATTTATTGGCCTGGGCGGCTTGCTTTTGACTTGGCTCTCAGGTAAATTGAGGCTGCGTTACCGCGAATGGCCTGGTGGTGGCGCATCGACAGTGACAAGGCCAGAACCGATGTTGTTTTGGTCCTGCCCGGGAATTTGATCGGAAGTCAGCCGCCGCCGTGTTTGCGCCTTCGGCCCATTCCTTCCTCGCTTCGTTCTCGAGTCCAAGACAACACCACTTCAAAGGAGGAACCCGATGGGTTCGAAGATTTACGTTGGGGGTTTGCCCTATTCCACGACCGAGCAACAGCTGAGCGATTTGTTCGCCACGCACGGGTCCGTGGCGTCCGCTCGCATCATCACCGACAAGTTTACCGGTCAATCGCGTGGTTTCGGATTCGTGGAGATGGCCACGGATGAAGAAGCCAAGGCGGCGATCGCTGCGCTGAACGGCACTCAGCTGGGTGGCCGTACGTTGACCGTCAACGAGGCCCGTCCTCAGGAGCCCCGCTCCGGTGGAGGCGGCGGCCGCGGCGGGTTCGGCGGCGGTCGGCGCTGAGCCCTGCGCTAGAAACAACGCATCGGGGCTGCCGAAACCGGCAGCCCCTAAATTCCTTCCCCGAATTGCCCATCGCTTGATGCTCTTCTCGGCCGCCTAGCCGGGCCGGTAACGCGCACTTCCGAGGAAGATTACAGAAAAGAGGTCCTATGTCGACGTTTGCTCAGTTCACTTTGCCCCCATATCTTGCCCAGCGTCTGGCTCAGGCCGGGATGATCAGTCCTACGCCTGTCCAGCATCAGGCGATTCCGCCGGCCATGCAAGGCCGTGACGTTCTGGCGCAGGCCAAGACCGGGAGCGGCAAGACCCTCGCATTTCTCATTCCGCTGATCGACCGAATGCTGCAAGCAGCGATCCGTTCGGATGAACGGAGCATGCGAGGGCCGCAATCGTTGGTGCTGGCTCCGACGCGGGAGTTGGCGCTTCAAATCGAAACCGAGCTCAGAAAATACGCGCCGCCTGCCGTGACGTCGCTCGCCGTGTACGGAGGCACTCCGATCGAGCGGCATTATCGTGCACTCAGGCGCCCGGTCTCGACGGTGGTGGGAACGCCCGGCCGGTTGCTCGACCTCGCAGGCACCGGCCACTTGCACCTCGGAGCGGTGAAGTTTCTCGTCATGGACGAAGCGGACCAAATGCTTGACCGCGGCTTTCTCCGGGACATCCAGCGCATCCTTGATTTGCTTCCCCGCGAGCGGCAGACCCTGCTGTTTTCGGCGACCTTCAACTCGGACATCCTTGGGCTGGTTCGGACGATGCAGCGAGAGCCGGTGCGCGTGTCGGTGGATCCGGGGGTCAGCAGCCCCGCCACCATCGTGCATGCCTACTACGTCGTACCGGCGGAGCAATCCCGGATGCAATTGGTTCACACGTTGCTTCAGAATGTGAAATCGGGCGAACGCTCGATGGTCTTCTGTGATCAGAAGTATAAGGTGAAACGGTTGGCCGCACGTTTGGGCGGGGAGCCGGCATCGGTCGGCTCGTTGACAGGCAACCATAGTCAAGCCCAGCGGGAACGGACGTTATTGTCCTTCCGCGCGGGCCGCCTCCGGTCATTGGTAGCGACCGATGTGGCAGCGCGAGGCCTCGACATCCCGGACGTCGCGCAGGTCATCCATTACGAATTGCCCGCGAATCCGAACTCGTACGTTCATCGCACGGGACGGACCGGGAGAGCGGAAAAGAGCGGGAATACCTTTCTTATTCTTTCGCAGCATGAGGAGCGTGAGTATCTCCACATGGCGAGGCAGCTGCGAATTGAAACGACGCGACTGCGGTTGCCGGTGCTTCAATCATTGCCGGTCCCGGCTCAGGAAGTCCCGGATGCCAGACCACTTCGAAACCATTCTTCGCAGCGGCCGGTGCATCCACGGGCCAAGCGCGCGGGGCACGGGGATGGGCGGGAAGGGGGCCGGCATGAAGACCGAGGGCACCGGCACTTCAATAGGGTGCGGTAGATCGGTTTATGGGAAAGCTCCTGACGACCGTGCGATGGCTCTGCGCCGTCGCAGCAACGCTGGGCTGTGGCGCTCTTGCTTCGGCTGCCGCCGAATCCGGAGCTGCCGTCGCCGACGGCATGAAAGTGACGTTGGAATATACGGTCCGACTCCAGGACACGACGGTCGTGGACTCGAACGTCGACGGCGAGCCTCTTACGTTTATCCAGGGTGCCCACGACATCGTGCCGGGATTGGAAAAGGCGCTTGTAGGCATGAAGGCGGGCGACGCGGCGTCGATTCCCGTGTCGGCCGTCGAAGCCTATGGACCGTACAATCATAAGAAGCGCAAAACCATCGATCGGGCCGAGGCTCCCGCGGGAGTCCGGCCCGGGTCGATCCTCCGATCGCCGGAGGGGGAATTTGCGAGAGTCCTCGAACTCGACGACCGGTCGGTGCTGTTGGATTACAACCATCCGCTGGCCGGCAAAAACCTTGTCTTCGAGGTTCGTGTGCTCAAGGTGGAGCCGAAAAAACCTGATCCGAAAGATCCGGCCTCGCCGTAATCCTTCCCTTCGTCGCTGGTCTCGCCGCATTTTCCTCTGTTAAGATGCCCGCGGAGCACCATGCTGCCTTTTACACTGGAAGCGCCGTTCAAGCCTTGCGGGGATCAGGGGCAAGCCATCGAGAAGCTTGCTGCCGGGGTCAAGGCCGGGAAAGAGCATCAAGTCCTGCTCGGCGTCACCGGAAGCGGCAAGACCTTCACGATGGCCAATTTAATCGAGCGTGTGCAAAAACCCACGCTCGTCCTCGTGCACAACAAGACCCTGGCGGGGCAGCTCTACCAGGAATTCAAGCAGTTTTTCCCCCGTAACGCCGTCGAGTATTTCATCAGCTACTACGATTATTACCAGCCGGAAGCCTACCTTCCGCAGACCGATACCTATATCGCCAAAGATGCCTCGATCAACGACGCGATCGACCAGATGCGCCACTCGGCGACGCGTTCGCTCTTGGAACGCAACGATGTGGTCATCATCTCGTCGGTGTCCTGCATCTATGGGCTGGGTTCTCCGGAGATTTATCACGGGATGCTGCTCTATCTCGAAGAAGGAATGGAAATCCGGCGCGAAAGGATTCTCGAAAAGCTCGTGGAGATTCAGTACGCGCGGAACGATGTCGATTTTCACCGAGGCACCTTTCGCGCCCGCGGCGACGTCATCGAGATTTTCCCGGCCGCCAGCGAGGCGGTATCCGTCCGGATCGAGTTGTTCGGTGATGTCATCGACGCGATCCACGAGATCGACCCGCTTACCGGCAAGTCGCTCGGGAAACTGCCGAAGGTTCCTATCTATCCCAACACCCACTACTTGATTGCACCGGATCGGTACGAGCGTGCATTGAACGGCATTGAGGACGAGTTGGAAGAGCGGATTGCCTATTTCAAACAGCACAATCAGCTGATAGAAGCGCAGCGGATTGCGCAGCGGACCAAGTTCGATCTGGAAATGGTCCGGGCGATGGGCTACTGCCACGGGATTGAAAATTATTCCCGGCATCTGAGCGGGCGGGCTGCGGGGGAGGCCCCTCCGACGCTGTTGGACTATTTCCCAAAGGACTTTTTGCTGATCATCGACGAGTCGCATGCCACCGTGCCGCAAGTCGGCGGGATGTACGAAGGAGACTACTCTCGAAAGAAAACCTTGGTGGAGTACGGTTTCCGATTGCCATCGGCGGTGGACAACCGGCCGCTCAAGTTTGAGGAATTCGAACGGGCACTGAACCAGGTCGTGTACGTCTCTGCCACGCCGGGTCCCTACGAACTGGACCGAGCCGGTGGGGAAGTTGTGGAGCAAATCATCAGACCGACCGGCCTCATGGATCCGGTGATCGAGGTCCGGCCGGCTAAGGGCCAGGTGGACAACTTGCTGGGGGAGGTGCGGACTGAAGCGGCAACGGGGCGCCGTGTGCTGGTCACGACCCTGACGAAGCGGATGGCGGAGGACCTGACCGAGTACTATCACGATCTTGGCGTCAAGGTTCGGTACCTTCATTCCGACATCAAAACGCTCGAGCGGGCCGAAATCATTCGAGATCTCCGACGTGGCGTCTTCGACGTGCTCGTCGGGATCAATTTGCTGCGAGAAGGACTTGACCTGCCCGAGGTCAGCTTGGTCGCCATACTGGACGCCGACAAGGAAGGGTACCTGCGCTCGCACCGTTCCCTGATCCAGACGGCCGGCCGCGCGGCACGCAATGTGGACGGCCGCGTCATTTTTTATGGCGACCTCGTCACCGACTCGATGAAACTGGCGATGGACGAAACGGCGCGCCGGCGGCGCATTCAGGCCGAGTACAACCGTGTCCACGGCATTACGCCGGAAACGATCAAGAAAGAAATCCTCACCTTGGAGTATGCCACCGCAGAGCTCGATTATGTGCAGCTTGAGTTGGCCGCTGAACCGGAACAGGCGGCCTATGGCGCGGAGCCGATCGAGGACCGGATCCGGCGGCTGGAGGGAGAAATGAAGCAAGCAGCCAAGCGGCTGGAGTTCGAGCGTGCCGCGGAGTTACGCAACAAAATTCGTGCACTCAAAATGAAAGACTTGGAAGTGAAACGGTAGAAACGCCTAGACTTGTTTATAAAGGTAGATTCCTAAAAACATTCCCAAGACGCTGAGAAGGTTGATTTTCAGGATGAACCCCAAGGTCAGCTTCACAAGCACGAGGTCAATAGTCAGCGGAGGATTGATGCCCGGGGTAAAGTTGGTGGCGAAAATGTTTTGGATGGCGCCCTGCGGAGCCATGACCCGGAGGATCTCTCCGAGTATTCCTCCGAGCAGACCGCCGATGAGGACAAAAATCAGTAAAACCCAAGCCGATTTCCGCACGCGTCCGTGACGACTCCTGCCTGCGTAATCTCACTGAGACGATGGTAGGCACCATATCGAAAGGTCCCGGGTAAGTCAACAAAATGAGAATCCGATAACATCCGCTCCACCGTTATCCGGTCGCTTGACTTCGCCCCCTCGCTCCTTTAGATTACCCGATGCTCTTTTGCGAGATTTTTCGAGGCGATCGGAGATCAACGTAAGGCTTCGATTGCCTTTTTCTTTGTAGAGCCATGCTCGACGCGCTCAGCGAAAAATTCGACAAGATTCTGAAGAAGCTGCGAGGCCACGGGGTGCTGACGGAGCAGAACGTCAGCGATGCCTTGAAAGAAGTTCGCCTCGTGCTGCTGGAGGCGGACGTCAACTTCAAGATCGTGAAGGACTTCGTCGAGCGGGTGCGGGAAAAGGCCGTCGGGAAGGAAGTGCTGCAAAGCCTGACGCCGGGCCACCAAGTCGTGAAGATTGTTTGGGACGAGCTTCGCGAAATGATGGGGCGGGAGCGCGCCGGTTTGGCCCTGTCGTCTACGCCCCCGACCGTGGTGATGATGATCGGCTTGCAGGGGGCCGGCAAAACCACGACCAGCGGCAAGATCGGCCGTTCGTTGAAAGCACAGGGCAAGCGGGTGCTGTTGGTAGCCGCGGATCCGAGGCGTCCCGCAGCCGTGGACCAGTTAAGCATTCTGGGGAAGGAATTGGGCATCGACGTGTACCGCTTCGACAACGCGCAGGTCTCGCAAGCCGATGTCGTGCGTGTTTGCCGGGAAGGCGTCGAGCGCGGGCGGGATCAAGGCTACGACGCAGTCGTGCTGGATACGGGGGGCCGGCTCCATATCGACGACGAGCTGATGGGAGAGTTGGTCGCCGTGAAACAGGCGGTGCGTCCGCAGGAAGTCTTGTTGGTCGCGGACGCGATGACGGGCCAGGACGCCGTCACCATGGCCGGACAGTTTGATCAGCGCGTGGGCATTACGGGCGTGATTTTGACGAAGGTGGAAGGCGACGCACGCGGCGGCGCCGTGCTCTCCATCCGCGCGATCACCGGCAAGCCGATCAAGTTCCTCGGCACGGGCGAGAAGCTGGATGCGCTGGAGCCGTTCCATCCGGATCGCATGGCGTCGCGCATCTTGGGGATGGGAGACGTCCTGTCCCTCATCGAAAAGGCGCAGGAATCGTTCAGCCGCGAGCAGGTCGAGGAGGCGCAGAAGCGGCTCACGAGCAATACCTTTACGCTGGAGGATTTTCGGGTGCAGATCGGGCAGATGAACCGACTGGGTTCGCTCGACCAACTCCTTGGCATGTTGCCAGGCGGCCAAAAGCTGAAGGAGATGGCACAAGGGGAAGTGCCTGATCGGGAAATGAAGCGGGTGGCCGCCATGATCGATTCGATGACGCTGCGCGAGCGCCGCGACCATACGATCATCAACGGCAGCCGCAAGAAGCGGATCGCGCGGGGCAGCGGAACCAGCGTGTCGGAGGTGAATCGGCTGCTGAAGCAGTTTCTCGCGGCGCGAAAGATCGCCAAGGCGATGACGGGGGCCGGCGGGCGCCGTCAACTGGCGCAACTCCTGCGCACAATGTAGGGACGCGTTCGGCAGCCTGTTATTCATCGTGAGGCATTTCAAAAGGAGGAGACACGTGGCAGTTCATCTGAGACTTGCACGGACAGGACGGCATAAGCGCCCGCTGTATCGGGTGGTGGCGGCGGATTCCAGGAAGCCGCGCGACGGGCGGTTTCTGGAAATTCTCGGGATCTTCGATCCGCTGAAGGAGCAGGGCCTTCCGGAGCTGAAACAGGAACGGGTGCTGACCTGGCTGCGCCAGGGCGCTCAACCGACAGTGACGGTTCGGACGTTGCTCCGTCGTTGCGGCTTGTGGAAACAATTCGAAGCGGAGAAGTCGGCAAAGACAAAGGCGTCATAGTAGGCAATGCCCGAACGTGACGAGTTGGTGACCATCGGCAGAATCGAGCGGCCTTTCGGGGTGAGGGGCGAGGTGAAGGTGCGCTCGCTCAGCGATGTGCCAGGCCGGTTTGATGGTTTGGATCAGGTGACCATCGTTACTCCGGCAGGCAAGGCCGTGCGGACGACCGTGACCCGCGTGCGCCCGGCAGGACCGGTGTTCATCGTCGGCTTTGCAGATTTCGGCTCTCCCGAAGAAGCACGGACTCTTTGCGGGGCTTGGGTTCAGATCGAGCGGGAAGCGGCCCCGCCGCTACCGGAAGGGCAGTTCTACGAGTGCGATCTGATCGGGATGGCCGTCTTGGACGAACAGCGGAACCCTTTAGGGACGATCGAGCGCGTACTGGATTTGCCCGGCAACCGCGTCTTCGCCGTGCGCCGGGGAGCGCAAGAACTGCTCATTCCCGCCGCGCGGGATTTTATCGTACGGGTGGATCTCGAGCGCCGTGAACTGACGGTACGGACGATCGAGGGTTTGGTGGAGTATCAAGATGCGGTGTGACGTCCTGACCCTGTTTCCGGACATGATCGTGCCGGTCCTTGGCCAAAGCATCTTGAAACGCGCCCAGGAAAAAGGTTTGCTTGAGGTCCGGGTTCGGAACATTCGGGACTACACGCTCGACCGTCACAGGATCGCGGACGACGTCCCCTACGGCGGGGGCGCCGGGATGGTGCTGAAGGCGGAGCCGATTTTGCGCGCGGTCGAGACGGTTCGCGAGGATTGTCGGCGCGCCGACGAGGGCATGCGCCTGCTTTTCCCCTGTCCGCAGGGGCGGCCTTTTATGCAGGCATATGCCAAGGACTTGGCACGAGAACCGCGGCGGCTGGTGTTCCTGTGCGGGCACTACGAGGGAGTGGACGAGCGCATCCGGACGGCGCTCCAACCGGAGGAGATTTCCATCGGGGATTATGTGCTGACCGGCGGAGAGTTGCCCTCGCTTGTCATCATCGACGCTGCAGCCCGCCTCGTGCCGGGCGTGCTGGGCGATCCCGACTCTGTGGTGGAGGAATCCTTCTCGGATTCGCTGCTAGAGTATCCGCACTATACCAGGCCGGCGGATATACGCGGGATGACCGTGCCGGAAGTGTTGATCTCGGGCCACCATGAAGCGATTCGCTTGTGGAGGCGAAAGGAAGCGCTGAGAAACACGTACGTGAGACGGCCTGACCTTCTGCGGGATCGGGTTTTTAATGAGGAAGACCGGCGGTTGTTGGATGATATTATCCGCGAGGGGGTGAGGTCCACTCCCGTTCGTTGCGGGGAGGAGGGGTAGTGTCATGAATCGGTTGGAACGGATCCAGCGATCCTTTACGAAGAAAACGGTGCCCACTTTTGAGATCGGGGATACCGTTCGCGTGCACGTCAAAGTCGTCGAAGGAGAAAAGGAACGCATCCAGGTCTACGAGGGTGTCGTCATCGCCCGCAAGGGAAGCTTAAACACGGAAACCTTCACCGTCCGCAAAGTATCCTACGGCGTCGGAGTCGAACGAATTTTCCCGGTCCATTCGCCGATCGTCACCAAGATCGACGTGATGCGCCAGGGGAAGGTGCGACGGGCCAAACTGTACTATCTTCGCGAGAAGAAGGGGAAGTTTGCCAAAGTCGAGGACCGGGAATTTACCGCCGAACCCAAGGGATCGTCGGGAGTAGGGCGCGCGGCGGATGCCTCGAAAACCGAGGCTGTGCCCGAGCCGGCTGCTGCCGCCAAGTCCTGACGCCGTGGTCGGTCGGCAACAACGCTGAGGGACTCCGATCGGGTGCTACCGAGTGGGACCCACCGACGTATTCGAATTGGAAGCCAGACGACGCGGATACCGGCGAGTCGCCGGCGTCGATGAAGCCGGGCGCGGCCCCCTGGCCGGTCCGGTTGTGGCTGCTGCCGTGTTGTTACAGAACCGCTGTCGTCTTCCCGGGCTGGACGACTCGAAGCAGCTCACCGAGACGGAACGAGAGCGTCTGTACGGGGAAATCCTGGCCCGCGCGGTCGGCATCGGCGTCGGTTCGGCTTCCGAGCAAGAAATCGATCGCCTGAACATCGTGGAGGCGACGCGTCTGGCGATGAGTCGGGCGATCGCCGCGTTGGAGCCGTATCCGGATTGTCTCTTGATCGATGCCTTGACACTGCCCGGTGTCTGCATCCCTGCTCGGCCCATCATTAAAGGGGACGCACTGTCCGTCTCGATTGCCGCGGCTTCCATCGTCGCGAAGGTAACGAGAGACCGATTGATGGCGGCCTATCACGAAACCTATCCTCAATATAATTTTCTCTCGCATAAAGGGTACTGCACCGAAGAGCATCTACTGCGTCTAGCGGAGCATGGCCCTTGCCCGATTCATCGGCGCTCTTTCGAGCCGGTCATGCTGCATGTGAGCGGGCCGGGGACGGCACCGCGTCCTTTCTCGCAGGGTGACTGACGGAACGTCGTTGCCATGCGCGATCCGCGGCAGGTGTTCGGGCAGGAAGGCGAATCGGCGGCGGAACGATTCCTGCGCGACCAAGGGTTTCGCATTGTGGCGCGTAATGTGCGGTCCCGCGGCGGAGAGATGGATCTGATCGCCGAAGACGGCCCGGTGCTGGTGTTCATTGAAGTGAAAGCCCGCCGGACCGGCGCCTTCGGCGGCGCTCCGTATGCCGTCAATACCCGAAAACAGGAAAAGCTCATCGCGCTGGCCTCGCAGTATCTCTCCCGGCATCGCATCGCTGGGCGGCCTTGCCGGTTCGACGTGGTGCTCGTACAGGACGAGGGCGGTGACACTACGATCGATCATATTGCGAACGCGTTCGAAGTTTCGGGAGACGACCTGCGCTGGTAAAGTGTCGGCGTCCGGCTTCCGGCAATCTGTTTGAGGCGTCATGATTCAGTTGTTCCACGTCTCCAAGTACTACGATCGGCGGGCGGCATTGGCCGGCGTCACGCTTGAGATCGATAAAGGAGAGTTTGTGCTGTTGATGGGGCCGAGCGGCGCGGGCAAGTCGACTCTCCTGCGGATGTTGATCGGCGCGGAACAGCCGGATGAGGGCCAGATTCTCGTCCAGGGCCGGAACGTCACGAAGCTGAAGCCGAGGGAAATACCGTATCTTCGCCGCAAAATTGGCACTGTGTTCCAGGACTTCCGTCTTTTGCCGAGAAAATCCGTCTTCGATAACGTCGCATTGCCGCTGATCGTTCAAGGAGCGTCCGCGGGCGACATTCGCCGCAAAGTGACCGAAGCGCTCCGGGCGGTCGGGATCGAGCATAAGAAAGAACAATTGCCGCCGGTTCTCTCGGCCGGCGAACAACAGCGGGTCTGCATCGCCAGGGCAATTGTGAACGGGCCGGTCATTCTGCTCGCCGACGAGCCGACCGGCAATCTTGATCCAAATCTGACGGCGGAAATCATCGAATTGTTCAAATTGATCAATGCGCGGGGGACGACCGTCCTGGTGGCCACGCACGATCCACACGTTATGGCCATGGTGAATCGTCGAGTTGTGACGCTGATCCACGGTGTGATGGCCCCCGAGCAGCACGCCGGCGTATGAGGCGCCTCTTCTATTTGTTCAGGGAAACCTGGGCCAATGTGCGGGCAAATCGCACGACCACGATGGTCGCCATCGTGACCACGGCGTTTACGCTGTCCTGCGTAGGAATCTTTTTGCTGCTCTACGTCAATCTGCGGGCGGCGGCCGGGTGGTTGCAGGAAGACATCAAGATCATGGTGTACGTAAAGGAAGAAGTCTCCCGCGACGCGGAGGCCGGGCTCGAGGAGACGCTGAAGGGAGACCCCGCGGTGGACAGTTTGGTTTTCGTCTCTAAAGATCAAGCCCTGGCGGAATTCAAGACGCAATTCCCCTCCGACTCCCATCTGCTGGAAGGTCTCGGGGAAAACCCGCTGCCCGCGTCGTTTGTCGTCACCCTGGCTCCGCAGTTCCGGTCGCCCGATGCGATTCAACGTTGGGCGGAACGGGTTCGGACGATGGCCGGAGTGGCCAAGGTGGATTATAATCAGGACTGGATTGACGCCCTGGCGAGTCTGATCCGGTACATCGAACTGATCGCAATCGGCGTAGGCGTCATACTGTCGACCGCAGCCGTCACCATTATAGCGAATACCATACGACTTACCTTGGCCGCCAGGCGCGATGAAATCGACATCCTCCGGTTGATCGGCGCCACGAGGGCGTTCATCCGCGTCCCCTATCTCTTGGAAGGCTCGGTGCTCGGCGCACTGGGCAGCGCTTTGTCTCTCGGGATCCTGAAACTGGGGTACGAGCTCTTTCGGCAGCAAATCGGCGCGGGCGGACGTTTCGCTGGTTTGGAAAACCTCATGTCGTTCTTTCCCGTGCAAGTCTGTGTGGCGCTGGTGGGCGTAGGGATGGGACTGGGGTTTGCGGGCAGCTTCGTCTCGCTGCTTCGGTCGGGTGAAGAGCGCGCATGAGAGGCACTGCGGCGCTTTGTCTTCTCTGGAGCCTGCTGTGGACGACTGTCGATTCCGTTCACGCAGGGAACGACCGGCGGGATCCTATCGCCGAGAAGATCGAGAAGGAACGCAAGGCGCTTGAAAAACTGAAGGACCAGATCGAAGAGGAGCGAAAGCGGGCCAGTGAAGCCGAGAAGAAGCGGGAATCGGTTCTTCAGAACATTCAGTCACTCGACGAACGGTTGATCCGATATCGCCAGGAACATCAAGATGTCAACCGGAAGCTGAAGAAAAAGGATCGAGAGCTTGAGGAAATCAGCCGACAGCTGGGAAATCTGCGCGGCAGCATCCAGGAACGACAGGACGCGATCCTTGCTCGCCTCCGGGTTCAATACATGGAAGGCCGCTTCGGATACCTGAAGGCACTGCTCTCCTCGGATTCATACGGCGATTTTCAACGTCGCCTTCAGTATCTTTCGGCTGTGTCCCAGCGGGAGTACGAGGTCATGGAATCCTTCAAGACCGACGTAGCGCGCATGGAGCAGGCGGAGCGTCAACGAGCCGAAGCCCGCTCGGGAATCTTGGCGTACAAACGCAGCACCGAGAAGAAGCTGGCCGAGATCAAGTCCACCCAGAAGGAAAAGCGGGCATTTCTGACGAAAATCACTCAGCAGAAGGAATCGTACGACCGGGCGGTGGAGGAGTTGGAGCGCTCTGCCTCACGGGTGGACAGTCTGTTGCGGGAATTGGAGCAGCGACGTCGAGCGGCCGCGATGCGCCCCCCCACGATGCCCTCGCTGCCGCGGGGAACCAAGGGGGCCCTTCCTTGGCCGGCCGACGGCAGCGTCGTCTCCTATTTCGGCCGGCAGAAGCACCCCACGTTCAATACCTATGTCCAGCGGAAAGGCATAGAAATTCGGACAAGCGAGGGGAGCCAGATTCGTGCCGTGATGCCGGGGTCGGTCGTCTACGCAGACTGGTTGAAAGGCTACGGACTCGTTATAATCTTAGACCATGCGAACGGGTTCTTTTCCCTCTACGCTCATGCGTCAAAGATCCTGACCGCCGTCGGCGAGCGAGTGGAGGGAGGGCAGGCGATCGGCGAAACGGGTGATACGGGCATGATCGGGGAGAACACGCTATACTTCGAGCTTCGCGAAGGGGCTGAGCCGGTGGATCCACTCCTCTGGCTGACGAAGCGTCCATAAGGGACGGTTGGAAGGAAAGGACGTTACGACTATGGAACAGTATCCGCGGCGCAAATCCTGGGTTTTCGGATCAATTGTGGCGGCGCTGGTGTTCGGAATCGTCATCGGCAAAGGCTGGGAGCGGACCGGCCACGCGACGGAAACGTACGAGGAGTTGAAGACGTTCTCCGAGGTGCTGACCCAGGTCCAAAAGAGCTACGTCGAAGACACGAAGGTCAAGGACTTGGTGCAGGGAGCGATCCGGGGAATGCTGGCCACTCTCGATCCACACTCCGCCTATATGACGCCCGAGATGTACAAGGAAATGCAAGTGGAAACCAAAGGGGAGTTCGGCGGGGTCGGGATTCAGATCGGAGTCAAAGAAAACCGCCTTGCGGTGATTGCGCCGATTGAAGGGACTCCGGCGTTTCGGGCCGGCATCAAAGCGGGGGATTACATCACCAAAGTCAACGACGAGTCCACCAAGGATCTTACCCTCATGGACGCCGTGCAGAAAATGCGCGGACCGAAAGGGAGCAAGGTTCATCTGACGATCCAGCGGGACGGCATGAACGATCCGCTGGTGTTCTCGCTCGTTCGCGACACCATCAAGATCGAGAGCGTGAAGTCGAAGGTCATCGACAACATCGGCTATGTGCGGCTGACGCAATTCCAGGAATCAACGGGCCGGGATCTGCTGAGGGCGCTGAAGCAGTTCCACGAGCAGAAACTCACCTCGACCATATTGGACTTGCGTAACAATCCCGGCGGGCTTTTGACGGCCGCGGTAGATGTCAGCGAGCAATTCGTGGGCGGCGGCAAGTTGATCGTCTATACGAAGGGACGCGAGGGGAAGAAAGACGAGTGGTTCTCCAAGGTGAAGGAACAATTGGGCGATTCCCCGATGATCGTCCTGGTGAATGAGGGGTCTGCCAGTGCCTCCGAGATCGTCGCGGGCGCTCTGCAAGATTGGGGGCGGGCGGTGATCGTGGGGACC
This sequence comes from Nitrospiraceae bacterium, assembly GCA_040255165.1. Classification (GTDB taxonomy): domain Bacteria; phylum Nitrospirota; class Nitrospiria; order Nitrospirales; family Nitrospiraceae; genus JBDZUK01. The sequence goes on along the minus strand of JBDZUK010000005.1, from coordinate 10,006 downwards.
ACGACGTTCGGGAAAGGATCGGTGCAGACGATTCTTCCTCTCGGCGACGGATCCGGCCTGCGGCTGACGACTGCCAAGTACTATACGCCGAAGGGGCGGTCCATTCAGTCCACCGGGATAACCCCGGACATCATCGTCAAACCGCAGCCGCCGGTCATGGCCAAGGCGGAGCCCAAACCGGGTGAGAAGGACTCTGATCCGAAGGGCTCAAAGCCCGCGCCGGGAAAGGACGGCGCGAAGTTGGACGACAGTCCGGTCAAGAACGGAGCAGCCGCGACGCCGCCTCCGTTGGATGCGGCCGGAGAGCCGTCCTTGGAACAGGACGTTCAGCTCCAGAAGGCGGTGGAGTTGCTGAAGACCTGGAAAATCTTCAAAGAACTTCGGCCCACTTAAACGGACCGCGTGCGAACCGCGGTGATGGCGCGCAAGAGCGCTTCTTCGGAACCGGTGAAGCCGGGCAGGGTTTTGAGCAGGTGGGATCGCACCAGGTTTTCAAGATCATCCAGACTCTGGATCCCCAGGCGAACATAGAGATACGTCACGAGCGAATCGGAAAGCCCAGGGAGCCGGCTCCAGCTTTTCACGTCCTCGGGTAGCGGAATTTTGAGCTGCTCATACGAGCGTATCGTCCCGGTTTCCAGGAATTCCCGAACCTTCTCGGCCAGATCACGGCCGATCCCTTCAATTTCCTCGAGCCTGCCTTGCTCAGCGCAATGAGCCACGTCCTCCTCTAGCGCGAGAATCGATTCGGCGGCCTTCCGATAAGCCCGCACACGATACGGATTGGCCCGCTGCGACGCCAGCAGGTCCGCCGTCGCTCGAAACAGGAATGCGATCTGCTCGTTATTGTGATGGATGGCCATGGATCCTTCGCGGGAGCCATTCTTTACTCCCCGCCATGCTCGTGGCAAGAGGGAAGGCGGGTTTATTGACAAGGCGAATCGGCGTCCCCTAGGATGACCGGACATGGAGGAGGCGATCCAAATTCAAGTCAATGGCGAGTCCAGAGTCTGGCGCTCCGGCGGCACGGTCGGCGAGTTGTTGCGCGAGTTGAACATTCGAGCCGACAGGGTCGCGGTGGAGTTGAATCTGGAAATACTGGATCGCAATGACTTCGACCGGCGCAGCCTCACGCCCGGAGATCGGCTCGAAATCCTCAGCTTCATCGGAGGGGGCTCTCCGAAGGACCATAACAGGAGCATACGGAGTATACGATGGGCGACGATCGTCTAAGCATCGCCGGGCGTGAATTCAAATCGCGGCTCTGGGTGGGAACCGGAAAGTATAAAGACTTCGTTGAAACTCAAAAAGCCATCGAGGCGTCCGGAGCCGACGTCGTGACGGTCGCGGTCCGCCGCGTCAATATCACGGATCGTTCCAAGGAAAACCTGCTCGATTATATTGATCCGAAGAGATATACGATTCTGCCGAATACGGCCGGCTGCTACACCGTGGAGGATGCCGTGCGTTACGCCAGACTCGCGAGAGCAGCCGGCGTGTCCGACTTGGTGAAGCTGGAGGTCATCGGAGATGAACGGACCCTATTCCCCGACACGGCCGGGTTGATCGAAGCGGCGAAGATTCTCATCAAGGAAGGTTTTGTCGTGCTTCCGTATACCAACGATGATCCGATCGTGGCCAAGAAGTTGGTCGATCTAGGCTGTCCAGCCGTCATGCCGCTGGCGGCGCCGATCGGGTCGGGCCTCGGCATCCGCAACCCATACAATTTGCGAATCATCATGGAGACGGTGCACGTTCCGATCATCGTGGATGCGGGAGTAGGGACCGCATCCGATGCCGCGCTGGCCATGGAATACGGAGCAGACGCGGTCCTCATGAACACCGCGATCGCCGGAGCGCAGGATCCCATCGCCATGGCCGAAGCGATGAAATATGCCGTGCATGCCGGACGTCTAGCCTTTAAGGCGGGCCGCATTCCGAGAAAACTGTACGCGACCGCCAGCAGCCCCATTGAAGGCATGCTGTAGAGAATGAGCCGGGTGGGAGTTGCGCGGGGCGTAACCCTCTGATGCCTTCCGTGGATTTCCGCCTTTACTTGGTCACCGATCGGCGGCAGACCAAGGGCCGCGCTCTGAGGGACGTGCTCGCACGTGCCATGGCCGCCGGCCTTCCGGCCGTGCAGCTCCGCGAACGGGACCTCGACACTGTCTCCCTGCTTTCCCTCGCTCGTGACGTGAAGGATCTGGCTCGGGTCTCGGGCACGCGTCTGCTGATCAACGACCGGGCCGACGTGGCGATACTGCTTGACGCCGGCGTGCATCTTCGTTCGGACAGCTTGCCGATTTCCGCCGCACGCCGCGTCATGGCGGGCGGATCGATGGTCGCGTGTTCCGCGCATTCTGTCGACGAAGCGGCGCGCGCGGAACAAGAAGGCGCTGATTTTGTCGTGCTGGGTCCGATCTACGACACGCCGTCGAAGCGTGCCTATGGTCCTCCGCTCGGGCTCGGAGCGCTGAAGGCGGCGAGCCAACGCGTGCACATTCCGATTTTTGCCATCGGGGGCGTGACGGCCGAACGCGCGCGCGAAGTCCGCCGCGCCGGCGCATTTGGCGCCGCCGTTGTGTCGGCGATTCTCTCGGCGGAGGATGTGGCAGCGTCGACGCGCGCATTGCTCGATGCGGTACGATGATGCGGCTTCGACGACATTGACGTCGACGATGCATCGCGATCGAGAGCGCTAGTTGACCACCCCCAGGGTGGGTGATAGAATCCGACCAGACTTGGACTTCAGAACTGATAAGGCTTTGGAGCGATCCAGCGAGTGCCGCGATGGCCGACGCGAAAGGAAGTCCGAGCAGGTTCCGGTCCCTCCGAGATTCCGTCAAAAAGATCACGAAGCGGTTGTCAGAGGGAGAAACGGACGTGATTCATAAAAACGACGAACATGCCCGTGAAGTAGAAAAACTCCGTGTACAGATCCAGTCGATGGAGGATGAGATCCGTCGGCTGTATCAATCTCGGTATCAACTCGACCAGGCGACCAAACAAAACGAAAAGCTCGCCGCGACGCTGCAAGAAGCAAAGGCGCAGATCGAAGCGTTGCGCGCCGAAGTCGAGAAGCTGACCGCGCCTCCCTCGACCTACGCCATTTTCTCCAGTCTCAATCAGGACGGAACCGCGAACGTCTACGTCTCCGGCCGAAAGATGAAAGTGAGCGTCCATCCTGCGATCAAAGGCAAGGAGCTCCGAAAAGGCCAGGAAGTCATCCTCAACGAGGCGTTGAACGTGATCGAGGCCAAGGGCTTCGACGTACAGGGCGAAGTCGTCCGGCTTAAGGACGTGCTGGAGGGCAATCGCGCCCTCGTGACGCTGCATTTCGACGAGGAGAAGGTGGCCGAGCTTGGGGATCCGCTGCTCGCCGCCCGGCTCAGCGTCGGAGACCACCTGCTCTTCGACCCGCGCTCCGGCTACATTATCGAAAAACTGCCGAAATCGGAGGCTGAAGAGCTGGTTCTGGAAGAAGTGCCCGACGTGGACTACGACCATATCGGCGGGCTTCAGCGCGAATTGGAGCAAGTGCGCGATGCGGTCGAATTGCCGTTTCTTCATCCCGAGCTTTTCTCTGAATACAAATTGAGCGCACCGAAGGGCGTGCTCCTCTACGGACCTCCGGGCTGCGGCAAGACCTTGATCGCCAAGGCGGTTGCCAACTCTATTGCCAAAAAATTGGGGCATCTCACGGGCAAGGAAGTGCGCAGTTACTTCTTGCATGTCAAAGGCCCTGAACTGCTCAGCAAGTACGTCGGCGAATCGGAACGCCAGGTTCGTGAAGTGTTTAAGAAGGCCAAGGAGCGGGCGGCGGATGGCAACCCCGTGATTGTGTTCTTCGATGAAATGGATGCGTTGTTCCGCACCAGAGGCACCGGCATCTCGTCGGACATCGAAGCGACGATCGTGCCGCAGTTCTTGTCCGAGATCGACGGTGTGGAGCTGCTCCGCAACGTCATCGTCATCGGAGCGAGCAATCGTCAAGACCTGATCGATCCGGCCGTGCTGCGCGCGGGACGGTTGGACGTGAAAGTAAAAGTCGGACGTCCGGACGCCAACGCCGCGCGGGACATTTTCTCGAAGTACGTCACTCCGGATCTTCCGTTCGCCGACGACGAAATCAAGCGGCACGGCAGCGCCAAGGTCTTGGTCGACCATGTGATCGGCCAGACGGTCGAGACGATGTATGCGACCTCGGAAGAGAACAAATTCATCGAGGTGACCTACGCGAACGGCGAGAAGGAAATTTTGTATTTCAAGGACTTTGCCAGTGGAGCGCTCATCGAAGGCATCGTGTCCCGCGCGAAGAAGTATGCGGTCAAGCGTGCCATCGCCAAGGAAGGCAGCGGACTGCGTGCGGAGGATTTGATTCGCGCCATTCGCGAGGAGTTTAAAGAGCACGAAGACTTGCCGAATACGACCAACCCTGACGACTGGGCCAAGGTCGCCGGCAAGAAAGGCGAGAAGATCATTCACATCAGGACGATCAGCGGCGGACCGGCTGAGTCCAGGCAGATCGAAACTATTACGACCGGACACTATCTATAAGCGGCCGACAGATTCATGCAGGGAACGAAACCGACTACCATCCCCCGCGTGCTTGGTACGGAAACGGAATTCGGGATCGCAGCGCGGGAGGCCTCGGCGGTTGATCCCGTTACCAATTCCATCCAAGTCATCGCGCATTACCCGGGCTTGCCGGCTCCGTCCGCCATCTGGGATTACGAACACGAGAACCCTCTCCTGGACGCGCGCGGATTCGAAGTCGATGGAGAGCGGGAACGGCCCAGTCCCGACTACAATCGTCAATTGAACAAAGTGCTGGCCAACGGCGGCCGGCTCTACGTCGACGGAGCCCACCCCGAGTACAGCACCCCTGAGTGCACGAATCCCCGGGAAGCGGTGGCCTTCGAGCGGGCGGGAGAGCGAATCCTGGCACAGTGCCTGGAACAGATGACGCGGGTGCGCGGCCGCGAGCAATGCGTGCTGTACAAGAACAATTCCGACGGGAAGGGCAACAGCTACGGCTATCATGAAAACTACCTCCTTTCCCGAGCGGTACCGTTCGAGCGAATCGTCCGTTGCCTCACTCCGTTTTTGGTCACGCGGCCTATCTTCGCGGGGTCGGGAAAGGTTGGCGCCGAAAACCAGGCGGGTCCCGCCGATTACCAGATTTCCCAACGCGCAGACTTTTTTGAGTGTCTGGTCGACCTGAATACGATGGTGAAGCGGCCGATCATCAACACGCGAGACGAACCGCACGCGGACCACGCGAAATACCGGCGCCTGCACGTCATCGTGGGGGACGCCAACATGGCGGAGCTGTCCACCTATCTCAAGGTGGGGACGATGAGCATCGTCCTCGACCTGGTGGAAGCGGGCATCGACATACCGGACATCGAGCTGGACGACCCGGTCCGCCAATTCAAGCAGGTGTCGCGCGATTTGACGATGAAAGAGTCGCTCAAGTTGAACAACGGGCGGGCGATGAGCGCCATCGCCATCCAGCGTGCCTACCTGAAGGCGGCGATGGACTTCTACGCCTGCCACGAACTGTCGCAGGTTACCAAGGACATTCTCGTCCGGTGGGAAGAGGTTTTGGACAAGCTGGAGCAGGATCCGCGGCTACTGGTCCGGGAGTTGGATTGGGTGGCCAAGCGGCACATGATGGAATCCTACATGGAGCGCAAAGGCTGCGGGTGGGACGACTCCAGGGTTCGCCTGATGGACCTTCAGTACCACGACGTGCGGCCGGACAAAGGGTTGTACTATACGCTCGAGCGGAGCCACATGATCGAGCGAATCGTCCAGGATGAGGAAATTGCCAGGGCCGAAATGACGCCACCCTCCGGGACGCGAGCCTACTTCCGTGGCCGGTGCGTGCGGAAATTTGCCAAGTCACTGTACGGTGCGAGCTGGACCTCGGTGTTGTTCGACATCGGCAATACGACGATCAAAAAGGTTCCATTATTGGAGCCGTTGCGCGGGACCGAATCCCTGACGGGCGAGTTGTTGAGCAGTGTGGACACGGCGGGTGCGCTGCTTGAGAAGCTTCAAGCATAACCGGATCGAGGGTGAATTGTTCCCCCTTGCCTTCAGACGATGAACCTCCCCTTCTTGCCGAATCACGACGACTCCAGTTTCTTCGACTTCCTTACTCGTCAGTTTCCCGAGCTCACGCCGAGCGGACGGGTCGGGCTACGGTCCGCGCAATCCTCCGTCGAACCTCAGTCCGGCCCCTTGTCCGTGCCGCAGGCCACGACGGTCCTCGCGGTCAAGTATCAAGACGGAGTGATCATCGCAGGAGACCGGCGGGCGACCGAAGGTTTCCAGATCGCGGACCGGCGCATCGAGAAGGTTTTCAAAATCGACGAGTATTCCGCCATGGCGATCGCCGGGGCGGCGGGACCCTGCATCGAGATGGCGCGGCTGTTTCAGACCGAATTGGAGCACTATGAGAAGCTTGAGGGCATGCAGCTGTCCTGTGAGGGGAAGGCCAACAAGCTCGGGCAGATGGTGAAGGCCAATCTTCCAATGGTCTTCCAGGGGCTGGTCGTCATGCCGCTGTACGTCGGGTACGATCAGAAGCGGGGGGAGGGCCGAATCTTCAAATACGACATCACCGGCGGGCGCTATGAAGAGTCGGACTATCATGCGATCGGGTCCGGCGGAAAAGACGCGCGGAACACCATGCGCGAGCATTTCAAAAAGCAACTGCCGGAAGCCGAAGCTTTGAAGCTCGCCCTGTTGGCCCTGTATAACGCGGCCGACGACGACGTCGGCACCGGCGGTCCTGATTTTGTCCGCGGCATTTATCCCACGGCGAAGCTCGTCAATGCGAAGGGGATTACCGATTTGACGGACCCGCAGATACGGACCGTCTACGATGCCTTGATCGTCAACCGCCGCTCGAAGGAGACGTAGCCATGCCGATGCCCTACTACGTGTCTCCCGAGCAGATGATGCAGGACAAGGCGGAGTACGCCAAGAAAGGCATCGCCAAAGGCCGTTCCATCATCGCCATGGAATATGCGGACGGCGTGCTGTTGACCGCCGACAATCCGAGCGCCTCGCTGCATAAGATCTCCGAAATCTACGACAGCATCGCGTTCGCGGGAGCCGGAAAATACAGCGAGTTTGAAAATCTCCGGAAGGCCGGCATCCGTCATGCGGATCTCAAAGGGTTCATGTACAGCCGCGAGGACGTGACGGCGCGCTCGCTTGCCAACGGATATTCTCAAAGCCTCGGCACCATCTTCAGTCAGGAGCTCAAACCCCTGGAGGTGGAGATTCTCGTTGTCGAGGTGGGTATCAACGGAAATCCCAACGAGATCTATCGGATCTCGTTCGACGGCAGCATCATCGACGAGCGGAACTATGCCGTCATCGGCGGACGATCGGAGGCGGTGCAGACGATCCTCAAAGAAAAGAGTGCGGCCCAGCCGCCGAATCTTGGCGCCGCGCTCTCGCTGTGCATTTCAGCCCTCGAGCAGACCGCTAATCAAAAGCTGGCCGCCGAGGGGTTGGAGGTCGCCGTGCTCGACCGCACCCGCGACGGACGGAAATTCCGGCGACTGTCCCCCGCCGACATCCGCGCATTGCTCTCCACCTGATCCCGCCGATCCCGCGCTGTTTTGCGATCCCGGCCTTCGGTTGAAGAAGGGGCGGTGGGCGTGTATTCTGTGTCCAGGCATCCTGCGCATCTCCGATTCCATGAGACAAAGAATTTTCGGCCTCGAAAACGAGTACGGCCTCATCTTTTCTCCAAACGGCCGGATTTATCTGCCCATGGAGAAGGTGCTGGGCTATATTTTTGAGGGGTTGATTCCCAACAGCTGGCCGTCCAATGCGTTTCTTGTCAACGGCGCCCGGTTTTACCAGGACACGGGTTGCCACCCCGAATACTCCACGCCGGAATGCGACAGCATTCTGGACCTCGTCGTGCATGACAAAGCCGGTGAACGCCTGTTGGAGGCCTGTCTTCCGGCTGCGGAAGAGCGACTGCGTGAAGAGGGGCTCTCGGGAGAAATCTATATCTTCAAGAATAACACGGACTCCCTCGGCAACACTTACGGATGCCATGAAAACTACCTGATGCGTCGTGACGTCGATTTTTGGAAGGTCACCGAGCAGCTCATTCCGTTCTTCGTGACGCGACAGGTATACAGTGGGGCGGGGAAAGTGCTCAAAGTCTCCGGCAAGCCGCAATATTTCATCTCCCAGCGGGCGCAGCACATCCACGAGAAAACGTCCTCCTCCACCACGTCGTCGCGCAGCATCATCAACACGCGGGATGAGCCGCACGCCGATGCGGAGAAGTATCGACGCCTCCATATCATCGTGGGCGATTCCAATATGTCGGAATACGCCACCTACTTGAAGGTCGGCACGGCGGCGCTCGTGCTTTCGATGATTGAGGAGGGGTACACGGTGCACGGGATGGAGCTTGAGGATCCCGTGAAGGCCATCCGAGAAATCTCCCGGGACCCGACGCTGAAAAAGAAGGTGAAGCTCGATGACGGGCGGCAACTGACCGCCGTCGAGATCCAGCGGGCGTACCTGGAGCGGGCGCTGGACTACGCCGACCGCTATGAACACGATCCGGTCTTCGACGACGTGCTCGCTCGTTGGGGCAGCGTGCTCGATCGGTTGGAGGACGATCCCATGCAGCTGGTGCGGGAAGTGGACTGGGTCACCAAGAAGCATCTCATCCAATCGTACGTCGACAAACGGAGCTGTGGCTGGGATGATCCACGAGTGTTTCTGTTGGATCTCCAGTTTCATGACGTCAAGCGGACGCGGGGGCTCTACTATTTGATGGAATCGCGGGGACTAGTCGAGCGCATCGTGGACGAGGAGGCGGTGCAGCGGGCAATGTCGATGCCGCCACAGACCACGCGCGCCAAGGTGCGTGGCGACTTCATCCGGTTTGCGCGCGCCAAGAATCGCTCCTATACTGTGGATTGGACCTATCTCAAACTGAACGGCTATTGGGAAGAAACGATTTTGTGCATGGATCCCTTCAGTTCGGTCAATCGCCGGGTGGAAGAATTGGTGTCGCAGGTATCTGGTTTGAGGTTTTACCGGTGATCGCGCAGGCGCTTCAAAAGACGCGGCGGCGAGCGTCTCAGTTGGACCGGACGGTGGTCACGGCCGTGGTGTTGCTCGCCAGCGTGTTTCCGGTGGAGCTGTTTCCGAATACGCCTCCGCCGCCAAAAGGCATCGACGGGCAATACAGCGGCAAGCAGGGACAAATCATCGTCGTGACTGTGCCGAGCGAAGATCCGATGGCTGAGGTCGAAGGATCATTCCTCAATCGTCGCATTCCGTTTTTCCCGGATCCGCGCCCGGAAGCCGCGCCGGGCTATGTCGGCCTGCTCGGGATCGATCTCCAGGATGAACCGGGCACGCACGAGCTGGCGGTGGACGTGAAACACGGAGAGACCAACCGTCACCTAAGTTTCAACGTGTTGGTCGTCAAAGAGAAGTTCCAGGTGGAGCACCTGACGTTGCCCAAAGACAAAGTCGACTTGGACGACAAGAGCTTGGCCCGGTGGAAGGCCGAGCAGGCGCAGGTGAAACAGGCGCTGGCTTCCGATTCCCGTCTCAAACTATGGCAGAACAGCTTCATCGAGCCGGTGAACGGGAAGAAGACCGGCATCTTCGGCAGCCTCCGCATCATGAACGGCAAGCCGAGGAACCCGCATAACGGCGAGGACATCGGGGCGCCGACGGGCACGCCGGTCGTCGCGAGCAACGATGGGGTGGTGCGGCTCACGGTCGATCATTTCTTTTCCGGCAAAGGCATCTTTCTCGACCATGGTCTGGGACTCTACTCCATGTACTTCCACCTGTCCGAGGTCCTGGTCAGGGACGGCGACCTCGTCAAGGCCGGCCAACTCATCGGGAAAGTCGGCAACACCGGCCGCGTCACAGGTCCGCATCTTCATTGGGGCGCCAAGATCAACGGCGCCCGGGTCAATCCCTACGCACTGCT
>JBDZUK010000040.1:0-31207 GCA_040255165.1 Nitrospiraceae bacterium | reverse complement strand
CTCGAACGGGCCAAGCCGGAACTGCGGAAGGCGTTCGGCCGGGCCGAATCGTAGGAGTGCATAGAGTGCATAGAAGGGAGGTTTCATGCCCGAACGGACAGCAAAGCGCCGCGCGATGAAGAAGAAACATGAGGGGAAGGCGCCCTCCACTCAAGCGGGAGAGTTCGTTCGCGAAGAAATGCGCCATGTCCGCGAGGGAAAACATCGTGCGCGTTCTCCCAAGCAGGCCGTCGCGATCGGCCTATCCAAAGCGAGGCGTGCCGGGGTCGATCTGCGCCCTCCGAAAACAGGAAAGGTGTCCGAAACAGCGCGCCGCCAGGCCAAGCGCGACTATCAGAAAGGCCGGCGGGCAGCGTAACGCGCGTGGCGGTTCTCTCAACGTCGCGTCGGTCGGCCAGCGTAACTCTTTCCGTCGCGGAGCCAGGAGCAGGACCAGGTAGGGCTCAGCGAACGTAGGCGACGGAGCCCTTCGAAGAGTCGGGCTCGCTCCTTCGCCGTCCATGGTCTACCGTTGCGCTGCTGCATCAGCAAGGGCATCAAGCCCTGGCAGGTGAGGATCTCCGCTCGGATCCGGCCACGCTCGCGCCGGAATAGCCCGAGGCACGCTGCCAGCCATTTCATAGAAGTGTGATTCCGCTCGGAGCGCTGACGTATCCGAGAGAGAGACCGGGGATGACTGCCCGGCCCGCCGCATGAGACCTTATCCCATGTCCCGCAAGGTGTGATTCGGGTTGAATTTTCGCGCGATGGTTTTCATGAGATTATCCGCGAACAGGACCACGAGCCGGCCGCGTTGATCTTTCGCCATCATCGCGTCGGACGACAGTTTAAAGGTGTTGGGATCGCCTTCCAGCCACGCGCTGCACGTGAACGGCAAGGGATCCAACACCGTTTCGACGCGGTATTCGTGCCGCAGTCGATACTGCAGCACCTCGAATTGCAGCCGTCCGACTGCGGCCACGAACGATTCCATGTCGTTCGGGCTTCTGAGGATCTGGACGGTGCCCTCCTGAGCCATCTGCCACATCCCCTTGTCGAACGCCTTCCGCTTGCCGACGTCGATGGGACGGATGCGGGCGAAGATTTCCGGCTGAAACTGCGGCAACGGCTTGAAGTTGAAGCCGCCGGTCAACGAAATGGTGTCGCCGATCGCGAACAGACCGGGATTGATGATGCCGATGATGTCGCCCGGATAGGCCTCCTCGACGGTGCTCCGCTCCTGGGCGATCAGGCTGTGCGGCCGGGACAGCCGGACCTGGCGCCCCAGACGATGATGTTTCACCATCATGTCGCGTTCGAAGCGGCCGGAGCAGACGCGGAGAAACGCGGTGCTGTCGCGGTGCTTCGGGTTCATGTTGGCTTGCAGCTTGAAGACATAGGCGCTGAACGGCCTCTCGATGGGGTCGATGGACACCTCGCTGCCGTCGTCGCAGTCGGCCAACCGGGCGCCGGGGCTTGGCGCGAGCTCCACGAACGCGTCCAAAAAGGTCTCGATGCCGAAATTCGTGAGCGCCGAAGCGAAAAACACCGGCGTCACCTCCCCGTCCAGAAAGCGTTCGCGCGTAAAGGGATTGCCCGCTATCGCGAGCAATTCCAAATCGTGCTCCACCTGCGCCAACACGTCGGAAGGGATTCGCCCGCTCCGCCGGAATTCTGCCAGCGGCACGTTCTCCACGCCTACTTTGGTGGCGCCGCCCGGCGCCGTCTTACTGAACAGCTGCACGCGGCCGTCGGCACGGTTGACGACCCCGGCAAACTCGTTCCCGGATCCCACAGGCCAATTTATCGCGCTGGCCTGGATGTCGAGCGCCTGCTCCACCTCCGTCATGAGATCGAGCGGCGGGTGTCCGGGCAAATCCATCTTGTTGATCAACGTGAGGACCGGGATGCGGCGCAACCGGCAAACGGCGAACAGCTTGCGGGTCTGGGCTTCTACGCCCTTGGCCGCGTCGATCACCATGATCGCACTGTCTGCGGCGGTCAGCGTGCGATAGGTGTCTTCGGAGAAGTCCTGGTGACCGGGTGTATCGAGCAGATTGATGACGGCGTGCTTATAGGGAAACTGCATGGCGGAGGCGGTGATCGAGATGCCGCGCTCCTGCTCCATCCCCATCCAGTCGGACGCCGTCACCTTGCCGCCTTTGCGGCCGCGCACCATCCCGGCCGTACGGATCAGTCCGCTGTACAACAGCAGCTTCTCCGTCAGCGTCGTTTTGCCGGCGTCCGGGTGGCTGATGATGGCGAACGTCCGGCGCTGCGCCGTCGCGATGCTCAGTTCACTCAGTAAGGACGTGTCCATGGCCATGGGAGCCGGACAGCATACCATAACGAAATGACGAGCGGGTACCGGAATGCTCGACGGCCGCGAGACCGAAGCACCGGCTTCGGTCTCGCGCATCGCCGACGCGACGCCTGAGAATAAGGCTGCGTGTCACATGCCGACGTGCTTCTTCAAAATATCCGAATCCTTGATGGCGGGATCGTTCGGGGCCAACTCCAGCGCCTTCTTGAACGACGCGGTCGCCTCTTCGTGCTTCCCCATCTTGTCCAGGGTCAGCGCAATGTTGTAGTGCACGACGGCCGCATTGGGATCGGCCGCCTCGGCTTTTCGGAAATGCTCCATGGCCACATCCCAATGGCCCTGCTGGTAATGGCCGACCCCTTCGTCGTTGTCTACTCGAGCGGCGGAGCTTGCCGGGGCGGACAGGGCGGCATCGGGTGCCGCCGCTTTTTTTGCCACCCCTCCGGTTTGGCTTGAGTCGCATCCGACGATGCTGCTGACCGCCAAGATCATGAGGGCAAGAAGTGCAGAGGCGTGCGTCATGACATCCTCCTTGGTTGGAGATTTCGGAGTTCTTCAGTCTAATACAGAAGAAGATGCTAAGGCTATCACTTCATGGCGGGCGGCATGACATGCCACACCGCGAACGTCAGGCGGCGGGGAGCACTTTCAGCCCTGCGTCCGTGAACTTCTTCTCGATGGCAAAGCGCAGCTCACTCGCTACTTCATTGGGGTCGACGTCGAGCCGGATCTCAAGCCAATAGTTCAACGTGAAGATGCGGGCCTGCGAGCCGAACTCTTCCAACAGGACTTGCGGCTGGGGAACCTTCAGCACGCGAGGATGCTCCTTGGCAATGTCGGCCAACAATTCGATCACGGCATGCGTGGAAGATTGATAGGGCGCTCCGAGACGCAGCGAGAACCGGCTGATCCGGCTCGAATAGGTCCAATTCGTCAAATGCCGCTCGAGAAAACTGCTGTTGGGGATGAGGGTTTCCATGCCCTTGGCGTCCCGGACGGTCGAAGAACGAAGTCCGATGGTGGTCACGCGGCCCCGGATGTTGTCCACCTCGATGAGGTCCCCGACGCGCAGGGGCCGCTCCACCAGCAGAAGGACGCCGCTGATGACGTTCTTCAACAGGTTTTGCGCCCCGAATCCCACGCCGATGGCAAAGGCCCCGCCCAGGAAGGCAAACACGGTCAACGGGATTTTGACCGATACGAAACTGATCACGATCAGGATCGTGATGAGGACGGCCTGGCTCCATTGCCGCACCAAATTGGCGACCTCCGGCGCCATGCCAAGGCGGGTGACCGCGAGGCGCCCGAGAAGTCGGGCGAGATACAGACAAATCCAATAGCCGACGACCAGGATCGCCAGCGCGCTGACGATTTTGCCCACCGTGACGCTGCGGCGCCCCGTGATTTTTTTGCCGTCGACCTCAATGGTATCCTCCGCGGCAAAGACTTCGAAGTTCCACCCCGTCTTGGCGGTTTCCCAGGCCCGCCGCAGCCAGTCCTCCATCCTCGCGGACAACGGCAGCTCCTTGCGTTCTTCCGTGATCTCCGACTGCCATCGGTCCAGAAACCTCGCCGCCTGATCCAGACGCCGGAGGGATTGGTTGTACGCCTCTTCCCGTTCGCGGTGGACCTCCAGCAAACGTCGGAGCCGGCTGCGCTCTTCGGCGTTCGATGCATTGCGCAGGCGATTGTCCAATTCACTGATCTGGCCCGAAACCACGACGAGTTGCTGGCGCAGATAGTCGCGGGAGGCATGGAAATTCGTGAACAACGGTGTATAACGAGCGTAGGCCTCGCGGGCTTTCCCCGGTTCGGATGTTTGAGCCACCGCGAACCGGCTTTCCCATAACTGCCGCTCTCCCTCCACGACGTCCAAGAGTTGCTTGAGGAGGTCTATTTTCAGGCTGAGATTGTCCACCTGCGCGCGCTTCAGCTCGACCGCCGCTTCGGCTCGTGCGGTTTGGCCGGCGGCGCGTTGCGTCCCGCGTGAAGGTCGTGCGGCAAGCCGGTCCTTTAGTTGTCGCTCCGCCTGCTGGAGGGCCCGCGCCTGCGCGCGGCGTTCAACGGTCAGCCGCTCCATGTCCGCGTAAAGCGTTTGGCTCTCCTGCGACAACCGCGTGCGGATCTTGTTGAGATCCTCCTCGTTCAGCACGACGTGCGGCTCGGCCGCCTCCAACTGGCGCCGGGCGAACTCCAAACGCGCGCGGGTTTCGGCAAGCTCCTCTTCGACGCGCTTTTTCGAAAGCTCGGCGGCGGCCAAACCGACGGCGGCGGCCCGCCTGCGAAGCTCTTCTTGATCACGCATCCACCGCAGGCGCGCGGCTTCCTCAGGATTGTGCGCGGCCTCCAACTGTTCCGAGGCCTGCCGCAGACCTCCCTCCGCCTCCTTCAGCGATTCGTGCGCCCGGTCGAACCTGAGCTCGATCAAGCTCAGCTGCGCTTGCAGGCCTTCCATCGCCAACCGAAGCGAGAAGGCGGCATCCCAGAGTTCATCGCCGAGAAACACCGAGTACGGCGGAGATTCGGCAAAGCCCTTCCATTCCGCGCTCGCGCGGCGGATTTCCGCGTGACGCTCGCGGGCCTTTTCCAAACGCCGCACATCATCGAGCTGTTCGTCGTACCCCCGTACCACCTGTTGCAGCAAGGATCGCCGCTCGAGGAGGTCTTCCCGAGGCACAGCGGACGGAGCCGACTTCTCCAGCGCTCCCGGCTGACTCGCCGCCTTCAATTCCGCTTCCACCTTGTCCCGCTTGTCTCGCAAATCGGCGAGCGTCGCGTCGTCGGCCGACGGCTTCGGCGGCGCGGCCCCCTTGTCTTGAGCGGGCGCAGGCAGCACGTTCGGGAGACCGGCGGGCGGCTGAGCGTACGAGGCTGTGCACTTTAGGGTCACCACGAAAACAAGACCGGCAAGACCCCATACACAGATCAAGCGGATGATACTGTCACACGACATGGGTCCTCTCCGCCAACGGCTTCGACTGCGCGTCGGTTGATTCTAATACATCGCGCAGGGACGAAACGAGAGACAAGCCGCACGCCGGCCGGCGGACGTGTATGGTATTACCGGTTTGAGGCAACGCGCTCGCCGGGCGACATCGTGAGCGGAGAAAGGTTGAGGCCAATGCCGGAACTCCCCGACGTGGAAACCTTCAGACGCTATCTCAAATCACGCGTGCTTGGGAAGGTCGTGGAGCGCGTGGAGGTTTTGGCGCCGGCCATGTTGCGGGACATCTCAACGGAGCAACTTCATTCGCAGCTTCGAGGTTCCCGGCTCCGCACGACCCGCCGCCACGGCAAGTATCTCTTTCTGGAGTGTGAGGACCGCGGATGGCTGCTGCTCCACTTCGGGATGACGGGCTATCCTCAGGTCGGCCGGCACGGCGCATCACGCGACGAGCCGCGATTCAGAGTCCGGTTCCTCGGCGGAGAAAGCCTTGCTTTCTTCGATCGACGAAAACTGGGGCGGATCGCCCTGGTCAGGGACGTCGACGCGTTCATCCGGACGCGAAAACTCGGGCCCGATGCGCTCGATATCGGATGGAGGACGTTTCACGCGCGTCTTCACAGGAAGCGAGGATCGGTCAAGGCGGCGCTCATGGACCAGCACACCATCGCCGGCATCGGCAATGTGTACGCGGACGAGATCCTATTCAGGGCAAGACTGCACCCCGCCGCCGAGCCGACCGCCGTGACGGTTTCCACATGGCGTCGGGTCTATCGGAGCCTGCGCACAGTCCTCGATCAGGCCGTGGCGGCTGGAGCGGCTCCCTCCCGCTTGCCGCGGACGTCCTTGCTTTCGAACCGGCACAAGAACGGTCGGTGTCCGCGCTGCGGAAGCCGGCTGCGAACCATGAGGCTCGGAGGCCGCACGACCTATTACTGCGCGCGGGAACAACGAACGCGGACCTGACCGACCCGGCGAGTCTCACATCGCACTATTCGAACAATCTCCGGAACGCCGTTTTGATTTGTTCCAGCGCTTCCCGCATATCCATTTCAAAGGAATCCGCTTTCGCCTGGACCATCCGCCGCTTCTCGGTCAATTGCTCCCTGTACGCCTGCACCCTGGCGAGCAGCTCACGCTTCTTCGACTCCAGCGAGACGTCCTGCTTCGCCTTCTCGCCCTCAAACCGGCTCTTGAGCCCATCCAATTCGGCTTCCAGCATGCTCGCACGCCCCACGAGATCTTCCCATATCTTGCCCGACTGCAGGGCCGCCCCTTTCAATTTCTCATCCGCGAGTGATTCAAACTCCGTCAGGGCCCGCAAAATCCTCCCCCGCTGCTCCTCGAACGCGTCGCGGGCTTCGGCCTTGCCTAACGCCAATTGCACTTGAAGATGGTCGAGCTTGGCCTGCACCTCGGTTTTTGACTGCTCCGCGATGTCCTTGGACTTCTGCACTTCCACCTGGATCCGCTTCAACACCTCCAACACTCGTTGTTTGCGCTCCTCCACCCTCTGCAGCGCCTGGTCTTTGGAGTGGGTGAGCTGCGCCTCCAACGCGAGCGCTTGCTGCTCCAACGCATCCAGTTTTTTGTCGAGCGACGCCCGGAGTTCCTTGATTCGCGACATGGAATCCTCCTTTCACGTTCCGTCGTAGCCTGTATCTCTCCACCGTTCCAACAGCGCGATGCGGCGCTCCAACTGCTGGAGCGTCGCCTGATCAACTCGCCCGCCGGTCCGCTTGATCAGCTCGGCGTTGAGCCGGCGATGGTCGAGGCCGGTTTTCCTCGCCACCGTTCCGACCAAGGCTCGGTGCTTATCCCGCAGCATGATTTTCCGGTCGTGGAGCGACGCGCCAAGCTGCGGCGGGCTCTTCGTGTCGCTGTCGTCGCCCGCCTCCTCGCCCCCGATCAGAGCAGCCATGCGGGCGACTCCGTTCAAGGGCACGTACTCCTTCAGCGACGTGGCCGCAGTGCCGAACAGGGTCCGCTGCACCGGCGGCATCACCTCTTCAAGCACGTGGTCCCGCTCATCCTTGATACGTTTCGCATAGTGGACAAGGGTGGCATCCTTGGGCAGATAGAGCCAGGCGCGCTGCGGCCGCGGCACGCCATCCTGCACGCGCACGAACCGCCCGACGACCTGCCGGAAGTACATTTCGGTCAGCACGTTGGTCGCGTAGACGCCGACGCGCAACCGCGGAATGTCGACGCCTTCGCTCACCATGTTGACCGCCACGAGCCACTGTTGGGTCGTGTGCTCGGTGAACGCCTGGATGGTCTTCGAAGCCGCGGGATCATCGGACACGGCCACCTGCGCCCGACGGCCCGTGACCCGGGCGACCAGTTCGGCCACCTGCCGCGCATGGTCCTGATTCATCGCGACGATGAGCCCGCCCGCATCCGGCTGCTCCTGCCGGCGAAGCCGGATCAACTCAGCATGCGCGTCGGCGATCACGGGTCCCAGCCAGCTGTCCTGCAGGAGCGCCGTTTTCAGGCGCTCCCGCTGCCGCTCGAAGGTCAGGCCGTCTTCGAACGTGGCCCGATGTTCCCGGCCTTCGGACAGCCACGTGAGCTCGCCTTCGTAGCTCGGGAAGAGGATCGGGCGGCAGACGTTGTCGCGGACGGCTTCGGCATAGCCGTAGGCGAAGTCGGCCTGGCTTTCGCCGTGGGTATAGCGGACGTAGGGAATGGGGTTGTTGTCCGAGCGGAACGGCGTCCCGGAGAGGGCCAGACGAAAGACCGCCTCGCCGAAGGCTTCCCGCAAGGCCCTGCCCCAGTCCTTGCCGTCGCCGGCGTGGTGCAGCTCATCGAGGATCAGCAGCGTGCGGCGGCTCCGGCAGGCACGCTGAAACACGTCGGGCGCCAGACAGACTTGCTGATAGGTCACCACTGCGCCATGGTAGTCGCACGCCTCACAGCCCTGCTCGTTCGCAAGGGCCGGATCCAATTGAATGCCGACCTGACCGGCCGCCGCGGCCCATTGTGTGCGCAGATGGTTGGTGGGGCAGATCACGAGCACCCGACTGGCCGCTCGGTCGGCGAGGTATTGATGGGCGACGCGGAGGGCGAACCGAGTTTTTCCCGCGGCAGGCGTCGCGGTGGCGAGAAAGTCGGCGCCGTCATGGGTCAGGGCTGCCGCCACCGCGCGGGTCTGCCACTCGCGCAGTTTGGCGCTCCAGGGTGAAAGAGTCATGGCAGTGATCGAGTGTTATTTGATCCCGACGACCATCGAATCGGGCCCCACGAGCGGATGGACGCTCGTCTTTTTAAATCCGACGTCCTTCATCCATCGCGTGCAGTCCGCGCCTGTAAAGTCATACCCGCCGTGTGTTTCGATCAGCATATTCAGGCTCATGAGAAGCCCGAACACGTTTTGCTTCCGGGCATCATCGATCAGCGCCTCGTGGACAATCACGGCTCCCCCGGGCGGCAAGGCCTCATAAGCCTTTCGCAACAGCATCAATTTTTCGTCCAGGTTCCAGTCATGAAGGATGTGCCCCATGATGATGACCTCGGTATTTGGAAGCGGGTCCTTGAAGAAATTGCCGGCATGAAAACGAAGTCGTTTTCCGACACCTTTTCGTTTGGCATAGGCCTCGAACACCGGCTGCACCGCCGGTAAATCCATTCCCCCGCCTGCCAGATGCCGATGGGCCAGTGCGACTTCGACGGCTACGCCGCCTTGGGCGCAGCCGATGTCCATGTAGGAGCGATACCGTTTCCAGGGAAAGGCTTTCGCGATGGCCCGTCCGGTTTCCAGGCTCAGCCCCGTCATCGCCTTGAGAAAACCCTCCAGGCGATGCGGGTCGGCGTAGAGGGCGCCGAAGAAATCATCGCCGGTCTTTGCCTCATTCTGCGGCCTCCCGGTTCGGAGAGCTTCGGTCAGGTCGCCCCAGAACCGATAGAGCCGCGCATTGGACATTTCCAACATGCCGCCCACATAGGAAGGCTTGTCGCGGTCGAGGAACAACGCCGTTTCGGGCGTGTTGGCGTACTTTGTCCCGTTCCGCTTCAGCATCCCTAACGCCACGAGCGCGTCGAAAAAATCCCGGGCGCTCCGGGGATGGAGCCCCAACCGTTTGGTCAATGCCTCCGCGCCCAGCGGACCTTTGGCCAATTCCGTGAACAAGCCCAGCTCGACTGCGCTGAGGAGAGTTTTCGAACCCCAAAACCCGATGCCGAGCCGCATGATGCGCTCGGGAGTCAATCGACGGGTCGCCATCGCCGCACTCCTTTCGTCAGGGATGTCTCTGGTCGTTGCGCGGGCGCTACGATCAGCGAGGCAGCCCGCTCCCCGCCCAACGGGATTCGAGCTCCGGGAACTTCTCGCGGTAGTCCGCGTGGCTCGCACGGATCACCTCGAGCGCTTCTTCGCGGCCGTACACGCTCGTGATCTCCACTTTGTGATGGGTTGCGCCGGGAGCACTTTTGTAGGTCAGAAAATAATGCTGGAGGCGGTCGATCAAGCTCGGCGGACAATCCCCGATGTCGGTGAAACCGCCGTAGACGGCGTCTTCTTTCATGACGGCGATGATCTTGTCGTCCGCCTCTCCGCCGTCGGCCATGCTGAGCCCGCCGATGGGCAGGGCGGTCAGCAGAATATCGCTGTGCGGGATGGTTTTTTCCGTCAGCACGCAGATGTCGAGCGGATCTTTGTCCCCGAGCATCCCGTTTCGCTTGGCCCGCGCACCGAACAAGCTGGCGACGCGCTCGCCGCAGTAGGTCTGCGGCACCAGGCCGTAGTAGACCGGACAAAAATTCGAGAAGCGCTGCGGCCGATCGACCTTCAGGAACCCGCTCACCTTGTCCACTTCGTACTTCACCGTGTCGGTCGGCACGATTTCGATGTAGGCCGTTACCACCTCCGGTGCCCGGTCTCCGATCGAGACGCCGTGCCAGGGATGGGCGCGGAACAATAATCCCATCAGACGCTCTGCCGAATCTCTCCCGCTCATCTCGCGATCCTCCTGTACGCCTGCTTGGCCTCCCGGAAACGAAGCGAGAACCTACGACGAGTCGTCAGTGGTGTCAACCACATGCTGATCGCGCTGCGATGGTTGACTTCCTTCCGCTTCTCCTGTACTGTGCACCTCGTTACCCACGAGACGATCCGGCGTCGGTAACGCCTACATATTCCGGATCTCGCGATCGCATCGCGTTCAGATCCTCTTCGGAGCGGACTCCCTCCTGATTCTGTTCCCTCGGTTTTCTGATTTCGTGTCAATGCGATCCCACTAAAAAGGAAGACGCTATGTCTACGTCTGTTTCTCCGTCGTTCGCCGATCTCGGTCTGTCCACCGGTCTGTTGCGGGATTTGACCCGTGCCGGCTTTCTCGAACCCACGCCCATTCAAGCGCAGGCCATTCCGCCGGCGCTGGAGGGCAGGGACGTCTTAGGCTGCGCGCAGACCGGCACGGGCAAGACCGCCGCGTTCGTGATTCCGATGATCGAGCGATTGGCGGAGGGTCCCAAGGGCCATCCCCGCGCACTCATTTTGGCGCCCACACGGGAATTGGCCTTTCAAATTCAATCGTCGGTCGATCAGTTCGGCCGCTCACGCCGCGTGTTTTCCACGGCGTTGGTCGGCGGCGCGGACATGAATGCCCAGGTGCGCGGGCTGCGGCAGCGCCCGGACATCCTCGTCGCCACGCCGGGACGCTTGCTCGATCACATGTGGAACGGCACGGCTTCGTTGCTGCATCTTCAAATCGTGGTCCTTGACGAGGCCGATCGCATGCTCGACATGGGATTCGCGCCGCAACTCAATCAAATCATCGATGCGCTGCCGGAGGAACGGCAGACGCTGCTCTTCTCCGCGACGCTGCCGAACGATCTCGGGGAACTCGCCCGGATGTCCTTGAAAGACCCGGTCCAGGTCATGGTGGCGAAAACCGCCACGGCCGCGGCGGGGGTGACCCAAGAAATCCACCACACGACCCACGACGAAAAGACGTCGCTGCTGCTGTCCTTGGTGAAGGACTCGACGGATTCGGTGCTCGTGTTTACCCGGACGAAGCACCGGGCCGATCGCCTGGGCGACAAACTGGCCACGCTCGGCCATCGCGTCGCCGTGCTGCACGGCGCGCGCGCGTTGTCGCAGCGGCGGACGGCGCTGGAAGGGTTCCGGCGCGGCACCTATCGTATTCTCGTGGCGACCGACATCGCGGCCCGGGGCATCGACGTAGCCAACATCGGCCATGTGATCAACTACGATCTGCCCCATACGCCCGAAGACTACGTCCATCGGATCGGACGGACGGGGCGAAACAAGGCCGTCGGCAGGGCCACGAGCTTCGTGACCTATGAAGACGCCTATCAAATCCGCGCCATCGAAACATTGCTCGGCCAGCCGGTCCCCGTGGCGTCCGGCAGCCGCCAACCGGTGCACGGCCGCGCGCACCGGCCGGAGGGGCACCGCTCGGGCCAGCGTCCCTGGCACTCCCAGGCGCGTAACGCAACCCGATAGTTTTCGCCGTTCCGCTCAATGCGAACGAGCCGACTGGAGAAATTCCGGTCGGCTCGGCTCGTTCACCTAGGACACTCCCCAGTTCAATCCGGCGTTCGAAGCTGTAATGGTGGGCCTGCTGCAACCGGGAGGTTTTGCCATGACCGGGACTCGTGTGAAACGTGGATTGCTCGCGCTCTTGTCCTGTTTCGTTCTCTTTGGTTGCGCGGGAGGGCCAAAAGAAAAGAAGATCGAGTTCGTCTATCTCGCGCTCGGCGCCAGCGATGCGACAGGAGTGGGCGCAGTCCCGCTCACTGAAGGGTACGTCTACTTGATCTATCGGGAACTGGATCGGCGGATCCCCGGGGTCTTTCTCGTGAACCTGGGCGTCCCGGGCGCGCGCATCGACGTCATCAAGGAACAGGCGCGCGTCGCGCGGCAGCTCGGGACCAAAGCCAATTTGGTGACGTTATGGGCGGGTGCCAACGATCTCGTTCATGGAGACGATCCGAAAGTCTTCCAGGAGGACCTGCGCGCGCTCCTTGGGATCGTGCGGGAATCGATTTCCAACACCATCGTGATCGCCAATCTGCCGGACCTCACCAAGCTCCCGCGATTCCGCTCCGCGCCGGATCCTGCCGTCACCGCCGATCGAGTGAGATTGTACAACCGCGCGATCGAAGCCGAAGCCGGATCGGCCGGCGCTCTGCTGGTGGATCTCTTCGCTCAGCCGGTTCGCGATGATTTGGTCTTCGATCTCGACGGCTTCCATCCGAACGACGCAGGCCATCGGGAGATCGCCCGGCAATTTCTGGCCGTGATCCTGCCCAAGCTCGGTGTGCGATAAGGGGGACGTTCCGAAGGTCTCCGGCCGGCTGAGGCAGACACGCTGACCTCGGAGATGCAGGGCCGCAGACCGGCGGGCGCGCGCCCTCCCTACCACCCCAGCTGCCACACATGCCCATGCCGTTCGAGCAAGGCATCGGCTTCCCGCGGTCCCCAGGAAGCGGAGCTGTAGAAATGTACGGGCTGGTCGCCGGTGACCAACGGGTCGTACAGCCGCCAGGCGGCCTCCGTAAATTCCGCGCTGACGAAGAGCGTCTGGTCACCGATCATGACGTCGCGCAGCAGCGTCTCGTACGCTTCCGGCAATTCTCCGAAGGCCTGCTCATAGGAGAACTGCAGCGCATGGTCGGCCATCCGGAACGGCCTCCCGGGGCTCTTCACCGAAAAGCAGAGGGAGAAACCTTCGCTCGGTTGAATCGTGATCAAGAGTTTGTTCGGCGCGATGCTGCCCGGCTCCAGCGAACGAAAGACCTGCGTGGGAGCGCGGCGAAACGTCACAGCGATCTGCGTCATCTTCCGCGGCAGCCGTTTGCCGGTCCGCAGGTAGAACGGGACGCCCTGCCACCGCCAATTGTGAATCTCCGTTTTTAGCGCGGCATAGGTTTCCGTCGTGGAATTCTTGGGCACCCCCGGCTCGTCGCGGTATCCCGGGATGATTTGGTCCCCGATCTGCCAGGTGGTGTATTGGCCCAGGACGACGTCCCGCGGCGAAATCGGCGAAACGGAATGGAGCACCTTGAGTTTCTCGCTCTGGATCGCGTCGGCGTCGAACGACGTGGGCACTTCCATCGCGACGACGGTCATCAACTGAGTCAGGTGATTCTGCACCATGTCGCGCACCGCGCCGGCCTTTTGATAGTAGGCGCCCCGATGCTCCACGCCCAAATCTTCCGCGACCGTGATTTGAACGTTGTCCACGATGTCCCGTTTCCAGAGCGACTCGAAGATCGGGTTGGCGAACCGAAAGGCCAAGAGATTCTGCACGGTTTCTTTGCCCAAATAATGATCGATGCGATAAATCTGCGCTTCGTCCAGATACCGATGCAGCAGCGTATTGAGGTGACGGGCGGAAGGAAAATCGTGGCCGAACGGCTTCTCGACCACGACCCGCACCCATCCGTGGCTCTTGAGCATACCCGCGTCGTCGAGACGTTCGATGGTGCCTGGGACGGCCTCGGGCGGAAGGGCGAGATAGAAAATGCGGTTTCCCGGCATGTGATGGCCGCGCTCGAGATTGACGAGATAGCCCGCCAGGGTTTCATAGTCCTGCTGCGTCCCTTCGTGCAGCGTCTGATAAAAGAGGCAGGAATCGCACCAGTTGCGGAGATCATGGTCGCGCCGCCATCCCGCCTTGTGCAGTCCTTCAAAGGCCCATAAGCGGAACCCTTCCTCTCCCATCTCCGGCAATGCCGAGCCTAAGATCAGGGTGTTCTGCTTCTCCAGCACCCCGTGATCGCGAAGCTGATAGAGCGCGGGCAGCAATTTCCGCCGGGTCAAATCGCCGGTCGCGCCGAGGATGACGAAGATATGGGGTTCAACCCGTTGTTCCTGCACGGCCGAGCCTCTTTGACATCATACTCCACCCCGATCGGACGAGGACACGCCAATCGCATTGTGGTAGCGTAGCACTCCGGCGCGCTCACGTCCGCCGGCCGGCGCCCTTGAGGACATCCGCCTGTGATCGTCAGCCCGGACAGCGAAATTACCTTGGTCTTCGGCCGTCAGCGGGCGATCGTCTCCCCGTGGGGCGCCGCGCTGCGCCGCTATTTCTTTCTCGGACCCGACGGCGACGAGCACGACGTCGTCTGGGGCTATCGCGGGGGCGCCGCAAAGAAGGGCGGACAAGGGGATGTGCTGATTCCCTTTCCCGGACGCATCGCCGACGGCCGGTATGAGTTTGATGGGCACCGCTATCAGCTCGAGCGCAACGACAAGGAGGGCCCCAACGCCATCCACGGGTTCGTGCGCGCGATACCGTGGACCGTCACGGAGGTTTCCGACGCCCAGGCTTCCTTCACCGTACAGATTGACGCCGACATGTACCGGGCACGAGGCTATGCCTTCTCCCTCTCGGCCAGGGTAACCTACTCGCTCGCTGCGGAGGGACTGGAATGCTCCTTTTCGGTCCTCAACGCGGGAGACCTGACCGCGCCGGTCGGAGTCGGCTTTCACCCTTATTTCACAGTGGGAACGGGCTCTATTAATGAAGCGGAAGTTGAGATCCCGGCATCGCGGTATTTGGAATTCGGGGATCGGCTCGTACCGACCGGCAAGGTCCTGTCCGTGGAAGGAACCCCATGGGATTTTCGGCGCCTCAGAATGATCGGCGACACGAGGTTGAACCATTGTTATATGGATCTCCTCCGCGATTCCGCTGGGTGGTCTGTCGCCTCACTGCGCAACCCGATGGACGGCCGGAGGGTCACCGTCGCAATGGACGCGTCGTTCACCGCTCTCGTGATCTATACCGGCGATGCCATCACAGAGGCGCCACGTCTGGCCCTCGCGATCGAGCCGATGACCTGCGCCACCGATGCATTCAACCATCCTGAATGGGGGCTGAAGCGGCTGGCTCCCGATCAATCCTTCGGCGGGCGGTACACCGTTCGCGCGACGAACCCGTCCGGATCAACATAGGACCGCCGGCTCTACGGCCCGGGAAGGGGTACGGTGACCTGCACCGTCTGGCCCGGCGCCAGTGTGACTTTCAGTTCCTGATAGCCCAGCGCCGGGTGCCAGGCGGCCAGCACGTGCGTACCTTGAGGAACGTCGGTCAATTCAAACCGGCCGTCGTTCCCGGTCACCGCGACGTAGGGATTGGCGGCAACCAGCAGCCACCCTTGCATGAACCGATGCTGATCGCATTCCAGCTTCACGATGCCGCTGCGCCGGATTCGCAGCGGGACGGCGTGCTCCTGCCCGGCCTTCAGGCCGGGCAAGTGAAAGAACGGAATGCGGCCCCGCCCCAACATTTCCCAACCGCGAATCTGGTGCAGGATGCGGTCGCGCATCGCGATGCGCACATGCTGTCCCTCGACTCCGGCGACCAGACGCGGTCCGAACCGGCATTGGTCGATCGTGACGAGCGGGCCGGTCTCGGGCACCGGCTTGCCCTTCTCCACTTCCTGCAGAAACACGACGGTCTCCGACACCGCGTGGGAACCGGACACCAACGCCTGCGGCGCGACGATTTGCCCCTTGGCGTCCGCGATGGTCTTGCAGTAATCCGGATCGGATCCCATCGTGACTGTGTAGGTGTCCGGCGGGGGCACGGGCCCGGTAAACGTGATGACCCCGGAAATCCGTCCGCCGTGAGCGACCGGACCCGCTTCGTATCCCGCAACCAAAGGCGGCCCTATCATCGGCAGAGCCGCAACGGCGACGCCGACGATGTTCCACAGACCGCGTCGGCACACTGCTGCAATTATGGGTGCCATACGCTCCTACCGCGGCGCCATGAATTCAGGACCAGGAACAGATGATACGGCGGCTGCAGCACGTCCACCGGGCCGACGGCAAGACAGCGCCGTATCTGCGTGATTCTGCGAGCCAGGACTTGGCGGATCGTTGCCATCGACTCTTGGTCGTCGGCCCCGCCCCATCCGCCCGGCCATGACCCATATGCCCAGGCCGATGGCGGATGCCTGATGCCGAGAGGACGATAATCCATGATGAGTGATCGGGAAACCGGACCGCAGAAGAGGCCGGCTAATCGAGCTCGACCATCTCGCGATGATAGCGCATCACGACGTTGGGGTCCGGTGCCAAGCGAACCGTGGCGTTTTCTTTGCCGGCGTACGGGAAGAGATTCAACACGTACCGAAGGCTTTCGAGCCTGGCCGCCTGCTTGTCGTTGGCCTTGACGATGATCCAGGGACTGAACGTCGTGTGGGTCTTGCTGAACATTTCCTCCTTATACCGGGTGTACGTCTCCCAGAGGTCCTGCGCCTTCTCGTCGACGGTGCTCAACTTCCACTGCTTGAGCGGATTGCTGCGACGGGCCGCAAAACGTCTGTATTGCTCGTCTTTGGAGATGGAAAACCAAAATTTGACGAGCGTGACGCCGTCCTCGTACAGCATGTGCTCGAACTCGGGGACTTGCTGAAGGAACCGCTGGTATTCCCTCTTCGTGCAGAAGCCCATGACCGGCTCGACAACGGCGCGGTTGTACCAGCTCCGGTCGAAGAAGACGATCTCGCCCTTGTTGGGCAGCTGGCGGATGTACCGCTGAAAGTACCACTGGCCACGTTCTTCGTCGCTCGGTCTGGGCAGCGCGACCACACGCATGGCGCGCGGGTTGAGATGCTCGGTGAACCGCCGGATTGTTCCCCCTTTGCCGGCGGCGTCGCGGCCCTCCACAAGGATGGCGATGCGCCGTCCCTCCGCCTGGACCCACCGCTGCAGCTTCACGAGCTCGACCTGCAGCGCGCGCAGCTCTTCCTCGTAGCCGAGACGGCTCAGCACCGCATCGAGGTCGATGCGATTCGACCCGAGCAGCTCGATCAGGCCTTCACGGGTGTTGATTCGGGAGAGGGCCTTCGCGTCGAGTTTCCAATCGGCTTGCTCGATCGGCCGCTTCCTCCGGGGCTTCCCGGGCTGAACCGTCGGGCCATAGCCGTTTCCCGTGCGGGGAACGCTCGTCGGGATGTGTTCGAGATTCGCCTCGTCGATCTTGTTCGGCGGAGATGATTCGGAACCGGAACGCAACGCCATGTCGATCTCCCGTCGGAGCAGTCGTCGCCGGCTCGCTGGCGCCGGCTCCGCTCACCACAACTCATCGTATGCCCGAGGGGAAGAACGCGTCAAGGACGGACGGCCGCGCGCCCGGCCTAGCCCGCCGGTTCCTGTGCGCAACGATTGACCTGCGCGCCGCATTGGCGGCCGAAAAACGACGCGACGCAGGCGGTGGTGAGGAGAACCACGCCGATCCCAAGCAAGCTGACGTGCGGCCCCATGGCATCGGCGGCCCACCCGAACCCCGCCATCCCGGCCATGGCCGACGCCATGGATCCCGTGCTGAAGGTCGTGAAGACCCGGCCCAACAGCGGGGCGGGCGTGACTTCCTGCAGCACGCCCCACACGATCGGCATGAACACCGCGGTGCTGCCTCCGATGACCAGGATAAAAGCGCCGGCGATGAGCGGCGCGTTGAGCAGGCTTAGCCCGCACATCGCGATGCCGCCCACCGTCATGGAGCTGGAGATCATTTTGAACCGCCCGGCCAGATCGCCCTGCGTCAACGACGCCAGCCACGTGGAGGCGGCCAGCATGCCGGCACCGAGCGCCGACCAGAGCACGCCAAGCTCCAGTGCGCCCGCGTCGAGATTTTGTTCCGCAAACACGGGCAGCATGAACGCGAAGGCGCTGGCGGCGAGGCTGTAGAGCGTGGCGGCAAGCATGAGCACGAACACGGTCGGCTGGTCGACGAAAACGAACCGGAAGCCCGCCGCCAGATCTTCGGTCCATTTTCCCGGCGCCGCCTGCTCGGTCGCGGCGCGGACGTGCACGGGGATCAGACAGAGCGCGGAAATGAAGAACGTCGCCGCGTCGACGTAGAGCACATTCTGCGCGCCGATCAGGGCGATCCCAACGCCGCTGATGATCGGGCCGACCAGAATGCCGATGTTGTTGGTGCTCTGCAGCAGCGCGTTGGCGGCGGTCAACTGCTCGCGCTGCACGATTTGCGGCACGGCCGATGACAGCGCGGGGCCGAAGATCGTCGAGACGACCGCCACCAGAAACACGGCGGCGTACAAGCGGTCGAGTGATAACGCATCGAATGCATACAGTACGGGGATCGTCAGCACCAGAAACGTCCGCAAGAGGTCCACCCAAATCATCACGGCCTTCTTGGAGACGCGATCCAGATAGACGCCGATCAACGGCCCCAAAACCAACGGCGGAATCGTCTGAAGCAGTCCGATGATCACCATCTTCATGGCCGAGCCGGTGAGCTGGTACACGAACCAGAGCAGCGCGACCTTGTGAAGGCTATCCCCGATCTGCGACGTCAACTGTCCCCAGAACAGTGATCCGAAGTCGCGCGTCTTGAGGAGTTGCCAACCGGGAATACGTGTGAAAGAAAATCCGTCGCGCGCGCGGGCGAAGATGCTGAGGCTCGGCATTGTTTTCGATTCCTCCTGTTGAAAGCGGGAACGACTGGCGCTATCCCCTGTTGCACGGACCTTGCCCCCGTCGGACGGTTCCCCGCCGCGGGCAGAGCGCCCACAATGCTCCGTCGTTGAGATCGTGATTCTCACAATAGACATCGGCGCCGGCTTCGGCAATGGACAAAATGTCTGTCCGCGGAACAAAGAATGTTTAATCGCGGACCGCCCCGGACTAGGGGCACTCCTAGTCGGGAAGCGTGACACCCTGGTGGGAAAGGACCACGGACGCGATCTTTTTGACCATCGCCGCCGACTCAGCATCACGCGGGAACGTGTCGCTGCGCCCAGCGCCCAAACCCGGCAGCCATGATGGAGGTGAGGAACAGCACGAGGCCGATGGAGAAGACGGAAATTTCCGCTCCGAATTCCCCCGTCATCCACCCGAAAAACGTCATCCCGGCCATGGCCGCCGTCATGGCGCCCATGGTGTAGAACGCCAGGGCCCGCCCGACGAGATGCGGCGGCGCCAACTCCTGCAGCACACCCCAGGCCACCGGCGTCAAGACGCCGATGCCCGCGCCGATCGCCGCCATCAGCAACGCGGCGGTGAGCTGATCGCCGGCCCACACGAGTCCGCACAGCCCCGCGCCGCTGAGGGCGCTGGACACTGCGATGGTCCGGATGCGGCGATGCAGGTCCCATGCGCTGATCGCGGTCAGACCCAACGAGGTGGCCAGCAGGCCGATGCCGAGGATCGACCAGAGATAGCCGACTTCCACGGGGCCCAAATCAAGCAGCCTGCGGCCGAACACCGGGAACAGCGTCGTGAAGGCGCTGGTCGCAAACGTGTAGAGCGCGGCGATGCCGGTGAGGAGCACAAGAGTGGGCTGGCCCTGCACGGAGAAGCGAAGGCCTTCGACGATGTCCTGCACCATCGAGGTGGCGAAACGCTCTTTTCGAATTCGCGAAGCCGGGGCCGTCATGCGCAGCGGGACGAAACAGGCCGCGGAAATCAGGTACGTGACGGCGTTGAAGCACAGGACTTCCTGCGAGCTGAGCACGGCGATGCCGATGCCGCTGAGCACGGGCCCCAACATGATGCCGACGCTCGTCGTGCTCTGCAGCAAGGCGTTGGCCGACGTGTACTGCTTGCGGCCGACCAGCGCCGGGATGGATGCCGTCAGCGCCGGACCGAACAGCGCAGTGGCGACGGCGTGGAGCGTCACCAATATATAGAGGTAGCCCACGGTAAAGGAGTCGGGAGCCAACCAGCAGGGGATGAATCCGATGACGACCGCCCGGACAATGTCCGACGAGATCAACAGCAGTTTCTTGGGAAGCCGATCGACCGCCACTCCGATGAGCGGCGCGAGCACGATGGCGGGAACCGTCTGCAGCAGGCCGATGACGCTGGTCTTCAGCGGCGATCCCGTCACCGAGTAGACGAACCACAGGAGCGCCAGCTTCGAAATTCCGTCGCCGACCTGCGAGGCGACCTGTCCCCACCACACGAAGCCGAAGCTGCGCGACAGGAGCCAGCGACGGCGGCGCCCCGCGGCGGCTTCGGTCCAGGGAGCCACCGCCGGTTCTCCTCCCCGCCTCAGCCGCTCCGTCATGGCGGGCCGACGCGCCGCGTCACTCCTTCCCCACCGGCACCGTTCTCCGGAGTCTTCGGGGTAGTCGGCGGCGCTGCCGGTTTGCGCTTTTCAGCCGGCGACTTGCCCGCCCATCCGGAGTCTGCGGCAAACCACGGCCACCACGCCACTAGCAACGTCGCCGGGGCGACGGTCCGGGGAGGAACCGCGTGACGAGCGTATGCCATCATTGCCTGCTGGTGTACCGGCTGCTGACCGAGGTGCCTACTAGTACTTCCCCTAGCGAGGAGTGGAACGTACGGTGATCCACAGCAGGAGACCGGATGGATCAGGGCTCGTCGGGCGGCTCGATGGGACCGGCCCATTCGCCTTTCGCCAGCTTCACTTCCTGAAATCCGCCGTCGGGCCACTGAAACTGTCCGACCTCGTCCACCTGCACGATGAAGGGATCGGCCTCATGCGCTTCGCCGCGAAACCAATACCAGCCGGCCTCGGTGGGTTTGCTCAGGGTCCATCGTAACGCTGACATCGAAGCTCCTTCTGGCGCAGACCGCGATCTGGTAAAGTGCTTCGCCCAATGGCGGGCGCGAAGCAGCAAGGACTCATCCCAGGATGCCCAGCATGGCGTCGTTCTCACCCGACCCGGCGCGCCAAGACGCGCCGGTCCGCAGGCGCGGCCACAGTGAGCAAAAAGGCGAAGCGTACCCTTGCGGTACGTTGACCCTTTGAGCGATGCGAGAACAACGCTGGAGGACTTTTTGGCATCCTGGCTCAACCCTATCTACCATGTTGCGGCTCCCAATTGAAGACGCCCTCCCTCGCCTCCGGTCCGTGCTGGGTCAGGGACGGGACGCGGTCTTGACCGCGCCGCCCGGCTCGGGAAAAACCACCCGTGTCCCTCCGGCGCTGCTCCGGGAGCCTTGGCTTGAGGGCAAACGGCTGCTGATGCTCGAACCGCGACGTCTTGCGGCGCGGGCCGCCGCCCGGTACATGGCGACGCAACTCGGCGAGCACGTCGGCGAGACGGTCGGCTACCGCATGCGGCTGGATTCGAAGATCGGACCTCGCACCCGCATCGAGGTCGTCACCGAAGGGGTCTTGACCCGTCTGCTGCAGACAGACCCGTCGCTGGCGGACTACGGCATCGTGCTGTTCGATGAATTCCACGAACGAAGCCTTCACGCGGACCTTGGCTTGGCGCTCTGTCTGGAATCCCGGCGGCTGTTCCGCCCGGATCTTCGCATCGTCGTCATGTCGGCGACGCTCGATGTCGCACCGATTGCATCCCTCCTGGGCAAGGCCGACGTGGTGCAGGCGGAAGGGCGCACGTTTCCCGTCGACACCCGCTATCTCACGCGAGCCAGAACGGAGCCGTTGGATCGGGCCGTCATTGCCGCGATCCGGCAAGTGCTGGCGGATGAGCCGGGCAACCTCTTGGTATTCCTGCCCGGGATGGCGGAAATACGCCGCGTGGAGCGGGGCCTTCGCGAAGCATCACTCACGGGCAAGGTCATCATTGCGCCCCTACACGGTGAATTGCCGCAGGAGGAACAGGAGCGCGCCATCGTCCCCCCGCCGGCCGGAACGCGCAAAATCGTGCTGGCCACTTCGATCGCCGAAACCAGCCTTACGATCGAGGGCGTGCGTGTCGTCATCGATTCCGGCTTGCTGCGAATTCCGCGCTTCGACCCACGTACCGGCCTCACGCGCCTCGCGACCGTCCGCGTAACGAAGGATTCCGCGGACCAGCGCCGCGGCCGCGCCGGCCGGATGGAGCCGGGGGTCTGCGTGCGCCTGTGGAGCGAGGCGGATCATCTCGCGCTGGCGGCCCGCCGACCGCCCGAGATCCTGGAAGCCGACCTCGCGCCGCTCGTCCTGGATCTCGCGCGATGGGGCGCCCTCGATCCGTCGGAACTCTCTTGGCTGACCCCGCCGCCGTCCGGAGCAATCACGCAAGCCGTAGAGTTGTTGACGCAGCTTGGCGCGCTGGACGAAAACCGGCGTCTCACGCAACACGGCACACAGATGGCGGAATTCGGCCTGCATCCGCGGCTGGCGCACATGCTGCTCAAGGCGCGAGCCTTGGGACTCGGAGGGCTCGCATGCGACCTCGCGGCCCTTCTGACCGAACGCGATCTCCTCCGTCTATCCGGCGACCGGCCGCCCGCCGACCTTCGGAGCCGCCTGGATGTGTTGCACGGCGACGGCTCCCATAGAGCCGGCTCAGCGGTGGATCGAGGCGCCTGGCGGCGCGTCAGGGAAACGGCGCGTCTGTGGCGGCGGCACCTTCAGGTGAGACCGGATCCTGATGACGGCGGATTCGAGCGCGCGGGCCTGCT
The DNA here is from genome assembly GCA_040255165.1 of Nitrospiraceae bacterium. GTDB lineage: Bacteria > Nitrospirota > Nitrospiria > Nitrospirales > Nitrospiraceae > JBDZUK01. Next base: position 8,626 of record JBDZUK010000040.1, on the reverse strand, counting down.
GCTGGCCTTTGCGTATCCGGACCGGATTGCGCAACGCCAAAGTGTCGAAGAGCGGCGCTACCAGCTCGCGAACGGGAGCGGCGCGGCGTTCGCCAAGCCCGACGCGCTCGCCGGCGACGAATACCTCGTCATTGCCGAATTGGACGCAGGAGCCCGGTGGGCGACAATCGCCCTGGCCGCGCCGATCACGCCGGCCGAATTGGACGCCCACTGTGCCGACCTCATCCGAAGGGGAGACCTCATTACCTGGGACGATCGTACGCAATCGGTCCTGGCCACCCGGCGGCGCACCCTGGGTGCCCTCGTTCTTTCGGAGCGATCGCTCGATCGACCGGACCCGGCACAGCTCTCCGCCGCGTTGCTGTTCGGAATTCGAGGGACCGGCTTGTCGTGTCTTCCTTGGTCGAAGGCTACGCGACAATGGCGGGCTCGCGTGGCGTTTGTACGAAGGCACGGCGGTTCCGCCTCGGACTGGCCGGATGTAACGGACGATGGCTTATTCAGCACGCTCGAACATTGGCTTGGGCCGTCGCTGGAAGGCATGCGGAGCTTGGCAGACCTGCAGCGGATCGACCTTGCCGCACTGTTGGAGCCACTCCTGTCGTGGCAACAGCGGCAGGAGTTGGACAGGCTGGCGCCGACCCATCTGACCGTCCCGAGCGGATCGTGCCTTCCCGTCGAGTATGACGCCCCGTGGCCGGTGCTCGCCGTACGGCTCCAGGAAATGTTCGGCTGCCGTGATACGCCGCGCGTGCTGGACCATCAGGTTCCGGTCATGCTGCATCTCCTCTCGCCGGCGGGACGCCCCGTACAGATCACGAACGATCTGGCGAGCTTCTGGGCTTCGGCCTACCAGGAGGTGAGAAAGGAGCTGCGCGGCCGCTACCCCAAGCATCACTGGCCTGATGATCCCCTGAGCGCGTTGCCGACGACCCGCGCGAAGCGGCGTTCCTGATCGATCCCCGCTCTTTTGTAGGGTTGTGCTCACCCTGCCGTCCGGTCATCATGGCGCTTCCATGCCGCACCACAGTCACCCCATTTATATAGCCTGTATAGCGGCCGCCGTTGCCGTGCCTCTCATGGCTCCGCATGTCGTCCTGTCCGAACCATGCTGTGCCCAATCAGCGACGATTGACCCCGCGGAGGCGGATGAGTCGGACTGGGTCGGCGCGAAGAATCAAGTCGCGACCTCCATGCTCCAGTTCTCGGAATCTCTGACGGAGCGTTGGGGAATGCCGCAGGAAGTGAAGGAGGGCGGGTATCCCGGCATCGACCTACGCGACGTAGCCGGCTATCCGGCGCTCATCGGTCATCGCTATGAGCAGCAGGGACTCGTGGGTGGCCAATACGTGCTCTATCAACGCCATCAATTTGCTTCGAACGAGTTCATCGGTCATTTCCTGCACGTCAAAGACCTCCTCGTACGCACGTACGGGACGCCGCGGCAGGACAACGTGATCTGGCTGAACGATCTGTACCAACCCCTGCCCGGCTACTGGGACGTGGCCGTCGATATCGGCCATCTCGTCTATTCCGCCTCGTGGACCACTCCAACCACCTGCTTGGCGCTGACGCTCAAAGGCGATACCCACACCAAACTGACCCTCGACGTCAGCCGGCGCACGAACGCTTGCGCCGGCCATCCGGTGCTGTGACAAACGGCGTTATGCCAGCTGCGGATTTTTTCACAGCAGCTTCCCGTGGGACCGTTAACGTTATCTCGTCGGGGTGGCAAGGTTCGGGAATATCCGTTCTTGAGTCAGGGTGCGGGTCATTGCTAATGTAGAAAGAGCGATGGTTTGCAGTCCTCCATTATGACTACGAGGTGCCTATGGCAGTCGCATCTGTGATGCTTCCGCTCGGAACCACCGCTCCTTCCTTCAAGCTGCGGGACGTCCTGAGCGGGCAGACCTACTCGCTCGATTCGTTTGCCGGAAAAACCGCGCTGCTCATCATGTTTATCTGCCGGCATTGCCCGTACGTCCAGCACGTGCAGGACCAGATTGCCACGCTGGGACGGGACTACGCCGACTCGGGGCTGGGGATCGTCGCCATCAGCAGCAACGATCCGGCGACCTACCCAGACGACGCGCCGGACCGGCTCAAAGACATGGCACAGCGACTCGGATTTCGCTTTCCGTTCTGCTTCGACGAGACTCAGGAAGTCGCCAAGGCCTACAAGGCGGCCTGTACACCGGACTTCTACCTCTTCGACGAACAGCGGCGGCTGGTCTACCGCGGGCAGCTCGACGACAGCCGCCCTGGCACCAACAAGCCGGTCACGGGCAAGGATTTGCGCGCCGCGATCGACGCGGTGCTCGCCGGCAAGCCGGTGGACGGGAACCAAAAGGCCAGCATCGGCTGCAGCATCAAATGGAAGCGAGGCAACGCGCCTTCGTACGCTTAGCCGCTCAGCTCTCAGCTTATTTCAACGTTCCTTGCTTCTCATGCGGCCTTGCCCTGCGAATCTCATCGCTCTCGTTCCAGCCGCCCTCATCGGGCTGCTTCTCGCATACTCCGCGGCTTGTGACGGGACTCAAACCGTGTCGCTGACGGCAGAAGACTTTCGCTTCATGCCTGCCATAGTCCGGGTCAGCGCGTCCGCTCCGCTCTCACTCTCGGTCTACAACGCCGGCCGCGAAATACACGAGTTCGACAGCCCGATCCTGATGTACGCGCCCGACGCAGCAGCCCAAGGGAACAAGGACGCCGGGGGCTCGCCCGGCATCCTCATCAAGCCGGGACAGAGCGTGAAGTTCCTCGCCGCCCCGCCTCCCGGAACGTACCTGTACATCTGCCGCCGGAAGGGGCACGCCAACATGACCGGGACACTGATCGTGGAATGAGTTCGGAGGTACTGACCGGTTTTGGCTCGCTTTCGCGCCCGTCTCGCGCTTCTACATTGGAATGTCGCGGGTGCCGTCGTAGGAGGCTTGGGACTGGTGGGAGAACCGGATCGTGTCGCCGTCCTTGATGGATGAATCTACGCTGGCGATTTTCTTGTTCACGGTCACGAGTAGCTCGCGTTTCTCGATGAATGGCTGCAGCGCGCCGAGGCTGTCGGGATTCGCCTGAATCAGCTGCTTGACGCTCTTCGCCTGGCCCGCTTGCAATTCGAGCTCGGTTTCCCCAATCGCATTCCGCAGCGTCATCCCCAAGATCATCACGGTCACCATAGATTTTCGTCCTTTAGATTTTCATCCTTTGCTATCAAGAGCAGAGGCGTGTATCCCGTCTCGTCTTCCTGGTGCCCAGCGGTTGTCCTCTTTCGCGCCGTCAGCTGTACGCCATCAGCTATCCACCTTTTCATTCTGCCTCGCATGGCAGCGGAAACAATCTTGCCGCTTGGGATGCCGATCGGTCAGCGGCCTGGCTCCCGCCGGGACGTGGCACTGAAGGCAGTCCTTCTCGATCGTGACGGCCTGGTGTTCCGGCGTCGCGGGTATCGCCGGATTCCGGTCCTTCGGTGTCGGCAGCAGGGACACCCCGATCACCACCAGAACCGCGGCCACCACAAAAATCCAGTCAAGCTTCCGCAGCCTCACGATCCTCGCTCTTCCTCGACGGGTGAGGCCGCATCATAGGCTTCCTGGAGCAATTGCGCCACGTGTTTCACTTCGGCCCTGCCGCCCAAGCCGTGTTTCAGTTGGATCATGCAGGCGGGGCAACTGGTCGCCACGACATCGGCGCCGCTCTGCTCGACGGCCTTGCGCTTGCGCGCAAAGATCCGCTGGGAAGTATCGTAATCTTTCACCACATAGGTGCCGGCGCCGCCGGCGCAGCGGTCGGCATCGACCATTTCGACATACTCCACGCCGGGCAGATCGGCCAGAACCTTGCGCGGAGCTTTGGTGACGCCGGCCGCCCGCAGATGGCAAGACGAATGGTAGGTGACGGTCTTCGACACCGTTCCGGGATTCCCCGCCGGCGGATGAACCTTGGCATCCGCCACGACTTCAGAGATGTGCCGCACCCTTTTCGCCAGATTTTCTGCCGCCTGCCGCTCCGGTCCCTCCGGAAACAGGCTGGGATAATCCTTGAGCATGAGGGTGCACGAGGCGCATCCGGTGACGACGGTCTCGTACGGCGCGAATGATTGCAAGTTGAACCGCGCGCCTTCGCGAACCAGGTCCACGTGCCCGTAGGTTTGAATCGGCGTGCCGGAGCACCGTTGCGGGGGCAAAGCCGGTTCGATGCCGTGCTTGCGGAGCACGGCGATGACCGCGTCCCCGACCCCGTCGTCGAAGTAATTGGCCGCGCAGCCGTGAAAGTACGCGAAGCCTGGGGCCTGCCTTGTCGTCAATTCGGGGTAGCGATCTCTGAGATGCCGGCGGGCTAATCGCGGCAGGATCAACTCGCTCGGCAAGCGAGCGGTCTCGGCCAAGCCGCGCAGGAACGGCCGCGTGAAGGCTTCCAGCAGTCTCCGTATGACCGGACGGTCCCACAGGGACTGAGTGGCAGCGGCGAGCTTCAAGAACGGCTCGAACAGCCGCGGCCTGGCATGCCAGCGGAATATCCAACCGGCCGTGCGGTTCGGCTGCTCGGCACGCCTCTGCAGGATCAACTCGGAGACGTCGACGCCGGCGGGACAGATGGTCCGGCAGGACTTGCAGTTCAGGCAGGCCTCCACCACCCGCTTCGAGTTGAGGTAGCTGTAGTCGTTCGACGTGACGATCTCGAACCAGCCGCGCGCGCTCATGTCTTCCGACTGGAAGACATCGTAGACCGGGCACACCGAATTGCATTTGGCGCAGGTGGCGCAGGACTTGGACAGCCGTGTGTAGTCGATGTGCTCGGTGAAAGAGGCCTCGCTGACCTTGACGCCGGGATTCAACGCCCCGGCCGGGTCCAGGCTCCGCTTGATCTGCACGAACAGCTCGTAGAGCTCGTCCCCGAACATTTTCCGGACGTATTCGGCGCGCACCCGTCCGTCTCCGTGCTCGCCGCAGATGGAGCCGCCGAACCGCGACAGCACGGTCTGATGGATCTCATGGTAGCCCTCCACCATCTTGGCGAAGTCGCCGCGGTCGTTCACATCCAGCAGCGGGACGATATGGGCGTTCCCGTTGCCGATGTGCCCGAAGACCGCGACCGGCACTCGTTGTCCCGCAAAATATTCTTCGAGATAGCGGATTAATTCGCCGATCCGTTCCGCCCGCACGACGACGTCGTCCACGAAATTGATCGGCTTCTTCCGAGGATCGAACCGGTAGAGCGTGGGATAGAGGGCCTTCCGCGCTTTCCACAATTGATCGCGTTGCTCCTGATCGAAGGCGGTCACCAGATCCGCCGCCAGCCGGTATGGCTTGCAGACGGCCGCCATGCGGTCCGCGTGGACCCGCAGATCGATCGTCTCGGCGTCCGCGTCCACCTCGGCCAGCAGAGTGGCTGCAGCGTCGGCCGGAATCCCATGACGCGCGCGACCGATCAAATCCAGGGTGTTCGCGTCCATCACTTCCAATGCGCTGGGGGAGAGCGCGAGCAGGTCCGGAACGGCCGCGCCGACGTCCTCGAGATGCCGGAAATGGATCAGGGCGGTCAGGGTCGCCTTCGGTTTCGGCACGAGAGTGAGCGTGGCTTCGCTCACCACACCCAGCGTCCCCTCGCTGCCGATGAACAGCTTGGGCAGATCGAAGCAGTCACGTTCGAGGCCGTCGAGAAGCCCGAAGACGTTGTAGCCGCAGCTGTTCTTGCTGACCTGCGGGCGCTTGGCCTGAATGAGGGCACGATGCCGCTGAAGCAATTCCAGAATGGCGCGCACTCCATCATGGCGGTCGAACAGCGACATCAGCTCCGCGCCTTTTACGTGATAGGATCGCGCTTCGAGCCAACGACCGGAAGGGAGACAGATTCTCAAGGCGGCGACGTTGTCCTTCACCGATCCGTAGCGCAACGTATGCGGACCGGACGAATTATTTGCCAACATCCCGCCCAGCTTGCACATCTCGCCGCTCGACGGGTCTGGCCCGAACATGAGCCCCTGTACTCCTAGTTGTTTGTTCAACTCAGCCAGCACGATTCCGGGCTGGACCCGTGCCCAGCGCTCATCCCGATTCAACTCCAGCATGCGGTTCATCTTCGACACGTCGAGGATGATCCCCGAGCCGATGGCGGAGCCGGTAAGGTTCGTTCCCGCGGCGCGCGGAGTCAACGGGATGCCCCGCTCGACCGCGTAGGCCACCACCTGCTCGATGTCCTCTTCGGATTCGACAAGGACGACGGCTTGGGGCTGCATGCGATAGATGCTGGCATCGACCGCGTAGGCGGTCAGCGTGGGAAAATCATCCTGGACTTTTTCCGCGCCCAATCGGCGGCGCAGATCAGAGGCGACGGCGCGCAAGCGGTCCGGCACTATCAATGTGGAAGCGCTCATCGAGAAAATCCCGCGTCATTCTAGCAGGATGCCGAAAAAGTTTCCTTATTCCGCAGCGGGCGGAGTGCGGCGACGGCGGTTGCCGGATGAGTTCCAATCCCTTACCATACGCCGCTCAGGAGACTGGCCCGATGGCGTCGCTCGCTCTGTATGTCACCCGTCTGTTGCCCGAGCCCGTGATGGCCGCGATCCGCGGACGCTATCGAATCATCGGTGAACCTGGGATTGATCCTCCGACGCTCGACGCACTTCGGCGGGGTTTTGCGGAAGCCGACGCGGTCGTTTCGACTCTCACGGAACGCATCGACCGCGAGTTGCTGGCTGCCGCCCCGAACCTGAAGATCGTCGCGAACTATGCGGTGGGCTACAACAACATCGACGTGGAGTCGGCACGCGCCCGCGGGATCGTGGTGACGAACACCCCCGACGTGTTGACCGAATCCACCGCCGATCTGACATGGGCCCTGATCCTCGCCGTCGCGCGCCGACTCGGGGAAGGAGAGCGGCTGGTGCGCTCGGGCCGCTGGACCGGCTGGGCACCGACTCAACTGCTCGGCGCCGACGTGTCGGGCAAGACGTTGGGCCTCGTGGGCATGGGGCGGATCGGTCAAGCGGTGGCCCGCCGCGCGGCCGGCTTTGCCATGAAGATCGTCTACTGCAGCCGTACCGCCGCCCCGGCAAATCTTCCGTTCGAGCCGCGGTCGCTGGACGACGTGCTGCGCGAGGCCGATTTTCTCAGCCTGCACGTCCCGCTCACGTCCGAGACCCGGCATCTCATCGGCGCGGCGGAACTGGCCACGATGAAGCCCGGCGCCTTCCTGATCAATACCTCGCGAGGCCCGGTCGTGGATGAAGCGGCGCTCGTGGACGCGCTGCGCAGCGGACGCCTCGCCGGTGCCGGGCTGGACGTGTACGAACGCGAACCCGCGCTGGAGCCCGGACTCGCTGCGCTGCCGCAGGTGGTTCTACTGCCGCACCTCGGGTCGGCCACCAGGGACACGAGAATTCACATGGGCATGATGTGCGTGAAGAATATCGACGCGGTACTGGCGGGACGGCCGCCGTTGAACCCGGTTGGGTGAAAGGGCGGTTCAGCGTGATGATGCCCGTCGAGTGGAGGATTCGGCGGATGAGGCACCGACTTGATTCGAACCGTTCACGGGCTGAGCGAGCGATTCAAGGCGCTGCGGCACGTCGTGGAAGGTGGGAATCGTACTGTAGATGGCGAGAGCCCGCTCGGGCAGCGATCCCTGCTCATAGAGGAGACCCAGCTCATACCGGATCGCCTGAGCCTTGGCCCCGCAACAGCGCTCGTCGCCGATCAGTTGCTCCAGTTCGCGGATAGCGGCCTCGACCCGGCTTTGATCCTTCAGGCACAGCGCGGTCATCAGGCTGGAGTCCAGATAGAACTCCGCGCTCTTCATGGCCGTCTGAAACTCTTCCTTCGCCTCTTCGAGCAACCCCATGTTTTTGTAAGCCACGCCGAGCGTGTAATGCATTTCATGGTCGGTCGACGGCGCACTCTCGCATGATGCCTCCTTCGGAGCCGCCGGCTCGGCGGCCTTTTCGAAGCGACCGCCTAATCTGGCGACCACGGGGCTGGCGGGGGCCAGCTTTTTGACCTTGGCGTACAACCGCTGCAACCGATCCCGATCCGTCCGTTCGGGCTGCTCGATCAGCAGCTCAAGCACACGGGTGTACTGCACCGCTGCAGCAGGCCCGTCGCCCTTGGTTTCGTAGAGGTCTCCAAGCAGGTGGCGCGCTTCCACATCCTCCGGCTGGTCGTTCAAGCGCTGGGCCAGCAATCGCTCCGCGTCGGCATAGCGGTTTTGAGCCACGGCATGGGCAATCTGCTCTCGTATAGAAGGGGTCGGGTCAGCGGATGCCTGCGGGGATTCAGGCGGGTCGCCGGCAGCGACGACGTCCTCATCGGCCGACATGGCCGGTTCCGGGCCTTCCACGCCCTTGTCCGGTTCCGCTCGTCGGATGGTAAAAACCGGCTCGTGCTGACTTTCGATCGTCGGAGGCATCGGCGAGGTGTTGTCCGGCTCTGCGCCGGTGATCGTAAATTCCTCGTGGCCGCCCGGCATTTCGCCCGGTGCCTCGACACCCGACGTGTCCGGCGCAGGGTCGACCGCGGCGATCGTTGCCTGTAGCTCCGATGCCGGCGTTTCCGCGTCCGGCGCCGGGGCCCCGCTCAGTCGGGCGGCGAGCGCCGCCACCAGCTGGCTGTCGGGCGCGAGAGATTTGACC
>JBDZUK010000039.1:4388-31289 GCA_040255165.1 Nitrospiraceae bacterium | reverse complement strand
CGTACGGCATGCCGACCGCGCGCGCGATGTCCGCGATCGCCGCCGCGGTCTCCAGGACAAGCGCCTCGCTCTCGATGACGCAAGGCCCGGCGATCAAGAACTGCCGATGCCCGGCCCCGACCGTGAAGTTTCCTAGTTGGACTTCATGGTTCATCAATCCACGCTTCTTTCGCCATGGGATGCTCAAACCGTTCTTCCAACAAGGCCGCAGGCGAGTCGAAACCGGAGGCGTACCCTCTGAGGTACGTTGAGGATTTCGACGAGCCGAGAACGAAGCTGGAAGCCGGTTTCAGCATCCCGCTTAGTGTCCGCATTTGCGGCGAAGAGCCGCCCCCACAAACCCGCTGAACAACGGATGCGGCCGGTGCGGCCGTGAGCTGAACTCCGGATGGAACTGCGTCGCCAGGAACCACGGATGGTCTTTCAGTTCCACGATCTCCACGAGGCGCCCGTCGGGCGACAGTCCGCTCAGCACAAGACCTTTGCCGGTGAGGGTCTGGCGATAGGCATTGTTGAATTCGTAGCGATGACGGTGGCGCTCCCGGGCTTCTTCGACCCCGTACATCTTGTGAGCCAGCGTCCCCTCTTCCAGCTTGCAGGGGTAGGACCCGAGCCTCATGGTGCCGCCCTTGTCGCTCACCGAGCGCTGGTCCGACATCAGATCAATGACCGGATGCGGGGTCTGCTGGTCGAACTCGGCGCTGTTTGCGTCCGCGAGCCCCGCGACGTTGCGGGCGAACTCGATCACCGCACACTGCATCCCGAGACACAGACCGAGGAACGGCACGTTCTTTTCCCGCGCATAGCGGATCGTGTCGATCTTTCCTTCGATGCCCCGCACCCCGAACCCTCCGGGAATCAGAATCCCGTCCGCTTCCCGCAGCACCCGTTCCGTTCCCTGCCGCTCGATGTCTTCCGACTCGATCCAATGGATATTGACCCTCGTCTCGTGGTCGATCCCTCCGTGGACCAACGCCTCGGCCAGGCTCTTGTAGGATTCCTTGAGCCCGATGTATTTGCCGACCAGCGCGATCGAGACTTCGTGCTTGGGATGTTTGATCTTCTGCACCATCGCGTCCCACTCGCGCAGGTTCGGGGGGCCGGTTTCCAGATGCAGCATTCGGACGATGAGCTCGTCCAGCCCTTCCTTCCTGAAGACGATGGGCACTTCATAAACCGTTTCGACGTCCTTGGCGGTGATCACCGCGTCCTTTTCGACGTTGCAGAACAGCGCGATCTTGGCCTTGAGCTCGGGCGGTATGTAGCGGTCGGTGCGGCACAAAAGAATGTTCGGCTGGATCCCGATTTCGCGCAGCTTGTTCACGGAATGCTGCGTCGGCTTGGTTTTCAGTTCACCGGCCGCTCCGATGTAGGGCACCAGGGTGAGATGGACGTACAGCACGTTTTCGCGCCCGACGTCGTACGGGATCTGCCGAATCGCTTCCAGGAACGGCAGGCTCTCGATGTCGCCCACCGTGCCTCCGATTTCAACGATGGTGACGTCCATCCCTTCGGAGATTCGGACGATGCACTGCTTGATTTCATCCGTGATGTGCGGCACCACTTGCACCGTGCCGCCCAGGTAGTCGCCGCGGCGCTCTTTCATGATGACGGAATGGTAAATGCGGCCGGTCGTGTAGTTGTTTTCCTTGGTGAGCGTGAGCGAGGTATAGCGCTCGTAGTGCCCGAGATCGAGATCCGTCTCGGCGCCGTCGTCGGTCACGTACACTTCCCCGTGTTGGTAGGGGTTCATCGTGCCGGGATCGACGTTGATGTAAGGATCGAGCTTCAGGAAGGTGATCTTCAGTCCCCGGCTCTCGAGCAGATTGCCGATCGAGGCCGAGGCCAAACCCTTGCCCAGCGACGACACCACTCCGCCCGTCACGAAAATGAATTTGCTCATCGTCCCACCTGTGGTCGAAGGTGCGCGGCTAATGCGGATACGGACAGAACGGACGGCCACGGTCGCTGACTCCCTTTTTTCATGAGGCGCACCCGGCCACCTCATGCCGCCGCAAGGCCTCCTCAGCCGGCGCGACGTCCTCCGGCGTATCGATCCGCACCGACTGATGCGTGGTTTCCCACACGCGAATGTTCAGTCCGTGTTCCAACGCGCGCAGTTGTTCGAGCTTTTCGGCCTCCTCCAGCACGCCGGTGGGCAGGGCGGCCAGCCTGGCCAAGGTGTTGCGCGTGTAAATGTAAAGACCAAGATGCAGATAATGCAAGCCCGGCACGGCCGTCCTGTCGGGATCGTCCCGAACGAGCGGAATCGGTGCGCGCGAAAAATAGAGCGCGCGGCCGTTGGCGTCCGTGACGACCTTCACCGCGGCCGGGTTGTGAAGATCTTCGGTCTTTTCGATTCGGCGCTTCAACGTGCCCATCGCCTCGCCGCTGCCCATAAACGGGACGATGAGATCGGAGAGGAATTCCGGATGCAAGGGGATCTCGTCGCCCTGAAGGTCCACGAACACGTCGCCCAACCGCTGCCTCGCCACACCCGCGACCCGATCCGTGCCGGTGCGGAACGGTTCGGCGGTCAATACCACCTGTCCACCGAACGCTTCGACTGCAGCCTGAATGCGACGATCGTCGGTGGCCACCACCACATCGCCCACGGCGCGGCAGGCCGCCGCGCGTTGATACACGTGCTGGATGATCGGCTTCCCCAACAGCGACACCAACGGCTTTCCGGGAAAGCGCGAGGAGCCGAATCGAGCCGGAATGACGACCGTGACGCCGGGGTTGGCTTTACCCATTGCTGCAGGCCTCGGACAACTGCGACGGCGTAACGGTGGCCGTGCCGACCATTCCGACCACAATGCCGGCGGCATGATTGGCCAGCACGGCGGCTTCCCGCATCGACGCGCCGACGGACAGCGCCATCGCCAGCGTGCCGACGACGGTATCGCCGGCCCCGGTGACGTCGTAGACTTGGCGCGCCTGGGTCGGAATGTTCAAGGAGACGCCGTCCGCTTCGTAGAGGCTCATTCCTCTTTCGCCCCGCGTCACCAGCACCGACCGGCACCCAAGCCGCTGGCGGATGACGGCGCCGGCCTCGTTGACGGTTTGATCGTCGTCTCCGTGCAAACCCGCCGCCTGGGTGGCTTCGAGATGATTGGGGGTGATGAGCGTGACGCCCTTGTAATAGCTGAAATGCTCGACTTTGGGATCCACGATGACGGGAATGCGGCGCAGCGCGGCCAGCCGGATGAGCTCGGACATCAGCGTCGGGGTCACCACGCCTTTGGCATAATCGGACACGACCAGACAGGACAGCTCGCGCAGGCGGGATTCGACGTAGCGCAGGATGCGGCGCTGCAGTTGCGGCTTGGGGTCTCCCCGGCGCTCGACGTCATACCGGACAATCTGCTGATTATGCGCCACGACCCTGGATTTTCTCGTTGTCGGACGGTCCTGGTCGATGACGACCCCGCCGCGGCCGTGCCGAACGGTTCCCAGCTCCTTGAGCAGCAGCCGCCCGCTCTCATCGGAGCCGATGATGCCGCAAATGTCGGCCTTGCCGCCCAGAGACAGAATATTGCTGAAGACGTTGGCCGCGCCGCCGAGCTTCAACGACTCCGATTCGACGTGGACCACCGGCACCGGCGCTTCCGGGGAAATCCGGCTCACGCGGCCCCAAATATAATGATCGAGGATCAAATCGCCGACGACGAGGACGGAGGCTTGCGGAAACCGCTCGATGTACTGCCGTAACGTTTTTGGCGGCGGGGGGGAATCGTCCGCCCGTCCGGATGACGCTGTTGCCGGTGGCCGAGCGGCTTTGCCTACTGGATGGCTTTGCCGAATCGTTCCCATCGTACCCACTCGGTCCAGTTCCCCTGTCCGGCCCACGACCAATAGATGCGGAAGGCCTTGCCCCGAATTTTTTCTTCGCGGACGAAGCCCCAGAACCGGCTGTCGAGGCTTTGGTCGCGGTTGTCTCCCATGACGAAGTACGAGCCTTCCGGCACCGTCACCGGCCCGAAATTGTCCCGCGGGTTGATGGTGCCGTCGATGATGCCCGGGTCGATCCGTTGCGTAAACACCTTGTCGTCGAGCGGCGTCCCGTTCACCAACACGACTTTGTTCTTGATTTGGATGGAATCGCCCGGCACCCCGACGATCCGTTTGATGAAATCCTTCTCTTCGTCCTCAGGAAACCGGAAGACGATGATGTCGCCGCGTTGCGGCTTGCCGAAGGCGATGACGGTATGGGAGGAGTAGCAATTCACCGGCGGAAAGGCGACCTGGAATTTGCAATCGGTCGGCCATTGCAGACCATAGGACAGCTTGCTCACGAGAATGTGATCGCCGATCAGCAGCGTGGGGATCATCGAGCCGGACGGGATCTTGAAGGCCTGCACGACGAACAGCCGGATGGCGAAGGCGAGCAGCATCGCCACCACGATGGCCTCCGCGTACTCGCGGACCACCGATTTGCGCGCGGGCACCTGCGCCGCCGCAGCCGCCTCGATGGTCTGGTCGGAGACCGACCCGTTTGCGCCGACTTCACGCGGTCGCGCCGACGCCTCGTCGACGTTCGGACGGTTGGGATCCATGCTCATTCCTCACCGACTTTCAGGATCGCCAGGAAGGCTTCCTGCGGCACTTCGACTTTTCCCACTGCTTTCATCCGCTTTTTGCCTTCCTTTTGCTTTTCCCACAGTTTGCGTTTGCGCGTGATGTCGCCGCCGTAACACTTCGCGGTCACGTTCTTCTTGATGGCTCCGATGGTTTCGCGGGCGACGATCTTGTTGCCGATCGCCGCTTGAATCGCGATCTCAAACATCTGCTTGGGGATCAGCTCTTTCATCTTCTCGGCCAGCTGCCGGCCCCGGTGATACGCCCGATCTTTGTGGGTAATGAACGAGAGCGCGTCGACCGGCTCTCCGTTCAGGAGAATGTCCAGCTTGACCAGATCCGATTCGCGATACCCGATGAGCTCGTAGTCCAGCGACGCGTAGCCCTGCGTTTTGGACTTGAGCTTGTCGTAAAAGTCCAAAATCACTTCATTCAGCGGCAGTTCGTAGGTCACCATCACCCGGGTGGGGTCGAGATACTGTACGCCGCGCTGCACTCCCCGGCGCTCCTGGCAGAGCTGCAGCAAGGTCCCCACGTAGCGCTCCGGGCTGATGATGGTCGCAAGAATGAACGGCTCTTCGAACCGGTCGATCGAGCTCGGCGTCGGCAGGTCGGCGGGGTTGTCGATTTCCAGCACCTCGCCCTTCGTGGTCATCACCCGGTACACCACCGTGGGCGCGGTCGTGATAAGCGTCAACCCGTATTCCCGTTCCAGCCGCTCCTGAATGATCTCCATGTGCAGGAGACCCAGAAAGCCGCAGCGAAAGCCGAAGCCCAGCGCGAGAGAGGTTTCCGGCTCATACACGAACGACGAGTCGTTCAGCCGGAGTTTCAAGAGCGCATCCCGGAGGTCTTCGTATTTGGCGGTGTCCGTCGAGTAGAGGCCGCAGAACACCAGCGGCTTCACTTCCTTGTAGCCGGGGAAGGGCTGTTCGGTCGGCCGGGACGCATCCGTCAGGGTATCCCCGATCTTCACGTCGGCCACTTCTTTCATGTTGGCGCAAAGGTATCCCACTTCGCCCGTGAGCAGCTGGGCCGTTTTCGTCCGTTTGGGGGTAAACTGGCCGACTTCAGTCACCTCGAACAGGCGATCGTTCGACATGACCTTGATTTTCATGCCGGGCCGGACCGAGCCGTCCACGATGCGCGTGAGCACGATGACGCCCTGATAGTTGTCGAACCAGGAATCAAAGATGAGCGCCTTGAGCGGATTGTCCGGCGCGCCGGACGGCGGAGGAACCCGGGCGACGATGGCTTCCAGCACTTCCGGTACGCCGCGGCCTTCCTTGGCGCTGACGAGCATGGCGTCGCTGGCGTCGAGCTGCAGCACCTCGGAGATTTGGTGCTTGGTGCCCTCGACGTCGGCGCTGGCCAAATCGATCTTGTTGATGACGGGGATGATCGTCAAATGATTCGCCATCGCGAGGTTCACGTTGGCGATCGTCTGCGCTTGGACCCCTTGAGTCGCATCGACCAGCAACAACGCGCCCTCACAGGCCGCCAGGCTGCGCGAGACCTCATACGTGAAGTCCACGTGTCCCGGCGTATCGATCAGGTGCAACGCGTACGTCTTCCCGTCCTTGGCCTGATACCGGATGGCGACCGCGTGGGCCTTGATCGTGATCCCGCGCTCACGCTCAAGATCCATCGCATCCAGAATCTGTTCTTTGAACTCTCGGGCGGTGATGGCGCCCGTGGCTTCCAGGAACCGGTCAGCGAGGGTTGATTTGCCGTGATCGATATGGGCGATAATCGAGAAATTGCGTATAAGGCTTTGCAAATCCTAGCTCATTTCCGGACAAAATCGGCTCATTATATTAGCTGCCCCCAGGGTTGTCAAAGAAATCGCCCGGCCATTATAATCCCGCGCTCACGTCGGTAACTGCGCGGATTTTTTAACCGGTCATCGCGTCCTACGACGTCCATGTCCTCCGTCACATCTCGACTCCTGGCCCGCTGGGACAAACGGTACCTTTGGCATCCTTTCACCCAGATGCAGGAATGGGAACAGAGCACGCCGCTCATTATCGAGCGTGGAACGGGTCCCTACCTGATCGATACCGAGGGACGCCGCTATTTGGACGGCGTCTCCTCCATCTGGGTGAACGTGCACGGCCATCGGAACCCGAGGCTGGATCGAGCCATCGCGCGGCAACTCGAGAAGATCGCTCACTCCACCCTGCTCGGGCTCTCGAATCCCCCTGCGATCCGCTTGGCGCGCGAGCTGATCCGCATCGCGCCCCGCGGCCTGACCCGCGTGTTCTATTCCGACAACGGCTCCACAGCCGTGGAAGTCGCGCTGAAGATGGCCGTGCAATATTGGCAACAGCGAGTCCCGAAGGCGGGACCAAAGAATACGTTTCTGCATTTGAAGCTCGCCTACCACGGCGACACCGTCGGCGCCGTGAGCGTCGGCAATATCGAGCTCTTTCACGCCCGTTTCGCGCCGCTGCTCTTTCCCACGCTGGCCGCCGATCCGCCGTACTGCTATCGCTGTCCCATCAAACGCTCGTATCCCACCTGCCAAATGGCTTGCCTCGAACCCATCGAAACGATCATGAAACGGCGCCATCGAGAGCTGGCCGGCTTCATCATCGAACCCTTGATCCAAGCCGCCGCCGGCATGATCACGTCGCCTCCCGGGTACCTGAAGCGGATACGGGAGCTTTGCACTAAATACGGCGTGCTCCTGATCGCCGATGAGGTCGCCACCGGCTTCGGACGCACCGGCAAGATGTTCGCGTGCCAGCATGAAAACGTGACGCCGGATTTGATGGCGATCAGCAAAGGGCTCACGGGGGGCTACATGCCGCTTGCCGCCACGCTGGCCACGGAAGAGATCTACCGGGTGTTCCTGGGTCGCTACGAGGAGTTCAAGACGTTTTTCCACGGGCACAGCTATACAGGCAACCCCTTGGGCTGCGCCGTTGCGTTGGCCAATCTGGAGGTCTTTCGAACCGAGCGCACACTCGCCGCACTCCGGCCCAAGCTCGCCGCGCTGAAACGGCTTCTTCCGGCACTCGATTCTCTCCCGCACGTGGGAGACCTCCGGCAACTCGGACTCATGCTCGGTGTCGAACTGGTTCGGGACAAGCAGTCACGAACTCCGTATCCACTCGAGGAGCGGGTGGGCCATCGCGTCGCACAGGAAGCGCGCCGCCGCGGAATGCTGCTCCGGCCTCTCGGCCACGTCATCGTGTTGATGCCGCCGCTCACCACGTCGATACGGGACCTGCGTCGCATGGTGAGGATTCTGGCCGACTCGATCACGGCCGTCACGGCAAACGAGGCGCCAAGGCGTCCATAGGTACGTCGTAAGTCCGCCACGCCCCACATCGGCCTGCTGGTCACTGTTTCGAGGAAATCAGTATCTGGACGCCGACCCCGAGTTTGAGGGACTCGGCCGCGCTGCCCTCTTTTGTGAAGATCTCCAGAAAGCCGTTGCTGTTGATGAGGGCGTGCGGGCGGTGAGAATCCCCCTCGGCATAGCTCGAAACCAGCCCGGCGGCCGTCGCCGGCCCGATAACGATCCGCACGGTCCGTTGGGTGACCCCGAAGGCTTGATCGAGATCCCGGCGGCCGATGTTCGAAATCAGATTGCCGAATCTGTCCACGTACACGATCCTCCCGATCAGCGCATCCCCCTCTCGGTACGGCGCCGCCTCGGGCAACTGAATCGGATCTTGGATCACCGGCCCGAACGAGTCGGCGGACTGCCCGGTCGTTACCAATGCTGCGACCGGCGCGAAGAGGTCGCGGCCGTCAAAGGTCGGCCCTTCCGCCTTCCTTCGATGCCGCTCGTCGATCGCACGCACTCGCACGTCCCGCTCTTCCTGAAGCACATGGGTCAGCAGCCCGTTGTCCGGGGCGAGGAAGAAGTGGCGCGAGGTCGTGACCAGCAACGCCCGGCGGGCGGTTCCCACGCCGGGGTCCACAACCGCGATATGGACCGTTCCGTCCGGAAAGAATCGATAACAGGAGGCCAGAACATAGGCTGCCTGCTCAACGGCATGAGGCGGAATTTGATGGGAGAGATCGATGATCGTCATGCCGGGATTGACGCTCAGCAGCACGCCCTTCATGCTGCCGACGAAATAATCCCGGTCGCCGAAGTCGGTCAGAAGCGTGACGATCGGACCTGAGCGGGACATAGCGTGGGAGATGTATGCGACCTTGCCGGGGGCTGCCTCATAACTCGTCGAAGCGGATCTCCAGCACTTCGTACTCCACCATCTTGACCGGCGTCGTGACTTCAACGAAATCGCCGACGCGCTTCCCGATCAGCGCGCGGCCCACCGGCGATTGCACCGAGATCTTGTTTTGTTTCAAATCGGCCTCGTCCTGCCCGACGAGCGTATATTGTTTCTTCGCCTGCGATTCCTGCTCGATCAACAGCACCGTCGCGCCGAACACGACCGTGTCGCTGGTCCGGCCGGCCGTTTCGATGATACGGGCGTCGGCCAGCTTGGATTCCAGCTCCGCGATACGCGCTTCGATGAAACCCTGCCGTTCCTTTGCCGCATCGTACTCGGCGTTTTCGCTCAAATCCCCGTGCCCCCGCGCTTCGGCGATCGCCTCGATGACTTTCGGCCGTTCCACTTTCCGCAGGCGGTCCAACTCGGCCTTGAGCGCTTCGTACCCTTTCTTGGTGATCGGTGTCGGCATCGTTCCGTTATTCCCCGCTGATGTGATGATATTCCTGCAACGACCGGATCGAGAGATCTTTTTTCAGAGTGGCTTCTATGCCGCGGACCGCGGCCCAGGCTCCGCGCATCGTCGTATAGTACGGCAAGCCGCGGTGCAACGCCTCCCGTCGGATGGAGAGCGAGTCGGCGTGAGAGGACGCGGAACTGACGGTATTGATCACCAGGACGATTTCGCCGTTCTTGATGTGGTCCACGATATGGGGCCGCCCCTCCTTCACTTTCTTCACCGCCGCGACCTCCACTCCGAATTCACGCAAATACCCTGCCGTTCCCGTTGTGGCTTGAACGCGAAATCCCAATCGCGTCAAGTGCCGGCCGACGTCCAAGGCTGCCGGCCGATCGCTTTCTTTCACGCTGATGAACACCGTGCCCGACTTGGGAAGCAGCGCCCCTGCTCCCGCTTGGGACTTGGCGAAGGCCCAGCCGAAGTCGCCGTCGATCCCCATGACTTCCCCGGTCGATTTCATTTCCGGCCCGAGCAGCACATCGACGCCCGGAAACTTCGCGAAGGGAAACACCGCTTCCTTCACGGACAAATGAACGGGCGCCGGGGCTTCGGTGAACCGCAAGTCCGTCAAGCTCCGACCGATCATGGTCTTCATGGCCAACTTCGCCAGCGGGACTCCGATGGCCTTGCTGACGAAGGGCACCGTCCGCGACCCTCTCGGGTTCACCTCCAAGACATAAATCGTCTCGCCCTTGACGGCGAACTGCGCGTTCATCAAGCCCACCACGCCGAGCTCCAACGCCAGCGCGGTCATCTGACGTTGGATTTCGCCCACAATCGTCTTGTCCAGGGTATACGGGGGGAGCGAACAGGCGGAATCCCCGGAATGGACACCGGCCTCCTCGATATGCTCCATGATGCCGGCGACCACAACGTGGACGCCGTCGCAGATCGCGTCGGCATCGACCTCGATCGCATCCGCCAGATACTTGTCGATGAGGACCGGATGTTTCGGCGACGCTTTGACGGCCGAGCTCATGTAATCCAGAAGTCCGGTTTCGTCGTAGACGATCTGCATCGACCGCCCGCCCAGCACATAGGAAGGTCGCACCATTACGGGGTACGTAATGCGAGCCGCAACCTGTATCGCCTCCTCCATCGAGCGGGCCATGCCGCTCTCGGCTTGCCTCAAATTGAGCTTGCTCAACAGATCGCGGAACCGTTCCCGATCCTCGGCCCTGTCGATCGCATCGGGACTTGTTCCCAGGATCTTCACGCCGGCCTGCGCCAAGGGCAACGCCAGCTTCAGCGGCGTTTGCCCCCCGAACTGCAACACGACGCCGAGCGGCTGTTCCCGTCGGACGATGTTCAATACGTCCTCCTCCGTAAGCGGCTCGAAGTAGAGACGGTCGGAGGTATCGTAGTCCGTGCTGACCGTTTCGGGATTGCAGTTCACCATGATAGTTTCAACGCCTTCTTCGCGCAGCGCCATCGACGCATGCACGCAGCAATAGTCGAACTCGATGCCTTGGCCGATGCGATTGGGCCCGCCTCCCAGGATAATGACCTTGGGCCGGTCCGTCGGCCTCGCTTCGCAGGTCCGACCGTAGGTGGAATACAGGTACGGCGTCAGAGCTTCGAACTCGGCCGCGCATGTATCCACGCGGCTGTAGGTCACGCCCCGTGCGCCGGCTGCAGACTGCGAAGCCTCCATCCTCCTTTGCCGCACCGTTCCGGCATCGATGCCGCGCAACTGGGCGATCCGTTCGTCCGAGAAGCCGAGTTCCTTGGCCTCCCACAACAACGAGGGAGGCAACGCTTCCGTGGAGGGCGCAGCCAGGCGCGCCTCGAATTGCATCAATTCGCGAATCTGCTCCAGGAACCACGGGTCGATTTTCGTCAGCGAGAACAATTCCTCGTTCGACAGACCGAGACGAACGGCGTCCGCCACATGCCAGAGCCGCTCGGGTGTCGGCGTCGGGAGCGTCCGCTCGAGACGCTCGACGGCTTCCTGCCGGTCGAACCCAGCCGGAATACCCCCGTCGAGGCCTACCCGCGACGCCAGCCCGTTGAGATCTAATTCCAGCGAGCGAATGGCTTTCTGCAGCGACTCCTTGAACGTCCGCCCGATCGCCATGACTTCCCCGACCGATTTCATCTGGGTCGTCAACGTCGGATCGGCGCCGCGGAATTTCTGAAACGCGAAGCGCGGAATTTTGACGACGACGTAATCGATCGTCGGCTCGAAAGCGGCCGTGGTGACTCCGGTGATGTCGTTGGTGATCTCGTCGAGGGTGTACCCAACCGCGAGCTTGGCCGCGATCTTCGCGATCGGAAACCCGGTCGCCTTGGAAGCCAAGGCGGAGCTGCGTGACACCCGCGGGTTCATTTCGATGATCACCATCTCGCCGTTGTCGGGATTGAGACCGAACTGAATGTTCGAGCCGCCGGTATCCACTCCGATTTCACGGATGATGCGGACGGCCGCGTCCCGCATTCGCTGGTACTCCTTGTCGGTCAGCGTCATCGCGGGCGCCACAGTGATGCTGTCTCCGGTATGGACCCCCATCGGATCGAGGTTTTCAATCGGACACACGATCACGACGTTGTCCTTGAGGTCGCGCATGACCTCGAGCTCGTATTCTTTCCAGCCGATGACGGATTGTTCGATCAGCACCTGGGTCACCGGGCTCATGGCCAAGCCCCACTCGACGATCCGTTCGAATTCTTCCTTGTTGTAGGCGATGTTGCCGCCGGTTCCGCCGAGCGTGAACGAAGGGCGTACGATGGCGGGGAACCCGACGCGGTCCAGGATCCGCAGGGCTTCGTCGCGGCTGTGCGCCGTGCCGCTCTCCGGCACGCGCAGCCCGATCCGCTGCATGGCTTGTTTGAACGCCTCTCGATCTTCGGCCTTGTGAATCGCCTCCGCCGACGCGCCGATGAGCCGCACGCCGTATCGGTCCAGCGTCCCTCGCTTGGCGAGCCCCATCGTCGTGTTGAGCGCCGTCTGGCCCCCCATGGTCGGCAGCAGCGCGTCCGGCCGTTCCCGCTCGATGACTTTCTCCACCACGTCGAGCGTGATGGGCTCGATATAGGTCCGGTCGGCAAGCTCGGGATCGGTCATGATGGTAGCGGGATTGCTGTTGATCAGCACGACCCGGTAGCCTTCTTCCTTCAGCGCCTTGCAAGCCTGCGTGCCGGAATAGTCGAATTCGCAGGCCTGCCCGATCACGATGGGCCCGGAGCCGATGAGCAGTATGGACTTGATGTCCTGACGTTTTGGCACTCGATCCTCGCGGTCTGAGGTTACCCCGCCTGCGGCAAAGGCCCGATCGAGGGCCGATACGGGGCCGGTTGCGCCGGAACGCCAGGCTGCCCGCCTTCCGGCCGGTACAGTGGCAAGACTTCCGGCAGCCACGCTTCGATTTGATTGATGCGTGTGACGTCGGAGGGATGCGTGGACAGGAATTCCGGAATCGCTTGCTGCGAGCGAAAGCAGAGCTTGCCGATCATCTGCTTCGGGCAGCCGCTCATGCGCTCCCAAAACGGAACCGCTTCGCGGGGATCGTAGCCCGCGATCGCCATGAGGCGCATTCCGATGTAGTCCGCCTCGGATTCCTGCTTGCGGTTGAACGGCAGGGAGACGCCGACTCCATACGCACCCATCGCTCCCATGACCGCGCCCGGGTTCACGGCGCCGGTCGCGGCGCCGGCCACGGCGCCGACCTGCGCGATCTGTTCCAGGATGCCGCGGCTCATCCGCTCGACTCCATGCCGCTGCAACGCATGGGCGACCTCATGGCCCATCACCGTGGCGAGCCCCGCGTCGTTCTTCGTCACCTTCAGAATGCCCGTAAACACCGCGACCTTTCCGCCGGGCAGCGCGAACGCGTTGATCATACGATCGTCCTCGATCACGGCGAACTCCCACTGATACTCAGGCTTGTGCGCCGCCTCCGCAATCCGCTTCCCGACGCGATGCACCATTTCATTGACTTCAGGGTTCTGGCTCAGGCGCGCCTGCCGCAAGACTTCCCGGAACGCGTTGAGCCCGAACTGCATCTCTTTTTCTTCCGAGAAGAAAATCAGCTGATCGCGCGCAGTCCCCGGCGCACGATAGCACCCGGTAACCGCTTGGAGCAGACCGAACGCCGCACCGGTCCCGAGCGCCGCGTAGAGACCGCATACGGCCCGCGCCCCGAGCGCCAAAGCGGCCCGGCGCCCGAGCGGCGTCGTGAGCACCTTGTCGATCTCTTGCTCTATGACAGACGCCATACCAACCAACCCGTTCGCCCTTCTCCATCGTCGTCAATGATCACCGGAACGAACGATCACCTCACGGCATCCACAGATACATAAACTGCGGGGTGCCGCCGCGCACGAGCGATAGAAGATCCAGTTGACCGAGGCCCGCAATTCCGCCGGTGCCCATCAACCTGGAGTAGATATTATTCTGATACTCCCCCGGCCGTCGATAGGTCACGACCCGCGCCTCGGTGATCCCCGATTTTTTCTTCGCCAGCTCGATGGCTTCGTCGAGATAGCCGATCTCATCGACCAAGCCGGCGTCTTTGGCCTGTTCGCCCGTATAGATTCGTCCGTCCGCCAGCTTCTTGACTTGGTCCATCGTCAGCGTAGGCCGTCCCTCTTGAACCACGGAAAGAAACCGTTGATAGAAGGAATCGATCACCCCCTGAAAAATCCCCCGTTCGTCCGGCGTCATGGCGCGAAACGGCGACCCCATGTCCTTCCGCGGTCCCGACGTGACGGCATTGGCTTCAAGGCCCACTTTTTCCAGCAGGCCTCGGGCATTGACGGTCAGCATGATGACCCCGATGCTGCCGGTCACGGTGGAGGGATGGGCCAGCACGCTGTCCGCGGCCGCCGCGATGTAGTACCCTCCGGAAGCGCCCACGTCCATGATCGATGCCACCACCGGAATTTTCCGCGTAGCTTTGAACATCTTCAGTTCGTGATAGATGATGTCCGAGGCGGTCACCGTGCCGCCGGGGCTGTTGATCCGCAGCACGAGCGCTCTGATTTTCTCGTCCTTCGCGGCCTTGGTCAGCTCCTCCTTGATCGTCGCGATCATGCTCGGAAGCGTGTAGAAACTGTCCTTCTCTTCGGAACTGATCACCCCGGAGATATCGATGACCAAGATCTTGTCTTTCCCGGACCCGGCCACTTGATGCTCCTCCAACGGAGCGGGCCCCGGAGGCAGATTGATCGTCACACAGGCCGAGGTCAGGACAGCCAGCAGAAATACCAGCATCGAAGCCGGCAGACGGATCCCGTTAGGCATGGCGCTTCTCCATCAGTTGAACAAATTCTTCGAACAAATAGGCGGAGTCATGCGGGCCCGGCGAGGCCTCCGGATGATACTGCACACTGAAGACCGGGCGTTCCTGGCAAACCATTCCTTCGATCGAGTGGTCGTTCAGACTCACATGAGTGATCGCCACCTTGCCGAATTCGGTGTCGATCACCGGCGGTCGGGCCGGAATCGTCTTAAGCGTGTCTGGTATGTCGACCGCAAAGTTATGGTTCTGCGACGTGATTTCCACTTTCTTCGTCCGCACGTCGAGCACGGGATGGTTGGCTCCGTGGTGCCCAAACTTCAATTTGTAGGTCTTCAAGCCCAATGCCAGTCCCAGGATTTGATGTCCCAGACAAATGCCAAAAACGGGATACCGGCCGATCAATGACCGGACGGCATCGATCGCATACGGAACCCCTTCCGGATCGCCCGGTCCGTTGGACAAGAACAGTCCGTCGGGGTCGAGCGCCTCCACCTGCTTCGTCGTCGTTGAAGCCGGCACGACGGTGACGTCGCATCCGACGTCGACCAACCGACGGAGAATGTTGTGCTTCACGCCGAAATCATACGCGACCACGCTCCACCGCCTGGGCTTTCGTCCGTTGGCCCGAGCGGCAGGAGCCCATTCCCCGGAATCCTCCGTCCAGCGATAAACGTCCCGGCAGGTGACTTCCGCCGCCAGGTCACGCCCCACGATGCCCGGCGCGCGACGGGCTTTCTCCACTACCCGACCATGATCGAGATCCACGTGGGAAATCACCGCTTGCTGGGAACCCTGCTCTCGCAAATGCCTCGTGAGCGCTCTTGTGTCCACCCCTTCGATCGCGACGATCCCCGATTCCCGTAGGTACTCATGAAGCCCTTGCTTGCTGCGCCAGTTGCTCGTGATCCAGCTCGCCTCCTTGACGACGAACCCTTCAGCCCAAATGCGCCGGGATTCGATGTCCCCGGGCGTGACACCATAATTCCCGATATGCGGGCACGTCATCGTAATGATCTGGCCTTTGTACGAGGGATCGGTCAAGATCTCCTGATAGCCCGTCATCGCGGTATTGAACACCGCCTCTCCGGCCGTTTCCCCTTCAAGGCCGAGGGCACGACCCTCGAACACCGTTCCGTCCGCCAAAGCCAGAATCGCACGTTTCATCATTGAGCCTCCCGAAGCAGCCACGCTCTCGCCTTCACGCCGAGCAGTGCGATGCCGAGGCCCACGTTCACCATATAAAGAATCCTCACCGGCCAGTGGAGGCGGAAAAATTCGGCCAATGCCGCTTTTCGCGCTTCGTCCTTCAGCGAGAACGCTTCGGCTTGCAGCGATGCGGCCTGCGGGTGCAGCACGAACATAATCACGGCGGCTACGAACGCCATCATCCCGAACACCATCAATTCGACCGATGCCACCTTATAGAAGGGAGGCGCGGCCCACCAGCGCCAGGCCATTCCGATCACCAACAGCGCCATCGCGCCCAACACCAACCGGTTGTAGCCTTCGAACGCCCTGGTCAAAAACAGTCCTCCGGAGTCCTGACCGCCGAACGTGTTGAACACGGCGGGTATCACGGAACCAACCAGCACCAGCAGGCCTCCCACCCACGTCGCCAGCGCCGTCAGCTCAACCGTCGCGCAGAACACCATGCTCCGGCGCAGCACTCGGGATGCCACCCTACCGCTCTGCGCGGGCCGAATCGAACACGACGCGCCCTCCGACCACCGTCGCCTTCACTTTTCCTTTGACCTTCCATCCGGCAAAAGGAGTGTTCCGGCTTTTCGATCTGAACTTCGCCGGGTCCACCTCCCATTGCGCTTGAAGGTCAACGACCGCCACGTCCGCGTCCGCTCCGACCGCCAACGTCCCTTTCGCGAGACCGAAGGCGGCCGCCGGTGCAGAGGACAGCTTCGTGATCGCGCCTTCCAACGTCAAGACACCTTCGTCCACCAGCCCGAGCGTCAAAGACAGTGCGGTCTCCAGACCAACGATGCCAAACGGCGCCTCGGTAAATTCCTGCTGCTTTTCCTGGGCGGCGTGGGGCGCATGATCGGTGGCAATGACGTCGATGGTCCCGTCGCGCAATGCCCCTTTGATGGCCTGTACGTCCTGCCAGGTCCTCAAGGGCGGGTTCATCTTCGCGTGGGTGTTGAACCCACGCACCATTTCCTCCGTCAGCGTGAAATGGTGAGGGCACGCCTCGGCGGTGACGCGAATGCCCCGCGACTTCGCCTCCCGAACCATGCGCACCGATCCCGCTGTGCTGATGTGCGCCAAATGCAGCCGGGCGCCCGTCAGCTCCGCCAGCGCGACGTTCCGCGCCACCATCACATCCTCGGCTGCGGCCGGGATACCGGGCAGCCCCAATTCCGTCGATACGATCCCTTCGTTCATGCAGCCGCCCTCGGCCAGGTGAAGGTCCTCGCAATGATCCACGACCGGAAGATCGAACGCCAATGCATACTCCATCGCCCGGCGCATGACGAGGCTGTTCATGACCGGACGCCCGTCATCGGAGATCGCGACGCAGCCGGCCCGTCGGAGATCTCCGATTTCCGCCAGTTCTTTCCCTTCCGATCCCTTCGTAATCGCTCCGATGGGAAAGAGATTCGCCGTGCCGGCTGAACGGGCGCGGTCCAGCATGAACTCGGTCACCGCTTGATTGTCGTTCACCGGGGTCGTGTTGGGCATGCAGCAGACGGAGGTAAAGCCGCCCGCTACGGCCGCGGCACCGCCCGATTGAATCGTCTCTTTGTATTCGAAGCCCGGCTCGCGAAAGTGCACGTGCAGGTCGACGAAGCCGGGAAACACGTGCAGGCCTCTCGCGTGAATCACAGTGGCCGACGGAGGAGCTTTCAATTCAGGCCCCACGGCCGAAATTTTGCCCTCTTCGATCAGCACGTCGGCGACGCCGTTGAACCGTCCGGGGTCGAGGACATGGCCGCCCTTGATCACAATCATCGTCAAACCGCTCCCGACATCAGATAGAGAATTCCCATGCGCACCGCGACCCCGTTGGCCACCTGATCGAGAATGACCGACGACAAGCTGTCCGCCACCTCCGGCGCAATCTCGACCCCGCGATTGATCGGGCCCGGATGCATGATGACCGCACCCGAGTCGGCAAGTCTCACGCGCTCCGCCGTCAATCCGTAAAGCCGTGCATATTCTCGGATGGTCGGGAAGAGGGCGCGTCCCTGGCGCTCCAATTGAAGCCGCAGCATCATGATGACCTGTACGCCGCGCAACGCTTCATCCAGATTGAAAAACACCCGCGCTCCGAGCTTCTCCACCCCGTACGGAATCATGGTCGGCGGGCCCACAACGCGAACCTCTGCGCCGAGCTTGGTCAGTGCGTAAATGTTCGAGCGCGCCACCCGGCTGTGGGCCACGTCGCCGACGATCGCCACGCGCAGCCCGCCGAACGAGAACCCGCGCTCGCGCAGCGTATATAGATCCAAAAGCGCCTGGGTCGGATGTTCATGCCAGCCGTCGCCGGCATTAATGACGGACGACTTGACTCCTCGCGCCAGCGTTTCCGCGGCGCCGGCCGCGGAATGGCGCAGAACGATAATGTCCGCCTGCATGGCCTCGATGTTGCGCGCGGTGTCCAGCAGCGTCTCGCCCTTGACCACGCTGCTCGCTGAGGGGGAAAAGTTGATCACGTCGGCGCTGAGACGCTTCGCCGCCAACTCGAACGACGTGCGGGTTCTCGTACTGGGCTCGAAGAACAAATTCACGACCGTCTTCCCGCGCAGCGCCGGGACTTTTTTGATGTCCCGGCCGGTCACCTCCTTAAAGGAATCGGCCGTCTCCAAAATCAGCGTGATCTCCTCCACGGAGAGCGGTGCGAGGCTCAGGAGATCTTTGCGTTTGAGGCTCATGGTTTTCTCCGCTCAGGCGGCCTTCAGAATCATCACGCGATCTTCCTCACCCTCCTCTTCCAGCAACACCTGGATCGTTTCTTCGCGAGAGGTCGGGATGTTCTTCCCGATATAATTGGCTTTGATCGGCAACTGACGGTGTCCGCGGTCAACGAGCACGGCCAATTGAATTTCCGCGGGTCGGCCCAAATCGATCAAGCCGTCCATTGCCGCACGAATGGTGCGTCCTGTGAACAGCACGTCGTCGACCAGCACGATCCGCAAGTCGGAGACGTGGAATGGAACGGAGGTTTTCCGCAGGATCGGCTGATCTTTGCGCAGCGCCAGATCGTCTCGATACAAGGTAATGTCCAATTCACCGATGGGAATCGGGACTCCTTCGATGTCCTGAATACGGCGGGCGAGACGGTGCGCCAGATGAACCCCGCCCGTCCGAATACCGACTAAGCCGAGGTCTTTGACCCCCTTATTCCGCTCCAGTATTTCATGGGCGATTCGAATGAGCGCGCGAGCGATGTCCCCTTGATCCATCACCACCCGTCCTTGCTTTCGCTCGCCGCTCGTGCCGCTGGTCATGCTGATTTTGGACATAAAAAAACCCTCCCACCGGCTTTCGATGAGAAGGTTGCATTGAATCGACAGGCCGAAGCCCGGTTGGTTTTCATGCTCGGCTCCTTGCTCACCTCACAGGATGAGCGTTAAAGGCAGCCCCATCTTACCGGCGGCCTCCCAGCCTGTCAAGCAGGCATGACCCACAGGGTGATCAGCACCCTGACGATTACTGGGGACGCTTCAGCTCTTCAAGGCCAAAGTACTTGGGAAGAAGCACGGGGACGACCAGACCTATGGGATCACCCCGCTTGATCGTGGTCGGCTTGAACAGTTGAAGAAGGAAATTGGCGGTAAACGCGTCGTATCCTTCCAACCAGTCGTACACATTCGGCGTCCGCTTGTACTCCTGTGTCTTGATCCCTTCCCAGACGGTAAACGTGCGATCCGGATAGTGGTAAAAATGGTTCGGCAGGTCCTTCATCATCATCCCGACCTGTTTGGGATAGTAGAACCGAATTCCGCAGCACAGCTTCGGATAGCCGCTGTTGAGAATAAGGTCTACGTACGTGCCGGAAAATGATTTATAGCCCAGCAGCCGTTCCTCCGGCAGGATCGGCGGCGCCTGCCATTTGATTCCGTCGGCGGTGCGGCGGATTCTGCAATCGGCCGGCGAACGGATCAACCAACCGTACTGACCCACCGTGCGCACAGGGCCGCAATCGTCCGGAACGACCTTGTATCCGCCGGCGGCCATGCTCCGCTGCTCATCCAGCGTCATTTGGGACAGCAGCGGCCGGTGCGGAGTGAAGTCGAGCTTCAAGCGTTCCGGAGGAAACGCGGTGGAATATTCGCGCTCCCAATAAATGATGTACTTCTCTTCTCGTTCCGCCTCATTCATCCGTCACCAGATGAGAACTCCCTCAGGACAGTAACTGAAAGTATCCGGGCCTCGCAAGCAGCCTCATATCTTCCTGGCGTAATACAAGGTCAGGCCGCCACGAAGTTTCGCCCGGGGGAGGATCGTCCGATGCATTCGAAACGTCGGCAACTGCTCGACCGGATCCGCCTTCACGAGGTGCAGCCGGTGGTTCTTCAGCAACGAGCGCACCGCCGGAGGCCCGACCATAAAACAGAGCCCCCCCGCCTGCATGGCACCCGCGGCCCATGCAACTGCTGCATTCAGTTTGTTCTCATCCTCATGCAGACCGAACGGAATCCAATCATAAACCAGATCATGGCGAACGGACCCGGTGTCAAGGATATCGGCGCGCATGACCGCGAACTTGATTCGATGTGCCTGGCCCGTCAAATTTCCTTGTTCGAGCCGCGTCCACAGGGCCTGCGCTTGTTTCTGAGCATAGGCGGCTCTTGTATACAGGACTAGGTATTCTCTGGATCGATTCAAGTCCAGGCAGGCTGCGACGGCCGCATCGAAGTTGACGATCAGGCAGGTCTTGGCGCCGGCAAGATGCGGCGCCACCGTCGGGTCGCTCCGAAGATCCTCCAAGTGGTCCGCGACGAACGGTTGGCTTGCCGGTTCATCGATTTCACGATCGTCGTCGGGATACAGCAGGACTGCGGAAAAGGCTTCACCGACCGCGACCGTCGGCGGGCCGGGCACGAACAGGCTTCGCCATCCGGCCGCATTCGCGAGGTAACGCTCGATGCGAGTACGCTCCTCCTCGCCCGTTTCTCGAACCGGTCCGAAAGACTCAGGCAGCGGGATGTCGATCCTTTGTTGACCATCCCGCAAGATCAGCGTCCGATCCGCGACCTCGAGCACCCTCCCGTTCGCGGGCACCCGGCCATAAGACAATCCGGTCGAGTCCGTTGCGATCGTCGCTTTCAGGACCATTTGATTCGCAATCGTCACACAGAGGTCATGCGATGGATCAAAGTGTCGCCGGGGCGGATCAGGCTTCGGCAGCCACAACACTTCATGCGAGCGCGGGACATCCATGAAGATTGGGAAGGGAGCCTGCCCGCCCGGCGCAGTGGGAGTGAAGAAGGCGCCGAACAGGCGAAAGGCGGCTTCGGAAGGATAGGTCGGAATGCCCCGATAGCGGAGCGGCAGAGGCTGTGGTTCGTCTCGATTTTGGTCGTCGTACAGGGCGCGGATCAATTCCAGCGCCGCCGATCCGGTGCCGGGCAGCAACGACTGAAACAATTCCACCACAGGGAGAAAATCGATGCGGTCCCAATGCATGGCGCCCATGCAGGCCATGAACCGGGCGCGGTTGAACGTGCCATCGTCCAGGACATAGAACGCATCCTTCCGATGCCGGATGGTCGCCAAGCCCTTCGCATCGATGGCGAGATCGCTGTCCTGATAAAAAAATCGCACCTCTTCCAACGGTACCCCGAGCGCCTGCGAAGCCATGCCGCGCAGATCGTCCGGCCGAATACGCTGCCAGCCAGGCCGCGCGGCGAGGTTCAAAGTCGTGGCGTTCACCAGCCCACTCGGTTCCAGTCCGACCCATTGGCCCCAATCCAGTCGAAAACGCGCCCTTGCCAGAACCGGGCGGCCCTGTGCGTCCACACCCCATTCGCATTCATGAAGCGGATGCCCGTCGGGGTCCGTCGCGAACAGACGGCGGCCGTCCGCGCGATACCAGACAACGTGCCCGGTCGGCTCCTGTCGTACCCGGCCGCCGGCCTGGTCAAAACCGTCGCGGTACGGAGCATTGGAAGGGAAACAGAGGCTCCCGGGATGGGAAAGGACGGAGAGAACGCGATTGCTGAGCATCTACTCGCGGACTTGGCCGCTGCCGAACACGACGAACTTGGAGCAGGTTAATTCTTCCAGACCCATGGGGCCGCGCGCATGGATGCGCGAGGTGCTGATTCCGATTTCGGCGCCAAGCCCGAATTGATAGCCGTCATTCAGCCTGGTCGAGGCATTGACCAACACGGCGCTGGCATCGACCTCGCGAAGGAACCGCATGGCCCGCGCGTAATCCGTGGTCACAATCGCCTCCGTGTGGCGCGACCCGTAGCGGGCGATATGGTCCAGGGCCTCCTCGATATTCTTCACGACTTTGACGGCCAGGACGAGATCGAGAAATTCCTTGCCGTAATCGTCTTCGCCGGCAGGCTTTGCCTCGGGCGCCAGCTGGCATGTTTTAGGACAGCCGCGGATTTCCACGCCGGCAGCGGCGAGTTTCTGAATGAGAGAGGGCAACATCGTACGGGTGCTGTTTTGATGAACGAGCAGCGTTTCCATGGCATTGCAGGTCGATGGGCGCTGCACTTTGGCATTGAGACAGATTTGTTCGGCCATCGCGAGATCCGCATCGGCGTCGACGTAGATGTGACAGACGCCCTGGTCATGTTTGATGACCGGAATGGTTGACTCCTCCGTGACGGTCTTCATCAACGATTCACCGCCACGCGGAATAACGAGATCGATGTAGCGGTCCTGTTTCAGCAGATGCCGCACGACTTCGCGTTCGGGCCTGGCCACGAACGAAATGGCCCCCGCCGGGATGCCCGCTTTCTCCGCCGCTTCACAAAGGACGTTGGCGATCGCGGTATTGGACCGGATGGCCTCGCTGCCCCCGCGGAGCACCGACACGTTGCCTGACTTCAGGCACAGGGCGGCGGAATCAGCCGTCACGTTGGGACGAGACTCATAGATAATCGCGATCACGCCGATCGGCACGCGCACCCGTCCGACCTGCATCCCGTTCGGTCTGGTCCACATTTTCGGAATGGCGCCAAGGGGGTCCGGGAGTTTGACGATCTCCCTGATCCCCGCGGCCATTTCGGCAAGCCGATCGGACGTCAACCGCAGGCGGTCGGCCATGGCCTTGTTGCCCAACCCGCTTTTGAACGCCTCCAGGTCCTCCTCATTCGCCGCCAGAATGTCGTCGACCCTGGTCTCCAGCCCCTCCGCCATTGCAAGCAGCGCCTGGTTCTTGACCGACGCAGGAAGGCTCGCCAACCGGCGGGATGCGCTCCTGGCTTTTTGCGCCAACTCCTCCACATATTGAGGAACAGGCACAACGGTCGGTTCTTGCTCATCCGCCTGCTTGTCTTGAGGGACCTGCTCGATGTCCATGAATTCTGCTTCTCTTTCCTTTGGGGGGACCCTACGCTCGCCGTGCAGAGCTTACTGTGCGGTTTACCGAGCGGTCAAGAGACCACCGCCGCCCGAAAGTAGTCGATCGTCCTGACCAGCCCCTCTTCCAATGGAACGGACGGCTGCCAATTCAACAACTCCTTCGCGCGCGAAATATCAGGACGGCGCACTTTGGGGTCGTCTGCGGGAAGGGGTAATTGCTTCACCTCGCTTTGCGACCCCGTCAGTTTCAAAATCAGCCGCGCAATGTCCATCACCGTGCGCTCTTCCGGATTGCCGATGTTCACGGGATCGTGCACGCTTCCCGTAACCTCTCCGGTCCGTTCATAGAGAAACGTGGTCCGGTCCATCCGCTGCTTGAGGGTCTTGTCGGACTCCACCATCAATAAAGAGATGATCCCGCGCACCAGGTCATCGACATAACAAAAACTTCTGGTCTGAGATCCGTCGCCATACAGAGTGAGCGGCTTTCCCTGGAGGGCCTGCACGATAAAGTTCGAGACGACGCGCCCGTCGTTCGGCCTCATGCGAGGGCCGAAGGTATTGAAAATCCGCACGATCCTTGTATCGAGTCCATGGTAACGCTGGTAAGCCATGGTCATCGCCTCGGCAAACCGCTTCGCCTCATCGTACACGCCCCGTGGGCTCACCGGATTCACGTTTCCCCAATAGGTCTCCGGCTGCGGATTCACGAGCGGGTCACCATAGACTTCCGACGTGCTGGCTAACAAGAACCGAGCGCCTTTGGCCTTTGCCAAGCCGAGGGCTTTATGAGTGCCGAGGGCGCCGACCTTCAGAGTCGCAATGGGAAATTCAAGATAATCCTGCGGGCTTGCCGGCGAGGCGAAGTGCAACACCGCGTCCAAGGAACCGTCTACATGCAGATAATCGCAGACGTTGTACTTAACGAATCTGAAGCGGTCGATTTCCATAAGATGAGCGATATTCTCCACCCGCCCGGTAATGAGGTTATCCATGCTGAGGACCTCATGCCCGGCATGAACCAGCCGCTCGCAGAGGTGACTACCGAGGAACCCGGCCCCTCCCGTGACTAAAATTCGCATGTGCTCCGTCGCTGGTTAGGATTGATGAGTTATGGAGAGAGCTTCGCTCCACAGACCGATGGCGGCCCATCGTGAGAATCGAAGAAGAATAGCGCCGGGGGTTCCCCTGCGTCAAGGAGCAGGCGCCGGAAGGCCGGGAGTATCTCCTACCGGTGGGGGAGGGGGCGAATCGACGCCTGGCTGAGAAGGTGCGGCCTCTGGGAACTGACCCCGCGGTTGCCCGACTCCAAGCAACTGGGCTTGACTTGGGTACTGAAAAACCCAATCGCGGTAAGTTTGAAGGTTCTCAAAATGTCGTACGGGCAAGGGAAAATCATGCCGTCGAATCGGCTTTGCCCTGCTTTTGCTCCTGACTCCCATAATACCGCCGCCTGGAGCCCGGACGTACTCCCAATCTCCACGCCCGACAGGGTCGAAGTAGACCTTCCGTAAATAAGGCTTGGGAAGTCTGGTGAGGTCGGCCAAGCTTTGAGGATACACCTCACCCGGTATGACACGCCCGGCCTTCATGGTCGTGGAATAGAGTTGCAGGGCATTTTGAATTTCGATGCCTTTCGCCAACAGGTCCGCCTCCAATTCCCGCTGGACCACCATCTTCCACTGCTTGGCCGCAATCGACAGCGATAGCCCGATCAGCACGATGGCGAACATCAACATCAGATAGGTGACGCCACGCTGGTCTCGGAAATCCTCTGCGAGGGGAAAAGCCATGGACACCTTATGGTTCCGGCGGTGCTTCCTCGGCGAGCGGCACGGTTTGTTCCAGCCGAGAGCCGACTTCCTGAAGCGTCACACCCTCCGGCGTGATCGCTTTGACGACGACGTGGTCTTCGATCGTTTCTCCAGCGCGGACGACATGAACCTCCTCGTCCTTGGTCAAGACCGCCATCTCCCGATTCCTGGCTCCATCCTGGCCGAGACGGAGATACCCCAGGTACCGGAACTGCGTCAGGTCGTCGAACGCCTGTTGCTGCTGTGCCGGTTGATCCACATTCGGAACGCCGGCATCAAGCTCGAAATTAGATTGGCCGATCGGGATGGCTCCATCCGTGCGGGGCGGAGCAAAAATATTCCGAGGAGCGGTAAAGGTCGCCTCCCGTTGAGTCCGAGCAGCGGCCAACTTGTCCAGATCGACGCGCAAACTCGCCGAATTGCCTCTCGCAGACTGCGCCGAGGCAGCCGGCCCGCTGACGTTGGTAAGCGGAACACGGACCGGCTCCTCGACGGTCATCCATTGCCACAGGATTATGCCTGCCCAGAGGCCGAGGCTGGCGATCAACGCATAAACCTTATTGGCTGCATTCATGTGATTCTCAAGAACCTGGCGTCACCGCGGCCGCAGCGTCGCCGCGTAAATAGGTGACGATTTTGATGTTGAAGGTCAACGCCTGGTTGGGTTGCGAAGCCGACCCGACAAGGTTTAGGTCCTCGATGAACAGCAGCTCTTCCGCGGTCTCGATATCGTACAGAAACCGGCGCAAATCCTCGTACCGTCCGCTCATCGACCCCTGCAACACGCCTTTTGTCGTATTCGCCACCGGCGTCGGCTCGGTTTTGTAGGACAATGCGGGCAAAGTCACGTGGTCGCGCTTCGCTTCCTCCGTCACGCCGAGTGCCAGAGGGGCGAAGTCCCGCTCGGCGGGCAACACCTCCCATACCTGACGGAGATCAAGTTTGGCGCGCTTGGCCTCTTTGTGATACGCGAGGGCCTGTCGCGCCTGCGCCCATTCCACCTCCAGCGTGGATCGCGTCTTTTCCGCCGCGGTGAGGCCCCACTCTCGTTCCATCACCAAAATCGCGGACAATGTCATGAGCACGCCGATCCATGGCAGGAACGGCCCGTACGGTGTACGCAACAATTCGAGAAAACGGTCCATGGTCTTTCTAGGTCCCTTGCGACCGGTAACGCAGCGTGAGATCGAATTCCACCAGACCCCCCGGGGACTGCCGATGCTGTCCCAGCACGGGATCCTTAAAGGTCGGATGATCCTGTAAGCTTACGGTCAATGCCGTGATGTCTTCGAGGCTGATCGCCGTCCCCGTCAACCGGATCATGGCGCTCGTCGCATCCAAACGCACGCTGCTGATGGCCAATCTGGCCGGAATGGCCTGTTCCAAATCCGACAGAAACCGTGTCCAGGAGAAACCCCGCTTGGCGATCAACTGATTGGCTAACGCGACTTCCCCGGGCAGCCGCTGAAGCGCCGCTTCCGAGAGATCGATGCCTTCCTGAGCGGCCTCCGTCAGGACCTGCCGGTCTTGGTCCCGCACGCGTTCCAGACCGGCACGCAGGTCGTGCGCTTCCCGACGCAACATTGCAGTCTCGATGAGATCCCAGACGATAAGAACACCGAGCCCCCAAACCAGCATGACCAACGCCATCCGAAGCGGCGCCACGAACCACCGATGGCGGCTGCTGAGTTCGATCGCAAAATAGCGGGAAGGCCCCCTGGCGGAGCCGCATCCCCTGACGATCTGCATCACGCTCGCCACGGCGGTTCCCAAGTTCATAGCTACGCGACTCCGGCCAGCGCGGTAAGGCCGGCAAGAGAAGCGCTCCCTCCCTTTCTGACCCATCCCATCGATTCGGCATGCTGCCACTGCAATTGCTCGGTCCTGACGCCCAGTTCATCGCCTAAGGCCGCCTCAAGAGCCGTGTGGCGGTCCTCGCCGGCCAGCACGGTTTCCTTGACGGCCAGGTTGGGGTGACGCTGACGACAAGCATAGATGGAATCGGCGCATTCCTTCGCAATGTGGAACACAACATCTTCACCGTCCATCGC
>JBDZUK010000039.1:0-4288 GCA_040255165.1 Nitrospiraceae bacterium | reverse complement strand
GCCACTGCCAGGATCGAATGGCCGCCTTCTTTCGACCCGGACGCTCGGGGGAATTCTTGAAATACGACCTTCGTTCCCGCCAGCGGAAACAGCTGTTCCTGTCCAAGGCGCCAACGAACCAGCGCCTCCCGTTCGTCCTGCCGCGCCGGCATGTGTTCAAGCTGCAGCAACACGGCGCGCACCGACACGTCCGGGAGGATAAGCGCGATGGGCCGAGGAACTCCGGACGCGATGGTGCGTCCGGCCAGCCGCCATTCGGAGTCGGGCCCGGTGACGGAGCGCAGAAGATTGGTGAAGGCGGCCGGGTCTGCAAGATTCGGTTCGATCGGAGAGGGCAGTACAGTGCCGGGCGGAACCGGGGAAACAAGACAGCGAAGCGATCGCCGTCCTCTCCAACTGCGCGCAGTCTCCACCCAAACAAGTCGGCGCGCCCCGATTTTCAGCCCGTGACGCGGCCGGGCGGCGCCCCATTCCCACATGGTCAGCCCTCCTCGCTGAACGTCACCCGATTGATCTCTTTCAACGTCGTTTCGCCGTTCAGCACTTTCTTGATGGCCGATTGGCGAAGCGTGATCATGCCGTCCGTCACGGCCCGATACCGGATTTCCGATAACGGCCGTTCGGCCAATATCATCTCTTTGATCTCGTCCGTCAGGTCGAGGAATTCCGTGATGCATTTCCGGCCGCGATAGCTGGTGCCGTGGCAATGCCGGCATCCTTTTCCTTGATAGAAGTCGCTTTCCTTATAGTGTTCGTAATCCAAGCCGGACTCCTCCGCCAACGCCGGGTCCAGCCGGACCGCCTCCCGGCAGGACGGGCAGATAATCCGGACGAGCCGCTGCGCCAGTACGCAATTCAATGCGGCCAGGAAATTGTACGAGTCGATCCCCATCGAAGCGAAGCGGCCGATCACGTCGAACACGTTGTTCGCGTGCACCGTGGTGAGCACCAAGTGGCCCGTGAGGGCCGATTGAATCGCGATCTGGGCCGTTTCTGAATCGCGGATTTCTCCCACCATGATCTTGTCCGGGTCGTGCCGCAGGATGGACCGCAACCCCCTGGCAAACGTCAGTCCTTTTTTTTCGTTCACCGGGATCTGGACGATGCCGGCCAGCTGATATTCCACGGGATCTTCGATCGTGATGAGCTTGTCTTCTTTGGTGTTCATTTCACTGATGGCGGCATAGAGGGTGGTCGTCTTGCCGCTCCCGGTCGGGCCGGTGACGAGGACCATGCCATAAGGCCTGGTGATGGCGCGCCGGAATCGCTTCAGGTCCTCCTCGTTGAACCCGAGACGGTCCAGACGCAGAGAAGACACCCCCGCCGTGATCGCGTCGCGATCCAAGATACGGATGACGACCGACTCCCCAAACACGCTGGGAAGGATCGACACGCGAAAGTCGACGGTTTTCCGGTCCAACCGCATGCGAAAACTGCCGTCCTGGGGGACACGCCGCTCCGCAATATCCAGATCGGACATGACTTTCAGCCGCGACACCAACGGCGCATGGAGCTTGATGTCGAGCGGCTCCATCGCGGGGACCAGGATGCCGTCGACGCGGAACTTCACCGACGTTGCGCGGTCGGCGGCTTCGATGTGAATGTCGCTGGCGCGGCGCTGCATCGCGCTCAGGAGAATCGAATCCAGCAACTTGACGGCCGGGCTTTGATCCTCGGCGGGATGATCCACCGTGAGGATTTCTTCGCCGCGCTCGTCTTCCTTGACGAGTACCGACCGGTATTCCGCTTCCAGCTCTCTGAGCGCTTGACTGGAACCCTCGCTCCGCTCCAATGCCGCGAGGATGCCGTTGCGCGAGCTGACCACCAGCTCGAGGCGGCGTCCGAGCAAGAGTTCCAACTCGTCCAGACCGATGAGATCCTGAGGATCCGGAATCGCGATCTTGAGCACTCCGTCCCGTTCCTTCATCGGCACGAAGGGATGGCGCTGCATCAGCTTCACGGAAATGGTTTGGTAAAACTCCTGGTCGACTCGGAAGTCGGTCAGCGGATCAAATGGCAAACCGAACTGCGTGGCGAGCGCTTTGGCCAATTGCTCCTCTGAAATAGCGCCTTCATCGACCAGCGTTCGGCCCAGGGTCGCTGTGGCCCCGCCCAACCGTAGCAGGACGTGATCGACCGATTGCCGCGTGAGTGTACCTTGCTCCACTAGGATATCGATCAGCGAGGGCCGTGTGAGACTCTTGGCCATAAGACGCCGTTATACGGTTCCGGCCATTTGGAAGACCGGCAGATACATGATAATGACGATGGCCCCTACCAACACTCCCATCACCAATAGGAGAACCGGTTCGATCCAGGTCGTGAGCTGAGTCAGCCGCAGATCCAAATCCCCTTCATAAAATTCGGCCACGTCCCGGAGCATGGCTTCCAACGACCCGGTCTCCTCCCCCACCGACAACATCTCGATGGCAAGCTTGGGGAGGATATTCGGCCGGTCCAGCGCGGCCGCCAAGGTCGTGCCCTCGCGGATCTCATCCACGGCGCCTGCAAGCCCGCCGGACACCCAACGGTTTGAAACGGCTCCCCGGGCGATGTGCAACGCTTCCACCAATGGAGTCCCGCCCGCCAGAATGGTCGCCAGCGTCCGCGTGAGTTGGATCGTGTAGTGCTTGACGAAAATCGGCCCCAGGAGCGGCAGGGCCAGGAGCAGGCGATCAACTGCCAGCCTACCGGTCGGCGCGGCGTACCAGGCCCGCCCGGCCGCCGCGAGTCCTCCCAAAGCCAGCAGCAACGGAAGCGATTGGGCCTGCATCAGGGTGATCAGATCGATCAGCATCTGGGTGGCGGCCGGGAGGGTTTGCGCCGACTCCCCGTAGACCGACGCGAACGTGGGCATCACGTAGCTCGTCAAAAAGCCGATAACGCCGACACCCACCAGAATGAGAAACGCCGGGTACGCGAGGGCTTTGCTGATTTTCTGCCGCAAGCCGATCATCATTTTCAGGTAGGCGATATAGCGTTGCAGCACTTCAGGCAAATTACCCGATTGCTCGCCGGCCCGGATCGTCGCGACGTACAGTTCCGGGAAATGCCCGGGATGTTTGCTCAATGCTTCCGACGCGGAAGCGCCGCCGCGGATGTCCTGGCGCACCGCGTGAAGAGCGCTTCGAAAGCCGCCATGCCGGGCCCGCTCAATCAGCAAGTCCCAGATACGAAGAACCGGCAATCCGGCCCTGATGAGCGCAAAGAGTTCCTGATTGAAGACCAAAAACTCTTGAAGCGGCAAGGTGCCCCAGGCTCGGAGTCCGCGGCCGGCCGCAGATGCTCCCTTCCCACGCCGCCGCAGCGTGAAGACCAGAAGGCCCTGTCCTTCCAGCTTTGCCCGAACCTGTACTTCGTCTTCGCCTTCGACGTGGCCGTCGAGGGTTCTTCCGTCCGGATGTGCCGCTCTATACGCGAAAACCGTCATAAGAAGCCCGACGAGGCAACCGAGGATGCGGTGTTAAGGTTGAGCGGGATTCGATGCCTGCATGTCGGATTGCGAAGATCCCTCCGATCGCGGCAGCCACAACGCCTGACCGACTAGGATGCGGTCGTTCGGCAACCGGTTCACTGCCCGCAATCGAGCTACATCGACCCGGTACCGCCGCGCGATGCTCCACAGTGTATCGCCGGGGTGGACGGACACGGCGCGATATCCCGTGGGTGGGTCATCCTGCGCGGCCTGATCGTCTTGGGATGCGGGGGGCTGGGCGGACGGTACAGGCATGGCGGTGGTCTTGACGGAAACCCGTGGCTCGCCTGCATCGGCCGATAACGGAACGGTTGACGTTTTCGGGGCGCCTCTCGCCTTGCCCGCGGCCGGCGCGGCAGCCGCGGCTCCGGATTGCGATTTGCCCACCTGCGCCAGCTGCCGGTGCAAACGCTTTAATTCGAACTGAAGCTGCACGCCTGTGCGCGCGATCTTTTCCCGTTCGGTCCGAGCGGAGGCCAGCTCTTCACGCTGGAGGTCGATAATGTGCCGAGCCTCCGCCAGACGCCGCTCGGCTTCCCGGAGCCGTCCCTCCAACCGAGCACGAGCCACGATAGCGTCAGCCAGTTCCCGGCGTCGCGCATCCAGCTCGGCACGAAGCTCGGTCCCCGTGCGTTGGGCGTCCCGAAGGCCGGTCTTGAGCGTATCGATCGTAAGTTGAAGATCGGCGACTTCAGGCTCGATCATGGGCTCGAGCTCCGCACATCCGGAGCCGAACGACAAAACGAAGCAGAGCAGCGCCAGCGCCGTCCGCGCATCCACGGCCCGTGACGCAAGAGGCCAATGTGGCGATAG
>JBDZUK010000117.1:0-5769 GCA_040255165.1 Nitrospiraceae bacterium | reverse complement strand
TCCTGATCATCTTAGATTCTATATAACACGCACGGCGATATCGCGTCACGGTCCTGCCCCAGGTCGATCGATGGAAAGCGCTGATCATGAGAACACTGTGGTCTCCACAGGGTCCTTTCCTTTGCTCAGTTTTGCACAGTAATCTGCCGTTTTTTTAACTCTCGTCTAGATCCCTTTGCGAGCCGATTCAAGCAGGCACCCCTAACCTCGGAATATTCCATAGCAATATGATGCCGTAGGAAAAGGCACAGGCCTTGCTGAACTATCCCCCTCCTGTTGAGGTCATCGATGAAAGGAGGGTATTGATGAACCAAACTCATAACACTTGGAGAGCCGTGGCTGTTGTCGCTCTCGCTCTAGTGGCGGCCCTCGGGACGGCGCAGGTCACGGATGCCGCCGGCAAGAGTAAGAAAGCCAAGAAACAGAGCGGGACCCAGGCGACGCAAGAGAGCAAGAAGAAGAAGGGGTCCGATATGAGTTCCATGGATGGCGCGCCGCCGGATATTTCAAGCCACATCCGGCCTCAGGGGACCGCCAAGCCCATGACCTTCGATTCTAAGCCGGGTCCCGCATATCGCACGATCGGTGGAAAGGTCAACAAAATCGAGGGCAATACCTACGTGGTCCAGGACTATGAGGGGAACGAAGTTCGTCTGGTGGTGGGTAACGGCACGAAAAAACTGCAGGGCCCGAAGAAAGTCGGCGACAGCATTCGCGCCGAAATCACCCGCGGGCACTACGCCAATTCCATTCAGTAACACCCGCTGTATTTGCATCACAAAGGGCCGACCTCCCTGGTCGGCCCTTTGCTTCCGGCTGCGTCTCAACCTTTCTCATTTCTTCTTAAAAACGATGTCGCCGTAATAGGCCGTGGCGGACTCCTTGGTGTTGTCCGTGTCCGTCATGATGGCCACCCCGTTGATCATCGGTGGGTCGTCGCCGAACGCCTTCTTATAATCGTCGTAGATGTTCCGTTCTTCCTCAACCCAAGTTCTCGCTTTTTGCGCCCCGCTTTCGACGACGATCATCTGCGCGAAGTCGGTGTAGGCATTTTCGACGATGGTCCCGACCGGCGTATTTGACTCCCAGATGTAGTTCAGCGCGGCGATCGGGATTTTTCCGAACAGCACCTGCCCCGCCTTATACTTTAGCTTCTTCCCGAAGCTCACCTTGTCGGGATCATATGCAAACGTGACGTACAACCGCGCCGGATAATCGTCGCCGTCCTTGCGGGTCACGTCGCTCCCTTTCAGCAAGTTCTCAACTTTCCAGCGCCACTGGACGATCGGATACTCTTTGGGGTCGATCCCGACTTCCTTCGTTAACCCCGACGCCGCGGCCTCGCTGACGGCTTTTACGACTACGGTATCTCCGTCCTTCACCAGCTCGTAGTGCGTTTGCCTTGGAATCTTCTTAAACGTCAGTGGCTTCCAACCTTCCGGCCAGCCTTGCCCCACCGCCCCCGCGGAAAATTTCCCCACTTCCACTATCGCTTTCACTTCACTCCCGCAAGGAGGGCAGTACGTCAGCAGCACCGCAGCGATAAGCATAGAGACTCGAAGAACAAGCACCTCTGGCCTCAGTGATTCATATTCTCGCGGGTGACGGCCACAGGGCGCCCAACCGCCCACAGCGGGGTCCTTAGACCGGGCGGGGTGCGAGGAGGCCTCCTTATTTTCTGGCCCACGCAAACCACTTCTTCAAGATGTTCCTCTGCCACTCCGAAAAATGCGCCTTGCGCCACTGAGTCACGGCTTTCTTACTCACCTCGGCCTGCGTCGGATACGGATGGATCGTTCCGGCAATCGTTTTCGCGCCCGCCCCCGCCTTCATCGCCACCGTGAACTCGCTGATCAGATCCCCCGCATGGGCCGCCACGATCGTGGCTCCAAGGATCCTGTCGGTGCCTTTCCGGATGTGAACCCTTGCAAACCCCTCCTCTTCTCCGTCGAGGATCGCGCGATCCACCTCATCCAGTTTGAAGGTGTAGGTCTCCACGTCGATCCCCTTGGCTTGGGCCTCCGCCTCATACAACCCGACGTGGGCAACCTCCGGCTCCGTGAACGTGCACCAGGGAATAACCAATGACTCGGTGCTGGCATAGGCCAGGCCGAACGGATGCGGAAATAGAGCGTTCTGGACGACGATCTGCGCCATGGCGTCGGCGGTGTGAGTGAACTTGAAGGGAAAACAGATGTCGCCCGCCGCGTAGATCTTTGGATGACTGGTCTGCAATCGGTGGTCGACCTTCACCCCGGTCTTGTCGTCGAAGGCCACGCCGGCAGCGTCCAGGCCTAACCCTTCGACGTTCGGCTTACGCCCCACGCCAACCAAGATTTCGTCCACCGTGATGTCGTATTGCCGGCCATGGGAATCCACCGACAGCCGCTTCCCGCCCGGCGTCTTCTCGACCGTCAACTCCTTGCCGCAGCAGAGCAGTTTTACCCCGTCCCGCGCCATCGAGCGTTCCACGATCTCCGCCGCATCCCGATCCTCGTTGGGCATGATGCCGTGAAGCGCTTCGATCAGGTAGACCTGGCTGCCGAAACGGGCGAAGGCCTGGGCCAACTCGCAGCCGATGGGCCCCGCCCCGATGACGGCCAGCCTCTGCGGCAATTCCGTCAGGCCAAAGACGGTTTCATTCGTCAGGTACCCCGCCTCTTGAAGCCCCGGCGTGGGAGGGACGGCTGGGCGGGCGCCGGTGCAGATCGCCGCTTTGGCAAAGGTGAGGGAGCGGCTGCCCGCGTCCCCTTCCACGACGATTGAATCCGCCCCCGTAAACCTGCCGCTTCCGATGTAGACATCGACGCCGAGGCTCTTGTATCGATGCGCCGAATCGTTGTGACTGATCCTTGCGCGCAGCTTCCGCATGCGGGCCATGGCCTGGCCGAAATCGTATTTCACCCCCGGCGGAATATGCAGGCCGAACTCTTCGGCACGCTTGAGATCCGCCCACGCCCGTGCGGCCCGGATCATACCTTTGGAGGGCACGCATCCGACGTTGAGACAATCCCCTCCCATGAGGTGTCGCTCGATCAAGGCCACCTTCGCGCCGACACCGGCCGCGATGACCGCGGTGACGAGCCCCGCCGTTCCCGCGCCGACCACCACCATGTTGTACCGGCCGTCCGGATGCGGGTTGACCCAGGAGGATGGATGGACGTTCTCGACCAATTGCCTATTGTAGTCGTCCGGAGGGAACACGAGGTCGCTCGTATGACTGCTCATTGACGGCGTCCTCTCTGTCGCTCGTCATCGCGCTGCCGGCCGGTGAATTTCTTGTACAGGATCGGCGCGAGCGCCAAGAACCCCAGCAGCACGAAGGCGGCGATGACGTTGGGCGACGCGATTTCCTTCAACGAGCTGATCGTCCCGAGCTGGCGTCCCGCGTAGGCATAGACGAAGGACCCGGGGATGATGCCGAGCGAGGTTGCCGCCACATAGGTGCCGACGTTGACGCGCGTCAGCCCCGACACAAGATTGACGACGAAGAAAGGGAACAGGGGGATCAAGCGCAACGTCATCAGATAGCTGAACGCGTTCCTGGCAAATCCTTCCTGTACCGGGCCGATCCAGTAGCCGAATTTCGACTCGACCCAATCACGCAGCAGGTAGCGGGCGGCCAAAAAGGCCAAGGTCGCGCCGGTCGT
This sequence comes from Nitrospiraceae bacterium, assembly GCA_040255165.1. Classification (GTDB taxonomy): domain Bacteria; phylum Nitrospirota; class Nitrospiria; order Nitrospirales; family Nitrospiraceae; genus JBDZUK01. The sequence goes on along the minus strand of JBDZUK010000117.1, from coordinate 2,119 downwards.
CGCACCCAGATTGACGTACAGCATCCCGAGCACGCTGCCGAACAGGAACCCGCCCGCAAGCGTCATGATGGCCGCTCCCGGCAGGGACAGCGCCGTCACGGCAACGTAGGCTAGGACGAACAGCGCCACGGCGCCGGCGTAGTTGGCATCGGTAAAGGTCAGCAGCCGGTCCCGGTTGTCCTTCAAGGCCTGGAGCGACAAGTACTGACCGAGGTCGAAATAAAAGAACGCGCCGATCGCCAGACCGATCACGGCAAGAATCGCCACCTTTCCGTGGCTCGACCCGGTCGCGGGCGTGGCGGATGGCATCGCGGTGGACATAGTCTGGTCGGGTATCATGGGGGCTCCTTCTCGTGCTGTCAACGTGATACGCGGGCTCGGGCAGCGACTGCCTTACCCATACGTCGTCGCGGGAGGTCGCTTCTTACAGAGAAAGAGAACAAGCGTTCGGAGAGGCTAGAGGCGGTAAGAGACCAGCAGCGATCAGGAGCTATTTCCAGCCGCGCCGTGGGCTATCCCGATCCATATCCAGTCGCCCGGCGGCATGCTCCATAGGGTCGATCACCCCATCACGGTTCTTGTCGAGCTCCTGAAAATGATCGTGGATCAGGTCCCTGGAATGGACGGCCGCCGGCACGCCCATGTGCCCGGCGGAGTGAGGATTATAGCGATACGGCCGCCTCACGACTCCGAGATAGGAATGGTCCTCTGTAGGTTCAACAACGGCGGGTCGCTTGTTGCGCTTCGCGCGATGGCCGGATTTGCGTGATCGCACGGCGGGTTGCGCCGACGGTACGTTCTCCCGCTGACGTTGCTTGGCAGCCGACTGCCGGGGAGACTTCGTCGTCGCAGGCTTGGATCGCTTCGTCGGTTTGGGGGACTTCGTTGATGCAGCGGGAACAGAGGTCTGGCTCTTCTCTGCCTTGGTCTTCGCCGGCACGCCGGCAACGGCCTCGGCCATCACAAAGGCCGCCAGCACAAGGCTCCAGCAAAACACCCGACTGATCGCTTGCACCATATGAGATGGTTCCGGCTCCAGAATGGCTCCTGTAAGTTTAGCAGGTCCACCAAGTGGCGGATGTACTGGGATTTTATCCGCGCTTGCTTGGTAGCAGCTGCCACACCAAGAACAGGCTCCTCCTATCTCCTTAAGCAACGATCCTGCCATGAGAGGGGAACAGATATGGTCCATGTAGCCGTACTGTCTTTGCACACATGAGACGGACCAAATGGCGCAGACTCTGTCGATCGGCTCGAACACGGGGAAAAACCAATAGAACTTCTGTTCGTGAAGAAGCAGAGCGGGCACCCCGTTTGCAGAAGGATCAAAGAACTGTCCAGCATGGCAATCCTACTAAGCTTAAAGACGCCATGAGCCTTGCTGCGGAAGAGAAGCAAGCCAATGTGCGATTGCAAGACCTGACCCATGGCCTTCACTCAGAAGCTTAAGGCTTTTGCGAAAGGTTGTAGCGCGTCGAGGCGCCATGGCGTTTCTTTTTGAAATTATCGAGCCTGATTCTGCAAATGCTGAAGAATTGGAGCTATTAAGAATGAGAATCTGCGGAAACGACCAAGTACTAGCGGGAAGAAAGGTAGTGGCTTGCTCAAATTCAATAATGCGTGAGTGGAAATAAGAGTATGGCAACACCTGACAACATAAGCGCCGAGGATTGGGACCGGGTGCATGAATTGGCGCTGGAAATTGTAAACGCAAGTGGGGCCGCGGAAGAAAACATTCTTCGTCGGCGGATTCTGCCATATCTAGAAGAGCTGGAAGAAAAGTATGGCCCATTACCAAGCATTTTGGCGACCCGAGCGGATTACGTCGCTGATAATACAGCGAAATTCGGCCTTTTAGGTCAGGCATATGAGTCCGCCGAGGCTTCTGACGACGTGCTTAATATGATGGAGATAGCACATTCACTGGCGGAATTGCATCTAGATGAATACTATGACGCCTCTGAAGGGAGGAACTGGCTTTCACGTCTGGATTCACATCTAGGACGCATGCCAAACGAATGGCTTCGACAAGAATACGATCGCCTAAGTTCAGTCCTGGCGACACTTGAATCTCGGGATATGTGAAGAGCAAGTCATGAAGCCTCTCATCAGTTCCCAA
>JBDZUK010000116.1:0-5789 GCA_040255165.1 Nitrospiraceae bacterium | reverse complement strand
CGGGAACAGATTGCGGAGGGACTCTCGCTCGTGGAACGGGCGTTCGCGGCGCGCCAGATCGGACCGTACGGCCTCCAAGCCGCCATCGCCGCGGTCCACGCCCGGGCGCCGATCACGGCCGCAACGGACTGGGCTCAGATCGTGAGATTGTACGATCTGTTATGTCAGGTTGAGCCTTCCCCCGTGGTCGAGCTGAATCGCGCGGCGGCGGTCGCCATGCGGGACGGCCCGTCCGCCGGGCTTGCGCTCATCGAGACCATCCTCGCGCGCGGCGAATTGACGAATTACCATTTGGCGCACGCGGCGCGGGCGGATCTTTGCCGGCGACTGGGACGGACCGTGGATGCCCGAACGTCCTACGAACGGGCGCTCAGCCTCACGCAGCAGGAACCGGAACGGAGATTCCTGAAACGGCGTTTGAAAGAACTGCCGGACACGACCGACTGATCCCGCATCTCCGGAGTTCGATGCCTCGGTGAGCCATCGCCACCCGGCAGACTCAGGTCCTGCGGAATGTCCCGGTTTGACTTTGTTCGATGAATCCTGACAATACTGCCATAATTCGAGGTGTGTACGATGAATCCCACCGCCAAATCCTGACTGGAGCGACGGACGGTTAAGGGATACCGCCAACTGGCTCCGTCACCTTCCTTGACGCCGTTCGTCGACCGGTTCTGGCACGCCGCCGCCGCGGAAAATAACAACTTCCCGCAGTATGCGATGATTCCGGACGGGTGCGTTGATGTGGTGTATGAACAACTGGGACCTCGAGTTCGTTGTCTCGTGGTCGGCACGAACAGCAGAATGCAGTTTTTTCGAATCACTCCGGACGCCACCTATTTCGGTATCCGGTTTCGCCCCGGCATGGCGCGACACTTTCTCGAACCGGCCCCCATCGAATTGACGGATCGACAGCTTGACGTGCCCGCCTTTTTGGGACTGCCGCCGGAAGAAGTCGCCGAAACCGCGACGTTTCCCGCACAGAGCTTGCTTGTGGAGCAGGCATTGGAAAGGGCGCTGTCTCGATGCGACGCCTCGCTCTCCCCTCTCGACCGGGCGATTGCTCAGATGCAGCAGGATCAGGGCATCGCTCGGGTGGAGACGCTCGCGGACCTGTGCGGCCTCAGCCCTCGCCAAGTCCAGCGCACGATCATGGCCGCCGTCGGACTGTCGCCGAAACTCTTCATGCGGATCCTCCGCGTCCAAGCGGCCATCACGGCCATTCACCAGGCGCCGCAAGGCAGTCTGGTCGATCTGGCCGCCGCTCTCGGTTATAGCGATCAAGCGCATATGAACCGAGACTTCCGCCTCCTCACCGGCAACACTCCTTCCCAGTATCGCATCGCGCTCGCCCCAAAGGGCCAACCAGGTATGGGCCGCTAGGTCATCCGAGCGATGTCGGATTTTTCCAAGACCTAGCGCACTGACGCTCGCTATCCTTTCTCCAACCTCGAAGCTTCGGAACGGCAGCGGAGACATACGCCGCGCATCGGGGTGTCGCCTTTGGGGAAGGCCAATGACGTCCCACCCGTATCTATTCATTTGGTTGGCTGTCGCCGGGGGAATGGGCGGACTACTCGGCCTCGCAGAGCATGCCCGGCATCCGCTGAACGACCCCGACCTGTCTCAACAGCGAACCGGCATCTTAATGCCGGCCGGGGAGGAGCGGGCGCCGTCGATACAGCCAGGTTGGGGCACCCGGCGTGGGACGATCATTCTCTTTGCCAGAACCCTGAAAGGACGGCATCTCTTTCGGGACCTGGCGGATCAATCTGATTTGACCAGCGCCGCCGATCTCATCGTGGTGACACATGACGAATCACGGCCCGTCATCGAAACGGGCATCCATACTTTCCTTACGGACCATGATGAATCCATCGCGCGAGCCTTCGGGTTACGCAGACCGATCGACGGAGGATATCCGGTGGGCTATGTCATCGTGGACGCTCAAGGCTTCATTCGGTTTCGGACGCTGGATGCCGGCTTCGATCGACGCGCATGGGAAATGAAACTTCTGCTCAGCGGCACACGATGAGGGAGAATGCCATGACACTCAGGACCCCGGGTTCCATGCAAACATTCGTGCTGTTCGCCGCAGCCGAAGGAGTCTTGTATTGGTCGTACAGCGAGCAGGACGCGCTCTTTCATTGGTTTCTGCACTTCTTCGTGGGTGCCTCGGCCGCGCTCTTCATCATGGCGATCGTGACGGTCCATCGTGGCCGGACCGTTCCACATCCGATGGTGTGGATCTTCGCGGGGCACGTGATCGCCATGCTGCCGGACCTCTTATGGAATTTCCGGCTGTCCGCCCATCATCCATGGATGGATGTGTTTCTCGTGCACATCACGGCTCATTTCCTCCCGGGCCGCAACTGGACCTGGTATGCAGTTTTTCTGGCCGGCGTCGGAGCCTACCTCTATGCGAGGGCCTCAGCAGAAGCGCAGGGAAGACAGGAGCCTTCTCGGCGGGAAGAGCACCTCCCCCGCCGCGGGGCAATCGTCGGGATTGTCCTTCTCCTTTTGTCTATGCCGCCCGCCGCTGCCCAAGCCCAGACCCCCGTGTGGATCGACACCGACGCGGCGCCCGACATGCCCTTTCGGGACAAAGACGATCTCTTCGCGCTTCTCGCGGCTCTCGGAGCACCGGAGCTCAAGATCCGCGGCATCAGCCTGGTCTTCGGCAACCATCACGACGTCGCGGCGGCGCAACCCGGCATCCGAGAGCTCGTCGGGCGTTTTGCTCTGGAACCGATCCCGGTGCAGGCCGGGGCCGGAGAGGCCGCCGACCTGGGACGGACCACCGAGGCTTCCACCGCACTCGCTGACGCGCTTAGCCGTGGAGGGCTCGTCATCATCGCGCTGGGACCTTTGACCAACGTGGCGACGGTCCTTCGGCAGCGTCCCGGGCTTGCCTCACACGTCACGCGGATCGTCGCCGTAGCCGGGCGCCGCCCGGATCAGGTGTTCCGGCCGCCACACGGCCGGCTGGTTCTGCCCGACCTGAACTTCGAGTCCGATGTGGAGGCGTTCCGAGTGGTGCTGGAGCACGGGATTCCGGTCACCCTGATCCCCTTCGAGCTGAGCCGGCAGCTATGGATCACCGAGTCAGACCTTGGTTGGATGCGGAACGCCGGAGGGCCGGCGGCTCGATGGCTCGCGCGGCAATCGGCGGGATGGCTGGACCTCTGGGCGCATGGGATCGGCGTGCTGGGATTTCACCCGTTCGACGCCCCGGTCGTGACGTATCTCCTCTCGCCCCGGCTCATGCGGTGTGACCGCCGCGTTCCGGCGTTGATTTCCACCGCGCCGCTGGAAAGCTGGTGGGGGCGGCACTTAGGGTTTCGCAAACCGGTGCTCCTGGTGTCGGACGAGCTGGCGTCGCCCTATCGCGTCGACTATTGCGTGGACATCGACTCGAGGGCGAAGCACGACTTGCTCATCCGGATCAACGGGCTCGCCCGGAACGCCGTCGGCGAGGTCGGATCATGATGACCGCCCGCGCCTTGCTGGGCGTCTCTTATACTGCGACGATGCTGATGCTCGTGCTCCACCCCGACCATACGATGGAGCCGAGTTGGTCGTTGCACGCCGAGATTCATCTTCGGCAGGCCGTCAATTGGGCCGTCGGCTTGTGCGCAACGGGGCTGGTGATGACGGTGTGGGGGCTGCGTACGGATCAGCCGTGGGTGTGGTGGGGGCTGCTCCTCAACGCCTTGTGCCTCTTTGCCGGCTACGGCGCACCGCCGGTGGCGCTCGCTCAGGGTCCGTTCAGTCCGTTCGACGTGTGGGGAATGCTCGCCGTGGCCGGCTGCAACGTGCTGGGACTGATCGCGGCTCGTCGCCGATGGGCCCTGACGGACGGGAAACCCGGCCTGCCAGCGGATCCATCGACCGCCCGGACGCTGTCTCGGCCGCCGCAATCGACCGATTTCACTGTTACATGAGGACGAGGCGACCATGGAACTTCGGACCAGAAGATTCATTCTCCGCGAATTCGAGTACGGCGACATGTCGGCCTTCGAGAAGTGCCATGTAGACTGCGAGGAGTGCCATGTAGACCTGAACGCCATGCCCGGCTCCGGTGCGGAAGAGCTCAGGCGCGGGCATGCCACGAGACTGATGGACCTGTTCAGAACCTGGGCGACGGAACAACCCCGCTTCAATTATCAGCTCGCCATCGTTCGCCGGGACGAGCCACAAACCCTGACCGGCTGCTGCGGCCTGCGCAGGGACCGCTCCGACCCGGACAGCGTGGAGCTGGGCATCGAGCTGGCCCCTGTCCACCGGAGCCATTATGGGTATGCGGTGGAAATTCTCCTCGCGCTGGGCGAATTCGGGTTCGAACACTTGGGCGCCCGAGAACTCGTCGGCAACACCGTTGACGTCAACTCCCGCATCGTCCGCTTGGCCAAGGCGTTCGGCGCAACGGCGGTCGCGCTCCCGAGTCCCCCGTGGATGTCGGCCAGGGGCTGGAGCTGGCTCCAGTGGCGGTTCACCAAGACGCAATGGCACACCGGCCGTCCGGCATGGACTACCAGCCCTCTGTTCCGCCGGTGGGTAAGGTCCGGACGCCTGGCGAAGATCGTGTAGGGGGGAGGGCCCCCTCCGTTGCCTCACAGGCGAAGAAGTACGAAGATATGCCGAACCCTCCTCTTCGGTTCCAGATGCTGCCGGAGAAGCGGGTGCTGTCCGAAAAATTCGGGCGAGAGTTTGCGGACTATCGGCAATCAGTGCGTCGATGGATGTGAGGCCGCATGAGGCGTACCACCGTGAAGATCCGAGGCGCGACCAGAGCGGATGCCGCCTCGTGATTGCGTCTTCGATGCGCCTTGTGGCCGCAAGGCAGCCGCTCGGAACATCGAGAGGAGATCGAGCAATTTCTCTCCGGCCGTACGCATGATCCGCAAGCGGTGTTCTTGGCCGTGGACGAAGGCGGGACGGCGGTGGGCTTCGCGGAGCTGTCGATTCGACACGGTGCCGAGGGCTGCGACACGGACCGTGTCGCTTATCTCGAAGGATTGTACGTTGCCCCGCACGCCCGCCGGCGAGGTATCGCGCGGGCGCTCATCGAGGCGGCGGAACGGTGGGCAAGAAAACAGGGCTGCACGGAATTTGCTTCCGATACTCAGCCGGACAATCGGATCAGCATCCTGGCCCATCGGGCTCTAGGATTTCAGGACGCTGGGATGGTGCTCTGTTTCAGAAAGCGTGTGCGAGTCGACCGCGCGCACCAGACCAACATGGTTCCATGATTCACATCAAGCGGATCTATCTCCCGCCGAGCGCCAAAGACGGACTTCGGATTCTGGTGGACCGGGTCTGGCCGCGAGGCCTCAGCAAGGGACGGGCGCAGATCGTGGACTGGCGGAAAGAGCTGGCGCCGAGCACGGCTCTTCGCAAATGGTTCGGACATGATCCCGCCAAATGGGCCGAGTTCCGCAAGCGGTACAAAGCCGAGTTGAAGCGACCGGCCCAACAGCAGGCGATGAAGGACGTGGCGGCCATGTGCCGGCGACGGACGGTCACACTCGTCTACGGCGCAGCCGACGAAGAGCACAACCAAGCGGTGGTCTTGAAGGAAATACTCGACCGGCTCGTATGAATGGAACAACTACTATGCGGAGCGACCGAACCCTACACTCCGGGTCTATATACGTGTCTATATGTCTATATAATGGTTACGAAATCCTGTCTGGATAATCGGGCATCCTCGTAAGCTATTGATATTACAGCATTCTCATTTTTCTATCCCTCTATGTCGATTTAGGCTTTCTCCGACGACTATCTTT
>JBDZUK010000115.1:0-5814 GCA_040255165.1 Nitrospiraceae bacterium | reverse complement strand
AATAATCCGGGATTGGCACGGTCCCGTAGACTCCGACCCGAACTCCCCGAACCTCGCCCTTCGCCCAGGACAGCACGGCCAGAAATTTGTCGACGGTCGCGCGCACCGTCTGCGCGTCTCCCGTGAGTGGCCAGCGCTCGATGTCGAGGACGACCGGCTCCTGAGCTCTAGGAACTTCGCCGATCAGGGAGCGCACGATCGGCTCGGCAGGCATGGCGGTCGCCGGCTGGTTGGGCAAAAACAGGCGAGCCTCGTATAGCACGGTGATGGGATGAACGGACTGGGGATTGAACGGAGGCTTGTTCTTGTACAGGGTTCCGTCGAACACCACGAATGAGCGTGCGGCGGCGGGCGACGCAGGCCGTTCCACCGAAGGAGAATGGCCAGTGACAACGGTCGCTGCGACCACCAAGGTGAATGGAGCCAACAGAAGCCATGCAGCCCGATGCTGTTGGATCATTCTTTTCCGACCGTAACCGGGTTTTGACTCGGGAGAGGAACGGCGGCACCGACGGAGTGCAGAAGCGCCCGCCAGTGATGAAGCGCACGAGCACGGGAATAGTGCCGATCGAAGGAAAGTCGCGCGCGCTGCCCGGCTTCGACCGCATCCTGGCGTCTGTGTGCGAGCGTCAAGATCCGGCGAGCCAGCGGCTCGACGTCTCCGACGCGGAAACTCCACCCGCACCGTTCGCGTTGGAGAATACGCGGAATCTCTCCGTCCGGATCCCCGACGAAGATGACCGGACGACCGGCGGCGACGACGCCATAGAACTTGCTTGGCACGATCAGACCTTCCAACTGCGGCTGCAATGAAACGCAATGGACGTCCGGCACACTCAGGCTCCAGCACAGATGCTCGGCCGGCTGGTAGGGGCGGAACTGTACGTTGGTAAGCCCACGCCGCTTCACCTCAGCTTCCAACCATGGACGCGCCATTCCGTCGCCGATGAAGATGAATGCGAGTTCTTCCGCGGCCTTCAGCAGCTCGGCAGCATCGATCATGGTCTTGAATTCGTGCGCCTGGCCCATGTTTCCGGAATAGCCCACGACGAACTTATTCTCCAGCAGCCACTCGCGCCGCAAAGGGTTGTGTTCCTGGCAGACCGGACGGATCGCCTCGCCGTCCGCCCAGTTTTCGATCAGCGCAATGCGGTCGGGTGGGATTCCTTCGTCGCGCAGACGCTTCTCCATGAGAGAGCCAAGGACGACGTTGGCGCGCGCTTTGCGCAGCGCCGCATTTCTCAGACTCTTCAAGACCGGCGCGGCCGCTCGCACGCCCGGAATCTTCAAGGCCAGAGCGACGTCCGGAAAGAGATCCTGGTTCCAATTGACCAACACGCCCCGTTTGATTACGACCGCAAGCGCTGCGCAGACCGACAGCAACGGCGGGTCGGTTTTGGCCACCACCACGTCACCCGGCTGAATCGTGCAGAGCAACCGCCAGGTCGCACCGGCATAGAACGTCAGATAGTCGAGCAGACGCCCAAGGAGACGCGCGCGGCCGAACCGCGACGCGCGCAGGCGATACACGTGAACTCCCTGGACCGTTTCCTGCGACGCGAGGGAGGCATCTGGGTCGGCATAGAGCTGACCGCCCGCAATCACCTGGACTTCCTGTTGGCGAGACGCCAGGTCAAAGGCGAGATCGCTCAGGAGTCGGCTCGTTGCCGAGTAATCCGGGAAAAAATAGCGGTTGACGAAAATGGTCCTGGCCATGTGGATGTAGGCGGCGCCGCCGGCCGCATCGGCTTCTGTCAGACCGGCAATCCTCGATCCCGGCGCTCGAGTTCCCGCATCTTCAGCACGATCATGTATTCGTAGAAGGATTGCAGCACGCAGTACGTGAACCCGGCCCGTCCGTCCAGGAATCCCCGCTGCCACACGTACTGCAACAGAAATTTGACGAACGGTCGCCAGGGCAGCCGGAACGACAAATTTTTGAGCGCCCGCCGGCGCTGGGCGCGATCGGCGCTGAAGAGGTCCGGCTGCTCGTCCGACGGACGCTGGATCAACTTCATCCCTTCCAAAGCCTCAAGGGACGAGTAACGGTTATGCTTCTCGATCCATTCTGAGATTCCCTTGCTGAAGTTGTAATGGACCAACATCCCCCGCAGGTATCCATGCGATCCATGGATAACGGGAACAGGGTTCACCAGCCGCTCGAATCGCACGTAAGGAGGGCGGAAGAACCGCATGACCATGCCTGGAGGCATGGCGTGGCGGATCCAGCGGCCCATGAGCATGTTTCTCCGCCCACAGTAGTAGGCAACGGGAAGCCGCTTCGAATCGATCGCAATGTTGTGCAACTCGTCCTTCAGCTCCTCGGTCATACGCTCATCCGCATCGAGGTAGAAGACCCACGGATGCTTGAAGGCAATGTGCTCGAGCGCCCAATTCTGATGGGCGGACCAGTTGTCGAAGCGGCGTTGCACCACCCGCGCCCCAAATTCCTCGGCGATCTTCACGGTCCCGTCGCTGCTGTGCGAATCCAGCACAACCACGTCATCCGACCACCGTACCGAACGGAGACATTCCGGCAGGTTGTCTTCCTCGTTCAACGTCAGGAGAAGAATCGAGACGCTCATGATCACGAGTCTTCGGCCACGGCGCTCAGGGTCCCGTGCCTCTGCAGTTCCACTTTCTTGATGATGCGGGCAGGATTCCCGCCGACAACGGTCCAGGCATCGACGTTGCGGAACACGCTCGCGCGCGCCCCGACTACCGCCCCCTCTCCGATCGTCACGCCCGGTCCGACAAAGACGTCCGCGCCCACCCACGCTCGCCTTCCGACTCTGATCGCTGCCGCGATCACCGGCTTGTCCTGAAGCCGATAGTCGTGGCTCGCCGTGCAGAGAAAGGCGTATTGACTCACGGTGGCGTACGCTTCCAGGGACACGCGGTCCACGGAATAACAATCGACGTAATCGCCGAGACAACTGCCTTCTCCCATTGTCAGGTTCCACGGTGCCCAGATTCGTGCGGAGGGATAGGGATGCGCGCCGGGACCGACCGTCGCGCCGAACAACCGCAACAGCCAGCGCCGCCACGCATGGAACGGCCGCGGGCTTGGGCGGAAGAACGCCAACCACACCGCTTTCCACAACACCCGGCCAATCCGATTCCGGTACGAGTGGGGGCTCATGGGTCACCTCAACGGTCCAGGATGCCGGCCGCGCTTCGTCGGCCGCGCGAGCATTTGGTCATGTACCCTTTGCTCATGCTCGTCGAATCGAAACCGCAGCACGGTGGCCGGCGCTCCCGCGACGACGGCGTAGGCAGGCACATCCTTGGTCACGACGGCTCCCGCGCCGACAATCGCTCCGTCGCCGATCGTGATGCCGCGCAGCAGGATCGCCCCATGGCCGACCAGCACGTCGTGCCCGATCGTCGTGATTCGGGACGGCGGCCGGCCGGAATACACGACCGGCACGCCGGGCTGGTCGAAATTGTGATCCGCACCGACGATCGCGACATACGCGGAAAGCGAGGAATAATTGCCGATATGAACCTGCGGGGGCAGTTGGCAATACGGACCGATGTAGACATAGTCTCCTGCGACCAAGCCGGGGCCGATGCTGACCCCCGCGCCAACATGGAATCCCTTTCCGGCGCGGCAGCCCCGAAACCTGAGAGTCAGAAGGAGCCGCGCTCTGAACTCCTTGAGCCAGTCCTTGAGCGCACGCAAGATCATCCTTGCGGATTGGTCAGTCCGGTTCGATGCAGAGTCTTCATGTCGAGACAATGCCGATTTTCTGAGCAGGCGCAGGGTACCGTTCATGATCGCCAAGACCCCTGCCCATAGACAGGTGCTGTCGGCTCGACGAGCGTGGACTCGCCGAATGATTCTTGCCGTAACTCATCGGACTCTAGGGCTGAGCTTCCCATCTCGCCCGGTCTCATGATCCCCACGAGGAACAAGAGCGAGGTGGGGTTTCCTACATTGATCAGGTACCGTTCGAACACCGCCAAAAGGAGATAGGCCACACAGAGTCCAAACAGGATGCTGTTGGTGAATCCAGCCTCCGGCTCGCGGGACCTGACCATCAGGATGCGCAGCCCTCGCACGACGAGGTAGAGAACCGCGAGAAATCCGATGATCCCGACTTCTGCAAGCGTCGCAAGGTACCCGTTGTGTGCCGACGTATCCACTTTTAGATACTGCTCATGAGCGCGGAACCCCACGCCCAGCATCGGATTGCGTGCGAATAATTCCCATGTGGACTTCCAGGCCGTGATGCGTCCCGTCGCTCCCGACCCGAGACCGCGATCGGCGGTGCTCAGCGCATACATTCGGTCCAGTGTCTCGTACATGACATCTCCGTACGAGATCGTAACGGTGACGGCCAACGCAAGACCGACTGCGGCCAGCAAGAGCACAGGGCGCTGTTTCGCCCGCAAGCGTCGCCACACGATGGTTGCCAGCCCTGCCAGGGCGGCAATCGCGGCCGCCCGCGAGCCGGTAAGCACGATGACTGCGGCAATCGGCGCCATCACCGTCAGCCTGAGGACCAGCGTTCTAATCGCCATCGCCGAAAGCATCACCGAAGTCGAGACTAACGCAATGGTATTAGGATTGAGGACGTCCCTGCCTGTGCCGAGTCGTTTCCCAGGCGTGTAGTCGTACCAGGCGAAGGTGAGCAGCAATCCTGCCGTCAGGACCGCAAAGAGTTTCATCCCCCGCTCGCACTGCTCTGCGTCGAGCGCGGAATTAAATTGCAGCGCCAGCCAGATGCCCGCGAACGTGAGCCCGACATAGCCGATCGATCGCAGCATCACTGGACTGACGATACACGACAGGGCTGCTGCCAACACGAACAAGACCAGCGCGCCCATCGCGCCGAACGACATCGAACGGGGGATGAACTGAGCCCTTCCGAACGCGAAATACCACAACGGCCAGATCACCGCAGCCCCCAAGAAACCCATCGCCACCGTATTGTCCCGGTCGTGCTCGAACCAGCCTCCGAGTGATGCGGCGAAGACTCCGCTGAGCCACAAACCCAGCACGATCCCCACGTGGGATCGGACGGCATCGCCATCGGTCCAATCGTCTAAGGAGTTGATCATCCGGCACGCAGCCTGACGCCTAGCAACAGGCTCATGGTCAACATGGTCGCCGCCTCGCCCGTCACCATCGCAATCGCCAGCCCTTGTGCTCCGTAGCGAGGCACGAGCAGAAACCCCAATCCCGCCAGGGCCGCCAACTGGACCGTCAACCCGATAACCGGCGTCCGGTAATCGGACAAGGCGTAGCAGACGTTACGAACGAGCCGGCCCAAACTCATGAACGGCAGACCGAAAATCGTCAACGCCAGCACGGAGGCGGTATACCGGACGTCTTCGGCGGAAAAGCGCCCGCGCATGAACACCGCCTCCACCACCGGCTGAGCAAAGATCGCCACGAGTCCCGCCACGCCGATGCTGAGGACGAGCAAGAACAACCCGTGATTGCGAAGCAGGGCCAAACCTGCGCGGACGTCACGCTCGAACGTTTCGACCATGGATGGAAAGGTGACGGTTGCGAGCGGCATCACGATGAGCGAAAGCGGCACCGACACGATCGTGCTGGCGTAGAAGAATCCCGAGATCGCTCCGGCAGGAAGCCACGAGGCGAAGCTTCGCTCCACGAGCGTAACCGCTGCGTACACCAGTTCCCCGATCAGGATCATCGCGGCCGCACCCCAGAGGACAAACCACCCGGATCTCCGTATGACGGTCCCCGCATCCACCTCCGAGCCGCCGAGTTGCGCCAGCCGCCAGGCATACAGGCTGTGGACGCACAGGTTGCCGACCGCCACGCCGAGCCTGATCGCA
>JBDZUK010000114.1:0-5820 GCA_040255165.1 Nitrospiraceae bacterium | reverse complement strand
TATCTTGAATCAGAGTTCAGGTGATTTGGGAATCCAGTTTGTCAACAGAACCTAAGCATGGTTCGTCTCCCGATGAATATTGCCCGGTTGCGGGCATATTCATTTGATGGGGCATTGCGGAAAAGGTTCCCGTATCGGGTGCTGTCAAACACCCAGGGCTTTCAGCACCTCGCGGCGGGCGAGTTCATTCTTATAAGCGCCCTTGAACGACCGGGTGACGAGAGAGCCATCATGTTTTCGAACGCCGCGAGAGGTCATGCATGCGTGATCGGCTTCGATGATCACCGCTACGCCGCGAGGTTTGAGCACCTTGTCTATCGTGCCCGCAATTTCGGCCGTCAGACGCTCCTGTATCTGGAGCCGGCGCGCATAGGCATCGACCAGGCGTGCGAGCTTCGAGATGCCGACAACGCGTTCTCTCGGCAGATAGGCGACATGGGCAACGCCGCGGATGGACGCCATGTGATGTTCGCAGGTGGATTCGAAAGGGATGTCCCGCAACACGATCATTTCGTCGTAGTCGGCGACCTCGCCGAACGTGCGCTGGAGGATGGCATCCGGCATCTGTCCGTAACCGGAAAACCACTCTTCGTAGGCGCGGACCACGCGGGCCGGCGTATCTACAAGACCTTCGCGGGAGGGATCGTCTCCGGCCCAGTTGATCAGCGTACGCACGGCGGCTTCGGCTTCTTCACGGCTGACACGTTCGTGGCGCGCAAAGCATTTGCGCTTGCCGGGAGCGGTTTCGAGGGCAGGGGTGTCGTCCGTCGATAGAAGAGGGCGCAGGGGCATGTCTTGTCTCGCTCTTGGAAATGGGAATGCCCATTTGATGGAGAAGGGACGGCAAGGTTCCCGAAATCCCTTTCCGCCGATGCACAAAAAGGATCGATGCCGGGAACCTTTGCGTTTCTTTTTCATCTAATCTCTATTTGGGAGGATCACGCTATGCCGACTGCCCGAGCGGAAGCCGCACCCGTCTATACCGACATGGAGGAGCATGATCTGCTCGCCCATGCGCGCCGGGGGGAGAGCGGCGCGTTCGGCGCGATCATGCAGCGATACAACCAGCCCTTGTTCCGTGTCGCCCGGGCCATAATGTCGGACGACTCAGAAGCTGAAGATGTCGTGCAGGAAAGCTATTTCAAGGCATTCAAGGCGCTCTCGACGTTCCGCGGCGACTCGAGCCTCCTGACATGGCTGACTAGGATCACGATCAACGAAGCTCGGGGACGTTTGAGGAGCCGGAAGAAAACGGTGGATCTCGCGGAGGTCGAAATTGCACAGAAGGACGGTTCGCTGGTCATTCCGTTTCGGGGAGCGTATGTGATGGAAAATCCCGAAGCCGAGGTCGCCCGCACCCAGATACGGACCCTCATAGAGAATGCCGTCGACGAGCTACCCGAGCCGTTTCGTCTCGTCTTCGTCCTTCGGGACATTCAGGACTGTTCTGTGGAGGAGACGGCAGCATCACTGGGGATCAGGGCAGAGACGGTCAAGACGCGTCTACACCGGGCACGCCGTCAGTTGCGCGTTCAGCTGAACGAAGTTTTCAGCTCCACCATGCAGGACGCGTTTCCTTTCCTCGGCGAACGCTGCGAGCGGATCAACCAAAAAGTCATTGCGAGGCTGTCGAAGCAAAAACTGCTGATCGATCGCTGATTTGCGCAAAAGGATCCAGGATCCGTGTACTTTGACAACTTTTTGAAATGCAGTAGACTTATTTTATGCAATTCGCGAACGAATTTCAGTTTCTTGCGCCTGGTACGTTGCTCGCGGGAGTTTAGCCCCGGGCCGACGCGGCGCATGCGCGCGCGAAGTCCGGGGACATCGTTCTCACACCAAATTTGAACTAGATAGACGGGCGGCTGCAACGCCGTTCCGCTGTGAGGATTCCGCTATGTCGAACAAGGACAACGGCGCAACGCGCTTGCCTTCATATAAAGCTAATAGAATCAACGAACCGAGACACCCCCGGCGGGTGCTTAGCTCCCATGACTATGGACGCCTCGAAATAACGGCATTCGAAGAAATCGACATGCTGAACCCGATGCGTCAATGGATCGCACACCTCTTGTCCGTAGCTCAGATCCTGCCCTCTGATGAAATGCCCGAGGATGTAATCACGCTCGGTACAACTGTGCGATACCGCATCGATGGCGACGTTCAACAACGTCGATTGCTGACTCTTGGTCACCAACAGGTGCCAAACGGGCAATACGTAAGCGTTTTGACCCCAGTGGGCCTTGCTCTTATCGGCAGGAAGCCGGGAGAGACGGTGGAGGCGGAGGTATTCGATGGAAGGAAGCTCCGCATTGAAATATCGGCGCTTGAAAATCAGCCGGAAGCGGAGGCTCGAGCGCGGATGACTCAAGGTCGCACAGACGACGGACCGGAGGCTGCGTAATGGCAATCATAGAGAGAATGACGGAGGCCTTCGCCGACCTTCCACCGATTGTCGTGGCCGAAGAACAGTTCGATGAGATTTGCGAAGTTTCGGAACTGCTGATTGACGCAATTCCCGAAGTCGGACGTTTCCTCGAGCGGGAACTGGAGCGAGCTCGGCTGGTACCATTGTTTCGTGTGCCGCTCGACGTGGTCACCGTGGGTTCGACCGCCGAATTTATTTTCGGCGCCACGGGTCGCGTAGAACGTCTCGCATTGGCGTTTCCCGAGAATGCCGCATCGAGAGAAGGGGTCGTTTCACTTGCTTCTCCCGTGGGTGTTGCGCTTCTTGGAATGAAGATCGGAAACACAATTTCCTGGAACACTCGATATGGCGATCGGCGTTCGTTGAAGGTAATCGGTGTGCAGCGGAATAGATAAGAAACTGGTGACGCGGTGATACGACCGCATCGCGTCACCACCCTCGTCGGGAAGGCTGTCACAAAGCATCATTACCCGGGGGAAACGTAGGTTTCGACCCAACAATATGGAGACTAGCACTGTCTATTAGAATCTGGATCTCCGCTAAGAGATGCATGCCCTTTCAGATCAGTAATGCAGCGTCGAAAATTCGCATACATCTGGCAACAGGAAAATTACCTGTCCGTGAGCTTGTCAGTTGAAGCGCTCGAGGAGGTCGAGCAGAAGCGGCTTAAGTCGACGGATTTCGTCGCGATGATGCTTAGACAGCTGAGTAAGCAATTCTCTTGCTCGATCTGTGAGGAGGAGAATCGACATTCGTCTATCATTTTCTGCTGTCTCGCGTTGGATCAAACCCAATGCTTCGAGTCTGCTCACCAATTCAGAAGCGCTGTGAGGTTTAAGCATCAGCCGTTCGGCGAGATGGCCAACGGTAGCCTGTTCCGGCGCAGAACCGCGGATGGCAAGCAACGACTGATGTTGCTGAGGTGAAAGCCCGACTTCTGCCGCCTTCGCTTCGCTGAAGGCTGCAAATGAGCGCAGTGCTGCTCGAAAATCTGCCAGCAACACATAGTCGAAGTCTCGTAGAGGGCGTTCGGTCAACGGAAAAGCTCGTATTGAGAAATGTCGTAATACGATATAATAAATTAAAAAGGTGAGCGAGGCATAAAGGTCCTGAACGAAGTCCCGACGTATCGCTGATTATCACCAGCTCGCTGATCACAGCGCCGATTGGCGGATGATCTTGTTAGCTGGAATGGCGCTGGTGGTTGGCACAGGCGGGGCCTGCGGAGCATGGATTTTACTCCAGCTAATCGCTTTTGCGACTAACCTTTTTTGGTTCGGCAGGGTATCGGTAGCTCCCGCATCGATCACCGAAACGTCAATCGGCTTCGGTGTTCTCGTGGTACCTGCGATGGGCAGCTTGATCGTGGGATTGATGGCCCGATTCGGATCAGAAAAAATTCGCGGCCACGGAATTCCTGAGGCGATAGAAGCCATCCTATACGGCGAGAGCAGGCTTTCGTTGAAAGTCGCCACTCTAAAGCCCCTATCTTCCGCAGTCTCCATTGGCAGTGGTGGCCCGTTTGGGGCAGAAGGCCCGATAATAATGACCGGAGGTGCAATCGGTTCGCTTTTACTCAGTGCTTCCATCTTAGTGCGGCTGAGCGCAAGACATTGCTGGTTGCCGGCGCCGCTGCCGGCATGACGGCAATTTTCAACACTCCGCTTGCCGCCATCTTGCTGGCGGTCGAAGTTCTACTATTCGAGTGGAAACCACGAAGTTTTGTTCCTGTGGTCGCCGCAGCACTCGTCGCCTGGCTGTGGCGTCCGCTGATGATCGACGGCGGACCGATCTTTTCCTTTTTGACGACGATGGTGGTGGAGCCTGCATCAATTGCGGCTGCGGCTTGCATCGGCATTGTTACTGGCCTTGAGGCGACGCTGCTTTCCACGGCGCTATATTGGATAGAAGACCTGTTTCACAGATTGCCTGTCCACTGGATGTGGTGGCCTGCTATAGGTGGCGTTGGAGTCGGAATAGGCGGGCTCATCGACCTGCATGTTTTGGGGGCAGGATTTACCAGCATCCAATCTTTGCTCGACAATTCCCTGGCGGTGCAGGTGGTAACGGCTCTGCTTATCGTAAAGGCCTGCGTTTGGCTTATCGCGCTGGGTTCGGGCACGTCGGGTGGCGTGCTGGCACCACTTCTGATTCTGGGAGGAGCAGCCGGATCGCTCATGGGTCTTCTTCTGCCGGGCGAGGCGGGGGAGTGGGCAATGGTGGGGATGGCCGGCATCATGAGCGGTGCTATGAGAGCGCCCATCACGGGTGCATTGTTCGCCGTGGAGCTTACCGGACATTACGAGATGCTTCCTTGTACGATCGCCGCGGCGGGTTGTGCATATGCGGTGAGCGTATTGCTGATGCGCAGGTCCATTTTGACGGAGAAGATCGCGCGACGCGGGCGTCATGTACTGCAGGAATACTCGGTTGACTCGCTGGACTTGATGCAAGCGGGAGAGCTTATGACGCGAGATCCAAAAACCCTTCCCGGGACGACCACAGTTGCGGAGGCACTTGCCTTCTTTCGTGAGAAAGCAAAACATCGCAGCTATCCTGTTGTCGATTCCGAAAGGCGACTTCTCGGCTTGGTGTCGCGAACCGATGCGCTCCGTTGGCAAAGTGCCAGCAGCGCCGACAGTACCACGATTGCTGATGCGCTCGCTGATGCTTCTCAACCCTTTGCCTACCCCAATAGCCCGAGCGGCTTGGTAGCGGATATCATCATCGAGACTGGAATAGTACGCATCCCGATCATCGATCCTTCGAGCCGCCATGTGGTGGGTATTCTGTCGCGGCAGGATTTATTGAAAGCCCGCAACGCCTTCCGTTTGGCGGAGACGAAACGCGAATGACCACCGTTTTAGGCCCTGAACGCGTCATCCTTCAGGTAGCAAAGACGACGCGGGCGACAGCCAGGAGGGTGATGCCAAGGGCGGCTATGCTGGGGACGACAACGGCGGCTCCGAATATGAATGCCACCGCTCCAACCGGATCGATCTTGTGCTTTAGTAGCTCGGACATGAACCATATCCAATCGAATGATCAAGGCGGCGCGCGCCGAAAAGGTCATTTCTCATAACCATTACCTTCAACATTATTTCCTTCTTCGCGTGAACTGTATCTTTTTTCATCTGGTAACGGGCGGTCCTCCTGTGGATGGAGCAGAACTCGTTCCGCCGCGCCTTGAAGGTCATCATATTGGCCGCTTTCTATCGACCACATAAACGCCCACAAAGCGACCAAACCCATTACCAGCGCTATTGGAATCAGCCATACGAGGACAGTCATTGAATCGCTTTCTGCGATCGGGAAACGTGGCCTCCCTGACGAACCGGCTAGGTTCTGTTGACAAACTGGATTCCCAAATCACCTGAACTCTGATTCAAGAT
>JBDZUK010000038.1:0-32299 GCA_040255165.1 Nitrospiraceae bacterium | reverse complement strand
TTCTTCAAATTTTCCGGAAGCTCCTTCTTGATCTGCTCCTCGAACCGGGCATGGCTGGGGAAGTCCATCCCGCGTTCCTGTCCCTTCTCCTTGAGCACCGTGCTGTAAGCCATTTTCCATTTCACGTCGCGACTGAGAATGCGGCCCCATTCAGCGCCGAGTCGTCGCCGCGCACGATCGCGCGCATGTTTCCAGCCACGGACTTGCTCCAGCAGCGACCAGTCGGTCAGCTCCAAGTACTTCTCCATGTGGTTTCTGGGGTCGTAGGGGAACAGGAGGCGCATCGTCTCGCCGAAAATGTCGCGCAGATGGATGTCGATCGCTCTCGTGGTCCGGTGATAGTACACGTTGGAATAGAGATACATCCTGGTATTCAGGAACATCTGCAGCGCAGGCAAGCCGGTCTTGTGAATCGTGAAGCCTTTGTCCGTAACGATGGAGTAATGAATCAGCCGAGTCAGGTCCACGGGTCCGACGGCAACGCCGCACATGTAGGAATCCCGCAGCACGTAGTCGAGATTGTCGCCGGTATAGCTGCCGGAAATGACCGGCTGGAGCGCCTTGAGCCATCGGGGCATCCGGGAAACGTCCTTGTTCTTTTCCTTCAGGATCAGATGGGCGATCTGGCCGGGATCCAACTCTTCCCCTTTGGCGAACGGCCCGGACGGGCTTCGACGGATTTTTCTGATGATCGGCCCGAGATGATCGCGGATGATGAGCTGCCCGAGTTTTTCGTGGGTGAGATGAAAGCCGTGAAGGAAGTTCTCGTCAAAAAAATGACAGAAGGGCCCGTGTCCGATGTCGTACACCAGCGCCGTGACGCGGAGCAATGCCTCGACGTAATTGCCTGAGGGAGCGTCCGGCGCGGCTTTCTTCAAAAACGGATAAAGATGCCGGGCGAAGCGGCCGGCGACATGCATGGTGCCAAGTGAATGCACGAAACGCGTATGCTCGGCCGAGGGATAGACCCACCGAGCGCTTTGCAGCTGGTAGATGTAGCGGAGCCGCTGCACCCACGGCGAGTCGATCAGGTCCTTTTCCGTTCGTTCCGTATGATCCGGATCGGCATAGGGAACGGTGAACGAGACGTATTCGTGAATCGGGTCGGCGATGAGCGCCAACCCGTCATAAGGGGCGTTGGAATGGGAGCCGAAACGACGCATGGATCTCCGCCTGCCGCGACATCTTAGCCCACATCATTGGAGGGCGGCAACGGCTCATGGGCGTCATGCGGGCGGCGACGGTAGCGCGCGAGGAGATAATAAGCGGCGGGATAGGACAGGAGCGCGCCGAAGATGCTCAGGAGCATTCCTCCGAGGAAAAACGGCGCAGCATAGGGAAGCACTTGCCGGTAGATACCGGCGAAGCTGACGTCGTGCCAGTCGAACCCCGGAGGATCGGCGCCTCCGATCATCAGCGCGCCCGTCCAGTACGTGGCGCCCAGGATGGGCACCAGCGTCCAGGGGTTATTGATCAAGGCTCCGGCCATCAGGGCGATGAAGTTGAGTCCGAACGCCCACGTGCAAAAGACCACCATCGCAGTGTGCAGACCGTAGGTCGGGGAGAAGGCGATGAACACACCGACGGCGAAGGCTAAGGCGGTCCGCCGGGGCGATTCCTTCAAATGAAGAACTTGGCGAAGCAGAGTCCGTAATGAAGACATGGGTCGTCCGCCGGAGCCTCGTCAGCGCGTCCCGGAACGGAAGTGCTCGTAGCTTGTGACGGGAAGCGGCCGGCTGCTTCCTTCCGGCGTTCTGATTGTCGCGCCGTGCGCGCGGGAGACGATCGTGCCGATGCGGGTCACACGGATTCCGGCCGTCCGCGCCGCCTTGCGAAGCCGCCGTTCACGGCTTGCCGGCACGGTGAAGAGTAGTTCGTAATCCTCCCCGCCGCGTAAGACCATCTCGAGAAGATCCAAATCGCGGCAGTTTGCATAAGCCCGGCACGCCGGGGAGACGGGGAGAGAGGCGGCCTCAACGTCGGCTCCCACCCGGCTCTCCTCGCAAATGTGGCGCAGGTCCCCCGACACGCCGTCCGAGACGTCGATAGCGGCAGTGGCGAAGCGGTTGGCGCTGAGCCAGAGCCCCTCGCGCACCCGGGCTGTGGGACGTAAGTGACGGCCGATGAGGAACGTTCGCATGCGTGGCTTAAGGCCCGGTGCGGACCGTGGGCGTTGCAGCAACGCCAGGCCGGCCTGTGAATCTCCGAGCGTCCCCGTCACATAAATGCCGTCTCCGATGCGCGCACCGTGCCGCAGCAACGCGCGGCCCCGCCGCACCGTGCCGATGACCGTGAGGTTGATGAAGACTCCCTGCCGCGAGGCGGAGGTATCTCCGCCGATCAGGCGCACGCGATGCGGCCGGCAGGCGGTCATCATTCCGGCGTACAGCCGGTAAACATGGCGGCCGGCGTAGCGTGAGGGGAGCGCGAGTGACACGAGGAAATATTTGGGAAGTCCGCCCATGGCCGCGATATCACTGAGGTTCGCCGCCGCGGCTCGATAACCCAGGTCTTCCCAGGAGGCGGTGCGGAGATCGAAGTGGATCCCCTCGGCCAGCAGGTCGGTGGTCACCACCCAGTCCGACCGATCCGAAGGAGAGAGGACTGCGGCATCGTCTCCGATGCCGCGCACAATGGAGGAGTCGGACCGGCCGAACCGGCCTTGAATTTCTCGGATCAGGGAGAATTCCGTGGTGATGGAGCCCGCAGGGTCGGCAGCAGCGGCGGTCATGAACGGGGCGGAGCCGTGGCGACCGTCATGGACGGTTGAGGCGCGATGCGCGACCGCGCCGGTTTCGGGCGTCTGGGCTGCGCCGTTTCCCCGGTTCCTGAAGGCTTGGGTTTGGGCCGCCGCCGCAGCGCCGTTCTGATCACATCGTCCATCGTATCGGCGAACAAAATCTGTATTCCCTTGAGGAGATGTTTGGGGATCTCTTCCAGGTCCTTCTTGTTCCGCTTGGGCAGAATGACGGCGGACAGTTTGGCGCGTTTCGCCGCAAGGATCTTTTCCTTGAGACCTCCGATGGGGAGCACGCGGCCTCGCAGGGTGATTTCTCCCGTCATAGCCAAATCCCGGCGGGCGGGAATTTGGGCCAGCGCGGAGGCGATGGCCGTGGCCATCGTAATCCCGGCCGACGGTCCGTCTTTGGGAATGGCGCCTGCCGGCACGTGGACGTGGATGTCCTGCTTGGTGAAGATATCGGGGTTGATGCCCAGCGTTTTCTCACGGGAGCGGACGTAGCTCAGCGCGGCCTGAGCCGATTCCTTCATGACGTCTCCCAAATGACCGGTCAATGTGAGTTGTCCCTTGCCTTTCATCACGGTGGCTTCGATATAGAGCACATCGCCGCCCGACTCCGTCCACGCCAACCCAGTGGCCACACCGATCTCATCCCGTTCGAGCTCGGCCTCCGGCATGAATTTCGGCACGCCGAGATATTTGTGGATATTGGCGGGGTTGACCGGGAAGCCCTGGCCTTTGCCTTCCGCCACCTTCTTGGCGACCTTCCGCATCACGTTCGCAATCTCACGCTCCAGGTTGCGGACTCCCGCTTCCCGCGTGTAGTGCGCGATGATTTGCCGGATGGCCGGCTCGGCGATGCGAACGTGGCGCTCGGTGATTCCGTGTTCGTTCAGCTGCCGCGGGATCAGGTACGTTTGCGCGATGCCGAGTTTCTCTTCCTCGGTGTACCCCGGAATTTCGATGATTTCCATGCGGTCGCGCAGCGCCGGCAGGATCGGATCCATCAAGTTCGCGGTCGTGATGAACATCACTTCGCTCAGATCGAACGGCACGCCGAGGTAATGGTCGGTGAAGGCGTTGTTTTGCTCAGGATCGAGCACTTCCAGGAGCGCCGCCGACGGGTCGCCGCGGAAATCCATGCCGACCTTGTCGACCTCGTCCAGCATGAAGACCGGATTGCTGGTGCCGGCCTGCTTCATCCCTTGGATGATGCGGCCCGGTAAGGCGCCGACGTAGGTGCGCCGGTGGCCGCGGATCTCGGCTTCGTCGCGTACTCCGCCGAGACTGATGCGGACGAATTCCCGGCCCAGCGCGCGCGCGATCGATTTGCCCAGTGACGTTTTGCCCACACCGGGCGGCCCGACGAAGCAAAGGATCGGGCCCTTCATCTTCTCTTTGAGCTTGCGGACGGCCAAGTATTCGAGGATGCGCTCCTTCACCTTTTCCAGATCGTAGTGATCTTCGTTCAAGACCTTCGCGGCCGCCTTCAGATCCAAGTTGTCCTTGGACTTTTTGTTCCAGGGCAGCTCCACCATCCATTCGAGGTAGGTCCGGACCGTCGCGGACTCGGCCGTGTCCGGATGCATCTTCTCCAGGCGTTTGAGCTGCTTCTCCGTCTCCTTGAGCACCTTCTCCGGCATCTTGGCTTCTTTGATGCGCTTACGGAATTCGGTCACTTCTTCGGCCCGCTCGTCCAACTCGCCCAGTTCCTTCTGAATCGCCTTGAGTTGCTCGCGAAGGAAGTACTCGCGCTGGGTCTTGTCCATCTCCCCCTTGGCCTGGGCCTGGATCTTCTGCTGCATGGAGAGGACTTCGATTTCTTTGCCCAAAATGTCGCTGACCTGGCGAAGGCGCTGGATGGGGTCGGTGATTTCCAGGACGCTCTGGGTCACGTCGACTTTCAAGCCCAAATTGGACGCGACCATGTCCGCCAGGCGCCCGGGATCTTCAAGATTCTCGATCACGACCATGACGTCCGGGATCAGCACCTTGCCCAAACTCACGATCCGTTCGATCTGTTCCTTGACGGTCCGCATCACGGCTTCGATTTCGAGCATCGACCCGCTCACCTTGGATTCCGGCAGTTTGTCGATACGGACGGAATAGTACGGATCGTTCTGGATGTAATTCCCGATTTTGGCTTTGGCGAGTCCCTGCACGAGGATTTTGATCCGCTCGTCCGGGAGTTTCAGCATGCGCATGATGATGCCCACGGTGCCAACCGTGTGGATGTCTTCGGGCTTCGGGTTCTCGACGTCCAGGGCCTTCTGTGTGGCGAGGAAGATCATGCGATTGCCGGCCAGCGCCGCTTCGATGGCTTTGATGGACATGTCGCGCCCGACGAACAGGGGCAGCACCATGTAGGGGAACACGACGATGTCGCGGACGGGCAGCAGGGGCAGTTGCTCCGGGATCTCGACGTTCTGCGGCGGCTGGAGGTCTTGTTCGACGGAGTCGGTCATGGATGGTCGCGCCTGTCTATTGATTGCGATGGTCCTGCGCCCATGCCGGCAAGCCGGCCGGGCAATCTCCTACACACGATGCCGGAGGGACTCCGCACGGCAGGGGTGGTCCGCCAGGAGCTCAGCCACGGCGGCCTCCCGACGCGGGACGCATGCGGGTTCGGAGGTATTCGCCGAAGGAAGGGCCCAACGACGGATTCTTGAGCGCAAACTCGACGGTCGCGATGAGGAAGCCCAGTTTGTCGCCCGCGTCGTGAC
This sequence comes from Nitrospiraceae bacterium, assembly GCA_040255165.1. Classification (GTDB taxonomy): domain Bacteria; phylum Nitrospirota; class Nitrospiria; order Nitrospirales; family Nitrospiraceae; genus JBDZUK01. The sequence continues at coordinate 26,836 of JBDZUK010000038.1, read as the reverse complement.
GTTGACCCTGGATTTCGAGGCCGAACATCGGCGACTTCTTGGCCAACTCGCGCAGCGCGTCGGTGAGTTGGATTTCGCCGTTTTTGCCGGGAACCGTTTTCCGCAAAATCGGGAAAATGTCCGGCGGCAGCACGTATCGGCCGATGACCGCCAAGTTGGAGGGCGCCTGCGCGGGGGTGGGCTTCTCCACCAGATCCACGACGCGATGGAGCCCGTCGGATATCCGTTTCGGGGCGATGATGCCGTAGCGGCTGACTTCCTGTTCCGGGACTTCCTGGATGCCGAGCACCGCGCCTTTCCGCTTCTTGTACATGTGAATCAGCTGTGCGAGCGCGGGGACCGGCGCGTCGATGATCTCGTCGCCCAACATGACGGCAAACGGCTCATCCCCGATCAGGTGCTGGGCGCAGAGCACCGCATGCCCCAACCCAAGCGCCTCGGATTGGCGGACATAGCAGAAGTTGGCCAGGCTCGAGATGTGCCGGATCTGGCTGAGCAGCTGGGCTTTGCCGGTGCCTTTGAGGTTTTCTTCGAGCTCGAGAGACCGATCGAAGTGGTCTTCGATCGCCCGTTTGCCGCGCCCCGTGATGACGATGATGTCTTCGATGCCGGAGGCGACTGCTTCTTCAACGGCATATTGGATGAGCGGTTTGTCGACGAGCGGCAGCATCTCTTTCGGGGATGCTTTCGTCGCCGGCAAGAACCGCGTTCCTAACCCCGCCGCCGGGATGATCGCCTTGCGAACGTCCATACGAGACATACAGCGGATACTATGTGACGAGGTGGGCGAAGTCAAGGATCGTCCGAACGCTTCCGGGCGCTGCCGACGAGGGGAAACTCCTTTACATTGCGGCAGGTGCTCAATATAATCCGGCAGTTTTTGCACGCGCGATCGCGCGGCATTGCTGACGCGTCTGCGCTGAGCGGCGTATGAAACTCACGTCAGCCACTTCGGGTGCGGACGTCGCCCGACTCTCCTGCTTTCCGTTGCACCGGTCCAGGTCGGGAGGAACAAGGTCTTTTGCCGAAGCAGGTCGGGAATCACCGTGGACCGCAGGGCGGTGGCTTCACGCATCGGGAACAGAGATCGGTGATCCCATCGTCCCCATCCGGCCCGCCGTGGTGGCTCCTGCTGGGTTGGGCCGTCGTGTGCACCCTGCTCCATGCCATTGACGCCTGGGCTCAGGTGACCGCCCCCACGGTCGCCGCTCTGGAGGTGCGCGGGAACAAACGGATCGAGCTGCCGGCCATCACCGGCCGGCTCACGATGAAGGTCGGCGATCCCTACACCCCCGAAACGGTTCGGGGCCAGATGAAGATACTCTACGACACGGGGTTTTTCGAAGACGTGCAGGTGGAAACCGATTCGGTGCCCGGCGGCATGGCCGTTACCTTCGTCGTCCGGGAAAAGCCTTTCATCACTGAGATTTTATTCGACGGCAACGAGAGCTTGAGCGAGGACAAGCTCAAGGAAAAAATTACCATCAAGAGCCAAGCCTTTCTCGATCAACAACAGGTCAAGGAGAGCGCGGAGCGGATTCGGCTGGCATATCAGGAAGACGGGCATTACAACGCCGAAGTCATCCCGGTGGTGCAGACGCTGGACGAGGATCAAAAGCGACTGACCTTCTATATTAAGGAAGGGGACAAGGCCCGGGTCCGGACGGTCGTGTTCGACGGCATGAAATCCGTCACGAAAGCCGAATTGTCCAGGGTGATGGCCACACGCGAATGGGTGCCCTGGTACGGCCTGTTGACCCAGTTCAAGCTGCCCTCATTCGTGTCCGACGCCGGCATTCTGAAAAAAGAAGAGATGGCGAATGATATCGAGCGCATCAAAGAAGTGTACATGAACAAGGGGTACTTGAACGTTCAGGTCGGGGTTCCCAACGTCGAGCTCACGGACGACAAGAAGTGGTTCATCGTGACCTACAACATTCTCGAGGGAGAACCGTTCACGGTGGCCGAAGTCGGCTTCCGGGGCAATACGGTTTTCGAGGATCCCGAGCTTCGCGAAGGGCTCAAGATCAAGCCCGGTGAAATTTTTCAGCGCGCGAAAATCCGCGATGAGGTCACCCGTTTGACCGACCTGTACGGCAGCAGAGGCTATGCGTTTGCCGACGTCGCGCCGAACATCGTTCCGAACAACGAGGAACGCACCGCCACCATCACTCTCCATATTAAGGAAGGGGAGATGATGCGGATACGCCAGATCAACATCACAGGCAACGATAAGACCAGGGACAACGTCATCCGTCGCGAGCTCCGGGTCGATGAGCAGGACGTGATCGACACCCCCTCGCTGAAGCGCAGCTTCCAGCGGTTGAACAACTTGAATTTCTTCGAAACGGTCGAAATCCTCCCCCAGCAGGTCGCCACGGACAAGGTGGATCTCAACGTCAAAGTGAAGGAGAAGCCCACCGGACAATTCAGCATCGGCGGCGGGTTCAGCACCTTGGATAAGTTGGTGGCCATCGCAGACATCACCGAAGGGAATCTCGGCGGGTACGGCTGGCTGGGCCGAATCCGCGGGCAGCTCGGGCAGCAGCGAAGCTTGGGATTGATCACCTTTCGAAATCCGTATCTCAACGACTCGCTCACGTCTTTGCAGTTGGACGTGTTCCGTACGATGACGAACTACATTTCATATTTCGAGAAAAAGACCGGGGCGAGCGTCACCTTGGGGCGCTGGCTGTCCGAGTACGTCTCGGGCAGTTTCACGTTGATGGCGGAGGAATTGGAGTTTTCCGATCCTCAGCCGGGCCTGTGTCCCGACCTGTTCCCGCTGATCTGCTCTCAGTTGGGGCGGCAGACGACCACCGGGTTTCGCACCATGCTGGCAAGGGACACCAGGGATTACTATCTTGACCCTCGGAGCGGTTGGCGCACCGCGGTGGGGTTCGATTTGGGCACGCCATATTTGGGCGGCACCAATAATTTCTACAAGTACTATGTCGATGTGATTAAGTACACGCCATTGCCGTACGATTTCCGGTTTTCGATTCATGCCCGGTACGGGGTGACCGAAGGCGTCGATGGAAAGCCGATTCCGTTGACCGAACGGTTCTTTGTCGGCGGTATCCATACCATGCGCGGGTTCGTCTTCGGCCGGGCGGGGCCTGTCACGCCCAACGGCTCCTTGGTCGGCGCGGCCAAACAGCTCGTTTTCAACAACGATTTTATTTTCACGATTTCATCCGAAGCGAAGTTGAACGGCGTGATCTTCTTCGATTACGGCAAAGGGTTCAACGACGACGAATCCGTCTCCTTTGACCTCCGCAAGGCCGCGGGTCTTGAAATCCGATGGATATCGCCCTTTGGTCCCCTGCGGGCGGCCTACGGGATCAATCTGGAGCCGCGCGAAGGCGAGCGGGTCGGCGTGTTTGAGTTCTCTATCGGGTCGTTGTTCTAAAAAGCGATGCACCGCTCTCCTTCAAGACGCGTCCTGGACTCGGTCATTGCGATGCAGTGGGGCCTTGTCCTGCTGTGCACGTGGCTGCTTGCGGCCTGCGCGGCATCAGGACCGAAGGTCGAGGGCAAAGTGGCGGTTGTCGACCCGCAGCGGGTCCTGAACGAAACGAATGCCGGCAAGAAGGCCAAGGAGACGCTCGCCTCGTTTTCCAAGAACCGCCAGGCACTCATCGAATTGGAAGAGAAGGAACTGCGCCGGATGGAGGAGGATTTCGTGAAGCAGGCGAGCGTGCTGAGCCCGGCGGCCAAGCGCGAACGGGAGGAGCAGTTTCGCCGGCGGATGGCCGAGTACCAGCAAAAGGTCGGGGAGTTGAATCGGGAGGTCCAGGAAAAACAAAAGGACGTGCTCGACGGCTTCCGGGACAAGATCGAGACCCTGGTGGCGAAGGTGGCCAAGCGGCTGGGGGTGCAGGTCGTGGTGGACAAGGGACGCGGCGGGCCGACATTGTACAGCGAGGAGAGCCTCGACATTTCCAGTCAGGTGATTGAAGAATTTAATCGTGAATTTCCTTGAGCCTGTGTGGCGGTGTGCCGGGCGTCGATTCACGGAGGAGCAAGCATGGGACGAACGATAATCCAATTGGCCATGGGCGCGCTTGGGCTTATGCTGTGGTGCGCGTGCGCGGCTGCCGCCGCGGACACCTTCAAGGTGGGCGTCATGGACCAGCAGGCCGTGATGGAAAAATCCAAGGCCGGCCGGAAAGCGCTCGAAGACCTGAAGACCTATTCCGCGACGAGGCAGAGAATCATCAATTCCGACGACCAGGAATTGAAAGATCTTGAACAGACGTTGCAGGACGGCAAGCTGAGCGAGCAGGCCAAGCAGGAGAAACAGGAGCAGTTCCGCGCGAAATTGGAGGCGTACCAGCGGCGCTTGGCCGATTTCAACCGTGAGATTCAGCAGAAACAGCGGGAGATGGTCGCCGAGTTCAGCAAGAAGATCCAAGAGTCGGCGCGTGTGGTGGCGCAAAAGGAAGGCTATACGGCCATCATCGACAAGGGCAGCGACGGGGCGATCAAGATCGTCCTCTATTATCGTCCGGGGCTCGACGTGACGGACCTGGTGGTGAAGGAGTTCGACCGGCAAAACAAATAGCCCCGTCGTAGGTTGTTCGAAGAGGTCGTGCCCCGGCGGCAAGGGCGGGGGATCAGAAGCCGACGATTCTGAAAACGAGGGTGGGCACGTGCAGGCGGGAGAGGAGGACAGCCGATGTCAGCGATGGAACAAGGCGAAATTCAGTCCCTGTTGCCGCACCGGTATCCGTTTCTGTTGGTCGATCGCATTCGCGAATTGGACCCGGACAGACGGGTGGTCGGCATCAAGAACGTCACGATCAACGAGCCGTTCTTTCAGGGCCATTTCCCGGGGCGGCCCGTCATGCCCGGCGTGTTGATTTTGGAAGCCATGGCGCAGGTCGGCGGGGTGCTCGCGTTCAAGTCCATGGGGCAAACCGCCAGGCCCGTCGTCTATTTGACCGGGGTCGAGAGCGCCAAATTCCGAAAGCCGGTCGTGCCCGGTGATCAACTGCGGTTCGAAGTGGAAGTGCTGAAAAAGCGGCCGCCATTCTGGAAGATGCAGGCAAAGGCGTATGTCGAGTCTGACCTTGTCTGTGAAGCGGAAGTGACTGCGATGGTGACCGAGGAGAAAAACGACGCTCGCTGATCGTCGGCCGTGACGCGCGTTCCGGACTGGTCCCGGCGCGCTTCACGAACGAGGTTGCAGGAAGCGCGACATTGGAGGAACGAGTGAAGATTCATGCCACAGCTATCATTCATCCGAAGGCGGAGCTGGGGGAAGACGTGGTCGTCGGGCCGTTTTGCGTGGTCGGGGAACACGTCACGATCGGTCGCGGAAGCCGCTTGGTGTCGCACGTATCCGTGGAGAGCTGGACGGACATCGGAGAACGCTGCGAGTTGTACCCGTTCGTATCCGTGGGGGCGCCGCCGCAGCACCTCCAATATAAAGGCGAGCCTACACGCGTCGTCATCGGCAATGACAACGTGCTCCGGGAATACGTCACGGTCAACCGGGGCACCGTTCAAGGCGGCGGGTCGACGACCGTGGGTTCCCACAATTTCCTCATGGCTTACGTCCATGTCGCGCACGACTGCCATCTCGGCAGCCATTTGATCCTGGCGAATGCCGCGAGCCTCGCCGGCCATATCTCCATCGGAGACCACGCCATCATCGGCGGATTGACCGGCGTCCATCAGTACGTGCGGGTCGGCGCCTATGCGATGGTGGGCGGCTGCTGCGCGTTGGGCCAGGATTTGCCGCCGTTCATGCGGGCGGCGGGCGGCTACCGCGCCAGGATGTACGGGTTGAACAGCGTGGGGCTCAGGCGGCACGGGTTTTCGAGCGAGCGTATCGCCGCGTTGAAGCAGGCGTACGATTTGCTGTTTCGGTCCGGCCATCGCATGGCCGAGGCGATCAAGCTGACGAAAGAGGCCTTCAAGGACCAGACGGACGTCAAGGCCGTGGTGGACTTCATGGAAGGGACGAAGCGGGGCGTCTGCCGGTCGGTGGGCAAGGATCAAGAGGGCGAGGAATAGGCGGTGACGCAGCCCACTCCGACCGAACCAGGAGCCCCGATCGGGCTGATAGCCGGCAACGGGCGATTCCCCATCATTTTCGCCGACAACGCGAAGAAATTGGGGTATCGAGTGTCGGCGGTGGCCCATGAAGGAGAAACGGAGCCCGAGCTGGAGCGCCACGTCGACCGGATCCACTGGATCAAGATCGGACAATTGAACAAGCTGATCCGTGCGCTGAAGGAAGACGGCGTCAGTGAGGCCGTGATGCTGGGGGGGATCAAAAAAACGCACGTCTTCACGACCGTGCGTCCAGATTTTCGCACCCTGGCGCTGGCCACGAGGCTGGCTCTCTGGAAAGACGACGACATTCTCCGCGAATTGGCCGCCGAGCTGGAAAAGGAAGGCATACGGATCCGTGAATCGACGTTCGGACTCCAAGACATTTTGATCGAGGAAGGCGTCTTGACCAGGCGGAAGCCCACGAAGAAAGAATGGGAGGATATCCGCTACGGGTGGCAGGTGGCGCATGACATCGGCCGCCTGGACATCGGCCAATGCGTCGTGATCAAAGACCGCGTCGTCGTGGCGGTGGAGGCGGTCGAGGGCACCGACGGCGCGATCAGGCGCGGAGGTGAATTGGCGAAAGACGGCGCCGTCGTCGTGAAACGAAGCAAGCCGCAACAGGATTTGCGATTCGACCTCCCGGCCGTCGGTCCTCGAACCATCGAGGTCATGCAGTCGGTCAACGCGTGCGTGCTTGCGCTGGAGGCCCACAAGACCGTGTTTCTCGATCGGGATTTGACGCTGACCCGGGCGGACGCGGCCGGGATTGCCATCGTCGGCATCGCGGACCCGAAGGGAGAGCCGTGTTGACGTTGAAAGCAGGCGTCATCGGCGTCGGCCATCTCGGGCAGCACCACGCGCGCCTCTATGCGTCATTGCCCGGCTCGACCCTCGTCGGCGTCCATGATCGGGATGCCGCGCGCGCTCGAACGATCGCAGACCGGCATGGGGCGAAAGTCTTTGATACGCCGGAGGGGTTGCTCAGCGGCGTCGATCTGGTCAGTGTGGCGGTGCCGACCTCGGATCACTACGCAGTCGCGAAGGCTTGCCTGGCTGCCGGAAAGCACGTGCTCGTGGAAAAGCCCATCGCGGTGACCCCTGCTGAAGCGCGCGAGTTGGTGGCCCTCGCCGAGGCCCGCGGCTGCCGGCTGCAGGTGGGCCACAGCGAGCGCTTCAATCCTGTGATGCAGGCCGTACGTCCCCATATCGGCAGGCCCGCCTTCATCGAATGCCATCGGTTGAGCGCCTTCGGAGAGCGGGGCACCGACGTGGATGTCGTGCTGGACCTCATGATCCACGACCTTGATCTCGTCCTGTCCTTCAGCCCAGGTCCGGTGGAAGAAGTGCGGGCGGCGGGCGTGCCGGTCTTGTCGTCCAACGTGGACATCGCCAATGCGCGGATCATGTTCCGGAGCGGCTGCGTCGCGAATCTGACCTCCAGCCGCGTGTCCCTGAATACGATGCGTCGCCTCCGGGTGTTCCAAAAGGACAGTTACGTTTCGATTGACTTTCAGACGCGCCAAGGCATGATCTGTCGGCGATTGGCCAAGCCCGGGGAACGCCCGACCATCGATATGGAGCAGGTGCAGGGCGGTGACGAAGAGCCGTTGAAGCTGCAGCTGGAGTCATTCCTGGAATCGGTGCGAGCGGGGACGAGGCCGGTCGTTTCCGGCGAAGACGGCGCGTCCGCCCTCGAACTGGCCCACCAGGTGCTGCAAGCCATCGCCTCCTTCGTCGAGCGGCACTCGGATGAGAGGAACGAGGGATAACGAGTTTGAGGTTCGATGTTCGAAGTTCGACGCTATGACGACACCACTTCAAACCTAGAACTTCGAACCACGAACGTCTGTTGAAGCCATGCCCCGCATCTTAATCGTGACCGGCGAGGCCTCGGGTGATCTCCACGGGGCGAACTTGGCCCGGGCACTCAAGGACTTGGCTCCCGCGGTGGAATTGATCGGCATCGGCGGTGCCAGGATGCGGCAAGCGGGTGTGGAAGTTGTCCCCGGGATTCCACAGCTGGATGTGATGGGTCTGATCGGGCTGTCGGCCATCCGGGCCTTGATTCGGCGCGTGCGCGCGGTCAGGCGGGTGCTTCGGCAAGAACGATGGGATCTTGTCGTGCTGATCGACAATCCCGGCCTTAATTTACACTTTGCCAGAATCGCCAAGGCTGCCGGCCATCGCGTGCTGTACTACATCGCCCCCCAGATCTGGGCCTGGCGCCCGGGCCGGATGAAATGGATTCAGCGCCGGGTGGACCACGTGGTCGTGATCCTGCCTTTCGAGGCCGACCTGTATCGCCGGGCCGCGGTCCGCTGCACGTTCGTCGGGCATCCCCTGTTGGACGACGTGGCGCCGGCGTACGACCGGACTGGGCTGCGTGAACGGTTCGGGCTGGACCCGTCGGCTCGGGTCATCGGGCTGCTGCCCGGAAGCCGGGTGGCGGAGGTGCAATCGCTGCTCCCCGTGATGCTCGACGCGGCGGCCAAGTTGGCGGCAACGGAACCGAAAACCCAATTTATCCTGGCACAGGCCTCCTCGATTCAGGATAATCTGATGCAGTCCCTGGTGCGGGGAAGCTCCGTGTCCGTCATCGTCGTGCCGGAGCAAGCGAGCGAAGTGATGGCGGCGTCGGATCTGTTGTTTGTCGCGTCGGGAACGGCCACGTTGCAGGCCGCGTTGATCGGCACGCCGTTGATCCTTCTGTATCGGACGACCTGGCTGACCTACCGGCTCGCCCGTTGGCTCATCCGAGTAAAATGGATCGGGCTCGTGAATCTCGTGGCCGGGCGCACCGTCGTGCCGGAGTTGATCCAGCAGGACGCGACCGCGGAGCGGGTGTGCGAGGAAGCCTTGAAGCTGTTGAACGACCGCACCGCGTATAATGACATGAAGCAGGCGCTGGCCAAGGTGCGGGGATCGCTCGGAGAGCCGGGCGGCTCGCGCCGCGCGGCGGAAGTGGTGTTGAGCGAATGTCGAGCGTAAGCCGGTTCATCAGGCTGGTCCGCTATCTGAGGCCTCATCGGGTCAGGCTCGTTGCGGCTTTCGTCTGCTCGGCACTCGTCGCCGCCTTTTCCGGGGCCTATGCCTGGCTCGTGAAGCCGGTCCTGGACGGTATCTTCATCGACAAGAATGAAGCGCTGTTGCTGGTGCTGCCGCTGGCCTTGTTCGCCGTGTCGGTCGCCAAGGCCGCGTTCAACTACGGCCAGAATTACCTGATGAATTACGTCGGCAACCAGGTCATTACCGACATCCGTCAGGAGCTGTTCCGCCAGATGATTCGCCTTCCGGTGGGGTATCACGACATCAATACGTCTGGCCGGCTGGTCTCCCGCGTCATCAACGACGTGACGCTCATGGCGAACGCCGTGGCCGGGGTCTTGAAAGACGTATTTCAGCAGGGCCTGACGTTTCTTGCCATGATGGGCGTCATTTTTTATCAAAACTGGCAGCTCGCCGGGCTGTCCGTCATCATCATCCCTCTGGCCGTGTATACGATGGTCCGCATGGGCCAGCGCTTGCGCCGGCTCGCGACGAGCGGGCAGGAACGGATGGGCGACATGGCGTCAACCCTTCAGGAAACACTGGCCGGCATCCGCATGGTCAAGGCGTTCGGCCGGGAAGAGGCGGAGGCGCGGCGGTTCAGCGAAAGCAACAAGGCGTTTCTCAGCACCACCATGAAATCCATCCAGGTGTCTTCCCTCGGGTCGTCCCACATGGAAGTGATCGGCGTGATCGGCGTCGCCGCCATCATCTGGTACGGAGGCTATCTGGTCATCCACGGCACGATGACGCCCGGCGCGTTTTTCTCGTTCCTCACCGCGATGTTCATGGCCTATACGCCGATCCGCCGTCTCGCCGGCGCCAACAACACCGTCCAGCAGGCCTTGGCGGCCGCCGAGCGGGTGTTCGACGTGCTGGACCTGAAGACCGAACAGGACCGGGAGCATGGACAACTCGAATTGGGCCAGATCAGCCGCTCGCTGGAGTTCCAAGGGGTGACGTTCCGCTATGAGGGACACAGTGTTCCGGCGCTGGCGGGGATCGACCTGTCGGTTGAGGCGGGCGAGGTGGTCGCGTTGGTCGGGAGCAGCGGGAGCGGAAAAACAACGCTCGTGAGCCTGCTGCCGCGGTTCTACGAGCCGACCGAAGGGCGGATTTTGATCGACGGCACGGACATCCGATCGTACACGCTGTCGTCGCTGCGCCTCCACATCGGCATCGTGTCTCAGGACGTGGTGCTGTTCGATGACACCGTCCGCAACAACATCGCTTTCGGTCGGCAAGGAGCCACGGATGACGAGATCGAGCGGGCGGCCAGGCTCGCCTATGCGCACGATTTCATCGAGCGCTTGCCGCAGGGCTACGGGACCGTCATCGGCGAAAAAGGCGTCAAGCTGTCCGGCGGCGAGCGGCAGCGGTTGGCGATCGCTCGGGCGATTCTCCGCGATCCGCCGTTGCTCATTCTCGACGAAGCGACGTCCGCGCTGGATACGGAATCGGAGCGTGTCGTGCAGCTGGCGCTGGGCAACTTGATGAAAGACCGCACGACGCTCGTCATCGCCCACCGGCTGTCCACCGTGCAGAACGCCGACCGAATCGTGGTCCTCGACCGCGGCTCGATCGCCGAGATCGGGACGCACGAGGCGCTGCTGCGTCGCGGCGGGATCTACAAACGCCTGCACGCGCTGCAGTTCCAGGACGTCATGGAGGCCTGATGAGCAGCGCCTTCGCCACCTGGCTGAAATTGAACGTGCTGCCGCCGTGCGGCGCCGTGATCATCCGTTCGCTGGGACGATCGCTCCGCATCCGGCATGAGGGGACGGACATCGTGGATGGGCTGTATGCCAAGGGCCATCGGCTCATCATCGCCTTTTGGCACGCGCAGCAATTGATGATGCCGCTGGCCTATCGAGGATCGGAGCCGCACATCCTGATCAGCCAACATCGGGACGGAGAGCTGATTCAGCGTGTCGTCGCGCGGTTCGGGTTTCGCGCAGTCCGCGGCTCCAGCACTAGGGGCGGGGCTGCGGCCTTGCGTGAGCTGATCCGGCTCGGACGGAGCGGCAAGGATCTCGTGGTCACGCCGGATGGACCGAAGGGGCCGCGGCATGTGGCAAAACTGGGCGTAGTCCAACTTGCCAAAGCGACCGGGCAGCCGATCGTGCCCCTGGTCTTTGCCTGCTCAAAAAAAAACTCTTCGGGAGTTGGGATCGATTCATGGTGCCCTATCCGTTTGCCAGGGCTGTCTTTCTTTGGGGCCGGCCGCTTTGGGTGCCTGAAACGGCGACGGCAGCCGAGCTGGAGGAAGCCAGGGCCGAGCTCGAGAAGACACTCAATCGAATGACCGAGGAGGCGGATTCCGCGGTCTCGACCACCCTCCATTAGGGCCCACCGATGTGGTATCTGCTCTACAACGCTCTGCTCATCCTCTCGGCCCCCGTTATTCTCGTCGTCCTGCTCGCCAAGCAACGGTGCCGCCGAGGATTGCGCCAGCGATTGGGATTGGAAAGAGCTCTATCTGGTCGACCAGACAGACCAGACAAGCCTGTCATCTGGATTCATGCTGTGTCCCTCGGTGAAGTGGTCGCGGTTGCGCCCATCGTCAAAGCGTTGGCGCGGCGGCACCCGGGACATCGATTCGTCGTGTCCACGGTGACGGAGACCGGCCGGGAAGCGGTGGAACAGCGCTTGGCCGGAGTGGCCGAACATCTCTACGCTCCGTTGGACTTTCCCTGGGTGATCGGGCGGGTGATCGAACGGCTGCGTCCCTCATTGTATCTATTCGTCGAAACGGAGCTCTGGCCGAACCTCCTTCGCCAACTCAGGCAGCACGGTGTGCCGGCCATCCTGCTGAATGGGCGGCTTTCTTCACGCTCCTTTGCGCGCCAACAGATCGGCCTCGTCCGGTCGTTCTATGGCTGCGTGCTCAGCACCGTCAGCATGTGCCTCATGCAATCGGACCGGGATGCGGAGCGGATCATCGCATTGGGCGCAGATCCGGCCGGAGTCCGCCGAACCGGCAACATCAAATTCGACCAGCCGATGCCGGCGGACGAGCAGCGGTTACTGTCCAAAAGCAGCCTGGGTTTGGATGCCGACGATACATTGTTCGTTGCCGGCAGCACCCATCCCGGCGAAGAGGACGTCTTAGTGGCGGCCTATCTCCAGGTGATCCGCGTACAGCCTTCCCTCGTACTCGTTCTTGCGCCGCGGCATATCGAGCGGTCGGCTCAGGTCGAGGCGGCACTTCGTTCACAGGGCTTAGCGGTGCGGCGACGTAGCCGATCGGCCGCCGGCACCCCGTGGACCCAAGCGGGTCCTCGCGCCGTCATTCTCGACACGCGCGGTGAGTTGGCGGGGCTTTACCGCGAAGCTGTGGTCGCGTTTGTCGGGGGGACCTTGGTGCCGGTGGGCGGACACAATCTGCTGGAGCCGGCTATGTGGGGCAAGCCGGTGTTGTTCGGCCCCTATACCGATCATTGTGTCGAGGTGGCGGACTTGCTCCTTCAAGCCGGAGGGGGATGTCAGATAAAGGATGAGGCCGCTCTCGTTGCGCAACTGCAAAGGCTCTTGCAGGATCAAGCAACGTGCGATCGGCTGGGGGCGGCGGCACGAGACGTCGTGCGACAGAATCAAGGAGCGATCGACCGGAGTCTGGATGTCATCGAATCGTTTCTGCCGTCGCCGGGTCGGAACGGCGAAGCAGCGCCTTCTGCCGGTGCGTTTGTCTTAGCCGCGGGACGCCGGGGTGATCGGTGACGCCTGGCGCAAAACCTCGGCGGTGGCTCTCCTGGGCGGCGGCCGTGTATGGATTGGCGGTCCGATGCCGGACCGCGCTCTACCGATGGGGCTGGTTGCGTACAAAAACATTGCCCTGTCGAGTCATCAGCGTGGGGAACCTGACGGTCGGGGGGACCGGCAAGACACCCGTCGTCATCTTCCTGACTGAGTCGCTGCTCTCGCAGGGGCGCCGCGTGGCGGTTCTCAGCAGGGGGTATCGGCGCACCAGCGCAGAGCCCGATCTGTTGGTCTCGGACGGGAAGCAGTTGCTCGCCGGTCCGGATGCGGCCGGCGACGAGCCGTATCTGATCGCTCGCCGCTGCCCTTCGGCCGTCGTGGCAGTGGGGGCGGATCGCTACGCTGTCGGACGCCGCGTGCTGGAACGCTTTCCCGTCGACGACGTCATTCTCGACGACGGGTTCCAGCATGTGGCGCTGCATCGCGACGTGGATCTGCTGCTGGTCGACGCGATGGACGTCGAAGGTCTGAAAGGATTGCTTCCGGCCGGACGGTTGAGAGAACCGCTGTCGGCGGCGGCCCGTGCCTCGGCGATTGTGATCACGCGTGCGGAGTCGGATCGACAGGTGTCGGAAGTGACGGGGTTGCTCGCCGGCGCATGCGGTAGGATCGCGGAGCCGGTGCGGATTGTTTTTCGTTCCGACACCGTGTCGTCGCTCTCTACCGGAGAAACGCGAGACGCGTCATTCTGCGCCGGCCGCGGCGCGCTGATATTCAGCGGCATCGGCCATGCCGCTTCATTCAGAACGTTGGTGGCCTCGCTGGGCGCCCGCGTGCTCGACGAGGTCGTGTATCCCGATCATCATGCCTATCGCGCGGAAGACCTGGCGCGCTTGCGCGTAAGAGCCGGCTCGGTGAAGGCCGAGTGCATGATTACGACGGAAAAGGATGCGGGAAAAATTCTGCCGTTCCTTCAGAAGGACGACAATTGCTGGGCCGTTCGCTTGCGGGTGGATGTGGTCGGAGAAGCGGCTTCATTGCGGCAATTGGTCTTTGAGCGGCCCACGGCAGCCGCGACGGAAGTCTGTGCGTAACGATGCGCTGCAAAGAGTCTTGGTGCGCGGACCCAACTGGATCGGCGACGCCGTCATGTGTGAACCCGCCGTGCGCGCGCTGCGGTCGCTGTTCCCGCGAGCTGAAATCACCCTCCTCGTGAAGCCGGCCGTTGCGGAACTTTTTGCCGGGCACGAGGCGGTCGATCATGTGCTCGTCTACGAGTTTCGCGGCAAGCACGCAGGCCTGTCCGGGAAATGGGAGCTGGCCGCGATGTTGCGGCGGCATCATTTCGAGCTGGCGATACTATTCCAGAATGCCTTCGAGGCGGCCTTGCTGGCGTGGCTTGCCGGCGTTCCGCGGCGGTACGGATACGCGACGGACGGTCGAAGTCTGTTCCTGTCTGATCCCGTGGCGGTCCCCGACCGCCTCAAGCTCACGCATCAGGTTCACTATTATTGGGACTTGCTCAAACCGTTCGGGCTCCAGGGTGAGCCGCCTGCCCCTAGACTCTCGGTGACGCCGAGCGAGGAGCAAGCGATGGCAGGCCGGCTGGCCTCCGCCGGCCTGTCGGAAGACATGATGCTGATCGGTGTGAACCCCGGTTCGACCTATGGCGCCGCGAAGCGTTGGCTTCCCGAGCGTTTCGCGGAGACAGCGGATCGCTTATCCAAATTTGTGAATCGGGAACACAAGAGGCCAACGGGCGTGATGGTCCTCGGCGCGGCAGGAGAAGAGGGGCTCGGGCGTAACATTGCCGAACGGATTTCGGCCCCCAGCCTCGTGCTGTCCGGTGGAACGACCATACGGGAGTTGATGGCGGCGACCAAGCGGTGTTCCGTAATCCTGACGAATGATACGGGTCCGATGCACATCGCCGCAGCGTTCGACGTGCCCATTGTGGCGGTCTTCGGGCCGACCGATTGGCGCACGACCTCTCCCTATGGAAATCGGCATGCCCTTGTGCGCAAACCCGTGGACTGCGCGCCATGCCTGCTCCGGGAGTGTCCCATTGATCATCGATGCATGACGGGCGTGACGGTGGAGGAGGTGTATGAGGCTGCGAGGCAGCAGTTGGTCATCACGTCCGAAAGTCGAAAGTCTGAAAATCAAAGTATCGACTTGAAAACTTTTCGACCTGCAGACCTTTCGACTCCGCTGGCTGGCTTCACCGTCTTCCTGGACCGCGACGGGACACTGAACCGCGATACCGGCTATGTCAAGTCTGCTGCGGAGCTGGAGCTGCTGCCGGGCGTCGGTGAAGCCTTGGCCCGGCTGGAACGGGCGGGGGCGAGGTTGATCGTCGTCACCAATCAATCCGGAGTGGCGCGGGGATTCTTTTCGCTCAGGGATTTGGAGGCTGTCCACGACAGGCTTCGGTCCGAGCTTTCCCACCACGGGGTGGCGCTCGACGCGATCTACTTCTGTCCTCACCACCCGGACGATCAGTGCCGGTGCCGCAAGCCGGGAACGGCTATGATCGAGAAAGCCGTTGATGAGTTCGGACTCGACCTCGGGCGAGCGTACGTCGTCGGCGATCAGCCGCGTGACATCCAGCTGGCGAGGAAAGTGGGCGCGAGATCCATCTTGGTCACGACGGGACCGACGAGTGACAACGCGATGGCCGTACTGCGCGCCGAGGGCTCGATGCCGGATCACGCGGCCGGCTCTCTGAACGAAGCAGCCGAATGGATTCTCAACGATGCGGCCGGCAAG
Source organism: Nitrospiraceae bacterium (assembly GCA_040255165.1). GTDB lineage: Bacteria > Nitrospirota > Nitrospiria > Nitrospirales > Nitrospiraceae > JBDZUK01. The sequence continues at coordinate 11,254 of JBDZUK010000038.1, read as the reverse complement.
CAGCATTCAGCCGTCAGCGATCAGGCGGGATCGGAAGCTGCTCGGCCCGGCCAAGTCATCAGTCCCATACTCAAAGCCGACCGCTGAGAGCTCATAGCTAAAAGATGGCCGACTACCGCCGGATCCTCCTTATCAAACCCAGCTCGCTGGGAGACATTGTGCATGCGCTGCCCGTCGTGCATGCGTTGAAGCAGCAATTCCCAACCGCACACCTGACCTGGCTCGTCAAATCCCCATGGGCCGGGTTGGTGGAGCGAGCCGAGGGCGTGGATCGAGTGTGGCCGGTCCATGGGAGCCTACGAGGCTGGGTGTCTCAAGTACCGCCGCTTCGCCGGGAAAATTTCGATCTGGCGATCGATTTGCAGGGCTTATTCCGCAGCGCTGCGATAGGTTGGCTCACCGGGTGCCCGGCGCGGATCGGCTTCGCCAACGGACGGGAATGCAGCCCGTGGTTCTACACGAAGAAACTGCCCGTACCGACCACGGAGATGCACGCGGTCGATCGTTATCTGCTCTTAGCCGAGATGATCGGCGCCAAACGGGCCGGTGAAGCCCAATTCCGCTTGCGGGAAACCGAACCAGACCGGGCGCAGGTTGAGGCTCTTCTGCGCCAGAAAGGGCTGGCGACCGGGGTTCCGTGGATCGCCATGCAGGTTTCGGCGCGCTGGCCTACGAAACGCTGGCCCGCCTCGTCGTTTGCCGCCGTGGCCGATCGCATCCAGCGTGACGGGTTGGCCCAAGTTGCGTTGATCGGCGGGCCCGACGAGCGAGCCGAAGCCGAAACCGTGAAGTCCGCGATGCACACTGCACCGGTGGATCTCACCGGCTGCACCTCCATCGGCCTTCTCCCGGCGCTGCTCCGGCGGGCGTCGCTGCTGATCACGAACGATTCCGGGCCGATGCACGTGGCGGCAGCGGTCGCGACTCCGGTCGTCGCGCTGTTCGGGCCGACCAGTCCGGTGCGCACCGGCCCGTATGGTGCGGGGCACGCCGTATTGACGAACCCGGTTCCCTGCAGTCCCTGCTTCAGCCGAGAGTGTTCGAATGCCGCTCGGCTCGCCTGCCTGACCGGGATTAAGCCGGAGTCGGTCCTTGCCGTTGTCCAGGCTCGGTTGGCTCCAAAGATTGCTCAAGGAGTCTCATGAAGATTCTTGTCTCTGAATCCAGCATCGCGGTCGGCGGGCAGGAATCAGCGGTGTTGTTGCATGCCGAAGGCTTGAGCAAGCGGGGACACGACCTGCGGTTAGTCTTGGAGCCGGGAAGCCCGATCGCCGAGATGGCTGCCCGCAAGGGATTGACGGTTGAATTAGTCAGCATGAAACGGTCCCGCTATCCTTCCGCCATCCTCGCGTTTCGGCGACTCATGGCTCGAATGCGGCCCGAGATTCTGCAGGTCAACAGTTCGCGCGATAGTTGGATCGGATGCATCGCGGCAAGAACCGTTGCGGCCAAGCCACGAATCGTGCGCATCCGGCATATTTCCACGCCGTTGAACCGCAACGCCACCACCCAGCTGATGTACCGGCGACTCGTCGATATGGTGATCGTGACGGGAGGGGAAAGCAGCAGGCGGGCGCTCATCGAACGCGATGGGTTGAATCCGGAGCGCGTTGCCTCGTTTCCCATCGGCATCGACACGAACTATTTTGCGCCGGGGCCTCCGGATTCGGACCTTCGCGCGGAACTGGGACTGCCCGCACACCAGCGGCTCGTCGGGCTGATTTCTTATTTGCGCAGTTACAAGGGGCACGAGTATTTCGTCGAGGCGGCGGCGCAGGTATCGGCGACGCGGCAGGACACGACGTTTCTCATCGTGGGAGAAGGGCCTGAAGAGGGGGCCATCCGCCGGCGTATCGAATCGTTGGGCCTGGCGAAGTCGATCCGCATGCTCGGGTTTCGGGACGATTTGCTGAACGTGTTTCGTTCGCTGGATCTCTTCGTCATTCCGTCCGTCGAGGGCGACACGATTCCTCAGGTGCTGATGCAGGCCCTGGCGATGGGGCTGCCGGTCGTCTCGACGACGGTCGGATCGATCCCCGACGTCGTGCTCGAGGGGGAGACGGGCTTCGTCGTGCTGCCGCGGGACGCAAAGAGTTTGGCCGACCGGATCGTGGTGTTGTTGGACGACCCGGCTCTCCGTTCCCGGATGGGTGCGCGGGGCCGGGCGCTGGTGGAAGGCAGCTATTCGCTGAACCGGATGTTGGACAACCTCGAAGCCATCTATACGAGGCTGGCCCGGCCATGCTGATCGCCGCGTGACTCATGTCCAAGCTGTCCGTCTACGTGATCGCCTACAACGACGAACCCAACATGCGGGCCTGCCTCGAATCGGTTGCTGGGTGGGCCGATGAGCTCATCGTCGTCGATTCACACAGCACCGATCGAACGGCGGCGATCAGCCGCGAGTTTACCGACAAGGTCTATCAGGTGGATTTTCACGGGTTCGGCAAGTTGCGCAACGAGGCGGTGGCCTTGACCTCATATGACTGGGTCTTCAGCCTCGACAGCGATGAACGGGCGACGCCCGAACTGAAGGACGAGATTCGTCGTGTGTTGGACAGCGGGCCGGAAGCCGACGCCTACTTCGTGCCCAGAAAAAATTACTTCCTCGGCCGTTGGATCAGGCACTGCGGCTGGTATCCGGATTATCGGCAGCCGCAGCTCTTCCGGAAGGACAAGTTTCGCTACAGGGACGAGCTGGTCCACGAGAGTTTCGAACTGGATGGACGGATCGGCCGGCTCACACAGGCCGCCCTCCAATATCCGTTCCGGGACATCGACCATTTTCTCGCCAAGCAGGACCGCTATTCTGATCTCATGGCGAAGCGCATGTCGGAGCAGGGGCGCCGGTTTCACGCCCACCAACTTCTGACGCACCCGCTCGGCACATTTTTGAAAATGTACCTCGCCCGCGCAGGATTCCTGGACGGCATGCCCGGCTTGATTCTGTCGGGACTCTATGCCTATTACACGTTCGTCAAGTACGCTAAATTCTGGGAATTGTCGAAATCATGAAGCTGTTCTTCTAATTTGTGTCGCTTGTTTGGTTGGTGTGCCTCGTACCGGGCAGACCAGACAGACCAGATAGACGAAAGAACGAGATGAAAGTCAGCGGTTTCACGTTTTGCCGGAACGCGGTCAAGTACGACTATCCCTTGGTGGAGTCGATTCGATCCATTTTGCCGATCGTGGATGAGTTCGTGGTCAATGTCGGACGGTGCGGGGACGGCACGTTGGATGTGGTTCGTGCGATCGGCGATCCGAAGATTCGGATCGTGGAATCCGTGTGGGACGACAGCCTGCGCAAGGACGGGCTGATTTATTCGCAGCAGACGAACATCGCGCTGGCGCACTGCACCGGGGATTGGGCCTTTTATATCCAGGCCGACGAGGTGGTGCATGAAGACGACTTGCCCGCCATCCATGCGGCCATGCGAACGCATCTCGGCAATCCGGTCGTCAAAGGGTTGCTGTTCCGCTATCTACACTTTGTCGCCGATTACTGGTCCACGAATCCTTGGTTCTATCACAAGGCGGTGCGCGTCATCCGAAACAACGGAGAGATCGAATCTTGCGGCGACGCGGTCGGCTTCCATGTGAAGGCCACGCAACAGTATCTCCAGAGCGGACCGAAAGAATGGCTGGTTCCCGCAAACGCGCGGGTGTTCCACTACGGGTGGGTCAAGGACCCGAAGACGATGCTGGCCAAGGTCCAGGAACAGATCGGGGTCTACCATGGGGAAACCCCACCACCTCACCAGGCCGATTTGTACAAGCAAGAGGCATTTCAGTACGCAGACTACGCGGTCTTGAAGAATTTCACTGGGGGGCATCCGTTGGTCATGCAGGCGCGAATCAGTGCGGCACGGTCCTGGGGTGCTCCCCGCAACCGCTGGCTCAATTGGCGGTTTTATCGGGAAATCGCGAAACGGGGATTCCGAGGCTGAGTCACCCAAAATCGACCACTGAGCGGCAAGCAATGCCGCACTGTCGTAAGCCAACGTCCCTCACCATTTGCAATATGCGACTATCCGAGCGCCGGCTAAGCCTATGCTGAGTATCATTGTCGCCGTCCATAATCAGCTGGGGCATAACCAGCTCTTTCTCGAGGGCATCCGCAAGTACACGACCGGCCCGTACGAAGTGATCGTCATTGACAACCATTCCACAGACGGGTCGGCGGAGTTCTTCGAGTCCCAGGGGTGTCGGGTGATTCGGAATTCTCGCAATCTGTGCTATCCGGAGTCGATGAACCTGGGATTCCGTCATGCCGAAGGTGATTATCTGTGCCTCATCAATAACGATCTGTATGTCGGGCCCGACTGGAACGGCATGCTGGTCGAAAAAATGGACAAGCATGGATTGGCCGCCGCCTCGCCCCTCGGTCTCGAAATGATGCCGACGCCTTCGTTGACCGGATGGATGCAACATCGGTGGGCGGCGATCGGGCAGGGGAGGCTCTCCAGCGGGAAAGATGTGGAGCGACTTCGTACGATGATCCGGGAAATGTACGGGGATTGGGAAGCATTTTGCTCGGAAGTTCGGCGGACGTTTTCCGCGGAGCTGTTTGAGGGAATCGTCGGCTCCTGCGTCATGATCACCAGAAACGCGTATGAAACGATCGGTCGTCTGGATGAGCGGATTCAAGCAGCCGATTGGGATCTGTATTACACGCTGCGCAAACGCGAGGAGGTGCAGAAAGATTTACGGCGATGCATGGTCGTCGGCGGCGTCTTTGTGCATCATTTCATCCGGGCCACCATGAAGGGGAAACGGGAGCCGTTTGCCTGCGCGCATCCCAGCATGTCCATCGACGAGAAATGGTCCAAGGCGGAGCAAGCGGAGCTCTGGTGCAAGCCGGAAGAGTTTGCTGAGGAAGCCCGGACGGTCGGGAGAGTGGTACAGCGGCGCCTGGGTGGGCCGATCAAAAAGATCGGAAGGGAGATAGATCGGCTGTTTTCCTGGCGCTGGCTGCTGGTCAGCCCGCAGCGCATCGTGGATTTGCATCGGGAACAGTTTTCAGATCGCGTTGCGTCTGTCTCCATTGGGAAGCGGCACACATGGCTGAGGCCCCGGGCACAGTGTCGTTGACCTGTTTGGTCATCACGAAAAACGAGGAGGCGAATCTGCCCGAATGCCTGGACTCGGTGCGGTGGGCGAACGAGGTCATCGTCGTCGACGCCGAAAGTACCGACCGGACGGTGGAGATCGCGCGGCGCTACACCGATAGGGTTTTTGTGCGGCCCTGGGCCGGGTTCGGTCCGCAAAAAAACTTCGGAATCGATCGCGCAACGTCGGAATGGATCCTCATTCTCGACGCTGACGAACGGGTGACGACCGAGCTCCATCGCGAGCTGCAAGGGTGCGTGGAAAGGTGGAAAAGCGGCATGCCGACGGCCTATCAAGTCCCTCGGCGCAACTTTTACTACGGCAAATGGGTGCGACGTGCCGGCGTGTATCCCGATTATCAAGCGCGGCTGTTCCGAAGGGGGGCCGCCCGGTATAACGACGTGGGAGTGCACGAAAACCTGATCGTCGGCGGAGCCGTCGGGACGTTGTCCGGCCATTTGGATCACTACACCGAGCGGCGTATCTCCGACCATTTCAAGAAGTTCGGGATGTATACCACTCTGGCCGCGAGGGAAAAAGCCAAGGTTGTCACCCGAGTGCATTGGAGCGACATGGCATTCCGTCCGCTGGTGATCCTGTTCAAAACCTTGATCTTCAAACAGGGATTCCGCGACGGAGTGCATGGACTCATCGTGTGCGTGTTTGCGAGCATGTACACGTTCGTCAAATACGCCAAGCTTTGGGACCTGACCAGGCAGCCGTCTCCAACGTCGGATGTGAGGTGGTGAGTAAGCGAATCCTCTATGTTCATGGTATTGAGGCGATCGGAGGTGCCGAACGAGATTTGCTCGCTCTCGTGAAAAACCTGGATCGAGCAAGTTGGCAGCCGGCTGTTGCATGCCCGTCGTCTGGATCTCTACGCGAAGAAATCGAGAAGCTCAGATTACCCATCTTGCCGATTGACCTCCCGCCGTGGAGAAAGGCTTCTTCATTCTTAAGTCGTTATAAAGCCGTCCGGGATCTTCGCTCTTTGATACAGGCGTTCCGCCCGTCTCTTATACATGTGAATGACTTATGGTGGGCTCCTCATACCGTTCGAGCCGTTCGGAATGCCGTACGGGTTCCGGTGATCGCCCATGTCCGGCAAGAGATTCTTCCGGTCAAGGCTAGGCAGTATTCGCTCAATCACGTAGCGATGGTGCTGGCAGTATCTCGTCAGGTGCAAGATGCCTTGGAAGCCGGCGGGATTTCCCCTACCAGCGTGAGAACTATTTATAGCGGTGTCAATGTTCCACCGGTAGAGCAGCCTTTGGATAGAGAAGCCCTACGAGCAAGATTCGGTATCCCTTACAATGCGCTCCTTGTGGGGACTGTGGCGAATCTGCTCCCTATCAAGGGATACGAGGTGATGCTTCATGCGCTCCCTGCGATACTTGCAGCAGTCCCGGTTGCTCACTATCTGCTTATCGGAAAGGGCGATCGATCCTGCGAGAATCACTTAAGAGAGCTTGCCGAACAGCTGGGGATTGGAGGTCATGTTCATTTTGTAGGTTTTCAGGATCCAGTATATCCATACATGGCAGCACTGGATTTATACGTTCAACCATCATTGCGAGAAGCTTTCGGACTGGCAGTGGTCGAAGCAATGGCAATGGGCAAGGCGGTTGTTGCTACGGCTGCAGGAGGAATACCTGAATCGGTAGTGGATGGAAGCACAGGGATCTTGGTACAGCCGGGCAACTCAAAGGCGTTGAGTGAGGCCGTCGGTTCGCTCCTTCAAAATCCGTCTCAACGTGAACAGATGGGGATGCGAGGCAGGTTCAGAGCTCAGGAATGCTTCAGCCTAGATACGTCAGTGCGCCAAATCGAGCAGGTGTACCGATCGGTAGTCGGGCTAGTTGGGACATCATTTGATGCGAATCGGCATTGACGCCTGTCCGCTCGTCGGCGATCGCGGCGGCGTGGGATGGCATACCTACCATCTGCTCCGCAGCATGCTGGAGCTGAAAGGCGACATCGACTTTCTGGCCTACACCAGGCCGGGTCAGGATTGGCCGCCCTCCGGCGAAGCTTGCTGGAACAGCCAACGCGTGCAGCGGATGGAAGTGGGGAAGTGGGCCATGCTCTGGCGCGGAATGCGGGACCGCTTGGATCTCTACCATGGGACGAATTTCAAGATGCACACGACCGGCAAATACGGCGGCGTGGTGACGATTCACGACGTCTGGCTGGACCGCCACCCCGAGTACTCTCCCAAAATATTCGGACAACGGGGATCGTTTCGCAGAACAAGGCGCACGGCCCGGAAGGCCCGCAGGATCATTACAGTCTCGGAGTTCTCGGCTCGGGAAATTCAAGAACTCTACGGTATCCCGCCGGAGCGTATCGCCGTCATCTATAACGGCGTATCGGAAGAATTCAGGCCGGTGCACGATGATCAGGCCATGGGCGAGTTGCGGCGTCGCCTGGGATTGCCGGCCGGTGGCTTTATTCTGTTTATCGGCGGTGCGAACCCTCGGAAGAATCACCGCGCGTTCCTACAGGCCGCCGCGCAACGCCTCGACAGACTGGGAGGACGGCCCCTCGTATTGGTCGGGGACGCGGTGCATCGATTCGGAGACTATCGTGAAACGGCGCGATCGCTTGGGATTGACGGGCGTGTGTTGTGCACGGGGCGGCTCTCGATGCCGGATATTCGCTTGCTGTACTCGCACGCCGACCTGTTCGTGTTTCCGTCGCTCTACGAAGGGTTCGGGATGCCCGTGCTGGAAGCCATGGCATGCGGCGCGCCGACGATTACATCGAACTCAACCGCCCTGCCGGAAGTCGGAGGAGATGCCGCAATTCTGGTTGACCCGGAGAATGCCGAGAAGTTGGGCGAGGCAATGGTCCGGGTCTTGGAAGATGAGGAGCTGCGCCACACGCTCAAGGCCAAAGGGTTGACGCGGGTCAAAGATTTCAGCTGGGACCGCGCGGCGCGCGCAACGGTGGAAGTCTATCGGGAGCTTTGCAAGTGAATGGAGCAGTCTTCCGATAATGCCGTATGCCGGCCGGGGCGCGGGTCTTTCCATACGATCGACCGGGATCTAAGGATACAATGAAAATTCTTCATATCGTGCGCGACTACGGTCCCGTCGGCGGGATGGAACGGATCGTATGGGAACTGACGCGGGCGCTGGCTCATCGGGGTCATGAGGTGGAAGTGCTGTGTGAGGAGAGTCATACCCAAGAGCTGCCGTTGAACGGAAAATGCCATCAGTTGGGCCGCATCCTGCGTCGACCGCGATGGCTCGCACACCTGATATTCTCCCGCCGCGTCGCCGGGTGGGTCCGCCGCGCCTGGCGGAACGGCGCGATCATTCATAGCCATGAACGGTGTTCCGTCCACCATGTGACGACGTTTCACGGCCCCCCGTTCGCTCCGGTGAAAGATCGACCTTTTTGGAAACGACAATCGCTGCGAATCGCCGTCAATCTGTGGCTGGAAAAGAGGGAGGTCTCCAGTGAGTCTGTTCGCTTCGTCGTCCCCTTGTCGCAACTCACAGGGGACCTACTCCGTACCCATTACCCTCAGACGGCTGCGAAAGTGACCGATCCCATTGTGCCGGGCGTGACTCCGGGCCCAGAGAGACCACTTCGAACAATACCGGCGCAAGGTGGGATCGTGGGTTTCGTGGGGTATGAATGGCGGCGAAAAGGCCTCGATCTCGCGATTCACGTCGTTTCACGGCTCTCGGAACAGCGTCCCAACCTCGAATTCTGGGTAGCAGGACCGGCTCCGGAAAGCATTCAACATTTGTTCGACTCCTGCAAGTTCAAGTACCGCTTGCTGGGAAATGTGAACACATCCGAGTTCTATCCCCAGCTGGACCTGCTCCTCCACCCTGCCCGCCAAGAACCTTTCGGGATGGTCGTCATAGAGGCCCTGGCAGCCCGTGTACCGGTCGTAATTTCCGAAGACTGCGGAGTGAAAAGCGAAGTCACCAGCCGACACGGCCGTGTGCTATCCAGTGAGCGGCCGATTGATGAATGGGCGGCCGCATGCGAAGCCATGCTGTGTTCCGACGTTCCAGTTCCCGGGTATGCGCGATCGTGGCTTCAGGTGGCCGGCGAATATGAGACACTGTACGGCCGTCTCTTGGGAAGGGACGCAGGCATGGCATGAACAACATCTTGGTCATCAAGCTTCGGTACCTCGGCGATGTGTTGTTGGCCACCCCGACGCTCAAGGCGGTCAAAGCATCATGGCCGGCGGCACGGCTCACGATGCTGGTGAACCGAGGAACCGAGGAGGTCGTGACCGGCAATCCGAACGTGGATGAAGTGTTGGTCCTGGACAGGGGGCCGCTCGCCTCTCAATACAAATTCGCCATGGCGGTCCGCCGGCGCAAATACGACCTCGTGATCGATCTGACCGATGCGGACCGCTCGGCTTTCCTCAGTTGGCTGAGCGGGGCGCCGATGCGAATCGGGTTCAACGTAGAACAGCGGTCGCGGGGGTTCTGCTACACGACTGTGGTTCGTCCCGGACCGGACGTCGTGCATCGCGTCGATCGGGATTGTGCCGCGCTCGGCCCGCTCGGCATTCGCGCGAAGCCAGACCCTCCTGAGATGTGGATCAACAAGCAGGATCACGAAGCGGCCGAGGAACTGCTGCGCCGGCTCGGGGTCGACGATGTCAGGCCGATAGCCGTTCTGCAGCCGGGCGCGCGGTATTGGTTCAAAGCGTGGCCTCCCGAGCGCTTCGCCCGACTCGCCGATCACCTGGCCGAGACGCACGGGCACCAGGTATTGATCGCAGGAAGCGGGCAAGAAAGGCAATTGGCCGAAACCATACGCGATGCGGCGAAGAGCCGTCCCGCCGTGATGGTAGGGGAAGCGACGGTCAAGCAATTTGCCGCGGTGCTAAAGCGAGCCGTCCTGCTCGTCGGCAACGATAGCGGCGCCATGCACATCGCCGCCGCGATGGGCACACCGGTGGTGGCGTTATTCGGTCCGTCGAATCCCATGGAATGGGGACCACGAGGAGGCCCGGTGGAAATTCTTTACAAAGGCCTGGATTGCCGGGCCTGTTTTCACCCGACTTGCCGGCGTGGCGAAGAAAACTGCATGCGGCTCATTTCGGTTGAAGAAGTCTGTTTCGCGGTCACCAAAATACTCGGAAAGTGACATGGGAAGGTAAGCAGGAAATGGAGACCACCGTCTGCGATCTGTGCAAGTCGGATCGAGCCAACGTTGTTTTGTCTCAACGTGATCTCCTCCTGTCGGTGAGTGACGAAGAATTTTCGATCGTTCGCTGTCTGGACTGCGGATTAATGTACCTCAACCCCCGTCCTGCCCCTGATGAAATCGGCGACTATTATCCCGCGGTCTACTATCCACCCGTTGCGAAGAGGAACGGGGCAACAGCTCCAAAAGCGGTAAGAGGGGTGAAGCGTTGGCTCTTGGAGGACTTCTACGGCTATCCGGGAGTGCAGCTTCCCGGATGGAAAAGATCGATACGGCGATTGGTGCTGTGGCCCGAGAAGATCCGGCGGGAATTCCGCGGAACGCATGCCTTTCCGTGGAGGGGACAGGGCAGGGTACTGGACGTGGGATGTGGGGTGGGGGGCAACCTAAAAACTCTGCAGGAGCAAGGTTGGGAGGTATATGGAATCGAAATCAGTGAGAAGGCGGCGAACCATGCCCGTGCGCTGGTGGGAGATACGATCCATACCGGAACACTGGAAACCGCCCCATTTGCAGCGGGGACGTTTGACCTCGTACTAATGAATCATTCACTGGAACATCTTTTCAGCCCCACCGATGCCCTCAGAAAAGTATCTTCGCTGCTCAGCGATCAGGGATTGCTGGTGGTCACCGTACCGAATGTGGGCAGCCTCGAGGCGGCGCTGTTCAAGTCCTGGTGGTTTCATTGGGACCCTCCGAGGCATCTATATCACTTCGACAAGGAACGCTTGGTTGCTTTGCTCAGTTATGTGGGGTTCTCGGTCGAGCAAATCAGGACCGGTGTCGGCACCACGTTTTTCATCGCCAGCCTGGAACGGTTTCTCACTCATAGGTGGGGGCGAAAGGTGCGGGTCCCTCGACTATTAGACCGGTTCGTCGCTCGTCCGTTGTGTCTCGCCGCGGGGCACGCCGGCTATGGGACCGAGATCACGGTGTACGCCGTGAAGGCATAGTC
>JBDZUK010000037.1:0-32550 GCA_040255165.1 Nitrospiraceae bacterium | reverse complement strand
TGGTGGTCCCAACGGGATTCGAACCCGTGTTTGAGCCTTGAGAGGGCTCCGTCCTAGGCCAGGCTAGACGATGGGACCACTGGACATTTGTAAGCGCCGGTGGGGGAAGGTGCTTGGTCGGCCTCGGCGTACCGAATGAACAGTAGCATAGAAAATTTGCTCTTTGCAATCCGCGCGGACCATAGACACGATTGATCTAATGCCGTCTCTCGTTTTTATTCGAATGTACTAGGGTGCCGGCCAAGTTGGTATTGCACTTAACGGTCGGGTACTTTACAAGACACTTATTCGTGAACGCGAAGGTGGATGACACAGTCCTCGACGAGGTGTCGGCATGTCCGCAAAGAAACTTAGCCTCAGTGTCCTTCTTGTGTGTCTACTTGGGATCTTCGGCTGTGAAAGCACGCCCGAGCCGACGTCTTCAATGGAAGCCTTGAGCCCCCGCCTTGCCTGCTCGAGTACCGCCGTCACGACCGTGACCCCTGCCAAACCGACCGTTCAGGTCTCGTACACTGAACCGACGGTTTCTACCGACGGTCGGCCACTGTCCAGATTGATCAAAACTACGATCTATTACGATATCGGACAAGGACCTGTACGTGCCAAGGAGGTGGCGGCCACTAAACCGACGGGCGGTGGGCAGGTTTCTCAGGTGATTACCATCCCGCTCGAAGACATGGACGAGGCTCTTGCAAAAATCTGCGTCACCGCCACAGACGCCCGGGGCAACGAGGGTCCGCCTACGCCTTAGGGCAAGCGCCGTCCCACCTTGACAGGACCGAAAGATCGGCCTAGCCTCTGCCCCGAGGCTTGGACCAAGAATGCTGATTCAGGCATCGTAACACCATATCATTTATCATTATTATGAGCACCTCGATGAAGTCTCCCCAACCAATTGAAGCAGACAAACAAAAGCATGGGCTTGAGTTGAATATCGGCTCGAATATTTTCCGAGATACAAACGGCATCCTCAAAATTCAAGGCAAGGAACAAATTGTGCTTGAGTACAGACCAGAGGAGCAGCGCCTGCTGGTGACGATGGACTTGTACAACGACCAGGGCGGCCACATCGGTCATATTCGTCGCAACGCCATAGTCTTCAACAGTGGCAATCGCTTTGCCTTCAGTCCGGCTCCGGGCGAGGGCGTAGAGCCGGCTGGACCGGGCTTCACAATCCATGATCGATCGACGAGTGACGCGGTCTTAGAGGCGACCGCTCTGCCCAACGGGAAAATTCAACTTCTGTCGGGAAGGTTCTATACACACAAGGGGCAGCTGGTGGAAATCACCCCGCACTACTGCCGTATCGGGGGCGGACCGACGTTATTCGGGGATATCTTTGAAAATCGCGGAGGCACCGTCCTCTTGGGCTAGTTCCTTCATATCGATACGAGAGACCCGGTGTGCATTCATGCGTCAGCGTCGCAGGCGTTTGCCTTCCAGCACGAGCCGTAATCGCTCCTTCTGTGCCGGCAGCATATCGATGAATTCCAGTCCGAATTCGGGCTGTCTGCTCCAACGGACGACGGCCCGCTCGACCTTCAACGGCCAGTCGTGATCGGGAGGGTAAATCCAGGCGGCCACCTCCGATCCCGAGCCGGCTTCCGTATCCGATTGCACTCGGCACCCGTTTTTCGAGAGATCCAACAGCGTTCCCTCTCCCTCCCCGTCCTCTCCTGAAAAGAAAATGCGGAACTCCGCTTTGAACCGGGGCCCCCTGCGTTCTCTCATGCCGCTCCATGTGCAAGAAGTTCATTGCGTCGTTCCGAAAACTACGGAACCCTTTGGCGAATCGCCGCGGGTGCCGTAGAATACCACGCATGGCAGACATCATAAAACCAAGCGTTCAGGCGTTTCTGGTCTGCGATCACGTCATCGAGGACAGCCTGACCAAGAAGAAAAGCCTGATCGGAATCTTTACTCACCTACAGGCGGTGGCCTTTCCCTTCCAACATCAGCAGATGGGACTGTATTTTTGCCTCACGGACGCGGAAGGAACCTATCATTTCGATATCGATCTTATCTATCTCAACTCGGAGCAACTGGTGTGCCGAGCGACGCTCCCCAACATTGTCATCGCCGATCGGCTCCAAATATCCGACTTCGGCATCAACATCCCCGCCCTGGTATTCCCGGCCCCCGGCCGCTATGAGTTCCGTCTGCTGATGGAAGGTCACCTGATCGCGCAGAAAGACTTCAACGTCATCCAAATGCCGACCCATCAGACCGCTTGACCTCCGGGCTGCGCCCCATTCCGCTACCAGCCTTCTCTGTGGTACAACACCACCAACCTCTGCAACCTGATCCATGACGACCAACGACGCCTCCACTCCGTCCAACTTTATTCGTGACATCGTCGCCGCCGACCTGGCGGCCGGTAAACACAGCGGCCGCGTCGTGACGCGGTTTCCGCCGGAGCCGAACGGGTATCTTCACATCGGGCACGCCAAATCCATCTGCCTGAATTTCGGCTTGGCGCAGGAGCATCCTGGCGGGATCTGCCATCTCCGGATGGACGACACCAATCCCACCACCGAAGATCCCGAATATGTGCAAGCCATCCAGGAAGACGTTCACTGGCTGGGGTTCGACTGGCAGGGCAAATTGTTCTACGCCTCGGACTACTTCAAGCGCATCTATCAGCAGGCCGAACGGTTGATCGTCGACGGCCAGGCTTATGTGGACAGTTTGAGCGCCGAGGAGATGCGGCGTCACCGCGGGACGCTTACCGACCCAGGGACGAACAGCCCGTATCGCACCCGGTCGGTGGAGGAGAATCTCGATCTGTTCCGCCGCATGCGGGCGGGGGAATTCTCGGACGGGACGCACGTCTTGCGCGCGAAAATCGACATGGCCTCGCCCAATATCAATCTCCGCGATCCGGTGCTGTACCGCATCCGCCACGACACGCATTACCGCACCGGCGACGCCTGGTGCATCTATCCATCCTATGATTTTGCCCATCCGCTGTCCGACACGTTCGAAGGGGTGACCCATTCCATCTGCACGCTGGAATTCGAAGACCATCGTCCGCTGTATGATTGGGTGGTCGCGCAGAGCGGAACGGTTGATCGCCCGCAGCAAATTGAGTTCGCACGGTTGAACTTGACGTACACCGTGATGAGCAAGCGAAAGCTGCTGGATTTGGTGGAACGCAAGCTCGTCAACGGATGGGACGACCCCCGTCTCCCCACCATCAAAGGCCTCAGGCGCCGGGGCTATACTCCGGAAGCCATCAGGGCGTTTTGCGAGGCGATCGGGGTCGCCAAGCGTGAAGCCGTCGTGGAAGTGCAACTCCTGGAGCACTTCGTCAGGGAAGACCTGAACAAGCGCGCCCCCAGGGTCATGGGCGTGCTGCGTCCCCTCCGCGTCGTCATCGAAAATTACCCGGTGAATCAGGTCGAGGAGCTCGATGCGATCAATAATCCTGAAGACGCTTCGGCGGGGACGCGGAAAGTTCCGTTCTCGCGGGTCCTCTACATCGAGCAAGACGACTTTCGGGAAGATCCGCCCAAGGAGTTCTTCAGGCTGGCGCCGGGACGCGAGGTGCGGCTGCGTTACGCGTACATCATCAAGTGCGTCGGCGTCGTGAAGGACGAGCAGACGGGCCGGGTGACGGAGCTCCGCTGCACGTATGACCCCGACACGCGAAGCGGATTGCCGCAGGCCGGCCGCAAGGTGAAAGCGACCATTCATTGGGTGTCGGCCGATCATGCGCTCGATGCGGAGGTGCGCTTATACAATTCCCTGCTCGTCACGGATCTTGCCAAGATCCCGTCGGATCACGACTGGACGTTGTATCTGAACCCCCAATCGCTGGAACGGCTGACCGAGTCCAAGGTCGAGCCCGCCCTCGCGAAAGCCGCGCCGGGAGAGCGCTACCAGTTCGAGCGAATGGGGTACTTCTGCGTGGACCCGGACTCGTCGGCGGGCAGCCTGGTCTTCAATCGGACGGTCACGCTGAAAGATGCCTGGGCCAAGATCGACAAAGCGCAGCGCCGATAACGCCCCGTCCTCGCCCGCCGGGCGCCGAGCAAGCGAAGGCTTGGTATCCGGCCACCGGCGTTGGGTTCTCCCGTGTGAACCGGTCCCCGTTTCACGCTATCGCCACGGCGTCGATCCACCCGCCATGCCCCCCTTCTGGTCGTCCCGTTAAGACAATTCCCGGAGTCGGTTTGTCGTCGACGTACTTGCAAGAGGGCGTCTCATCCCGTGAATATGGGGTATTGCGCGGTCCTTGATCCAGGGTATTCCCCACGGCGCGCGGAAACGAGCCATCCATTGCGGGGTCCGGATCTCCGGATCTCCACCGTTGCGAGCGATCATGAACCCACGGCTTTTCCCCCCAGCCGCCGCGCCGAAGGGCAAGTGTCCGCGTCGGCCGGTAGGCCTTACCCTCGGATTGATGTCGCTTGCCGTTTTGTTGCTGATCTTCGGCGCTTGCTCCAGGGAAGCGGGCCTGACGAATCCGACCGTACTGGTGTTCAAACACGGCAAGATGGGTTCCGAGGGTCGCATCATGGCCGGCCTGCTTCACGAATTTGAGCGACAGCATCCCGGCATCATCGTCCGTGAGGAAGTTCTCCCCAGTTCCTCCGATCAACAGCACCAGTTTTATGCCATCACGCTCGATAGCCGGCATGTCCCTTTTGATGTGATGGCGGTGGATACGATTTGGGTCCAGGAGTTTGCCCGCGCGGGATGGATTCTGCCGTTGGATGAAATCTTGCCGCCGCAGGAGCGGGAGCATTTTTTCTCGAATGCAGTCCAGGCAGCCGTGTTCGGTCAACGAATCTACGGGGTGCCGTGGTACGTCGATGCCGGGGTCTTGTACTATCGACGGGACTTGCTCGACCGCTATGGATTCGCACCGCCCCGCACCTGGGAGGAATTGGTGGACACGGCGCGAACGGTCGTGGAGAAGGAAGGAAACCCCCGGCTAGCAGGTTTCGTATGGCAAGGCAAACAGTATGAAGGCCTGGTGTGCAATGCCTTGGAGATGATGTGGGCGTACGGCGGAGATTTGCTGGAGGGCTCGCCGGAGAGCACTGCGGCGGCCTTGGCCTTCATGCGCAGCTTGGTGGAAGACGGAATTTCTCCCCGGCTTGTCGTCACGGCGGACGAAGAGATGTCGCGGCATTTTTTCGGTTCCGGCCGGGCGGTCTTCATGCGCAATTGGCCGTATGCCTACCCGCTGTATCAATCGGAGGGCTCAGATCTTCGAGGGAAAGTCGGGTTAGGGCCGTTGCCGTCGGCTTCAGGCCAGACGGCTACTTCGGTATTGGGTGGCTGGGTCCTCACCATCCCTCGCGAGGCGGCGCATCCGGAAGAGGGGAAACAATTAATCCGATTCCTCACGTCCCGGGCGAGCCAACATCGCCTGGCGGTGGGAATCGGGTACAACCCGTCCCGTCTCGACTTGTTTCAGGACAAGGCGCTCCTCGCCGCCTACCCGTGGTTGGTCGATCTATACCCCGTCCTGCGAGATGCGAGACCCAGGCCGGTGACCCCGTACTACCTGATGCTGTCTCAACTCTGGCAGCCGGAATTGAGCGCGGCGCTGGTGGGACGAAAAACCGCCTCTGCCGCAGTGGCCTCCGGTCGTCGGCAGGCGGCTCGGCTCCTGAACCTCGGAGAAAGAGAACCGGACGGTATTCGCCCATGACGCCTGCCCACGCTACCGAGCGCCCGCCACAGAGAGAACGCGCGCGCGCCTCTTGGAGCCTATCGGAATCGCATTGGGGCTACCTGTTCACCACCCCGGCGCTGAGCCTGCTGATCCTGCTCGCGCTCATTCCGATTTCCGGGGCGGTGTGGCTCGGATTCCAGCGGCGTCTTCCGATTTTCGGCATCCAAGAATTCGTCGGATGGCAGAACTATCTCACGCTGATACAAGATGGGAGATTTTGGGGTGCATGCGCCACGACGCTTTACTTCACGGTAGTCTCCGTGTCGGCCGAGCTGGTGCTCGGGTTCGGCTTGGCGCTTTTTCTCCATCGGCTCTCTACCCGACCAGTGAGCGAACGGACCGGCGGAACACCGGGGCTTGCCGGGAGTTGGATGCAGGCCGTCGTCTTGGTGCCCTGGGCCATTCCGACCGTGGTGTCCGCCCGGATGTGGGAATGGCTCTACCAACCGGAACAGGGTCTGCTGAACTATCTGCTGCTCTCCACAGGTGTGGTGCGTGAGCCGGTCGGCTGGCTCATCGATCCGTGGTGGGCCATCCATGCGGCCATCATGATGGACGTTTGGAAGGCGACTCCTTTCGCGGCGCTGCTCCTCCTTGCGGGACTGAAGACCATCCCGCAGGAACTGTATCAGGCCGCGCGCGTCGACGGCGCCGGAACGTGGGCCATTTTTCGCCATATCACCTTGCCGCTGATGGTCCCGGCCATCCTGATCGTGTTGATCTTCCGGACCATGGATGCTTTTCGGGTGTTCGATGCCGTGTACGTGCTGACCGGCGGAGGACCTGGAAACAGCACCGAAACCCTATCGATCTACGCCTATACGATGCTGTTCCAGACTCTCCAATTCGGCTACGGCTCGGCGTTGGCATCGATCATGTTCGCGGGAATCGTCCTGATCACGGGAATCTACCTCTTATTCATGCGTCCCCGGCTCCAGGAGTGACCATGATAGTCGCCTGGATGAAATCGACCTGGAACCGCTCGTTCGACGTCCTCGTCATGGCCCTGATTGCGTCAATCTGTCTCGGGCCTGCGCTGTGGCAACTGGTCACGTCGGTCAAGCCGGACGCCGACCTCGTTCGCCTGCCCCCGCTTCTACCGGACAGGCTGACCGGAGCACATTACACGGCGGTGATCGCGGGCTCTACGCTCTGGCGCGAGTTGTTGAACAGCGGCCTCGTGGCGGCCGCAACGACGGGGGCGGCGCTGATCCTCGGTTCGCTCTGCGCCTTTGCCGTGGCCAGACTTCCGATCCGGGGGAAAGGCGTCATCCTCGGGTTGGTCTTGTCCATTTCCATGTTCCCGCCGATTGCGGTCATCAGTCCGCTCTATCTGCTCATCAGGGAACTGGGGCTGCGCGACACCTTGTCCGCCTTGATCCTCACCCACACGACCTTTGCCTTGCCGCTCGCAATCTGGATTTTGGTGAGCTTCTTCAATCAAGTTCCACGCGAACTCTACTGGGCCGCGAGGGTGGACGGCTGCAGCCCCCTCCGGGCGCTGCTATCCGTGGTAATTCCGGCAGCCTTGCCGGGCCTTGCCGTAGCCGCATTGCTGGTGTTCATCTATTCGTGGAATGAATTCATGTTCGCGCTCACGTTGACCGCTACTCCAAATTCACGCACCGCGCCGGTGGCCATCGCGCTGTTTCCGGGCTTGCATGAAATCCCATGGGGCGACATGGCCGCCGCCTCCATGATCGTTACGGCGCCCATTGTCGTCCTTGCGCTCCTGTTTCGGCGCTCCATCGTCGCCGGTCTGACGGCCGGCAGCGTGAAAGGATGACCATGCCGCCGAAAAGCGACAGGACGTCATGGCAGAAGTAACGCTCGACGGAGTCTGCAAGCGATTCAGGGGGCGCGAGGTCATCCCCGAATTGTCTTTGACGGTACGCGACGGCGAACTTTTTATTCTGGTCGGGCCTTCGGGCTGCGGCAAATCGACCATCATGCATTTGATCGCGGGGCTCGAAGCGCCATCGGCCGGACGCATTCTGTTCGACGGCCAAGACGTCACTCCGCTCTCTCCCCGGGATCGCGACGTCGCGCTGGTGTTTCAAAGCTATGCGTTGTATCCGCACATGACCGTGGCGGACAATCTGGCGTTTCCCCTACGGGTAGTAAAACGACAAACCGGACTCACACAGGCGCAGATCGTTTCGGAGGTCGGGCGGATTGCAGAGCTGCTGGGCATCAGCGGAGTGTTGGATCGACGGCCGCGGGAGCTGTCGGGCGGACAACGCCAACGGGTGGCCTTGGGCCGCGCGTTGAGCCGGCAACCGAGGGTTTTTTTACTGGACGAACCGCTTTCCAATTTGGACGCGCAACTCCGAGCCGTCATGCGTACCGAGTTGCGGCGGTTGCATGATCAGCTTGGCATCACGATGATCTACGTGACGCACGATCAGACGGAAGCCATGACGCTGGCGGATCGCCTTGCCGTGCTGGATCGCGGGCGGCTGCAACAAGTGGGCAAGCCCCGGGAACTGTACGATCGCCCGGCCAATCGGTTCGTGGCACAATTCGTCGGCTCGCCTTCGATGAATATGCTGGAAGCTAAAATCAAGGACGGCGGAGCTCGGACACCGCTGTTCGACCTGCCGATCTGTCTCCCTTCACTTCGAGCACACGAGGGACAATCCGTCGTCCTTGGGATCCGCCCGGAGAGCTTGATAATTGGCGACGAACCTTCCACATCGGAGCTTTCCGAAAAGATCGAGCGCGTCGGATCCGGGATCGTACGCTTGGTCGAATTGTCCGGCGGGCAGACGTGGGTCACGGTGGAAGTCGGCCGGCATCCGAAAGATGGGCTCCTCGTGGGCGCGGGGTCCCGGGCCCTCCACATCTCGCCGGGCGATCGTGTCAGCCTATCGCTGTCGGAGGCCGAGTCTGCCTGTCATCTCTTTGATCCGACTACCGGCGGGCGTCTGGGCGGGGCTTAGCTCCGGGGAGGAAGCAGCGGCTGCGATTGGAAAATGAGCAGCCCAAAAAGCCACGGGCCTACTCCGACAAGGAGCAGGCCCGTGGTTCGTTTCGAATCTTAAATGGCTGGGGGACCAGGATTCGAACCTGGGTAGTCAGATCCAGAGTCTGACGTCCTACCACTAGACGATCCCCCAACCCGGCGCTCAACGTAATATATGGACTGGCGGACAGTCAAGCCTGCGCGGCACTCGCGCGTTCAATCCCTTTCCGCAGGCGCAGCAGGGTCCGCTCCCGTCCCAACAGCTCCATCACTTCAAATAACCCCGGGCTCGCCGTGCGGCCGGTCAAAGCGACCCGCACGGGTTGCGCGAGCTGTCCCATCTTCAAGCCTTTCTGCTCCACCAACTTTTTGAAGGCCTCTTCCCATTCCGCTTTGGACAACGCGGGAAACTTCTCGAACGTGGCGACCAATTCCTGCAACACCGGAACGGTGGACTGCGTGAGAAATTTCTTCGCCGCCTCTTCTTCGTATGGAACGGCGTGCCCAAAATACGGCTTGACCCAATGGACCATCTCCATCAGCGTCTTCGTCCGTTCGCGGACCATGACGATCAGCCGCTGCATCCACTCCGGCGTAACCGCTTCAATTTCGGCCTTCAAGCCGGCCTGTTCTAGCAACGGCACCAATGCTTCAGCGATCCGGCTGGGGTCGGAATGCTGGAGGTAGTGCGCGTTCATCCACAGCAGCTTGTCCGGATTGAACACCGCCGAGGATTTCTGCACGTGATCAAACGAAAACTTTTCGATCAACTCCTCCCGAGAGAACACCTCCTGATCGCCGTGCGACCAGCCGAGCCGGACCAGATAGTTGACCATCGCTTCGGGCAGATATCCCATCTCCTTGTACGCCATGATGGAGGTGGCGCCGTGTCGTTTGGAAAGCCTGGTCCTGTCCGGTCCCAAAATCATGGGCAAATGGCCGAATCGGGGAATTGGAAATCCGAGCGCTTCGAACATCGGAAGCTGACGCGGCGTATTGGTCAAGTGATCGTCTCCACGGACCACGTGCGTGATCTTCATCAACCCGTCGTCCACCACCACGGAGAAGTTATACGTCGGATAGCCGTTTGAACGCAGGATGACCAGATCATCGAGTACGTTGTTGTCGAACACCACCCGTCCCTTGATGAGATCGTCCACGACCGTCTGGCCCTCTTGCGGCGCCTTGAATCGCAACGCAGCTTCCTGAGTCGGCTTGGTGATCCCGAGAGCGCGGCAACGGCCGTCGTACTTGGGCGAAAGTCCCTTGGCTTCCGCCTCCTTCCGTCGAGCCTCCAATGCTTCAGGTGTGCAGACGCACCAGTATGCCTTGCCCTGCTCGAACAGCCGGAGCCCATGGGAGCGATAGAGCTCCATGCGCTCCGTCTGGCGAAAGGGGCCTTCGTCCCAGTCCAAGCCGACCCACGCCATGCCTTCGAGAATGGCTTGGATCGATTCATCGGTCGAGCGGCTTTGGTCGGTATCCTCGATGCGGAGTATGAAGATCCCCTTCTGTTGCCTGGCGTAGAGCCAATTGAACAGCGCCGTCCGAACTCCTCCGATGTGGAGGTAGCCGGTGGGGCTCGGGGCAAATCTGACTCGGACCTGGCTCATGTTCATTGCTCGTAGCGCGGCAAAGGGCGGTATCTATAACATGCAGACTGGTCGTTGTACAGGTTACGGAGGTCAGCGTGAGCTCGTGAAGCGGGAATCTGCAGTCAGTGGCCTTCTTTGACGAGGTTCTTGTTCACCGCCGGGATTTCGACGACGATGTCCGCCGTTCCGTTCGGCACGCATTGACAGCCCAGGCGCGACTGGAGTGTCGTGACCGGTGCTTCTTCCAGTTGATCGAACTCATCGTCCGTCCCTTCATTGCAGGTTTCCAAACCCTGCTTCACGACGACGTGGCAGGTGGAACAGGCGCAGACGCCGCCGCAGACATGCTCCAATTCAATCCCATTTCCCATGGCAATGTCGAGAATGCTCCCCGGGAGTCCGGTCGGGCCATACGGGATCTTGTCCGGTTGCACTTCCACTTTGGTGACCTCACCGTCCGGCTGTATATAGGTGACCGTGTAAGTCTTTTGGGGCAATTCATAGTCAGGTTTCTCGATATACGGGTTAGTTCCTCCCATGACCGTTCCTTTCCCGAGTCTTAAAAGGTTCCAAGGTTTCTTTGGTTCAGCTGGCCCGCAGGTTTCTTTATGTTGACAGAGTTGAAAGGCCCGTGATACGTTATGTCCGACTTGTTTGATCGGAGATCATTATAGTCTCCGACTTGCGTTATCGGCAATAGGCAATGCTGAAATTTTCCAAAAAAGCTGATTACGGGTTGATGGCTCTTCAGCACATCGCCTCAGTGCAGTTCGGCGACCTGACACCGGGCCGTGTGGTGAATACCAAGGAAATCGCGGAGGAGTACAACATCCCGGTTGAGCTCCTTGCGAAGGTCCTTCAGACGCTGGCCAAGAGCGGCTTGATCGAAAGCCACAACGGCCCCAAGGGCGGATATCTCCTGGCCCGCAGCGCGCGGGAAATTACCATCGCCCACGTGCTGGAAACCATCGAAGGTCCGCTGGGCATCACGGACTGCTCGCATGAAAAGGAAGGCGAGTTGTGCATGCAACGCGAACATTGCACGATCAGGACGCCGCTGCTGAAAGTGCAGGACAGCATTTATCAGCTTCTAAACAACATGACGCTGCAGGACATGATGGGCGGCACCCCACTCATTACCGTGCAGTCCCTTACCACGGCAGAAGGAGTCGAGCGATGAAGTTCCCCATTTTCCTGGACAACCATTCCACAACTCCCATGGACCCGCGCGTGTTAGACGCGATGCTTCCCTATTTCGTCGAGAAATTCGGAAACGCGGCCAGCCGGAACCATGCTTTTGGCTGGGAGGCCGAAGAAGCGGTGGAGAACGCGCGGAAACAGATCGCGCGCCTGATTCAGTGCGACTCCAAGGAAGTCGTGTTCACCAGCGGCGCGACCGAGTCCGACAATCTGGCGCTGAAGGGCGTGCTCGAAATGTACAAGGAGAAGGGCGACCATATCATCACCTCTTCTACCGAGCACCGGGCTGTGCTGGATACCGCCAAGTCCCTGGAGGCCAAGCGCGGCGTCAACGTGACGTACCTTCCGGTGGACAAGCAGGGGATGGTAAGCCCGGACGACGTCCGCAACGCCGTTACCGACAAGACCATCCTCATTTCGATCATGCTGGCGAACAACGAAATCGGCACGATCAACCCGATCAAGGAAATCGGGAAGATCGCCAAGGAGAAAGGGGTTCTTTTCCACTGCGACGCCACGCAAGGGGTCGGAAAGATTCCCGTGAACGTGCAGGAGATGGGCATCGATCTCATGTCCTTCTCGGCCCATAAAATCTACGGGCCGAAAGGTGTCGGGGCCCTGTACGTGAGGAAGAAGAGCCCCCGCGTCCGGATCGCAGCTCAGATGGACGGAGGGGGCCACGAACGCGGCATGCGGTCCGGCACGCTCCCCGTGCCGTTGATCGTCGGATTTGGGAAGGCCTGTGAGCTGTGCGGGCAGGAGATGGCGGCGGAAGGAGTCCGCCTCGCTGCGATGCGAGACCGCCTGCAAGCCGGCATCACCTCGGCACTGGAGGAGGTGTACCTCAACGGCCACCCCACCCATCGTCTTCCGCACAATCTCAATCTCTCCTTCGCCTATGTCGAAGGGGAGTCGTTGTTGATGGGCTGCAAGGAAATCGCCTTGTCATCCGGCTCGGCCTGCACCTCGGCCACCTTGGAGCCCAGCTATGTGCTCCGGGCGCTCGGGGTAGGCACCGACCTGGCCCATTCCTCGATCCGGTTCGGCCTCGGACGTTTCACGACGGACGAAGAGATTGACTATACGATTAAAAAGATTATCGAGATTGTCTCGAAACTGCGGGAGATGTCCCCGCTCTACGAGATGGCGAAGGAAGGCATCGATCTGAAATCGGTTCAGTGGGCGGCTCACTGACGGGTCGATCCCGCAACCATATTGCATCACTACCGGAGGTTATCATGGCCTATAGCGACAAGGTGGTCGATCACTTCAATAACCCCAGGAACATGGGGAGCTTCAAGAAAGACGAGGACGGGGTCGGCACGGGCATCGTGGGGGCCCCGGAGTGCGGCGATGTCATGAAGCTGCAGATCAAGGTCCAGGACGATACGATCGTGGACGCGAAGTTTAAGACGTTCGGGTGCGGGTCGGCCATCGCCAGTTCGAGCCTCGCCACCGAGTGGCTCAAGGGCAAGACGCTGGAAGAAGCGCAGAAGATCAAAAACACCGACATCGTGCATGAACTGAACCTGCCGCCGGTGAAGATCCACTGTTCCGTCCTCGCGGAAGACGCCATCAAGGCGGCGCTGAACGATTACAAGAAGAAAGCGGACGTCAAGCAACCGGCGGACGTCGAGCAGCCGGCGGAAACCACGTAACGCGGAGGGGGATGTACGATGGACGCGACGAATGCAGCAGAAGGCCAGGTCATCACGCTCAGCGAATCGGCCTTGAACGAAGTGAAGCGCCTGATGAACGTCCAGGGCCTTACGGAGGGCGGTCTGCGGCTTGGGGTGAAAGGGGGCGGCTGCTCCGGGCTCAGCTACACTATTAACTTCGACGACAAGATCGGCCAATACGATCAGGTCTACGAGTTCGATGGCGTCAAGATCATCGTGGACGCAAAGAGCGCCATCTACTTGCAGGGCACCCAACTGGACTTCCACAAGGATTTGATGGGTGGCTCCTTCAAGTTCGTCAACCCCAACGCCCAAAAAACCTGCGGGTGCGGCGAGTCCTTTTCGGCGTAACGGAATCGACCATACTCTCGATGGAACAGCGAGCCCATACGCATCCGAGCCAGCGATCCGAGCTGCAGATGGCGCGCAGCATGTGCTGGCATTGTCAATCCGAAGTCTCGGGCGAATATTTTTGCGAGCGATGCGTCAAGGTTCAGCCGCTGTCCAAAGAGCTGGACTACTTCACCTGCCTGGGGCTTCCCCGGCAGCTGTCGATCGATGCGGCTCAGCTGGAGAACAAATTTTACGAGCTCAGCCGCTCGTTTCACCCGGATTTCTACCAGACGAAAAGCGACGCCGAGCAATCCATCAGCCTGGGGAACTCTGCGCTGCTCAACACGGCGTATCGCACGCTGAAAGACCCGATTCAACGGGCAGAATATCTCATCCGGTTGGAGGCCGGCTCCGCCAAGGAGATCCGCAACCAGCCGCCCGCCGACCTGTTCGAGGAGATCCTGGA
This sequence comes from Nitrospiraceae bacterium, assembly GCA_040255165.1. Classification (GTDB taxonomy): domain Bacteria; phylum Nitrospirota; class Nitrospiria; order Nitrospirales; family Nitrospiraceae; genus JBDZUK01. The sequence continues at coordinate 18,623 of JBDZUK010000037.1, read as the reverse complement.
GCTTCAAGACACCCTGGAAGAGTACCGAGGTCTTGAGCCTTCCGACTCGAAGGAGCGGAAACCGCTCCGCGCCAAACTGGAGGAAGAACGCAAGCATCTGGAACAGCGCCAGCGCGACATGGAAGACCGGCTTTTCGAGCTCTTCGACCATTGGGACCGGGTTCAGGAAGGACAGAGCGACACGGCCCGTCAGGAGAAAAACGCGATCCTGAAAGAAATGCGCGAAATCCTCTCCAATCGCACCTACGTCAAGAATATCGTCAACGACCTCGCCGGCACGATCGGATAAGCATCACCATGCCACGGATTGTCGGAATCGATTTAGGAACGACGAATTCGCTCGTCGCGTACATGCACGAAGGGGAGCCCCGCGTGATCACCGGCCGGAACGGCCGTTCGATGGTGCCGTCCGTCGTCGCCCTCACGGACAACGGTTTGCTCGTCGGTGATCCCGCGAAACAGCACTTGATCCGGACTCCCGAACGCACGGTCTATTCGGTCAAACGGTTCATGGGCAAAGGCCTGGCCGACGTGCGACACGAGCTGGCGTTCTTCCCGTACCAGCTGCACGAAACCGGCGGAGTGATCCGCATTCAGATCGGCGACAAAACCTATTCGCCTCCGCAGATCTCCGCCATGATTCTGAAAGAGCTGAAGCAACGGGCCGAGGCGGATTTGGGAGAAAGCATCACCAAAGCCGTCATCACCGTGCCCGCCTACTTCAACGACAGCCAGCGGCAAGCTACGAAGGACGCCGGTATGATCGCCGGTCTGGAGGTGCTCCGCATCATCAACGAGCCCACGGCTGCTTCGCTCGCCTACGGGCTGCAGAAGCGCACGCAAGGCACGATCGCCGTCTACGACCTCGGCGGCGGCACGTTCGACATCTCGCTTTTGAAGCTGAAGAACGGCATCTTTGAAGTGCTGGCGACGAACGGCGATACCCACCTGGGCGGCGATGATCTCGACCGGCGGCTCGCCGATGTGTTCGTCAAAGAAATACGGTCACGCCATGGTATCGACCTGAACCAGTATCCAGACCATATGCAGGCGGTGCGATTGGAAGCGGAACAGGCCAAGATTCGGCTCTCCAGTGAACTGAAAACTGCCGTCGCGCTGGATTTGCCCGAAGGGAAGGGGCGATTCACGTACGGCCTCACGCGAGAGGAGCTCGAACGCCTGACACTGGACCTGGTGGAACGGACGCTGGGCCCCTGCCGCGCGGCCCTGAAGGATGCCGGGCTCTCTCCAAAGGACGTGGACGAAGTAGTCTTAGTCGGCGGGGTGACTCGCATGCCGCTGGTGCGCCGGCTGGTGCGGGAGTTGTTCGGGAAGGAGCCGCACTGTAATTTGAACCCCGATGAAGTCGTGGCGTTGGGCGCCGCCGTACAAGCGGACATCCTCAGCGGCGGGACGACCGACATGCTGTTGTTGGACGTGACGCCGCTCTCGCTCGGCATTGAAACGATGGGCGGAGTCATGAGCACGCTCATCCGCCGAAACACGACGATCCCGACGAGCGCGAAAGAAATGTTCACGACCTACGTGGACGGCCAAACCTCGGTTGATATCCACATTTTGCAGGGCGAACGGGAGCTGGTGAAGGACAACCGCAGCCTGGCACGCTTTCAGCTCAAAGTACCTCCGTTGCCGGCCGGCGTGCCGCGGATCGAAGTCAACTTCCTGATCGACGCCAACGGAATCCTCAACGTATCGGCGAAAGACATCCGCACCGGCGAGAGCCAATCCATCGCGGTGAAACCGTCGTACGGCCTCTCCGACGAGGAAGTGGAGCGCATGATCGGCGAATCGTTCAAATTCGCCGCAGAGGATCTCAAGGCCCGGCAACTGATCGAGGCCAGGACGGAGGCGGATGCCATCCTAAACGCAACGCAGAAGGCGCTGAAACTCGGGGGGCATCTGGTCACGTCGGAGGAATCGGACGCCATCGCCGCTTCCATGCGTACCCTCTCCGAGGCAAAAGGGGGCGACGACCACAAGGCGATCAGGGCGAGAATCACGGAGGTCGAACAGGCCACCCATCACCTCGCCGAAGTTCTGATGGATACGTCGCTGAAAGAGGCACTGGAGAACAAGAAGCTCTCACAGATTGTAACGGGAGACCGGTAAGTTCTATCGGCGGTGCGGGCCGATGACCTGTCTGGAGGCAACATGGATCTGAAATGGCAGGACGCGGAAGATATCGCCATCCGTTTGGCGGAAGAGCATCCGGACACCGATCCCCTGACGGTCCGGTTCACCGATCTGCATAGCTGGGTGGTGGGACTGCCCGATTTCAAGGATGATCCCAAGAAATCGAACGAGAAGCTGCTCGAAGCGATCCAAATGGCCTGGCATGAAGAATACCAAGACGCCAGGTCCTAGCGAAACTCCTGGTGCTCGTCCTCCGTCCGTACCGTCCCGCCGTCCACCCCATCGGGACTGACGGTAGGTCCCTCGGGAATCTGATCGAGCTTATAGAACTCCATCGGATCCAGCCGTTTGGTCGCCGCCTGAGTCGGTTCGCTTCCTTTGGCAAAAAGTTCCACCGTCCCTGCCTGCCCTTCTTGCTCCGAGTCCAAGAGCCCCGTCGCCGGGTCTACCTTGACGAACATGACGCCTTCCGGAATTTCGAACGGCACAACCGGCAATTGCTTGACCGCTTCCTTCATGAAGTTGATCCAGATCGGCAAGGCGGCATGCGAGCCGGACTCCGCCTCCCCCAGCGGCCGGCGATCGTCGAACCCTACGTAGACGCCGGTGGTCAGGTTGGGAGCGCCGCCGATGAACCAGGCATTGGTATACTCGTTGGTCGTGCCGGTCTTGCCCGCAATCGGTCGGTTGATCACCTTAGCCGCCTGGCCGGTGCCTCTCTGGACGACATCTTCCATCATATTAGTAATCAGGTAGGCGGTTTCCTTCGCGATCACCTCGTGGGGTTCCGCGGACGCTTGCTTCAGCACCTTTCCGGCATTGTCTTTGACCATGGCGATGGCATAGGGCTCCGTCCGCGTACCCTGGTTGAGAAATACTCCGTACGCCGAGGTCAATTCGAGCAGCCCGACAGACGAAGAGCCGAGCGCCAGTGAAAGGTCCGGGGCGAGCGGGCTGGTGATCCCAATGGTGCGAGCGAATTCGATCACGTTGCGGATCCCGACCTTCTCAAGCAGTCGGACCGTCGCCAGATTGTGGGATTGGGACAGAGCATCCCGCAGACTCACGATGCCGTGGAACTTCCTGCCGTAGTTTTCGGGCTTCCAGATTTTTTCCTCTTCCTCCTCCTCGTACACGACGGGTGCATCGAGAATCACGGACGCCGGGCTCATGCCTTGGCTGAGCGCGGTCGCATAGATGATCGGCTTGAAGGCCGATCCAGGCTGGCGGTGAGCCATCACGGCACGGTTGTATTCGCTGCGCAAAAAGTCGTAGCCGCCGACCATCGCCCGAATGGCGCCGGTCTTGGGATCGACCGCCACCAGCCCGCCGTCGACCAGCGGCGTCTGCTCCAGACGGAAATAGGTCTGGTCGCGATCGGTTTTTTTTATCGACACCTCGATCACATCGCCTGGCTTCAAAACTTGTTTGAGATTCTGAGTGACCGCAACATCCCGTGTCGGATCCGACCCTTTGAGGCGGCGTTTGGCCCAGGCCATGTCCTCGAGCATCAACTTGCCGGTGACCTCGCCTACCTGGACCACGTAATGATCCTTTCCGACTTTGCCCACCGTGCCTTCGAGAAACTCGGAAGGCTTGCTCGGTTGAGCTTCTCCGGAGGACGTCGTCACCGGCTGAGTGGGTATGGCCGCCCGGAGAGGCCCTCTCCATCCTTGTCGCTTGTCCAAATCACGCAAGCCCGCTCCGAACGAAGCCTCCGCCGACCGCTGCATCTCCACGTTCAACGTCGTGAAGATCTCCAGGCCGCCCTTGTACACCATCGTTTCCCCGTACTCCGCGATCACCAACTGCCGGACATATTCGACGAAGTACGGAGCCAAATGTTCCGTTCCAGGACGCCTGAAATTAAGCACTTCGGCCACGGCCCGCTCGCGTTCCGGCGTGGTGACAAAGCCCGATTCCTCCATGCGGCTCAGCACGTGCTCCTGGCGTTTCTTGGCCCGGTCGTAGGCTTTGAAAGGAGAATAGTGGCTTGGAGATTTCGGCAGGCCGGCGAGAAAGGCCGCTTCGGCCAGCGTCAGTTTCGGGAGCTCTTTGCCGAAATAGGTCTGCGCCGCGGCAGCAACGCCGTAGGCGCCCTGCCCGAAATAGATTTGATTGAGATAAAGCTCGAGGATCTGTTCCTTTGTCAGCACGAGCTCCATCTTATACGCGAGGATCAACTCGCGTATTTTCCGGTCGATCGTGCGTTCGGGCGAGAGAAACAGCGAGCGGGCCAACTGTTGGGTAATCGTGCTCGCGCCTTCGACGCGTCCGCGCCGACGCACATTGGTCCAGGCCGCCCTCAGGATGCCGATATAGTCCAATCCCGGGTGTTCGAAGAAGCGGGCATCCTCCACCGCGATGACGGCCTGAGTAAGGTTTTTCGGCACGTCGGCGATCGGCGTCAACAGACGGCGCTCGATGAAGAATTGCCCGATCACCCGTTTATCGTCCGAATACACCCGCGTGACGAGACTGGGCTGGTAATTTTCGAGCAGATCGAGCGAGGGCAGATCCTGAGAAAAATACCAGATGACGCCGGCGACCGTTGCGGCTCCCAATATGACCGAGGCGGCGACGCCGACCAGTGTAAAATGCCACCAGCGCCAGCGTCGCACGGGGCGGTCCTGGATCTCTATAAATCGGTCGTCGGGCGGCATGTCATCGGGCGGCATGAGGGCACTGCTCCTGCGGGGATCATGGGGATGATCATGGGGGGCGTCGCCGGATCACCATACAATGCATCCTCGCAAAACTCAAGCGCGCGGCCAAAGCCGTCCGAGCGCTTCGGCTGCGTCCCGACTTGTGAAACGCATGACGCATCGGATATACTCACGCGCGACGCCTGGAGTTCGGGGCGTCTTTTTTTTGCACGAGGCGAGCGTCCATTATGCAACCACACATCTCATCCGGCACCCATCCCCGTCCGCCGCAAAAACGCCGCGAGGATATTCGAAACATTGCGATCATCGCGCACGTGGACCACGGCAAAACGACGCTCGTTGACGCACTGCTTCGCCAGACGCGAGTGCACCGCAAAATCGAAGACATGGGCGAGCGCATCATGGATTCGATGGATCAGGAGCGGGAACGAGGCATCACCATCCGCGCCAAGAACGCCAGCGTCATGTACAAGGACGTAAAGATCAACATCGTCGATACACCGGGGCACGCGGATTTCGGCGGGGAGGTGGAACGTACGCTGCGCATGGTCGACGGCGTGCTGCTGCTCGTGGACGCCAAGGAAGGTCCTATGCCGCAGACGACGTTCGTCCTGCGCAAAGCGCTCACTCTCGGCCACCGGGCCATCGTTGTGATCAACAAAATCGACCGCCCGGACGCGGTTATCGACGACGTGGTGAATCGCACCTTCGATTTGTTCGTCCACTTGGGCGCCACCGACCAGCAACTGGACTTTCCGATCGTCTATACCTCCGCGATCAAGGGTGTCGCCACGCTGGACGCGAACAAGCCGGGCAGCGACATATCTCCCCTGCTGGACACGGTGCTCGAGCAAATCCCGGCCCCGTCGATCAGCGCGGATGCCCCCCTGCAAATTCTCGTGCTTGCCCTGGCCCACGATCCCTATAAGGGGAAGATGGGAGTCGGCAAAGTGCAGTCCGGATCGATCGTGCGGCGCCAGAACGTCACCATTCTAACCAAGAACGGCGGGTCGATCGTTGGAAAAGTCTCGGATCTCGCCGTCTTTTCCGGACTGGAACGAACCGACGTGGAACGGGCCGAGGCCGGCGAAATCGTCGCCGTGGCCGGCTTGCCCGAGGTCAGCATCGGAGACACGCTCGCCGACCCGGAACATCCCCTCGCGCTGCCGCGCGTCACCGTCGACGAACCGACGGTGCAGATGACCTTCTCGGTCAACAACAGTCCCTTCGCGGGGCGTGAGGGAAAGTTCCTTACCTCCCGTCATCTGCGGGAGCGGCTGTTCAAGGAACTGGAAACCAACGTGTCGCTGCGCGTGCAGGAAACCGACAGCCCCGATCGCTTTCTCGTGGCCGGCCGCGGCGAACTGCACTTGGCGGTGTTAATCGAGCAGATGCGGCGGGAAGGCTACGAACTGCAAGTGTCGCAGCCGGAAGTCATTCTACATCGCGACGGCGGCAAGGTCACCGAGCCCTACGAGGAGCTCACCGTGCAGGTCCCGTCCGAGTATCAAGGCACGGTGATCGAAGAAATCGGCAAACGGCGCGGCGAATTGCGCCACATGAAGCTGATTCACGCCGAGGGCAGCGCCAGCGAGATGCACCTGGAGTATCATATCCCGACCCGCGGCATCATCGGGTTGAAGAACATTCTGCTAGCCCGCACCAGAGGCACAGTGATCATGCACCATGTCTTCAAAGCCTACGAACCGGCTGAAGAACGCGATTTGGCGGTCGCGCCGCACGGCTCGCTCGTCGCCTTCGAAGACGGAACCAGCACGGCCTACGCGCTGTTCATGGCACAGGAACGCGGCGCGATGTTCATCGGACCGGGCGTCGAAGTCTACCGCGGAATGGTGGTGGGGGAGAACAGCAGAGAAGAAGATTTGGACGTGAACGTCTGCAAGGAAAAACATCTCACGAACATGCGCGCCTCCGGCTCAGACGAAGCACTCGTTCTCACTCCTCCCCGCGAAATGACCCTGGAGTTCGCGTTGGAATACATCGGTCAGGACGAACTCGTCGAGGTCACCCCGCAAAACCTGCGGATCAGGAAGCGATTGTTGAATCCCGAGGATCGCCGCAAGGCCCGCAAGAGCGGCAAATAGGCCGCCCGCCCCGTCTCCATGAGAATACGCAAGAAAGCGCCGAAGCCTTCCGCTCGCCGACCGCCGCTGTTTTTTATCGGATATGGCGGGCCGGCGCCGGCGCCCGACGAATTGCGCACCTGGTACGATGTGCAGTACGGCGGCCCTCTGACGATCCGGCCTGCGCAGAACGAGCCGGACGCCTGGCAGGCCGGGCATGGTCCCTGGACAGCGCATCTTGTCATTCCGTTCCCCGGCGACCAGGTCGCACCGATCCTGCAACAACTCGCCTGGGAACATAAGCAGATGGGCGCTATCGCCCCGTCAGCGGTCACCCCCAAAGACGCAGCGGATACAGTCCTGTTCGCAGCGAGACTGGCCCGCGGGCTGACTTTGCTTACTCAGGGGACTGCGTACGATCTCGCGACAGAAGCGTACCTCAATCCTTCGGATTGGCAGGACCGCTCCCTGTCCATTTTCCGAACGGCAGACCATGTGGCAGTCACCCACGGTGACGATCCGGAGCGAGAGTGGTCATACACGCTGGGGCTGGGAAAATTCGCACTTGACGATCTTGAGACGTTCCAAGCCAAGGGCCTGCCGGCGACGGGAGCAGCGGAACGATTACTGGCGGCGGCCGATGAAATCCTGAGGACGGGACAGAATCCGAAAGTGGGATCGACCGTCCAGTTGCCGTCGCTCGGACTGACGGCCCGCATCACACGGCACCGGACGATCTCCCCGGGCGGCAAGCTGGTTATCCTCCGCGAAGTAGCCTTTTGACTCCCGCATACTTGCTCGATCGCATCAAAACCGGGCCGAGTCTGGGTCTTCAGGACCGTTGACTTCCAGGAAAGCATCATGCTACCAACCTTGATGTAGCTGGTTGTTTAACCTAGGAGGAGGGTCCCGATGAGTGACGTGGCATCAGAGATCAAAGTGGGCGATACAGCACCGGATTTCACCTTAAAGGACCAGGACCAGAAGGATGTGAAGCTCAGCGACTACCGTGGCAAGAAAAACGTCGTGCTCGCTTTCTATCCCCTGGATTGGAGCCCAGTCTGTACGGGCGAAAACAAGTGCTTGACCGACGACTTTCCCCAATTTCAGTCGGCCAATACCGAAGTGTTCGGCATCAGCACCGACAGCTTTTTCTCGCACAAGGCATGGGCCGATTCGCTCGGCCTGAAGCACCGGTTGCTCGCGGACATGCATCGGACCGTCAGTAAAGCCTACGGGTTGTATTTTGAGCCGCTCAACTGTTCCAAGAGAGCGACCGTCATCGTGGACAAAAACGGGAAGGTCGGGTATGTCAAGGTACAGGAAATCAAGACCGCCCGTGACGACAAAGAAATTCTGAGCGCATTGCAAAAGCTGAATTAGTCGATCACGCAGTCCGAAGGTCGGAAAATGGGCAGCCCATTTTCCGACCTTTCGGCTTTCGGGCTTCAGCGCGCAGAGCGGATTTACGATGGCCGGTACCGTCGAGGAAGTGAGCGACGCCAACTACAAGGAATTCGCCGAGGCGAAGGCATCGGTGGTGGCCTACGGATTGGCCACATGCGAACCCTGCAATGAATACGATCCGATCCTGGAAGAGGCCGCGGCTAAATTTCCGGATGTAAAGTTCGGCAAAGCCAAAATGCACGTTCCGGGTCGCTGTCGTGAAATCAAGAGAATGCATTCGTTCGAGTCCTACCCCACTACCCATTTCTTCTCCAACGGGAAACTGTTGTTGACGAGGGAAGGTAAGGTGGACGCGGCGGAACTTGCCGCGCTGATCTCCGATCATCTTCTACGATAGCGCTGAGGAGACGCCCGTTCCCGAGTATTCCGAAGGCGGCGAACGTGCTGCGTTCGCACAGCAGCTGAGCGGGCCGGCCAGGACTCCCTGCGCACAACCCGGCAATGATTGCGGACGAGATGCGTGTCATTGGGACAGGAGCAATGACCGAGGCAGGAGGCGCAAGGGAATGGCTGAGGATGCGGGCGAATTGCGATGCCGGCAGCCGGACATTTGGCCGATGGGTTCGGTCGTTTCGATCGGATTCGGGGAGAACGGCCTCATGGTTTCTCCCCTATGCTGGTCATGGTCGCGCGCCCGCTCTCTTCTTTGAGCAGTGTTCATGATAGATCAGCCAACCGGTACCCTCTTTTCTCAGCAGGGCCGTACACTTCCCCATATCCTGCCCCTTGAGCTCACCTTCGCTTGACGCGTGAAAGACGTAATCGTAAGTGGCCCAGGCAGTGGCCCCGGACACGCGGGCAACCACGTCGGATGCCTCGCCCACGAAACGGACCCGGCTTCCCCTTTTTAATTCTTCTTCATAGGCTGCGAGCCATTGTTCGACCGCCGAGAGGTCTTCCCACTCACCATCTTGAATGCCGCGATAGTCTTTGGCATACCACCTCAACACTCCGGACCTGTCGCGGGTGTCGGCGAAGGAGGCCGCACCGTTGAGCGCGGCTCGAATCGTCTTCTCGACGGATTGTTCCTCCTGGCCGGCCAGGCAGGGAAGAGTGCCGCCGATCATGAAGGCAAGCCACACAATGACCACGAGAAGCCTTTTCATCATGGCCTACACCGATGAACCGACATAGTCGAACACCAAGTCGCGGCTTTGTACCAACCGGACCCGTGTCAGTCTGCCTGGGGAAACTGACCCGGTGAGCCGGGTCCAGATGTCTTCGACTAATCGCTCCCCTGTGCTGCCGTCTGGCCCGAGGGATGCCCACAAATTTGTTCCGTCCAATCGCTCCACGATCTCCCGATGCGCGAGCCGATCAAGCGCCACAATGTCTGTCACCATGCCGGTGATCGGATCAATCGCTCCCTGCACCGAGAGAAACAGATCGAACCGGTGTCCAGACCAGCGCGTGGCGCCGGTGGCCGGCTCTTGGCCTGTCACCGCCGAAAACTGGTACCGGCGCGTCACGGTCGCCCTGTCCAGCCCGGCCTCGGCTGTCAGATCAGCGTAAAGATCTTCGTCTTCATACAAGCGGACGGCGTGCAGCGTTCCGATGTCCGGTTGAACCTCGAGTTTTTTCCAGAGCACGCGGGCGATGTTTTCCGACGTAGGAATTCGCTCGCGAAAATACGGCAGATCGAGGTTCATATGTTTGTGATCGAACTCCTCCAACACGTGCAGCAACACGCGCTTCAAATCAAAGAGGTTGACGACCATACCGGTTTTCACATCAACTTCACCGGCGACCGTCACCTCCAGCAAGTAATTGTGGCCGTGCCCCGGCGCGTTGTAACACGCCCCGAACGTCGCGCGGTTTTTCGCCTCGTCCCATTCCGGACGGACATACCGATGCGCTGCAGCAAATTCGATGCGTTTGGTCAACAGGACAGGAGGCATTGTTTGTGCTCTACGTCCTCAAATCGGAGAGCCACTCTTCCCGCATCGTGCCTGGCACTGTTGCCTCGGCGTGATAGTCCGCGTGATCTACGGCAAGGGTCACCGGCATTCGGAGGTCGGCAAAGGCATCGATCATCGCCGCGGTCGGCCGGAAACGGACGAAGTGAACCGCGCTGATCTTGGTCTCGTGGCTGCGCCCTCCCTCGAACTCCCCGAACACGTTGTCTTGTCCGGCCCGGATCGAAACCGTCCGGCCGCGATCGAGCCCCATAAACCGATCCAGCCATTCTTGCATCTTGTCGCCGTCGGTAATCTCAATCAAGAGAGTTGCGCTCAGCTCCCCCGGCTTCGGAAGGAGCGCATTGTACACATCCAGTTCTTCCTGGATCTTTTCAGGAGCCGTGATGCGCTCGACCCGGACCATCTCCTGGATTTGAAAGCGCAACGTCTCCCGATTCTCGAATACCAGCGTGACGACGTGGCCGACCGCGATCCGCCGGCGCTGTTTGAGGGCAATGATGCCGGAGCGAAACGCCTCGCGCCCTCGTTCGTACTCCTCGGTCGAAACGATGTCCTCACGCGTCAAGGGTCTCATCGGACCAGGCTCGCTGCCTTCTCCCTATCACGGCTCATTCCGACGGCAATCCGTACGCATCCCGGACGATTTGAATCGGATGCAGAGCGCCTCGGCCTCCCACATGGGCGGCGGCTCCGGCCTGGTCCAGTTGCAGGGCGGCCAGTGGACAATCGGACGCCACCACATCGGCCGGCGCTTGCTGAATGGCGCGGACCGCTTTGCCCGCAATCGTCATTGACAGCGGAAAGAATTCCACCTTGGCGCTCCAACTGCCGTCGTGCCCGGAGCAGCGCTCGATGACCTCAACCTTTGCCCCTGCGCACTCCATCAGGTCTTTCGACTTAAACCCGATGTTCTGGTCACGGAGGTGACAGGGCACCTGATAGGCCACCCGTCCGGGCCGTTTCACAAAATCCGTCGCCAGTTCTCCGTCCTTTTTCAGTTTCATCAGATATTCGCAGAGGTCGAACGTCCGCCCGGAAACGAGGGCCGCCTCAACCCCGGGAAGCAGTTCCGGATATTCCCGTTTGAGCATGAGGCTGCAGCTGGGCATCGGCACCACCACATCGTAGCCTTGGCTCACCAGCGGCAGCAAGGAGCGGAAATTCGCCCGGGCCGCTCGAACCATGGCCTCTGTATCGCCGATGTCGAAGGCCGGCATGCCGCAGCACTGCTGATCAGGCACGGCGACGTGGACGCCGTTTTTCTCCAGCACTTGAATGGCGGCTTTTCCTACGTCGGTCACTTGATAGTTGACTAGACAGCTCGCGAACAGCGCGACCCTCCTTTGAGCCGAGGGCGGCACGGCGGCGCCGCCGCGTCGCGAGAACCATCGGTTGAAGGTTTCCGGCGCAAACCGCAACACCCGCCGCTCCCTATGCAGCCCCAGCAGACGCTCACCCCAGCGACGCAGCATCGGCTGAGTCAGGGCCCGATTCACCAAGCCGGCCAGCCGGCTGCCGATGACTCCGATAAAGTCGGTTTGGGTCAGCAATCGGTCGCGCCAGCGAACGCCGCGTTCTTTCATGAGGTGTCTTTTCCAGACGGCCATCAGGTGAGGAAAGTCGACCGCGTACTGGTGCGGCGGGGTATAGGGGCAGTGGTTGTAACACAGCTTGCAATAGTAACACTCATCCACGACCTGATGGTGATCGGCCGCCGTCAACTTCGCGACGTCGCTGTCCACCTGGTCGATCCGGTCGAGCAGCGTATTGAAGGACGGGCACAAGTTGAAGCAGCGGCGGCATCCGTCGCAGATCTCGTAGACCCGACGCGTTTCTTGCTCGAGTTGAGCCCGACCGACGGCGCCGATGAGGGGAAGGCCTTTCATAAACTGATGGCGAAACGATGAGCAATCAGCCGGCAGCATTCGGCACGAAGGCACTCGAGCCGACGGCTGCCAACTGACGGCTGAAAGTGTTTTCTATGCTTGCTTCAGACTCTCCATGCCCTTGGTAAACCGGTTGGCATGCGACCGTTCGGCTTTGGCGAGCGTTTCGAACCATTCCGCCAACTCCGGGAAGCCTTCCTCGCGGGCGGTTTTGGCCATGCCCGGATACATCTGCGTGTATTCGTAGGTTTCCCCCTCAATTGCCGACTTCAGATTGGCCTCGGTGTCGCCGATCGGCACGCCGGTCGCCGGATCGCCGACCTCCTTCAGGAAATCCAAATGCCCGAACGCATGCCCGGTTTCCGCCTCGGACGTATCCCGGAACAACCCGCCCACGTCCGGAAAGCCTTCGATGTCGGCGCGGCGCGCGAAGTACAAATAACGCCGGTTTGCCTGCGATTCGCCCGCGAAGGCATGCTTCAAGTTCTCGTGACTCTTCGTCCCCTTCAAACTCTTGCTCATTGTCCCCTCCTTGATGTTGACCGGGTCTTAGCCCGACGCCGCGCGCGACCGCGGCAATCCGCACAGTATCCATGAAACTCGACGCGGTGGCCGGTGACCGTGAACCCGTGTCGATTGCGCAGCGCCGGCCCCAGACGGTCCAGCCCTTCATCGCTCAGGTCTTCAATCTTCCGGCACCCGAGACAGATCAGATGGTGATGCAGCGCCATGTTGGCGTCGAACCGTGCGCGGTCGTGCCAATAGTTCACCTCGCGCACAAGCCCCGCCCTGCGCAGCACGCCTAGGGTGTAATACACCGTATTCGGCGACAACATGGGATAGGATCGCTTCACGGATCGGTACAGGAGCTCGGCCGTCGGGTGGCTGGTCGTGTTGGCGAGCGCCAGGTAAATCGCCACACGTTGCGCCGTGACCCGCACACCCCGCTCCTGAAATCGCCGGCGCGTATCTTCCAATCCGATCATCGTCTCAATCCTTGCTAGGAATGATTCCTATCTAACACGCCGCGGGAATGAAAAACAAGCGGAGCGGAGGACCCGTGGACCCGCATGAACGGTAGACCCGCCTGCACGGGTTCAGCTAAAGAGCGGGAGTGCGTCGCCTATCTCGGCGAGCGTTTTGAACTGTCGATCCTTGGAAGAGAGCAGCGGCGCGGCGATGGGCCAGGGAATCCCAAGTGAGGGATCGTTCCATAGTATCCCTCCCTCATCCGTGGGGGAGTAGAACTCCGTACACTTGTAGAGAAAGCCGGCCGCCGCGCTGGTGACGCAGAATCCGTGTGCGCACCCCGGCGGGACGTAGAGTTGGCGCCGATTATCGGCCGATAGTTCCACGGCATACCATTGTCCAAACGCGGGCGACCCTTTACGGATGTCCACGGCCACGTCGTAGACGCTTCCTTCCACCACCGTCACCAGCTTGCCCTGCGCGTGAGGAAATTGGTAATGCAGCCCCCGCAGCGTGTTTCTGACGGAGTGCGAGTAATTGTCCTGCACGAACGGCCCAGGTATTCCCAACTCGGCGTATCGGCGCTCGTGGTACAACTCCAAAAACAAGCCGCGTGGGTCTCGGAAGATATCGGACTCGATCAAGATTAGGCCGGGGATCTGGGTCTGGATCACTCGCATGGGTCGCCGCTTACCCCGTTGCCACAGTCCCCGACATCTTGTTAAGGTTTGGCACGACTTGAAGGGGAACGATCAGTTTGCCGGTGGCCTCTCGGAGCATGCCGCTAGACCTGTCCGGCCGGTGCATCGGAGTCCGGATCAACGACGTCGGGAGGCTCCGGGTAGAGTTGTTGGATTCGTTCGATCAACGGTTGCGCCGCAGGGGTGGTCGGCTGCGATGGTTCGCTGGTAGGGTGATGCCACGTCAGGGTCGCGATACCCGCCTCTGCCAAGACGGATCGGATCGTGGCCACGCAGGCTTCCAACGTCAGTTCCGTCCCGCCTCGGAGGTCCAACACCCGTTCCTGCGGATGCACCGGCGGGGGACCGGTGTTGATCAACGCCCAACATCGGTCGAATATTTCACGGCGCAGATCGGCGGAGAGATTCAACGTCGGCAGGTCGGCCGTGCACAAAGCTGAGACGAACAGCACAAACTGAAGATCCGGCATTCCCGGGTTGCGGACATCCAGCGTCGGCATACCGCCGCATTATCGATTGAAGACCGAGGCGAGTCAACGACGTCTTGGGTCCTGCCACAGGAGCTTGATATGGTGACGATTACCTTGATGGGGCAACTGCAATCCGTCGACGGCGAGCGCGATCTGGCTTGCGAGATCCCCGGCCCTATGTCCGTGCGCCGGGTGATTCAACGACAGGGCCATGGACTCCGTCATTTGCTGCAATTGATTCGCGAGAAAAAAGTGCTGGTCACGATCAACAAGCGGATCGCCAGCGAAGATTCGCTCGTGCAAGACGGTGATGCGATCAAACTGGTCGGCCACGACGGAATGGGAGGGAGCGGCTTAGGCCCCTCACTGTCATGAGCGAAAGAAAGGGCCGGCATTTCTGTGGCCGGCCCTCCATGTCTCCATGCGCAGCGGATGAAGCCTGGATACGGCCATGGCGCTGCGTGCGCCGGACGGAACCCTCGTTACTTCTTACCGAGGATCGCGTCCTTGGCGACCTTTGCGACCCGAAACTTCACGACCCGCTTGGCCGGGATCTTGATCGGTTCACCGGTCTGCGGATTCCGGCCCATCCGGGCTTTGCGGTTGGCCAACACCAGCTTGCCGATGCCCGGAACCGTGAAAACGTTCTTCGCTTCGCGATAAGCCAAGGCGGCAAAGTCGTCCAGCAATTGGACGGCGGCTTTCTTGGTCAACCCTGACTTCTGCGCCAGGTAATCGGCGATTTGCGACTTAGTCATCGATTTAGCCATGCACTACCTCCTTGAACGACAAAAATGGTGTACTGCGGTTGACTCGCCTCTTGGGAAACGCTCGCGTTGGATGTGAGTGTTCGTGGGCCGTCGATGCAGCCTCAGCGGCGAAAAACCGGCGTGAGTGTAACCAAAGGTCCCTAGGCTGTCAACCGGAAAAACGCGCTCCTGGCGTGGGGAAAAGCCTACACCAACCTCTTGCAGTCCAGGCAAACGCGAGAGTAAAGTAGGGCGATTCGTCCCAACAACAGGCGGCGGACGCTTCTGGTTTTCGCCGCATGGACAAGGAGTTTCATGGGAAAACAACTACCGATCCTGCCGTCGTCCGCCCAACCGGCCACGGAGCAGACCGAGGCGCTTCGTTACTCCCGCGTCTTTTGCCAAAAAGAAAACTCCCCGCCGTTGCGGCTGCTGATCGACTTCCTGAAATCGCGCGGACAATCGCCGATCACGCCTCCCGGCATGGACGATTCCGCGTTGGACGAGTGGTCCTGGGTCCAAATTTCTCTGGGGTACGATCGGGACCGGAAACCTGTGCAGTTGTTTTGCGTCCGCAATCAGGGCTCCTACAAGGACGTCTTTGACCAGGAACGGAGCGAGTATCTGGAAATGTTGTCGGCCTTCGACGATATCGAAGCACAGCTCGTGCGCGAATACGTCACCCGTGCTCGCTTCATCGTCACCACGCGTTTCGTGGAAAAAGACATGACCGATGACGGCTACGACTTCAACGGCTGGATCCTCGAGTTCTTCCAGGAACAGTGCACCGGAATCGTGCAAGTGGACGGCCAGGGCTTCTATTCGCCAAAAGGAGACCTCATCGTCGACCTCTCGGAGCCGGCCGACGAGTAACGGACCCCGCCCTTCCTGAGCAGCGGGCGCATGTCGTGCCACGGCCCCTCGTTTTCAACAGAACTTCCCGTTGGTTTGATCGCGCGCGAGCCGCGTTGCTGGACCAACTGCCTTGCCGAGCCGGATGCTTCCGTTGTTGTATCGGGCCTTTCCCCATTACCATTCTGGATGTCGCAGAACTGCGACTGGGACTAAATCAACTCCCGCATGAAGAACGGCTCGCGATCGAAGAGCGGGCGGAACGCCAGGCCGCATCCATGGCTTCCGCAGATCCTCGCTTAACGACCACCCCCATCATCGACGAGTGGGACGATGCCGACATAGACCGTCTTGTGGGTCAGTTCGCCGATTCGCCCTGCCCGAGCCTCGGACCTGATGGCCAATGCATGCTCTATGGCTACCGTCCGCTCGCCTGCCGTTCCATGGGGATTCCGACCGACGACCAGGGCCTCGTACTGGGAGCGTGCGAGGTACAGACGTTTGTGCCGGTGACGAGACTCTCCAGGGCCTTGCGGGATGAAGAAGCCCGTCTTGCGCGGGAAGAAGCGGACGCTCTGGACCGAGCCGAACGCCAGGCCGGCACTCCAGGCGAGGAACTGCTTCTTCCTTTCGGCTTTTTACAACGCTCTTGAAGATTCTCACTTGGAGCGAGGCTGAACGTACAGGGAAACCGGGCTGGACAGGGCCCAAAACGCTATGATAAGGTCAGTTTCCCTGGCCGGCGGGAACGCGCCTGTAGCTCAGTGGATAGAGCATCAGCCTCCGGAGCTGAGGGCCACAGGTTCAAATCCTGTCAGGCGCGCCATCTATCTTCGACAACTTCATACTTCACCCCGGTGGGCCGTTAGCTCAGTTGGTAGAGCAGCTGACTCTTAATCAGCGGGCCGTAGGTTCGACCCCTACACGGCCCACCAAAACAAATCAACAACTTAGGCGGGCAAAACAGCAGCCGTTTGGTAGGCAGGAGAGGCAGGTGTCCGTACTACTGTCCTCTCTAATACGCCGGCGTAATTGGTGTCTCCGCTCGGAATCCAACGGGCGTAGTACTTCAAGGTGATGGTCGGCTTCGCGTGGCCGAGTTGTTGCGCCACGTACAGCAACGGCACTCCGGCCGACAACAATAGGCTCGCAAATGTATGCCTCAGATCATAGGGACTGAATGATGGGAGGCCCGCTCTTTCCAGAACAGTCCTCATCGCTCTGGCAATATGACGATCATCCAACATAGTGCCATTCTCGGATGGGAACAGCCATTCCGGCTCTTTCTCTCCTGCTATAGCCTCTGACTTCAGCCATGTCAGGTGACGCTGCAGTTTTTCTATAGTTTCTGGCCCAAGATCAATCCATCGAGGTTCACCGGTCTTGGTGCTTTTTGTAATCCACAGTGGTTCTTCACTGTTGTCAGTTAGTCTGCGTGGATTTAACGTAGCCGCTCGTTCAACACGCAGCCTCTTCCCGTGGAAGTCTATATCGCCTGGTTTGAGCGCTTGAGCCTCCCCGGGGCGCAGACCAGTGCGCCCCATGACAAAGAGTAGTGTCGCGTAAGCTGGGGAAAGTTGTCCTGCGCTTTCCATCTCCAGCAGCTTGGACTCAAAAGCCTGTTTCTGTGCCCAAGTCATCGCCTTCACCTCAGGAGCAGCCGCTCTAGCACCTCGTCGCCTACGCTGCCCAATGAGCGGGTTAGTGGAAATCACACCTTCATCGGCTGCTTCGCTCAGAATACTGGAAAGTGTCGCCCGAATTAGGCGGAGTGTGTTTTGGCTGTAGGATTGTTGTTTCGTGATAACGTGGCCGGTTTCTTTCCCGGCCTTCCTGGTTATGGTGTAACCCTCGCTCTGCTTGGCCGCGAGAAGCGCTCTCACATCGGCCCACGTTATCGACTTAATGTCCCGATCCCCAAGAGCAGGGAGTATATAGAGCCCTAGGACTTGCTCGTAACCGGCGTAGGTCCTGGGAGCAAGAGCACGGCGTGCTCCCGGTTTCCACCGGTCAACATAATCCCGCAGTGTGATTGCCTCGACCTCCTCTTGACCTCCTATTTCCCATCCCTGCAATAGCTTCGTCTTGATGATCGCCTCTTGCTTGCGAGCCTCCCGCTTATCAGGCACAGCCTTCCAGCGCTTACGCTTGCCGTTCGGGTCTAGGTAGAGCTTTCCATCCTCCTCACGGACATTGAACTGCACATAGTAGACAGCGCCCTTCGCCTCCTTCCTTTTGACAAGTCCCATGCTAGTCCCTTCCTTTCCGGCGCCTGGTATCCATAACCAGATCTGCCAGCTCGATATTTAAGGTGTTACACAGCTTCAGGCGGGTGGAGAGGCGTGGGTCGTAGCGTCCAGCCTCGAGTCGGGCTAGCGTGACAAAGTGAACGTCTGCCAGATCTGCGAGCTGTCGCAGCGACAATCCACGCCTTTCTCGCCACTCCTTTAGCCTAATCACTGCTAGATGTTAGCACTTCTGTTAACTTACCGTCAAGCAGCCTGCCGCACCGGCATGATTGTATTCGCGTCAATCCACCTATCTAGTTTGCTAAGGTCGAACATTGTCCGGCGGCCGATCTTGGTGAACGGTATCCGCCTCTGGCTCACCATCTTGTAGAGAGTCTTCCTGCTAATTCCCGTATAGTTTGCCGCTTCATTTATTGACAGTAGCCGCCGCGTTACTAATTCAGTCTTCGTCATTGAT
>JBDZUK010000113.1:0-5936 GCA_040255165.1 Nitrospiraceae bacterium | reverse complement strand
AAGAAGCCGTCAAAATGGCCGCGACGATTGCCATGCAGGGGAACGTGCGTACTGAAACCTTGCGCGCTTTTACAGAAGCGGAATATCGACAGATGGTGTCAGCGCTTCCGTCATAGGACTCGCTCCGGAGTTTGTATCCAAGAGAGAGCCGCAGAATGTTTATGCGACGTCCAGGCGTCATTGGAATACTGGGCAGACTTCCAAGATTTCGGTTATGCCAATTGCGGCGGCAAATCGATTGCGTGCCGCCAGAATCGTCACTTTTATGATCAGTACATGAGTCCTCTCGCCTTCTTGCAAGGCATACCCATTTTCCCCAACGACGCGCTGGTTGCGGTTGTGACGGGCTGTGGTCCGCTTCCATCGGCTTTTCCTGCCCGTATTACGATGCCGGTTTCGATCCGAACCACCCGCGTCCAGACTCGCGTCATTTTTCCCGATACTTGAATACCGCCGTAGAGATGATGGGCCGCCGCTTCCTGTTTGCCCTGAGGAGCCGCTCCGTCGGTCACGGCCTCCATCACGCATTGGCCGTCGGGTAACACACACCCGTTCTTGTCCAATCTGACGACAAATCGCACGAACCCTTTTTCATCGTCCTGGACCAAAATGTGTTCCGGTCCGATCTCGAGTCCTTGCGAGAGGAAGCCCTGGATGATTTGTTGAACCACCGGATGGTCCGGCGGATAGGTGCCGTCGCCGTCCCGGCCGGAGCAGGCTCGGCAGAGTTTCTCGACCGCGGAACAGAGCGTGCCCTGTTCCCGTAATTGCTGGCAAGTCTTCATTCGCTTGTCGCGCGGG
This sequence comes from Nitrospiraceae bacterium, assembly GCA_040255165.1. Taxonomy (GTDB): domain Bacteria; phylum Nitrospirota; class Nitrospiria; order Nitrospirales; family Nitrospiraceae; genus JBDZUK01. Next base: position 5,135 of record JBDZUK010000113.1, on the reverse strand, counting down.
GCTTGTGCCAGGTGCTCTTCACACTTCCGCGATGCACCGATCCAGGACCCCTCAAAGGACAGGAGCAGATTGCAGCAGATGATGCCTTGAGCGTGGCAAGGAGGAGGGCCGAAGGCGATGGGCCATGCGCCGGCCGCCAGGAAGAGCACCATCCCCGGAAGAATCCGATGCCTCATGCCCGCCAGAAGCCCCGGCTGATCATGCCCGTTGCGTACAGCATCGCCCCTCCCACCAGCACCTTTACCCATGCCGGCCCCAGGACGACGAAGCCGCCTAGGAGTCCGGCCGCGAACAGAAACGCGCCCGTCATCGTCACGAAGCGGCGTTTCCAAACAGAGTCGTGACGGATTGCGCCGGACCGCCAAGCCCGTTTCAGTTCGCCAAGCGTAAACCGTTCCGAACCCTGCCGTCCTGCCGATGAGCCGTAAACCCGATAGGAGGAGGCCCGCCAGGTCACCGGTCTGGCCGCCAGGCGTACGCTCCGTTCGACGTCCTCCACGTCGCTCCGGCCAAGCGAGTGATCCTGGTCCATGAGCAATTGAAGGATCCCGCCCATCATGAGAGTAAAGCCGATCACGCCGATGCCGCCAGTGGCGAGCAGGAGATGCCATTCCCGCTCCTGAATCCAAGTCACGATTACCGGCATGGGCGGCACTTCCGCCAGGACGGCCGATATGAATACGAGCGCCAATGCGACGGCAATCTGCCGGAGCGTGGTCATCATCACGGACGTCCGATCCATACGCTGGCCTGCGGACGATCGCGGTCAAATCGCACGGCGCCCTTGTCACCCGCGTGCCACTGGGTCGCCTCGTCCGGTGAGAGGAGATGACTCTCCCCCCGGTGTAGGCGGCCGACATGGTCGTGGAACTCATATTCCAGCCGCCATTGTCGGACTCGATTGATGCTGGTGCTTGTCGCCCAGACCTTGAGGACGGTGCCTTCCGCCGGTTGGCCGCTTCGGGACAGCCGCAACACGAGCAGCACGTGCCGCAAATCGGACCGGGCAACAACGAGACCGATCGATGTGAACAGGAGTCCGCCCGCCACGAAGATGAGTGGAATCCACCATTGACCACCGGCATCCGTCTGCGTGGTGTGCGGATCGGACGGCAGATACCTGATAGGAAATGCACTGCCTTCATCCAGGCGTTCCCACTCGTCCACTGTGACTTCACTGCTCTTCTCGACCGTCCGGCCGTCCAGCGTGGCAAAGCGATACATTAAAAGATACTTCGTGCGAGGATTTCCGTCGCGCGTCGCTTTTTCCATCGACTTGTTCAAGATCGCGGCTTGCACGGGCACGGCTTCCTGCTCGAAATGCTGCTGCGCGCGCCATTCCTGTACCCCGGCGTAGGTCGCCATGAGGCCGACGGCGGAGAAAATCGCGCCGAACCACAGAAAAAACGATCGGCGGAGCACCTTACCAATGGAGAGCGATGGCATGACGACCCGCTGGTCTCCATCACCTTTCCCTCTTCCCCTAGGGGCGAGGGACTTGTCGTGGGGAGAGGAGTAGGTGAGGGGCTACTCTTCTCCGATCCACATGCTCACTGTCGGTCTCCGAGGGTCGTAGCGAACCCGACCCGTGCGGCCGGGCGGCCACTCTCCTGCTTCCTCCGGCGACATGGTGCAGGAACCATTTCGCGTCTTCCCCTGCGCATCTTCATAACGATAGCGCAACTTCACTTGCGACACGCCGTTGATGCGGAGATAGGAAGGGCCGATGTCCGTGACCGTCGCCTCGGCGATCTTGCCGGTGCGGGGTAAATCCTTCTCGCGCCGTCTTTTCCTGACCGCATTGAAGACGATAAATCCGCCGATGGACCCGACCGCAGCGCCGACCACGCCGAACACGAGGGGTAACACGGTTTCCTGTCTCTGTCCCACCACACGATAGGATTGCGGCTGATCGAGCAGGTAGGTCACCCGAATGGGCCCTCGTTCCTCCAGCGCATCCCAGTCTTCCGCATTCACGTCGGCGGTGCCTCGCACGATCTCACCTTCGCGCGGCACAAACCGGAAGGTGACGCGGTAGGCTGGGCTGGACCGCTTGCCGCTTTTACTCGACGTTCGATACACCTCCTTGATGAGCACCATCCCATCGACCGTCCGGCCTTTGTTCTCCAGCCGGTCGCTCAGCATGCTCCGGTATGCTCCGACCGATAAGCCGGTCACGAAAAGCAGCGTTCCGACCGACAGCCAGATACCACCGAACCAAAGCCAGAAGGTTTTGGGCATCATTGTCAGTGCGCTCTTTGGGGGCCAATTCCAATCTGCTCGTTGCCGCCACAGCCAAGGCCGACGCGACCCGTTTCCTTCTGGCGAGAGGACGTCGACACAGACGGGAATGTTTATAGCTTCAGATCTCTTTCGATCTCGCGAGCGAGCGCGACTGCTTCCTCGATCTCTTTGGGCCAGACCTTGAGATCGGGAAGCGCTTCCCGAGAGATCGCAAACAGCAACTGTGGAGCCATGTTGGACCTTACGGCTCGTATCATGAAGGGCGAGAGCGGTACGAAAAGCCGGTTGCGAAAGCGAGCCTCAACTTTGTCAAGCTGTGCCCTGAACACAAATAACTTCTGGAGAACTGCTTCGTCCGGCCCAGCGTCGTCACTGGATACCGAATCCGTGGAGGTGTCTGTCAACCCTTTGGTGCTCCCCTTCTCAGTGCCGAAGGAACCTTGTGAGGCCTCGCCCGCATTTTCATTCGAGGCGCATCGTTTGCGCAGTTCCTCAAGTTCTTTGAGAATGGCTTCGATTTGGTCGTCGATTTGGTTCAGTTGCTTCTTGAGTTGCTTGGCTTCCCGGCGCTGCTCATAATAATTCGAAAGATCGTTGACGAGGTCGTCCGTCGCTTTTACGCATCCATAGACGTTATTGGCGGCACTGACAACTTTGACAGCGGACTGCGCCTGTCCGACGGTGATAGGTGTATCAGGGATTTTCATATGCTTGCCGTAGGACTGTACGGCTATGCCCAAAGAGGCTTGATCAATGTAGGCATCGCCGGCCTTTCTCGCCGCCTCCTGAATCAATTCCTTCATGGCCGCGTTCATAAACGCATCGTCGCCGACGACCTGAGTGCCGGTGTTTAACCAGGTATCCCATTCAACCGAACCTTGGTTAATACTCTGGCCCATTCCGATGCCGGCGTTTGCCCAGCCGATCCAATTGCTTCCTGCTCCAGTTGAAATGCTGAGCATTCCTAGGACGGAATTTACATATCTTGCGCCAGACCCGCTGAAGGGGTGAGCAAAGCTGCGCCAGGCATCATCCCGTGTCGCAACAGCGCGGTTATATTCCCTGCGGGTCATATCGGCGACCTCTTTGAGTGCACGCAGACGTCCGATGAGGCCCTTGATCTTCTCTTCATCCTCCTTGCTACACGGACATTTGGCCTCACGGCAGGTCCCTGAGGGGGGTATATGACCGGGCTTGTGGAACGCCAAGGTGTGAGGAAGCGGAAGAACGAGTGTGGTGAATAAACCGAGGAAGAGTCTCGTTGCATGTTTCATATCGCCCCTCAGCCTATGGGATTATGGGAGAGTTATAGTCGATATTGAAGAGGTAGACTTGCCCATTTCCATGGTGACTCACTAATCTCGATCCGCGAAGTGCAACTGAGTAAAGAAGTGACGGCAGTCCGACCTCGGTTCGCTTTGTACCCGACTGGATGTCCCAAAGCGCGATGCGATCTTCGCCGTGGACCGTCAATAGAGCGGTGCCGTAGGGCAGTGCCACGAGCTTCACGGGTTGCTCAAGCCACTCATGCAGGATCTTTTGTTTTGGCGTGCTGGTGGACAGATCCCATAGTCGAATCGAGCGGTCTTTGCTTCCAGACGCTACCGTCTTCCCGTCCGGTGCGACCGCAACTGACACCACATTGAGGAGATGTCCGCTGAGAATCATGGGATCCCGTAGCGTTGGACTTGAGATGTTCCATACCCGCACAGTGCCGTCCGCACTTCCCGAAACGACCTTTTGGCCATCAGGGCTGAATGCAAGGCAACTCACAACACGGCTGTGGCCGGTCAAGGTCGCCATCTTCATTGGTTGGTCAGGCATAATGGTCCAAAGGCGAACGGTACGGTCGCCGCTGCCAGAGGCCAGAGTCTTGCCATCAGGTGCAATTGCCAGTGCTGTCACGCGGAGGCCATGTCTTCCGACAACCATGCCCTCCGGCGGCGCATCAACAGTGAGATTCCACAATCGAACCGTTCGATCCTCGCCACCCGACGCCAGTGCTTTGCCGTCGTCTGTAAGAGCCAATGCCGTGATTGATCCGCGATGGCCCTGCAGCACAGCTGCTTGATTCAGTTTCGAGCCAGTCGCCCGCCAGACTTGGATCGACCCACCTTCCAGGCCGTATGCAATCGTGCTCCCGTCTGTCGACACCGCCACCGCCGTCGCTTTGGGGATCAGTGTGGCAGCGGTGGCGGCAACGGTGAGCCAGCCGCGCCCGGGGTAGAAAACCTGAGCCTCCGTACGCGCGACGTTGCCCGCGCGGTCGGCGATCTCGACCGTCAATCGGTTGTCTCCCACCGGCAGTGTCTTCGGCAGGCGAATCTGACCGTCGGCTCCGCGGCTATGCTGGTCAAACTGGCCGGTGTAGTCTTTGCCGTTAAGCATAATGTGCAGGCTTTCGGGCGCGATGCCGCTGCCGGCATCGTTGTATTCAAGTTCAACGGTAAGGTGCGCCCCGACGATTTCCGTGTCGGGGGCCGGCGAGAGGATGCGCAGGGTGGGGGGCGTCGTATCGGAGGCGGCGAAGAGCACGGCGGGCACAATGAAGCCGAGTATGACCAGCGAAATGCCGGGAGGAAGACGCTGCCGTCTCATGGAATGGCCATGACGCAGGGCTCCTACATCCGTTTCAGTTCGTCAAGGTAGCGCTTGATCGCCGGAGCGTCCTTCGCGCTGCCGTTCAACTTGAGATACTGTTCGAAGGCTGCAGTCGCCTTGGCTTGATCCCGTTTTTTGTAGTAGGCGAGCCCGAGCTCCCGGTAGGCGTCCGCATATTTGTCGTCAACCTTGATCGCCGACGAAAGATGGCCGACCGCTTGGTCGACTCCTGCTGAACCGCCTGTCTCCAGCGCGATCTTGCCCAAATAATAATGGGCAAGCCGATCATC
>JBDZUK010000036.1:0-33071 GCA_040255165.1 Nitrospiraceae bacterium | reverse complement strand
GGCCGAGCCAACATGGAGATCGAAAACTACAAGGCGGCCATCGAGGCCTTCGAGAAGGTCGTCGAACGGGACCCGACCCATCGCGAAGCGCTGCGCTCGCTGGGGCTTGCCTACGAAAAACAAGGGCTGAAGGACAAGGCGATCGAGACGTTCGATCGCTATCTGGCACGGTACGACGACGATCCGGAGATTGCGTTCCGGCAGGCACAAGCCTTGGAGTGGTCCCGGTACGCCTACCGCGAAAAGGACATGCTGAAGTACTACCGGATGGGACTGAAGCGCAAAGACGATCCCGCCATGCGGCTGAAATACGCGGCCCATCTTTCGCGCCAGAAGGAGACCAGTCAGGAAGCCATCGCGCAGTATGAAAAGGTCCTTGCCGGGCACCCGCACAGCGTCGAAGCGCATCGCGGGCTGGCGAAAGCCTACGCCTGGATCGGTAACAACGATCAGGCGCTATACCATACGAACCTGGCCCTCACCTACGCCCGCCGGGAACCAGGGGACATGACGACCTTGCGGACTCAAATGATGCGGGGCCGCGAGCCGACGCTGGAAGGCACCCTGGGGTTCCTGGCTCAGCCGGAAAGACCCTATGAGCTGTTCGGTTTCCGAGCCGGCTCGCGCGCCAAGGTCGACTTGACGCCGTTCAGCACGTCAACGCTCGAGGCGGGCATGGAGCATTTCTGGGACTCGCGCGAGAACCGGGCGGGAGGTTATCTGTCGCTCGGCACGCAGTACCGCTTCAATCCCGCCAACCGGGTAGAGGGTCTCCTGGAATACCACGGCGCCGTCCGAGGCGACGGATTGGCGTACAAGTTCGAATACGCGCACGACGGGGAGACGTTCTCGGTCCGCCCCGGCATAAAGCGGGACTTCCGCTACGATTCGTTCGCGGCACTCGTCGGTTCACGGCGTAACGGGGAATTGATCGGGGTGGCCCGCTCGACGAATTTCTACACGACCGTCTCATCCCACAGCGGAGACATGCAGATGGAGGTCACTCCGTTCGTCGGCTGGGTGTCGGATGAAACGAGGAACAGCAACTCGGAGATCGGATTGGACGCCAAGGTTTCCCGCCCTTTCTTCAGGACGGACGCCTGGCAGGTTTCCGCGGAGTATCTGTTCTACCTCGTGCATTACGGCGAAGACCATTCCGGCTTCGTGCCCGGTTCAACGGAGCCCTTGCCCGGCGGGTACTTCAGCCCGCGCGTGTTCCTGGATCAGATTCCGCGCCTCGCCGCCACCTACGTGGGGCCCGACAAAGAGGAATGGTATGTCGCAGCCGGCCCGGCGATCCAATATATCGACGAAGCCGGAGCCTCTCCGGTGATTCGCGTCGGCGGCGACGCCCATGCGTCCTATACCACGCCGCTTCGCGATCGGTTCCTTCTCAAAGTCATGGCGGACTACACGCAAGTCGTGGGTTTTTACATGCGGCTTCAAATGAACGCCTTGTTGGTGTACAGATTCAGCTGACCGCATGAGTCCCAGCCAACATCGCATCGCAAAGATCGAGTTCTGGCCGGTCGACGTGCCGCTCACCGATCCCTTCGTCGTGGCCACAGGCACGCGCGTGACCGCCGAGAATATCTTCATTCGGCTGACGCTGTCCGGTGGGGCTATCGGATATGGAGAAGCGGCTCCTTTCCCCGAAGTGGGCGGGGAAGATCGGCCCGGTGCTTTGGCGGTCTTGAAACAACTGGCGGAGACGTTACTGGGACAATCTGCGGCCGAGTACAAGGCCGTTGCCCGCCTGCTGGCGGATGCCGCTCCCGCCCACCCGGCGGCCCGCTGTGGACTGGAAACGGCGATGCTGGACGCCTTCTGCCGTGAGGCGGGCATCCCGCTGTGGGCGCTGTGGGGAGGGGCGGACGTGCGCCCCTATGAAACCGACATCACGATCCCCATCTGCAATCTCGACAGCACGCTGCGCCTTGCCCGCGGATGGCACGCCAAGGGCTTCCGCCTGTTCAAGATGAAGATCGGCAAGGACGTCGAGAAGGATATCGCGCGGCTTGAAGCCGTGCATCGAGCGTTGCCCGACGTCCGGTTCATCGGCGACGGGAATCAAGGATTCACGAGGGAGGAGTGTCTGAGCTTGGCGCAAGCCGTGAAGCGATTCGGCGGCAACATGGTGCTGCTCGAGCAACCGGTGGTGCGCGACGATCTGGACAGCCTCGCCGCCATCCGGCGAGGAACGGGCATCCCGGTCGCGGCGGATGAATCCGTGCGCTCACTCGCCGACGCGCGCGAAGTCGTCCGGCAAGGCGCGGCCGATTACATCAACATCAAGATCATGAAAACGGGCGTCGTTGAAGCGCTGGAGATCGCATCGTTCACCCTGGCCTCCGGCCTTCGACTGATGATCGGCGGGATGGTCGAGACCCGCATCGCGATGGGCTGTTCATTCGGTGTCGTGCTCGGGCTCGGCGGATTCGAGGTGCTGGACCTGGATACGCCGCTCTTGCTGGCGTCCGATCCCGTTACGGGAGGCTATCGGTACGACGGCCCCCGCCTCCTGCCGTGGTCAGGTTCCGGGCTGGAGTTGCGGGGAGACCCGTCATCGGCCGTCGTCACGGTCGCCTGATTCAGTCACGAGGCATGACTCTCCCTGCTTGATTCCGTCCAGACTCACGACCGGCTCATCTCCCAGAACTTCAGCGGAATGCACGGTGCCCCGCGGGACAGCCAGGATGTCCCCTCGCTCCAGCACCAGTTCACGACTTCTCATCACCATCCGAAATCGTCCCGACACGACTGCATCCAGCTTATCGACGCTGTGGGTATGGTTCGGGAACTCGGTTCCCGGCGGATAGACATAGCGCGTGACTGCATAGCCCGCTTTCTCCATTTTTTTCCGGAGCGCCGACTCGCTGAAGCGGCCGTCTTGCGCGTCATCCCATCGCTGAATCGTCATCGCACACTCCTCGTCGCACCGCTTGCAGTTCAGCGCGGTGCCGAGCCTGGTACGCCGTCCCTCTTCCGTGATGACCCACGGGCGGCTCACCAACGGCGGCTGATGGCGCACGTGCTGCCCATGGCCGCAGGCCAGATCCGCCACCCAATCGCCGTGCTCGTCCTGATGAAAACCGACGATGGATCGTTCCATGTTGGTGCCCTGACCGTGCTACACTCCGGCGAGTGTACCAGGATGGCAGGAGGTTTCGGAATGGCAACGCGGAGCGGCAAGATTGGTTTGGTCGGCGTCGGACGCATGGGAGCCAACATGGCTCGACGCCTGAACGAGGTGCGGGAACCCGTCACGGCGGTGCACGACGCCGACGAGGAACGGGTGAGAGAGTTGGCTGCCGAGCTTGGCTGCGAGGCGGCGGCGACACCGGCCCGCGTCGCTGAACTGGCCGGCATCATCTTCACCGTTGTCTCGGATGATGCCGCGATGCGGCGGATCTTTTCGCCGGACGACGGCGCTAGTCTCTTGCGACACGCAGATGGCCGGATCTTCATCAACTGCGCAACGGTCTCGCCGTCGATCCATGTGGAGATCGAGCGGCTCGTGGAGCGGCACGGCGGCCGGTGTCTCGAAGCTTGCATGGCCAGCAGCATCCCGCAGGCGCGGCAAGGCACCCTGTATCTCATGTGCGGCGGACGGCGCGACGTCTTCGAGCGCGTCCAGCCGCTGCTCAAGAAGATGAGTACAAGCGTACGCTACATCGGCCCGGCCGGACAAGCCGCGAAAGTGAAAGCGCTCGTCAACATGGTCATGAACTGCAACACGGCCGCGTTGGCGGAAGGCTTGGGGCTCGGCGCCGCGCTGGGGCTCGATCTCTCGATACTTCGCGAAGTCTTTTCACAGACCGGCGCCAATTCCCGTGTGCTGGAGACGGACGGCGAGGACATGCAGCTCCGCTCCCACGACTGCTACTTCTCGGCCGAACACGCCGCGAAGGATTCGGGCATCGCGCTCGCGCTGGCCCGCGAAGCGGGCTTGTCGTTGCCCCTTGCGCAGGCGACGTACGAGCAATATCGGCGGCTGGTGGAGAATGGAAAAGGCGGGCTCGATAAATCGGCCGTGGCGGAGCTGACCTTCAAGGACCGCGTGTGATCGATCCCGGTTTCTTGTGCGGCCGTCCGCCCAGGTGTATGATGAGCACCGCTTCGACAGATCCGCCTATGCGACAATACTCCCTCAGCGATCAGAACAGGCATCACCTCGTCAAGCGACTCATTCGGGAGCTGACCGGCGACTCTTCAATTTCGTTCGCCTATCTGTTCGGCTCTTCGCTGGATGCTTCATTGGTTCACGACATCGATGTGGGCGTGTACCTTCGAGGCACTGAGCCGCACGCATATTCAGCGGCTCTCAGCAGTCGACTGAGCAAGGCGCTTGGTCTGCCGGTAGACGTGCGGGTATTGAACGATGCGCCGACGACGTTTCTCTATCACGTCGTGCGAGGCAAGCTGCTGGTCGTCCACGATGAGAATCTCCTTACCTCGCTGATCGAAGACGTATCCCGCCGGTATCTTGACATCGAGCCGCTTCTTCGCCAAGCGACAAAGGACGCATTCGCGGCATGAGCTTGAATCCGGATCTCATCCGAGCGCGCTGCGAGGAAATCGAGGCGTCGGTGTCGAGGCTTGAGAGATTTCGATCAATGCCGCGTGAGACGTTTCTGAGCCAGCAGGACGCGTTGGATATCGCCAGCTATCGCCTGTTGGTGGCGATCGAAGCCGCCTTGGCGCTGTGCTTTCACGTATCGGCCAAGCGGCTTCACCGGGCGCCCGGCGAGTATGCCGAGTGTTTCGCGGCCCTCCATGAGGGAGGGCTGGTACCGGCTGATCTCGCCCAGCGTCTGCAACAGATGGCGCGGTTCCGGAATATGCTGGTGCATGTCTACTGGAAGATCGACTACGGCCGCCTGTACGACGTCATTCACCGGTCTTTGGAGGATCTGAAGTCGTTCTCCGCCTTGATGGCCGGCCTTCTGTAGCGGTTCCCAGGCGGCCGGCCGCCCTATCGCGAACGCCATTCCGCTCCCGTCGTTCACCCACCGAGCAGATACAGCGCTGCCGGAGCGAGAAGCCACAGCAATCCTTTGGTCAGGAAGAAGGCGAACCCGGCGACTCCCGCCCGTTTCCACCATAGTGCCGGATGCGAATGTTTGGCTCGGCTCGCGAATGGCAGGGTACTCATGGGCTCTCTCCTTCCAAGAGAGAGCCGCGGCGTGATCACCGCGCGGCTCTCTCTCCCGCTCACGGTTACAGCGCTGTCGTTTGAGTTGCCTGCGTAGGTCCTCCGTCGATGGCTCGGCCCTGAACGTTCGGAATCAGCATCGGCACCCGTTCGCGGTACGTCGTGTACGCGGCGCCGTGCGCGTCGACGAGATCCCGCTCCTCCCACTGGATTGCGATCAGGATGTACGCCGTCGTCGCGATCGCGAACACGAGATGCGCGGCGGTCATCGTCGGCGTCGCCCAGAAGGCAAACAACCACCCGACGTACAACGGATGCCGCACGTACTTGTAGAGCCCCGGCGTCGAGAACTTGAGCGGCGTATACTCGCGGCCCCGCAGGTACAGCCAGACCTGCCGCAGCCCGAACAGGTCGAAATGGTTGATCATGAACGTCGCGAGCAGGACGAGCAGCCACCCGCCGCCGAACAGGGCGTACAGCACCCCGCGCCCCACCGGATCCTTCACCTCCCATACGACCCCGCCCATCGGCTGCCAGGCGTGAAACAGAAGAAGCAGCGCCGCGCTCGACAGGAGCACGTAGGTGCTGCGCTCCGCCGGCTTGCTGACGATTCTCGTCCACCACTGTTTGAACCACGGCCTCGCCATCACGCTGTGTTGCGCGGCGAAGATGCCGAGAAGCAGCAGATTGACCGCCAGGGCCGTTCCAAGCGGTACGCTCGGCTCGCCGTCAATCGTCCGTGCGACTCCAATGTTGCCGACAAACGCAAACGCGTACAAGAACGTGGCGAAAAAGACGGCGTAAGACACGACGCCATAGGTAAACACTCCGATCCGTTTCATGACCATGCCCTCCTGTTCATTAGCGGGCGCCGGAGGCCGGCACCCGCTCGGTGGTTGCTTTATGCCTGCGTCACGCTGATCGTGACGGGCACCCGGTTCGACACGATGTCGTGCACCGGCGAGTATTTGCACAAATCACGAAGCTGCTCCGGCGAGGCGTTCGACTTCACTTTGAAGCTCACCCGAACGCCCTGATAGCCAGGGCGCATGCCTTCCGCCACGCCAAGGAACCCTTGGAGATCCAGGTCTCCTTCCAGATGGGATTCCAAGGATTCGATCCTGATGCCCCGCGCCGCCGCGTGATACACCATCGAGGTCGTCAGGCAGGCCGCCAAAGCGTGCAGCACGTGCTCGGTCGGATTGGGGCCCCGATCTGCACCGAGCAGGACGGGAGGCTCGTCGGCTTCCAGCACGAACGGTTCCGTGCGCGTGGCATCCTCCTGCCCGACCCCGTAAAAGCCCTTGATCACCGAGCGGTTATGGCTCCCGTTCACCCACTGGTTGCTGGCCCGAAACTGGAACTTGGCCAGGGCCGGCTTCTTCCCGATCGCCTGGATGTTCTCTTCCAATTGTCCGACGTCCACTCCATTGAGCTGTTTCTGCTGCACGGGGCAGTCTCCTTTCTTTCCGGTTAAGAGCGAATAGAAAAACTGTCGATCGACTTCCCGGCGGAACCGCTGCCAACGGCCTGAGTCCGATGCATCGGAATCAGCCCCCGCTCGTCCGCCGTCCTCCTCATTGCACCGATCCGCAGCCATAGCGAGCTCCCACATGATCTTCCGCGCGCAGCATGAACAGCGTCCGTTGCAGCAGCGCGAGGGTAAAAGGCTCCACACGATTCCACGGAAGCAGCGAGACCAATCGAGCCAAGAGACAGTAGCCTGCGATGACTCTTGCGCCGGTGCCGACGAACTGCACCCAGTGGATGAACCAAAACGGAGCCCACATTCCAAGTATCAGCAGGCCGAGATAGGCGCAGCGCACCTGTACGAGCGGATGTCCCCAGGCGCCCGTCTTCGCCGCAAAGTGCCGGGCCTGCACTACCGTGAGTCCCATGGCCAGGATGATGCCGCCTGGCCACCCCGCCAGTCCGATGGTCAGCAAACCGAGCGTCACCGTCCAGTATCGCCATCCCAGGTTGCTCCAACTCGCCATTGTCCGACCTCCTGTGGTCTGTCGCTGCAAGAGGGTACAGCAGCGTTCGTGCCATCTCGCCCGATACCAACAATTTGTAATGAAAACGACGTGTTAGAAAGAAGAGTGGATCGGAGGAGCAAATGTGAGGTTTCGTGAGTGACGAGATCTCACAAGCGGATTTGCGAGACTTCGAGGATGCGCTAACGCGGACAGGTGGAGAGAGATTACTTGGGCCGCTTGAGGCCGAGCGCTTTCATGCGGGACGTGAGAGTAGAGGGATTCATGCCGAGCTTCCGTGCCGCCCCGTTTTCGCCGGAGACCCGCCAGTCGCAGGCTTCCAGCGCGCGAAGGAGATTTTGTCGTTCAAGGTCCTCCAGTTCCCGGGCGGTTCGGATGCGGTCGTCGTCGCGACGCGGGGCACCGCCCGGAGCTGTTTGGGCTCGCGGCTCCGTCGCGGGCAGCGCGCGGTCCAGGTTCACGGTCGCGCCCGACGACGTGATGACGGCCCGTTCAATGACGTTCTGCAGCTCTCTGACGTTGCCGGGCCAGTCATAGGATTTGAGCCGAGCGACGTCATCCGCCGTAAGCGAGAGAGCCGGCCGCCCCATTCGCTGAGAAAAGCGCCGAACGAAGGCGGCGGCGAGCAAAGGAATATCCTCGCTCCGTTCGCGAAGGGACGGCATCCAGAGCGGGAAGACGTTGAGCCGATAATACAGGTCGGCACGGAATTTCCCTTCCTGCACGGCCTGGTGGAGATCTCGATTGGTGGCGGCGATCACCCGCACGTTGACCTTTTTGGTCCGCGAGCTGCCGACCGGCTCGAATTCTCCTTCCTGCAGGACCCGCAGCAGCTTGACCTGCATGTCGAGCGGCAGCTCGCCGACTTCGTCGAGGAAAATCGACCCCCCGTCGGCCAACGTGAATCGCCCGTCCCGCTTCTGGGTGGCCCCGGTGAAGGCGCCCTTTTCATGGCCGAAGAATTCGCTTTCTATGAGCGTCGAAGGGATCGCGCCGCAGTTCAACGTCACCATGGGCTTCTCCCTCCGCCGGCTGGCCGCATGGACTGCCCGGGCGATCAGCTCTTTGCCCGTTCCGGTCTCTCCTAAAATGAGCACGGCGGCATCGGTCCCCGCCACCTGTTCGATGTCCCGCTTCACGCGCCGCATGGCGGGGCTGTCCCCGATGAGATCCTCCCCCTCGCGGAAATGCTTGAGCTCTTCCCGGAGATACTCGGTCTCCACTCGCAGCGATTCGATTTGCCGCTCGGCCTCCATGCGGTCGTTCACGTTGCGAAGAATGAGGGTGTAGAACGGCTGCTGATGGAGCTCGAAACGCGACAGCGTCGCTTCCGCCTGGAACGACTCCCCGCTCGGGCAGCGGGCCTGCAGTCCTCCGGGAATCCACAGATAGCGGCTCCCTTCAGGCATCGTGTCGAGCTGCCGGATCAATTGGAGGAGCTTGTCCACTCCCCCTCCGGTCAGCACACGGCGGAAGTCCTGCCCGACGATCTGGTCCGAGGGGCAGCGGAACACTTTCTCCGCGGCAGGATTCACGCGCCGCACCGTGAGCGCCTCGTCCAATTCAAGGATGGCATCCATCGCGCTGTCCACCAAGCGGCCGAGTTTGGCCTCGCGTTCACGGAGGTCGGCCTCGGCCCGCAGCCGCTGGAGCTCGGCGCTCGCCCGCGCCGCAAAGATCCGGAAGAGCGCTTCGGCCCGCGTTTCTTTGGGCAACGGCTTGGTGTCCAGCACGGCGAGATGGCCAAGAATCTTGCCTTTGGCGTCCTGGAGCGGCGCTCCCATGTAGCTCACCGCTCCGGTTTTCTGGATGTCCGGCTCGTTGGGATAGATCTCAAAGATCCTATCGGGATAGTGAATCAGGCGGGCCTGCACGACCACTTCTTCGCAAGGAGTACCGTCGATCTTGGTCTCATACCCGTGCACCCACTTCCCGTCCAGCCAAAAGGCGAGGGCGCGCAAGGTCCTGCATTCTTCCAGATACTCCGTGACCCAGGCCCCATGAGTGTTCAGCGCCTGCGCCAGGCTCTTGACGAGCGCGGCGAAAAAGCGCTCGCCCGTTTCCGTCGCCGTCCCCTCGAGAATGGCGCGCAGAGCCGCATCTTCATCGACGTTCAGCGGCACGGTCGGCTCGGGAGGAATCATCGTGTCGATTTACAACGCCTCGAAGGCGCGTTCCGGTTGCCGATCACGAGGGAGAAAGGTCCAACGGCCCTGACCGTCTTCGTCGAACGTGCCCAGGAACGTGCGGTCAGGCTCAAGGGAGCGAAATTCGCTCAACGCGATCATACAGGTTCCTGCGTCCACCACTCGTGCGTCGAACTGGCCCAAGAGGATCAGGCCCGTGGCTGTTTGGTACAGGTTACGCCGGCTCACGCCGCCGGTGTCAGGAAACAACTCGCTTGCGGCACGGCAGCCGGCGGGGCCGTCGATGTGCACCCGGAGATTGTACCGAGCCAGGAAGGGATGAGTCGCCACGCGGGTCACTGTCACTCGCATCCCGATCGACGGCACGTCCGCCGTCGCCGGTTGGGGCCGGTCGCTGCGACAGCCGGCCAGCAGGGCCACCATGATGAGAACCCCGGTCGCTTGTCGACGCGCGGTCACTTGGCCGGCGGCACTTTGGGCGCGGCGCCGATCGCGTCGAGCCCGGCCTGCGCGCAAGCGTCGTCCAAGTGTGCGCCGGGCGCGCCACCGACACCGATCCCGCCGACCACTTCGCCGCCGATCTCGATGGGCAGGCCGCCGCCCAGCATCAAGATCTCGTCGTTCATGTCGCGCAGCGCCTGCAGCGCGGTCGCTTTGCCGATGAGCTCGGCCAACTCGGTCGTCGGCCGCCTCAAGCTCGCGGCAGTGTAGGCCTTCTTCCGGCTGCTGTCCACCGTGTGGGGGCCCGCTCCGTCGGCCCGCGCCATCGCCCTGATCACACCGCCCCGATCGACCACGGAAACACTGACCCGATACCCGTCTTTCCTGCAAAAGTCCAAGGCGGCCTGAATCGCTTTCCCGGCCATGGATAAGGGCAACACCGACTCTTTGGGAAGATCCTCAGCCCAGCCCGCCGACACCGGCATCGCCGCCAACAAGGCGGCGGCAGTCAATTTTCCTACGGTCATTCGAACACAGCGGTACTGTATGCCCATCCCCGGTCCCTCCTGGTTGTGCTCTCCGGAGCGTACGGAGGCGGAGGAATCAAGTCAATAGGAGTTCGGGTCTCCGAACTCCGCCAAGATAACTGGTGCGGGATCGGATGTGTCTCGACATGTCCGCATTGTTTCATCATCTCGTTGACACTATGCCGGCCTCACAGTAGCCTCCCCTTATCTTTCCTGCCGAATTTTTGCTGATACAGGACGATAGCGCTCAACTTCCTCACAGTCCGGGATGCAACGGCTTTCGGTAAGACTCTCACAGTGAGGCGACCATGAAACTTCCACGAAAACAGGCTGCGATCCTGCGAGACGCGCTCCAACAGTGGCGGCAAGCGGGCATCCTTCCCGATGCTGAGGCTGTGATGCTGGCTGATACGATTGAGGTGCAGACCTTCGATTGGCGGCGTCTCGCCAAATACTCCTTTTGGGTTTCCCTTGTCTGCATCGTCACGGCAGTGAGTTCCGTTCTGGCGGACCGGTTTCTGATGGAGCTATTCCGGCAACTGTTCGCGGCTCCTTATCTGGTTAAATGCGCGGCCATGGCGGTCCTGGCCGCCGGCCTGTACCGCTGGGGGCTAACCCGACGAGCACAGTATCCAGATCGAGCCTATAGCAATGAAGCCATCATGTTTCTCGGCATACTGGCCACGGCGTCGGCAATCTATCAGCTGGGGAAAGCATTCGATACCGGCAGCGGACATTTCTCTCTGCTCATTTTGCTTTCTTTCATCGTATACGGGGTGCTCGGCCTGGCCATGCAATCGAACCTGATTTGGGTGTTCGCGCTTGCTTCACTCGGAGGATGGATGGGCACTGAGACAGGCTACGTGTCGGGTTGGGGAGCGTACTATCTTGGGATGAATTACCCGCTTCGGTTCGTGCTGTTCGGCGGCCTGCTCACCGCTTGCGCGCTGGCGATCGAATCACACGAGCCGATGAAACGCTTCTTCCGCAGCACGCTTTCGATGGGCTTGCTGTACCTTTTCATCGCGCTCTGGATCATGTCGATCTTCGGGAACTATGGCGACATGCACGCATGGGAACGCGTGAAACAGATCGAGCTGTTCCACTGGTCGATCCTCTTCGCGCTGACGGCCTGCGGGGCGATATATCATGGACTGAAATATGACAACGGGATCACGAAAGGTTTCGGCTTGACGTTCCTGTTTATCAATCTCTACACGCGGTTTTTCGAGCTGTTCTGGAATTCGCTCCACAAAGCGATCTTCTTCGCGGTGCTGGGAATCAGCTTTTGGTACCTGGGGGGCAAGGCCGAAGCGATCTGGAACGTTGGCCGGCGTGAGTCCCGTTGATCTCCCACATGGTTCGCCATCACACGGCGCCATCCTACTGCCTCTCGGCGTTGAGATCGTCCTGCGATTCTCTCTAAGATCCAAGACAAGTACGTCGATTCGTCTATTGGCCCATCCAAACGCCGGAAGGTTGTAACCATGAAGCCACGGATCACGGTCATCACGCTCGGTGTCGATGATTTGGAGCGTTCGCTCAGGTTCTATCGGGACGGGCTTGGCTTCCCCACGAGAGGAATCGTCGGCACGGAGTTCGAGCACGGCGCGGTGGCTTTTTTCGATCTACAGCGCGGCCTGAAGCTTGCCATCTGGGCACGCAAGGATCTTGCGCACGAGGCCAAAGTACCGTTGGGTCCGGCCAGCGCCACGGAATTCACCCTGGGTCATAACGTCGCAAGCAGGAAAGACGTGGACGACGTCATGGAACAGGCTCGAAGGGCCGGCGCACGCATCACCGACC
This sequence comes from Nitrospiraceae bacterium, assembly GCA_040255165.1. GTDB lineage: Bacteria > Nitrospirota > Nitrospiria > Nitrospirales > Nitrospiraceae > JBDZUK01. The sequence goes on along the minus strand of JBDZUK010000036.1, from coordinate 20,998 downwards.
CGGCGCACGACGCGTTTTGGGGCGGCTATACCGGCTCGTTCCAGGACCCCGACGGGCATGTGTGGGAGGTGGCGTGGAACCCGGACATGGACATGACCGAATAGTTGGACCAGAACTCAACCACTTCACAGCATGCGGCGGGCGAGCAGTACGCACCATGGGCGTCTGAGTATGCGAGGGGCCGAAAGGAAGATTCCTTCCGGCTCCTCGTCTGCGTCGAAATTCCGAACAGGTTACTTGTTGAACCGAACGACGATCGCTCCCATGATGTCGCCCTTTTTAAAATCCTTCTTCGCACTGCTGGGATGGGCGTTATGACAAGACACACAGGAGTCTGCGATGGCAAGGTCGGCTGCCATCCCTTTGAACTGGTTGCCGTCTTCGAAGGTCAAAATCCCCGTGCTGGGATTGGCGGCGAGTTTTTTCAACGCCTCTTCTTCCGCTTTGGTTTTCGGTAGGTTCGCCTTGTAGATGGGCGTCAATCCGACCAGGCTGAGTTCAAAATCCTTCAATTCCGCCCCGGCCGCCTTCAGAAATTGAGCGGGGAGCATGATGGCATGATCGTCCTTCGTCCAGTTCTCATCCGGCTTGACGTTCGACTTGGCCGCCTGCGCCAGGATCTGCTTCGCATACACGGTCCGGAAGGCTTTGGCTGTGGCGAGGATGTAGCGTGCTGCGGCGTCGCGAGAAAATTCGGCGGCGAATGCCACCGGAACGGCGATACCGATGGCCAGTATCGATGCAAGCACGCTTCTCATGACGTTGGATCTCTGCCTCATGCTCCACCTCCTGGTGAGGGTTAACCGAGGGGTCAAAATGGCCCTCACGGTGCGCTTCTGCGCTCCCCTTGTCAAGCCGCGTGAACGAGTGACGGGAAATGGAAACTGGGAGAGTGGACTAGATTGAATCTCGGTCGCGACGATGCGTATTTCGGGCAGGGAAATTCGAGGCTCCGCCCCGTACGCACCAGCAGGCATGGGCCTGATTTTTTCGCTGCGAACTGAGATCTCCCAGAAGGAAATCAATGGCATAGGCATTGGCGGGCTCGGTGTCCTGGGAGTTGGTGGTCCAGTAGAGGCCCGCTCTCACGCCACGGAACGGGTGGCCGGCTGGCAGGCTGGGCTTGTTCGCCGTGGCAAGCGGAGACGGTTCGACCAGGGTCATCAGCTCCAAGAACGACGGCAAGCGCCACCCGAGCCGTCCTCCGGTCGTACTGCGCGCGCAGTGGCGCGACGCATTTACCCATACGGTCTCCGTTGCGCTGGGAGTCCGTTCCCAGATCAACTGGGTTTCGGTGTCGAGCACAGCTTCTCCCTTGAATCCTTCAAGAATCTGAAATCTCGATGCGGGTATTTGGACGTCCGCCCCTGGGTCGGCTGGGAGGTCCGGGGGAGGAAGTATCATGAGTAGTGCGGCCCCCAGGATCCTGACGGTGCTTCGCGCCACGCTGATCGAAGTGGTGAACATCGCGCCCTCTCCTCCCCTGCTCGCCTCCTGGTCGGAAAGACGCTCAGCAAGACTTGGACCTCGCTCGATTTTCCAATGGAACCACCCTAGAAAGAGAAGATGGGCGTTGCAGCCGGGCTCTCTCGAGGTCGGCGGTTTCCGCGAAAGATCAGCGGGTTGATTGAATGAATGCGGTATATCCCGGTGACTGGGCCAGAACGACCGAAAGACGATCGGACACCGTCTCACGACTCCCTACGTTCCAAATTGGACTGAGACAGGCCACTTTGTGACGATGTCAGAAGCGGTAGTGCCTGATCATCTTTGTTAGGTTCCACGACCGACAAGCTGGAGTTGAGGCACCGGGTGGTTCGGGCTGGTAACACGTAAGAATTTGCCCGTTGGTTCGACTCATGCTATTGAACCTCGGTGTCAAGGAACCGCTAGCATCCTTTCTTTCAACCTTATCTATAAAGGAGAAACGCATGAGGGTGATTCATAGCGTGATAACGGTCATGGCGTGCATGACGCTCGGATTGAGCCCTATCGGTGTGTCGAAGGCCGGCGCGGCGGATCGCGACAAGCTGCTCAACGAGCCCGGAGTGTACGGCACGTTCGCCGCATTTCGCATCGACGACGAGTGGGGACGCCTCGATCAGAACACGCGTACCGCGCAGCTCAACGCTTTCAAGGGAGTGGTCGAACGGCATCGGGAGAAGCTGGCGATCGATACCTATCTCCTCAGAGGGCTCTCGGATCACGCGGATTTTTTTCTTCGAGTGCATGGAACCGACTTGAAGGATATCCAGCAATTCCTGGTGGACGTGCTCGCGACTCCGTTCGGGCGGTTTTTATCCGGCCAGACGATTCTGAACGGGCTCACCAAGAAGGCGAACTACGTGCCTGGATTCCCGGACAAGATGAAGGCGGATCTCAAAGCGGCCAGCGAGTCGGGACCGTATGTCGCCGTGATACCGATACGGAAGGACGCGGACTGGTGGGCACTCCCCCAAGACAAGCGGCTTGCCATGATGCAGGAGCATACGGAAGCGGCCCTGCCGTATCACAAGACGGTAAAACGAAAGCTCTACCATTCGACAGGCCTTGATGACTTCGACTTCATCACCTACTTCGAAACCGCCAAACCTGGAGACCTCCACAGCCTCATTCTGGCCTTGAGCCAAGTGAAGGAAGCGCATCACAACAGGCGGTTCGGCCATCCGACGCTGCTGGGAACGATCAAGACGGTGGATCAGCTGGTTGAAGCACTAGGGCAATAGCGAGGTTCACAGTGCCCCGTAGAATGACTACTATCATGAAACATCTTGTTTATGAGGGCATGGCAGCGTGCCGTTGCTCTCACCCCGTGCAACATGATCTTCGCCGTCTTCAGGCAGTCGGTCCTTGCGGCGCTCTGTCTGACGTTAACCCAGTGCGCCGGGATGGACTCGCAAGAAACGCTTACGACCGTGCCTTCGGTGGATCTGTCCCGGTATGCCGGTACCTGGTATGAGCTCGCGCGGTTGCCCATGTGGTTTCAACGCCACTGCATGGCATCCAAGGCCGTGTACACGGCTCGCCCCGATGGAACGCTCGATGTTCACAACGAGTGCATGACCGATAAGGGAGAGACTCAAGAGGCGGAGGGCGTCGCGACTGTCGTGGATCCGTCGACGAATGCGCGGCTTCGCGTGGTCTTCGATAACTGGTTCGCGCGCTTGGTCGGCGGCTCTCGGGAAGGCAACTATTGGATTCTCGATCTCGATCCGGAGTACCGAACCGCGATCGTGGGCACGCCCGATCGTCGCTATCTGTGGATCCTGTCCCGGACACCACAGGTCGCCGAAGGCGTGTACCGGCGCCTGGTCGACCGAGCGCAGCAGTTGGGGTTCCCGGTATCGGATCTTATTCAAGACCGGCACCCTGCGCCTTCCTGATATTCCGGTTGCCGTAAGCGCGACTAGACCGCGTCGAGATTGACTTGGCCCATTAACCACTCCGGAATGCATCCCCCTAGCTGATCTCACTGGAAGTCTTCTGAAGGATCGAGCGTGCCGACGGATCGACCCATCGACACCCGCCCGGATGCCGTTGGTGAAGAGTCGTTGAGGATCCAAGCAGCGAGCGTTTTGGTGGGGACATGCAGGCGCCTCGATCATGCCTGCCACTGACAGGGAGTCGATCAAGAAGCGCGGCTCTTATAACATTTTCCCAGGACCGTCTGAGACTGAGCAGTTCGCGGGTAGGTCGAAAAAAAGAAGGGTTCGGAAGCCATCAACTCCAGATCACACGTTCCTGGTTGAGAAGATAATCAATCACTTCGATACTGTCACGCATCTGGGTCTGCGCCTGCTTGGACATCGGCAAGACGGCTCCGACCAGTTTGCCGGATTCCAATTCGTCCAACGACGGAATGCCGTCTCCGCTCAACTTTTCGAGTTCCTGTCGATAACTAGCCAAGGTGGCCTCCCTATTTTCGATCGCTCAAAGCCATGTTCCGTCTGCTTGAAGGACCACTGTTCCGGGTGGATAGAAGTAGCATACCACACGGTTTTCCCTTGAGAGGGAAGCTGGCTTAACGATTGATTTGCTTGATCTTTTTTCCGCTACTGAGAAGAGGAATGAGCGGGAGGCAGCGCGCCGAGGTACGGAAACTCACCGACTTTGACCAGAGGCGTATCGGCCCGCAGGCGAAAATCGTCGTGCGTCGGGTCGACAAACCGCGGATCGCCGGTGACGTCGGTGTCGGCCTTGAGCTCCGGCGCCGCCTGGCCCGGCGCACCGGCGCGCATGTAATCGCCGTCGCTGTTATAGAGCGAATTGAACGAGGTCGTGGCTCGGCTGGACGGTGCGACGACAAATCCGATTTTGTTCAGCCCGATGACGTTCCCCGTCGCTTCGCCGTGCGAATCACCGAGGAACGCGGCGCCGCCGCCGTTCTTAACGATCGTGTTGCTGACCAGGACCGCACGGGCGCGATCCATCACGACGACGCCCTCGAAAAGGCTCCGCGTGATGACGTTCCGCTCCAGGCGGACGTCGGACTTGCCGCCCACCGTGACGCCATGATCATTGTCATGGATGAAATTGCCGACCAGGACGGCCTGCGAGTCGGCGAACTGCACGCCGGTCGTCTCGCTGCCGCCGATGACGCAGTTTTCGACGCGGACTTCCTGCACCTGCTGCCCGAACAGCATGCCGTTGACCCGGACGTGTCGCAATAGAATTTTTCGGCCGTTGAAGATGCCCATTGCATGGCCGCCATGTTCGTTGATCGTCAGGCCGCTGATTTCAATGTCGGACGCACCGTACGGCCATTTGCCGATATGGAACACGCCCACCCGCTCGCGCCCGAGAATAGTCACCTTGTCCATGCCGGCGCCGATGAGTTTCAGGTGCTCCTTGCTGTGGATGGTCACATCCTCACGATAGGCGCCGGCCTGGACGAGAATCGTGTCGCCTTTACGCGCTGCATCGATCGCTTCCTGAATCGACCGGTATTGCCCGCTTCCGTCCAGAGCCACGACCATGGTCCGCGGCCCGGCGGGCGGCGGCGTCTCCTCGGCCAAGCCGGTGGGGGGCGACAGGAGCCAACTCAGCAGGAGAAGGAGATGAGCGAGCGTCGCGGACATGGGGAAGGTCATACAGGACGACACCTGGCCTGTCAATCCGCGTTTGTTGCGAGCCACACGACCGCGTGCTATGTTCCGCCGCCATGACTTTGGTCGGACTCACCGGCGGCGTGGCCAGCGGGAAATCAACCGTCGCGAAGATGTTTCAGCGGTGCGGCGCCGTGGTGATCGACGCGGATGCATTGGCGCGGCAGGCCGTGGAGCCGGGCCGACCTGCCTGGCGCGAGATCGTCAAGACGTTCGGCAAAGGTATTTTGTCTCCCGACCGCACCATCGACCGCAAATCACTCGGCGCAGTCGTCTTCGCCGACAAATCCAAGCTCCGGCGTCTCAACGCCATCGTGCACCCGCATGTGGCGCGCGCACAGCGGCGGCTGTTGCGGCAGATCGCTCGGAAGAAGCCCCAGGCGATCGTCGTGTATGACGTCCCGCTGCTTTTCGAAGCGGGACTCGCCCGCACGGTCGACTCCGTCATCGTGGTGACCGCGGACCAGGCGACTCAAATCGCGCGGCTCCGCGCGCGCAACGGCTTGTCGAGAGCGGAGGCGATCCGGCGCGTCAGAAGCCAGCTTCCGCTGGAAAAAAAAGCCAAACTGGCAGACTATGTGCTCGATGGCACCCAGCCGCGGTCTCGGCTACGATCCGATGTCAGACGGCTCTATCACACGTTGCGGGCGTCCGCCCGATAGCGCGAGCCGCGTGGCATGCATGTTCCCCCGGATGATATTGGCCGCTGTGTTGCTCGCCGTGGGCTGCGTTGGCCCCGACCTGGATCGTCAGGGCAGCCGGAAAACGAAGTCCTGTTGCCGTCTCGGTTCCCAGTCGCCCGCCAGATCCGAGGTGGTAAAAACCGCCGCTTCCTTGCTGGGTGCTCACACCGTCCAAGTAGGCACGCGCCGCATCGCTTACGATTGCGCAGGCGTCACGCGCGCGATATTTTTGGCGAACGGCATCGACCTCTACCAGCAGACATCTGCGCGGCCCGAGGCCAACGGCGTCCGCTTGATTTTCGATCATGTGCGCCGCCACGGCACCCTGCATACCGGTCCCACGGTCCATCCCGGCGACCTCGTCTTTTTCGACAATACCTGGGATTACAACCGGGACGGCCTGATCAACGATCCCCTGACCCACGTCGGTGTGGTCGAAACGGTTGAGCAGGACGGTACGGTGGTCTTCATCAGCCGCGTGGCGGATGCCGTCGAGCGCTATCGCATGAATTTGGCCTTCCCTCACCTTCACAGGGCGCCGGACGGTCGCGTTCTCAACGACTATATGCGGCGAAAACGGAACGGAGACGGCGATCATATGCGCTATCTCACCGGCGAGCTTTTCGCCGCGTTCGGAACCAGGATCGGGTCGTAGACGGTTCCTCCCTCCCTCCGTGCAATACCGAGAGCCTCTGTGTTAAATTTTGACCATGTATCGCGTTGTCATCATCGGCTCGGGACCGGCCGGCCTGACGGCGGCCGTTTATACGGCGCGGGCCAATCTCTCTCCGTTGGTCATCGAAGGTTGGCAGGCGGGCGGACAACTCACCACGACCACTGAAGTGGAAAACTATCCGGGGTTCTCCAAAGGCATCATGGGACCCGAGCTGATGAAGGAAATGCGTGCCCAGGCCGAGCGGTTCGGCGCTGAGTTCCTGACGGGCGACGTGACCGCGGCTGACCTTAAGAGGCGCCCGTTCACGCTTACCGTGGACGGAGAGCGCGGAGTCGATGCGGCTTCCGTGATCATTGCGACGGGAGCGTCGCCCGTCAAGTTGGGACTCCCGAACGAGGCGCGACTCTGGGGGCACGGCGTCTCCAGCTGCGCGACTTGCGACGGTTTTTTCTTCCGAGGAAAGGAACTGGTCGTCATCGGCGGCGGCGACAGCGCGATGGAGGAAGCCATCTTCCTGACGAAGTTCGCCAGCAAAGTGACGGTCATCCATCGGCGCGACAAGCTTCGCGCGTCCCGCATCATGCAAGACCGGGCGATGAGAAACGAAAAGATCTCATTCCTCTGGAACTCCATCGTCGAGGACATTCTGGGCGGCGCCGTCGTCACCGGCGTACGAGTCAAGAACGTCGTGACTGGCGTTCCCCGAGACCTCCCCTGCGACGGAGTGTTCCTCGCGATCGGCCACGTCCCCAACACCACCCTCTTCACCGGGCAACTTGACATGGACGGCCAAGGCTACATCGTGACCACCCACGGGACGGCGACCAGCGCGGCCGGCGTGTTTGCGGCCGGCGACGTGCAGGACAACACCTATCGACAAGCCGTCACGGCCGCCGGCTCAGGATGCATGGCGGCGATCGATGCAGAGCGCTATCTGGAAGCCAATGGGTGACGCCGAAAAAGGCCTCCCACTTCGTTCTCGGCTCGACAAAATCCTCAACGTCCCCCAGAGGGCACGCCTCCGGTTTTGGCTCGGCTGCGGCCTCGTTGGAAGACCTTTTTGAGCGTCACCTCGGTCACCATGCGTTGCGCCATCGTCCACTACCATGAACTTGCCCTCAAAGGGCGCAACCGCTCGTTTTTTGAGCAACGTCTTGTCCGCAACATCCGTCTCGCCCTGCATGACCTCGGCGTGCGCCGCGTGGAGAACTTGCGCAGCCGCATCCGTGTGGTGCTTCCTGATTCCGCCGTCGACGACGTGGTGAAGGAGCGCCTCGCTCGCGTGTTCGGCATCGCCAACTTCATGTTGGCTTATTCGGTTCCCCTGGACCTGACTCATCCCGACCTTGGCGAGTTGAAGACCGCGGTGGTGCGCAACCTGGAAAGGAGAACCTTTGAAACGTTCCGCATCACCGCCAAGCGGGCGGACAAACGGTTGGTGCTCACCTCGATGGACGTGGAGCGGGCGGTCGGCGCCTATGTCTGCGACAGGACCGGCAAGAAAGTCAGCTTGGCACACCCGGACGTGACGGTGTTCATCGAACTGCTCTCCAAAGACGCCTACTACTCGGTCGAGAAAGCGCCGGGGCCCGGCGGGATGCCCGTAGGAGTCAGCGGGAAGATCGCGTGCCTGATCTCAGGCGGGATCGACTCGCCGGTCGCCGCCTATCGCATGATGAAGCGCGGATGCAAAGCCTTGTTCGTTCACTTTTCCGGCCGCCCCCTTGTCGGCCGCGCCTCCGAGGAGAAAGTCCGAGACCTCGTGCGGATGCTCACCGCCTACCAATACTACTCGCGTCTCTACGTCGTGCCCTTCGGAGAGATTCAGCGGGACATCGTGGTCGGAGCCCCGGCGCCCTACCGCGTCGTGCTGTACCGCCGCATGATGCTCCGCATCGCGGAAGAGCTCGCACGGCGCGAGCGCTGCTGGGGGATGGTCACCGGCGACAGCCTCGGACAAGTGGCGTCGCAGACCCCGGAGAACCTCACGGTCGTGCAGGAAGCCGCGCAGCTGCCGATTCTCCGTCCGCTCATCGGAATGGACAAAGTCGAGATTACCGGCGAGGCTCAGCGCATCGGGACGTTTGAGACTTCCATCGAACCGGACCAGGATTGCTGCAGACTCTTCACCCCGCCGCACCCCAGCACCAAGACCTCGCTCGGTGCGATCCTGAAGGTGGAACGGAGCCTCGATGTGCACGGCCTGGTGAAACAGGGCCTGGACAAAGCCGAACTATCCGAATTCACTTTCCCCGCTTAGCCTGCTCGTGTGCCCGCTCACGCACGAGTCGAAAATGCGACTCGAGCTCGCGCCGCATCGCCAACGCCACCAGCCAGTCCGGGACGACGGAGTCGATATCGACGGTGAGGTCGAACTCCGCCTTGGTCTCGTCGCCTTTTCCGGCCGGCGTCAACGTCCACACGCGATGATATCGCTTGAAGTCCCCTGCCTTGAGATCGGTGACAAGGCTTCCGGCTGCCGTCGCCCTCGACTCACAGAGAAGCCGGCGCTCGCCCGGCAGCAACGCATGCTCGATGCGAAGGTCGATCGTCGCGACGCCGTCCGCCATCGTGAGCGCTGCGACGCGCATGCGGACGTCGAAAAGATCCGGCCAGCGAGCGTAGTCGGTGAGAATCGCCTGCACGATCGGGACCGGAGCCGAAAACGTCACCGTCGCGACGGCCCGAACGCCTCCGTCGGGGTCCGGCTGCACCCGTAGAGAGGATTCCCCCTCGGCCCAGGCAAGCCTGGTCCACAACAACAGGCACAGCACTGCCGCGAGAAGACATCGCATGACGCGCTCGATTATATCGGCGGCACGCACATGCCGCGAGGAAGAAATTCCCATGGGCGCTGTGCTAGGATGCCGCCATGCGTGTCACATCGCAACCTTTCGCCGTTTTTTTCACCGGCCTGGCGATCTGTGCAGGGGCGTCGCTCATGCCTTCCCACCCTTCGGCGCAGCCGATGCAATCTTCGGCGACCACGGAAAAATCCTGCAGCTTTGGGATGGCGAAGGGAGACGGCGCGCAGACCTGCACGGTGCCGATCCCGGTCGGCTGCGTCGTGGCTAATTTCCCCGGCTCGACCAAACCCTGGACGACCATCTCGAAGGGCGGCAAGACCTTCTGCCGGTTCGACGAAAAACAGACGGACTGGAAAACCAAAATCACCGGTGCCTGCGAACGGTGCAACTCCGGTCAGTGTTCCGCCCAGTTCAGCGTCCGCTTCGATTGTTCGGGCCGGTAAGGTCCCATGTCCCTCACCGAGGCCATCAAGCACGAAGCCCGTGCCGTCGGATTCGATGCCGTCGGCATCTGCCGAGTCGATGTCGCCAGTTCGAGGTTCGAGGGTCACGGTCCGGGGACGGGAACATCGGACATCGAACACCACCCTTCATTGCCGGACTCATTGTACACGCGGCTGCTCGAGTGGCTTGAGCGGGGCTATCACGCGACAATGAGTTGGATGGCCCGATCCCCGGCGAAACGCGCCGATCCTTCTCAAGTCCTGCCCGGCTGCCGTTCCATCATCTCGGTCGGGCTCAACTATTACACCGGTCACCGCGCGGATGAGCGATTGGGAAACGGCAGGATCGCCCGCTACGCCTGGGGAACGGATTACCATCGGGTACTCGAGGACCGGCTCGCGCAACTGGAAGGCCGCATCGCGAGGTTGGCTCCGGGAGCCGTAACCCGCTCATACGTCGACACCGGCCCCCTCATGGAAAAAGCATGGGCGCAACAGGCCGGGATCGGATGGATCGGCAAGCATACCAATCTGGTGTCCCCGGAATACGGCTCCTGGTTGCTCCTGGGAGAAATTCTGACGACGCTGGACCTCGACCCGGACGAACCCGGCACCGACCTCTGTGGTAGTTGCACGCTCTGCATCAAAGCCTGCCCGACGGGGGCCCTCGGCGAACCTTATGTCCTCGACGCTCGGCGCTGCATTTCCTATCTCACCATAGAGTTTCGAGGGTCGGCTTCCGAGATCGATCCAGAAATCGCAGCCCGCATGGGAAACCATATTTTCGGCTGCGATGACTGCCTCGACGTCTGCCCGTTCAATTTGCGCGCAGCAGCGACCGAAGAGCCCGCCTTCCAGCCCAAGCCGTTGTCTCTTTCGCCCGGGCTCGATCGCATCGCGGCAATGACGGAATCGGAATTCGTCACGACGTTCGCCGGGAGTGCGGTCCGACGCGCAAAACGCTCGGGCCTGCAGCGCAACGTGGCGATCGCCCGCCGGCATCCCGTGCACTAGGTCCTCTTCTATCCGGCCGGTCATTGGTGGTACCCTATAATCGTTAGTTCGGCGGGTTCGCGAGGAGTCCTGAACCAAGGAGCGCTCCTATGCATCCTCCGATCATTCTGCTGGTCAGCGCCAATCCACTCACGCGCTCCCTTCTCGATCAAGTCCTGCAGCATTCCCAAGCCGGGATCGTAACCGCAAGCACCGCGGGCGACGGACTTCGCCGGCTTCGCGATTCTCTCGAGGTGTCGATCGTCGTGTGCGACGAAAGCGGAGGCTTCATTTCCAGCGAGCCGCTCGTCTCGGAGGCGAGGCGACGCCATCCGCCGGTTCCGGTGATCGTATTGGCCGATCACGGGTCGGTGAAGCATGCGGTCGAGGCGATCCGCAAAGGAGCTTTCGATTACCTGGTCAAGCCGGTCGCCGGCGAGGACCTGCGAACGGCGGTCGGGAGAGCCCTACAATCGGTCGCCGGGCCGCTGACATCCCTCGCAGCCCCGATCTCAGCGTTCGATCAATTGGTCAGCCGCTCGGCACAGATACAGCTCGTGAAGCAGTTGGCGCAGGAAGTCGCCCTCTCCGACGCGACCGTGCTCATCACCGGCGAAAGCGGCACGGGAAAGGAGCTGCTCGCCCGCGCCATTCACTTTGCCAGTCACCGCTCGCGCGGGCCGCTGGTCGCACTCAATTGCGCCGGGATTCCCGAGAATCTATTGGAGGCGGAGCTCTTCGGCTATCAGCGCGGGGCCTTCACGGACGCGAAACAATCGAAGCTTGGGCGCTTCCAGCTGGCGGAAGGCGGGACTCTCTTCCTGGATGAAATCGGCGAGATGAGCCCGTCCGCACAAGCCAAATTGTTGCGCGTCTTGGAGGATCGGACGGTCGATCCGCTCGGCGATACGATCAGCCATAAGATCAACATCCGGATCGTGGCGGCCACGAACGAGGACTTGCCGGCGCACGTGAAGTCCGGACGATTTCGGCTGGACCTGTACTACCGGCTCAACGTGTACCAGCTTCGCATTCCGCCGCTACGGGAACGGCCGGAGGATATCGAGCCTATTCTGCTTTCCTTCCTCGACCACATCCGCAGGGATCAAGGCTGCCGTATCTCCGGAATCTCGAAACCGGCATTGGAGATCCTGCAGCGCCACGACTGGCCGGGCAACGTTCGTGAATTGCACAACGTCGTGGAATGGCTGACGATCACGTGCAAGGATGAGCTGATCCGGACGGAGCATCTTCCCCCCTCCCTGCATGGGACGATGCCCGGATCGAGGAGTCAGGATGAATACCAACCGTCACTCTTGGCCTTTGGGCTCTCCCTTCAGGAGATGGAAAAGCGGTTGCTGCAGGAGGCGCTGCAGAAAGCGGGCGGGAACGTGTCGGAAGCCAGCCGTCTGCTCAAGATGACGCGAAATACGCTGCGCTACAGAATGGCCAAGCACCACCTCTGCTGACCTTTCCCGGTCTCGTTTTCAGTCGCTCCGTCTCTTTGCGACGCATCCTCACGGGCAAGAGCCTGTCCCGACAGCTCGGGGCGGGCGGGTGGAAATTGCAACACCGGGCGACTAGATGCGTTTCGATAGGCGGGCATAGCGATCGGCCAAGAGCTGACCGTTGGCTTTATAGCCTTTGGCTTGGATGACTTCCTGCACGGCCTGAATCCGGTTGGAGAAATTGGGATGGGTCTTGAAGAAGGCGCGGTCGTCGCCTTTGACCTGCCGCAGTCGGGTTAAGAAGGTCACGTACGCGGTTGGGTCATATCCCACGCGGGCGGCGAACTCTTCACCGATCGTGTCGGCTTCCAGCTCCTTGCTTTGGTCCAGCCCTTCGTCGAGCAGCTTTTTGACCGCCCCGTCGATGATGTGTTTAAAGGCCGCGGGATTTTGGCCGGCATAGGCCAAGCCCGCTTCCGTCACACCGGCGATGCGCTTGGACCGCTGGATCACGTCGAGAATATGCTTTTGGCTCACGTGGGCGATCTCGTGGCCGAGCACCGCCGCTAGTTCCGCTTCGTTCTTGACCTGCTTGAGCAGGCCGCGGGTGACGAAAATATACCCGGCGGGAGCGGCGAAGGCGTTGATGGAATCATGGTTGAGGACGGCAAAGCGATAGACGATGTCGGGCCGGTCGCACGTGTTGGCCACCGCGCGCCCGACCAAATTTACATAGCGTGTCAGGTCCGGGTCGTCCACCAAGCCGCCGTAGCGCGCGATGACCTGCAAGGCGATCGCTTGCCCGATGGAGGATTCTTCCTCATAGCCGATCGGCAGGAGCCCTGCCACCAGCGTCCCGCTCCCGCGAATCACCCCGGCCAGCCGCTCATTGCCGGATTGTTTGGCCGCGTCTTCGGCGGCGCGCTGAAACTCGGGGCACCCGGCCAGCGAACCGGCAAGCCACAACAACGTGGCCCCGGCGATGAATTTACTTCGCATATTCGCCGAGCCCTCCTTCTTTGAGAAACGTTTCCACGTCCTGATCGGCCAATTGGTAGGACGTCATCCGATCCACGGCTTCCCGGTCCTTTTGGGAGATGCCGGATCGATCGGCGTAGGCTTCCGACGTCTTGTCCAACCCGCGCGCTCCGGCCGAGGCCGTCGTGGCGGACGCCGCGCCGCGCCGCATGCTGCGGCCCAGCGCCGCCAGCGTTTCGCCGCCCCCGGACGGTTTGGTCTCGGACAGTTTATTGGCAAAAATCCATCCTTGCGTCCCGCCGGTCGTCTTGACTTTGACCCAGCTCCCCTCGCGGCTGACGACCTCAAGCGGCTCTCCGAACCGCACGTGAGCGACCACCGCATCGAGCGAGGTTCTTCCCGAGCGAAGTTGCGCAGTCTTGGCTTGCACGTACAACGTCTCTGCCTGCGCTACCTCGGCAATGAGCAAGGCGGCGAGGAGCGCAACGGCGACGATCCCGTTCGTGGCCCATCTTTTCCGATTCATCGGTTCCTCACTTTGACGTCAATTCGTACACTCCATCCCAGTCGGCCGGGGGCGGATTCATGAGATAGGCAGCCGCCCGCTCCCGGTACACCTCGGAGGGTCCATCGCGCCGGTCCAAGTCGAGAGCTGCGTCGAACCGTTGCTTGGCCGCTGCAAAGTCGCGCTGCTTATAGAGCGCGAGCCCGTCACGATAGGTTTCCACCAACCTCACCCGGTCCGGAGTCAGTGCGCCTTTGACCCCAAGCAGCTCGTACACCACCACCGGCTCTTTCTTCCCCTTGACCCGGAGACGATCCACCTCGCGGGTCTCGATATCGTTCTTTGCCAACTCGTACGTGCGGGAACCCAACAGCACGGCAGTGCCATAGTACTTGTTCGCCCCCTCCAACCGCGAGGCCAAATTCACGCTGTCGCCCATCACGGTATATTCCATCCGCGCCTGGGAGCCCACGTTGCCGACGACAAGCGGCCCCGAGTTGATGCCGATCCTCGCCGAAATGTCCGGATACCCCTTGGCTTTCCAGGCCTCGCGCAGCTGGGCCAGCTTCGCTTGGCTTTCCAGTGCAGCGAGGCAGGCCAATGTGGCATGATTCGGTTCCCCCCGAGGCGCGCCGAAAATCGCCATGATTCCGTCGCCCAGATACTTGTTCACGTTGCCGCGGTGTTTCATGATGATGTCCGTCATGGCGGAAAGATATTCGTTGAGCAACTCCACCAATTCCTCAGGAGGAAGTCGTTCGGAGATCGTCGTAAACCCGGCCACGTCGGAGAAAGAGACGGTCAGTTCGCGCTTTTCGCCTCCGAGCCTGATCTCGTCCGGATTGCGCATGATCTCTTCGACGACGTCGGGCGCCATGTAGCGGTCGAAGACGGCCCGCAATTGCCGCCGATGCCTGCCTTCCGTGAGATATTCCACGGTCGCGACCGTTCCAAAGGTAACTGCGAGCGCGCCAAGCGGCAGGACGGTTTCCAGCCAGATGTGATGCACCGTGAAGGCATGGACCGCCACGGCATGATAGGCCCAGGCCAGCACGGCCGCGACGCCGATCTTTAACACCTGCAACGGCAGCAACATAAATGACAATGCGGTGCCCAGACAGAGCGCAAAGGTAGCGACGACGAAGGCCCACGCGGGCGCCGGCCGCATGAAACGTCCGTGCAACAGATTGTCCAGCGCCGCCATATGGATCAAAACGCCGGCTGTAAAAGGCGACAACGGGGTCACGCGCAACTCGTACGTCCCGGCTGCCGTCGTGGCGATGAACACGATCTTGTCTTTGAAGACCGACGGGGGCAGCAAGGGCGCCTCGCCTTTTTCCTGCTGGACGAACGATTGCAGCACCGCACCCATCGAATAGGCCGGATACGTCTTCCGTTCCAGCGTGCCGTGCCAATCGACGAGCAATGTCCCGTCCTCGGTGAGCGGAACCGTCATCGACCCGAGGCGCAGTCCCGCGGCATCGAGCGTCACACGATCCACCCCGAGCAACGCTCGGGCGGCCGCCAAGGAAAGATGCGGGACGGTCGTGTTTCCTACCTGCCCGACCAACGGGATATGTCTCGTCGTCCCGTCCTTGTCCGGCGTGAGATTGATGAACCCCAGGCCGCCAGCCGCCGCGGCCAATGTTGGGATCGGCAGCTTCACGCCGGGCCGGGCATAGAGTCGCCCCTGGCCGGCTGATTCGAGCTCGATCGGGATCGCCGCCTTGGTGATGAGTTGCTGAGGCGTGTCCTGCGACTCCTCTTGAAACAGCACAGGCAGAAATACGTTACCCGCCGCACGGACCTCCTCCGCAAACACCGCATCAAATTCGGTGTCGTTCCCGTCCGGCTCGGTAAAGAGAACGTCGAAGATCACCGCCTTGGCTCCCGCCCCCTTCAGGTATCGAACGACGTAGCCATGCCGATCGCGCGGCCATGGCCATCGCCCGAACGCTTCCAAACTTGCCTCGTCCACGGCCACCAGCACGAGGTCCGGATGAGCCTTCGACGGGTCCGCATACTGTTGAAACCGATAATCGAGCGACTTGAGCTCGGCCACGTCGAGCCAGCCCTGTCGGTGGAACAGCATCGCCAGCAGGAACACCAGGAGCCCCACGGCGGAGGCAACAAGGACTCGTTTGGCCTGCTTGGAAAGGTTCATAGAACGGAAGGACCGTATGGTACCGGATCGCCGAGCGGGACGGAATAGGCGCAGGCGGGCCGGCTGATCCTACGGGACGTGTTCACCGCGTTGAAAACTGCCTCCGGAGGCCGGCACGCTGCTTCTGCCCTGAAGGAGGCTTGAGCGTGCGGAGGTAAAGAGCCGTTTACCGTAGCTGTACGATGGTGACCCCATCTCCGCCCTCCGGACGGTCTCCGGGCCGGAAGGTTGCGACGTAGGGAGAGTCCTTCAGGTAGTCCCGCAACACCGCTTTGAGCCGTCCGGTTCCGTGCCCGTGGATGATGCGGAGCAACGGCGCGCCGGCGAGCGATGCTCGGTCCAGCGCCGCGATGACCGCGTCGAGGGCGTCATCCGCCACATGGCCCCGTACATCGACCACCGACTGCTCGTCCCGATCTTCAATCCGGGGGAGCCGTCCCGCCTGAAGCTGCGGTTTGGCCCGTTCGGGCGAGTTTTGTGTCGCCTTTCCGATGCCCACAAGGTTCGCCACGCCCGCAAGGACTTCTCCTTCGCCGACCTTGACTCTCACCCGTTTTTTTCCCTTGGGAGCCTCCAGCAGAGATCCCGTCATTCCAAGGCCGGCGATTTCCACGAGATCGCCGGGCGCCAGTTGTTCCACCGGAACCGCCGTCTGCGCCGGTGCCAACTCACCCACGGCCCGGTGTTCCAACTCGACCAGCCGTGCTTTCGCCTCCTTGGCTTTGATGAGTTTTTGCTCGCGCTTCAGCGCATCGACCGTCGCCTGCACTTCAGCACGAGCGCGCGAAAACTGTTCGCTCAGCTTGCGCTTGATGCCTTTTCGTTCTTCCCGCTCCGTTTCTTCAAGGCGGGCGAGCAGGTCCTGCGCCTCGCGCGACGCCCGCTCCGCTTCCCGGCGCGCTTGGTCGGCCCGTTCGGCATCCACCGACAAGCGCCGGTGTTTCTCTTGAAGGTCGGCCAGCACCGCTTCCATCCTGCGGTCCTCCTGCCGGAGGCGCGACCGTGCATCGCTCAGGATGTCCTCATCCATCCCGAGCCGGCCGGCGATCTCGATCGCGGACGATCCGCCGGGCATGCCCATAAACAACCGATACGTCGGCGACAGGGTCTTCACGTCAAATTCCACGCTGGCATTGGCGAATCCCGATGTGGTTTGGGCCAGCGCCTTGAGAGACCCGTAGTGCGTCGTCGCGACGACTTTCATCTGGAGCTGGGCAAGCCTGCAGAGCAACGCTTCGGCCAGTGCCGCTCCTTCCGCAGGGTCGGTGGAGGTCACCGGTTCATCGAGCAGCAAGAGGGCCGGTTCGCCCGGCCGCCCGCCGTCGTCGCGCGCCGGTCGCTGCGTCGCCGCGTTGAGCAATTCGATCATCTGCGTCATGTGCGCCGAGAAACTGGACAAGTCGCGCGTCAGGTCCTGCGCGTCGCCGATGTCGGCGTAGACCGCGGGGAAGATCGCCATTTCGGACTCGGGCGCGCAAGGAAGATGGAGGCCGTACCGAACCATGAGCGCAAATAAACCGATGATCTTCAGCGTCACGGTTTTCCCGCCGGTGTTCGGCCCCGATATGACGAGAACCCGGATGGCTTCCCCGAACTCGATGTCGTTCGCCACGACCTGTTCCCTGGTTAAGACCAGCAGAGGATGTTCGGCTCGCCTCAGTCTGATCCGCCCTTCATCGTTCAAGCGAACAGGATGAGCCTTAATCCGGCGGCCGAAGGCGCCCTTGGCCGCAATGGCATCCAGTTCAGCCAGCGCCGCGAGACGCGCGTGAAGATCCGCGGCATGCCGGCCGACCAGCGCCGATAGCTCCCGCAGAATGCGCCGGACTTCGCGCTCGACGTCGAGCTCGGCCACCTTGATGGAGTTGTTCAAATCAACCAGTTCCCGCGGCTCCAAAAATACCGTTGCGCCGCTGGAGGAAATATCATGGACGATGCCGGGAATCCGGCCGCGCATGTCCGCTTTGACGGGCACGACGTAGCGGCCTTCCCGCTGGGCAAAATAGTGCTCTTGCAGCACTTCCTCATACCGGCGCGACTGGAGAATCTGTTCCAGGCGATAGCGCATCTGCTGCTTCAGATCGTGGGCGTGATGCGTCAGCCGCCTCAACTCGGGAGTGGCCGCCTCCTTCATCGACCCGTCGGGAGCGATGGCACGATCGATGTCGAATTTGACCGATCCGAGACCCTCCGATTCGAGGAGAACGCCGCCCGCGGCCGCCAGAGACGGGGCATCGACCCGATGGCGGCGGAGATAGCGAGCGACCTCCTCCGCGACGTCAAGGACGACGGAGCAGTCTCTCAGCTCATGCACTTCAAGCTGCGCATCCTTGGCGGCCCGAACGAGCGGCTCTCGAATGTCCGGAAACGCCAGGGAGGGGAAGGGATCGTGGCTCTCCTGCAGACGCACCATCTCGGTCGTTTCGTCCTGCCTAAGGCGAGCCTCGGGAAGACCCGAGGCCGGTGCGGCGCTTCGCACGAGGGCAGCTCCGAGAGAGGACCTGGCCTGTCCGGCCACCAGGTCCACCAGACGGTTCCATTCCAACACGCGCAGCGTTTGCTCGAACAGATGTGCTCGAGTTCCGGTCATCATTCGTAGAGAGACATGGCTCGTGCCGCGGACTCTACAAGAGAAGCTCATGTGGGGCAAGCAAGGGATATCCACAGCCCACGGCGCTCGCTGCTCTCATAATCCTTGACAAGGTTTCGGGGCCCTGGGTACTATCCGGCTCGTTGGCCGGTTGATCCCAACCGGCTTGTTTTTTTCCACCAAGATGCTGAAAAATCTCGCGTACTACCCGGAAGATACACCTCCACCCGTCCCGCGTCGGGGTGAAGTTTCCAATCATCGTATCAGTATTAACGTGTCCGGAATCTAGCTATTCGGCGACGGCCAAAGGAACGACATACCATGGCTATTCGTATCGGCATCAATGGATTCGGTCGGATCGGACGGAACGTTTTGCGCGCTTCTCTCGGCGACCCGGACCTCGACTTTGTCGCAATCAACGATCTGACCGACGCCAAGACCCTGGCATATCTCCTCAAGTACGACTCGGTGCATGGGACCCTCAAAGCCAGCGTCGAAGCCAAGGACAGTCAGATCCTCGTGGACGGCAAACCTATCGCGGTCCTGGCGGTGAAGGACCCCAAGGAGCTGCCGTGGAAAGACTTGAACGTCGACATCGTCATCGAATCGACGGGACGGTTCACGGATCGGGAGGGGGCGGGCAAGCACTTGTCGGCCGGAGCCAAGCACGTGATCATTTCCGCGCCCGCGAAAGACCCCGACGTGACGATCGTCCTCGGCGTCAACGACGGCGCCTACGACCCCGCATCGCATCGCATCATCTCCAACGCGTCGTGCACCACGAACTGTCTCGCGCCGGTCGCCAAGGTGCTGTTGGAAAACTTCGGCATCAAGCACGGCGTCATGACGACGATCCACAGTTATACGAACGATCAGCAGTTGCTGGACTTGCCCCATAAAGACTTGCGGCGGGCCAGGGCCGCGGGCATGTCCATGATCCCGACGAGCACCGGTGCGGCAAAGGCCTTGCACCTCGTCCTTCCGCAACTCAAAGGAAAAATGGACGGCCTTGCCATCCGCGTTCCGACTCCCAACGTCTCCCTCGTCGACCTGACCGTGGAGACCGAGCAGGATTGCGACGTCGCCTCCGTGAATGCGGCCTTCCGAAAGGCCGCGCAAGGCCCGCTGAAGAACATTCTGGATTACTCCGAAGAGCCCATCGTGTCCATCGATCAGAAAGGCGACGACCACAGCGCCACCGTCGACGCGCCGTTGACGACCGTGATCGACAAACGCCTGGTGAAGGTCACCGCCTGGTACGACAACGAGTGGGGCTATTCGTGCCGCGTGCGGGATCTCATCAAGGTCATCGCCGCCAAGGCGAAAGGACTCTGAGCGCCGGACGACGACATAACTTTCTCCCTTCCCAGCCCGATCCTGTCCAGAGTGAATCGCCCCGCCGGGGTCCCTCTGTAAGGGACGACGCGAAGGAGCGCGTATGAACTTGCACAAGCAGACCATCGAAGACGTGGAACTGCACGACCAACGCGTCATCGTCCGCGCCGACTTCAACGTGCCCCTCGACGAATCACATCAGATCAGCGACGACACGCGGATCCGCTCGACGCTGCCGACCATCAACCGAGCGGTCGACGAGGGAGCGAAGGTCATCCTGTGCTCCCACCTGGGGCGCCCCAAAGGAAAACCGGACCCGAACTACAGCCTTGCGCCGGTGGCGAAGCGGCTGCAGCGTCTCCTCGGGAAGGAAGTGACGTTTGCCCCCGATTGCATCGGTCCGGCGGTGGACAAGTTGGTGGCCCGGATGAAGCCGGGCGACGTGCTGCTCCTGGAAAATCTTCGGTTCCATCCGGGCGAGGAAAAGAACGATGACGATTTCTCCAAAGCGCTGGCGTCTTTGGGAGACGTCTATATCAACGACGCGTTCGGCGCCGCGCATCGCGCTCACGCGTCGACGGTCGGCATCACCAAATTCATCAAGACGTCGGCCGCGGGGTTCCTGCTCAAAAAGGAAATCGAATACCTCGAAGGCGCGGTCGAAAACCCGGTGCGTCCGTTCGTCGCCATTCTGGGCGGCGCGAAGGTGTCGGGCAAAATCGGGGTGATCGAGAACCTCGGGAAGCGGGTGGACAAGGTCATCATCGGAGGCGGCATGGCTTTTACCTTTCTCAAGGCAAAAGGCATGGAAATCGGCAATTCCCTGGTTGAAAACGACATGCTGGATTTCGCCAAGGGAATCGAGGATCACGCCTTTTCCCGCGGGGTGAAGTTTTACCTGCCGGTCGATTGTGTCGTGGCGGCCA
Source organism: Nitrospiraceae bacterium (assembly GCA_040255165.1). Taxonomy (GTDB): domain Bacteria; phylum Nitrospirota; class Nitrospiria; order Nitrospirales; family Nitrospiraceae; genus JBDZUK01. Next base: position 345 of record JBDZUK010000036.1, on the reverse strand, counting down.
GCCGAGAGCCGGGCGCCGAAACCAAAATCGTGCCCGTGCAGGAAATTCCAAAAGAGTGGTACGCGTTGGACATCGGCCCTGCTTCGGTGAAGCTCTTCACCGAAGCCGTTCAGAACGCGAAGACCATCCTGTGGAACGGCCCGATGGGAGTGTTCGAAATAGACGCGTACGCCCGCGGCACGCTGTCGATTGCGCATGCCATCGCCGACGCCTATGCTTTGACCATCGTCGGCGGCGGTGAAACGGCCTTGGCCGTCCATCGGGCCGGTGAGTCTGAAAACATCTCTTTTATCTCCACGGGCGGCGGCGCCGCGCTCGAACTGCTCGAAGGCAAGATGCTCCCCG
>JBDZUK010000112.1:0-5988 GCA_040255165.1 Nitrospiraceae bacterium | reverse complement strand
GTCCCATTCGCCCGTCGTCGTGATCGAGTCTCAGCTTATCGACACCTCCGACACGGCGCCGCCGTCGTCGAGCCTCATCGACACGGAGCGTCAGCACATCCTTCGCGTCTTGGAATCCGCGCACTGGCGCATCTATGGTCCGCACGGCGCGGCCGCTCACCTGGGCATGAAGCCCAGCACCCTTCGCAGCCGGATGAAGAAACTCGGAGTGAGCCGTCCGCTCCCGACCGGACCGACTCGCTCCACGAACGGTGCGAACGGGACTGCTCGCTCGCTGAAATGCCTCGCGGACCACGTCACTCCTTCGGAACCTTAACCACCGAGCACACGTTTGCTTCCCCAGACGCCGCAGTCGGCGGGCCCTCGTGAGACAACGACAAAGGGAAGTCCACCGTTTGGACCTCCCCTTGTCCGTCCTTCCGGGAACGAGTGAGAGCGACTAGTCGTGGGCGGAATGAATCGGTCTCACCCGGGCCGGGACGTCGGCATCCGCCCGTTGCACGCCGGGCTGGACGCCGACCAGCGGCCTGACTCGCTGGTCGCCTGGCGGGAGCACCCGCAGGTAGCCCCACTGGCCGGATTGCGAGTACGGCAACCGTTGGTTGCTCCAGACATAGTCTCCGGTAAGCCGATAGGGGCCTCCGGCCGCTTGAATGAAGGCGTCCAGCGTTTCCGAACCGGAAAACTCCACGACGCTGATGTGGTCGGCCCCGCGCATGAACGGCTCGATCGGCCATTCGTGGCTTTCCACGCTGAACATGCCGTTCTGTTCGTTGCTCGCGCCGAAGACGCGAATCCGAACGGGGTCTCCGGCATGGGCCTCGATGACCGGCGTCGCGGGATCTTGCGGCTTATCGACCACGCAAGGCTGGAACACCTTTCCCAAGGTGCAGCCTGCCTCTTCGCGGAATTTGTACGGTTCAGACCGGTAGTTGACCCCCGTCAAACCGGCCGCGTTCTGCACGTAGGGCATGAAACTGGTGCCGATGATGTTGTCTTCGTCCTGGAAGAACAACGCCGCGTCCCGATAATTGGCTCGATGCTCATACCCCGGGACCGTCCGATCCACGATGACGTCCGCGATCCAACTGTTCTTGGTGGAGATGTCGGCGCCGGTCTTGGGGTCGCGATACGTGGCTCCCTTCGGCCCGATGATGATCGCGCCGAACAACCCGTTTCGCGGGTTGGTCATGACGTTGCCCCAGTCCCACACCAACGAAGCGATCTCACCCAATGAGGGGTCGGCGTAATACGTGTACGTCCGGCTCTCGCCGGGCGGCACCGTTTGATCCCCGGGATTTCGTCCGACGTTGGCCCCCAACGAGTCCTTCGGGTCAAACGCGAGGGAAATCGCCGAGAAGGAGACGCGGCCTTCCTTCGTCCGATTTGTCAGCTTGATTTTGAGACAGTCCCCCGTGTTGGCACGCAGAGTCAGCGGCATGGGATGAAGGCCCGCAGCCGTCGCCGCGACGTCCTCCTCGAGCACATAGATTTTGGCCGAGGGGTTGCCGACCTGAATCGTGCGTTCGAAGTCGACCTCGATGGCGTCGGGAGCCTTCGGGTTGAATGTCATGGACGGGAAGTCCATCGCCGCCACGTTGAAGGTTTTGACGGGCGCGTCGGCCGGACAGACCGGCCTCGGCACCGGCATCTCGTTGCGACCCGAGTAGCCGGCCGGCAGCTTCTGAAGGTCCGGCACTTCCTTGTCGAGCACACGCAGGATGCCCCAGGCGCCTTCCGACAACTTGGAAGAGCGGCCGTTAAAGTGAATGAAATCGCCGGCCTGAAGTCGGGGCCCGCCGGCCTGCGGCACGACGAGGTCGTACCGTTCGGCGATCCCAACGTGAATCGAGTTTTTGCGGTTGGCGTCCCCCGCGTACCGTTCGGTCAGGAACGTATGGCCCGACAGCGTCCAGACCATCGTTTCGTTCGCCATCGTCTGCAGCAGCCGGAAGACGACCGTATCCCCCAAATAAGCTCTCACCATCGGCGTGTAGGGATCCCCATGGACCTCGCTGCTGAAGATCCGCGACGCGTCCGGGTTCTCCTTGAGCCGGGCCGCGATCGGTTCCGCTCGGAAATTCAGGCTGCCCCCGGTGGTGTGCGTGCCTCCGTTGAGGAACGGCATCGGCGTCATCGGAATATGCTCCGGCATGGGAAACGAGACGGTTTTCCCCGCCTCCAACGCCACCTCGATCGGCTGTCCGGGAGGATTGCCTTCGGTGACGATGTTCACGGTATGAGGCACGCTGTCGTTCAACTGCACCAACAGCTCGCGAAAACTTCCGTTGACTCCGTACCCCACCGGTTCCGCGGTTCGAATGTCGGCCAGCGGCCCGCTCCGGATCGGTTTGCCGGTCTTCGGATCGTGGTAAGTCGAGCCGACCGGTTCGATGATGATCGTCCCGAAGCCGCCGTGGCCCCAGGTGACCCGGCCGAGCGCGTGGTCGTGCCAGAACACCGTCCCCACGTCGGAATCCACCCAGAACCGTTGCCGCACGAATTCCACGGTTACGATGTCGTTCACCGGATGGTCGTGCTCCAACGGCCGATACAGCGTGATCTGATTGCCTTTGATGGACTTGATGCGGCCGACCTCGTTGCCGCCGACGTTGTCCGCGCCGATCAGAATTTCGCTGTTCGGATGGTACCGGGCGGCGTTCTTCACCGTGATGGTCCGTGCCCCCTTCTTAGCCGGCTTGATGAACACCGTATTCAACGGAAGCGGGAGGCCCTTCTTCGTCTTCTTCTCCATCATCGTGAACGGCCGCACCGACTGCTCGTACGAGAACCCGGTGATGACGCCGTCCGACGAGTGGTTGTCGAATTGCAGGAAATGCCAGTGCGTGTTGATCTTGGACGAATGGAAGTTCGTGTGGTCGTCGTCTTCCCATTCGCTCGTGAGCATCCAGTCCACGCAGTCGTAAATATTCGCCCGGACGACCAGCGGATACTTCCGGTCGTTGTTTTTCCGGACGTCGGCCTCTTGCTCGTGCAGCACGTAGATCAGACCGTCGCGATCCACGATCGCAGGCTCCTTCCCCTGCTTGTCGGCCAGCATCATGGGCGTCTGGATAAAATGCACGTTGTACTTCTTGGACCCGGCGTTCTCCGGACACATGCTCCAGCGCCCGTTCTCGCCCGGCTGCGCCGGATACGAACTGGGCAAGCCGTCCTCGGCGAGATGGATCATGTCCAGCCAAGGCGACGGATTGTGGTTTTGCGAGAACGGTACGCGACGTCCGAAGTGCGGCTTCAAATGCGGCCAGGCGATCTTGCCGGTCGCGGGCTCGAATAGGATGGGTAGGCGCTGCCCCGGCGCCGGCGACTGGTACCGCGGGTTCGCGATGGTGTTTTCCCGCTCCGTCATCGCCCGGTTTCCGTTCCAGACCCAATCCAACACGCTGGCGTCGTACGACAGGGTCTGTCCCAGCTCATCATCCTTGTGGCCGGGCTTCCCCTGCGGAGGGAGCTGCATGTCGACCCAATCCTTCACGGTCACGACGGCCGGCGAGGCCTTCCAATCGGTCTTGCCCTTGTCGGTGATGGCAAACTGCTTGCCGAACCAATCCACGGTCCTGCCCACGAGCCGATCCGACGTCACGCCCGGCTTGATGCGGCCCATGCGATCCGGAAGCTCCCGGAGGTCGGGCATCGTGTCATTGTGGAGGTCTCCCTGCTGGAGCGTGTTGTAGACCCGCCAATAGCCCCACATGCCGGCGATATAGTGGTGCGCGACGTGGCAGTGAAACAGGAAATCTCCGGCTAACTGCTGGCAGAGGCCCGAGCCGCATTCCGTTTCCAGGTCCATCGTTTCCGAGGGACCGATCACCTCCACGTCGACACGGTCCGACTTCGTTCGGATGACCGGGTACTTGACCGGACCGTTTTTCGCGGTGTGCCAGAGGGGCATCTCGTCGATCGCGCGCGGGCTTCGCGGCCACCGGATGGAGCCTCCGTGCGGATGGTGGGAGTGGAAGACTTCGGATCCCCCGTGCACGAGACGGAACTTCGCCGGATCGCCGAGATAGCTGCGCGGCACGGTCGTGGCCGGATCGCCGAACGTATAGGCGCTGTAAGCCATCGACTCATCCTCGAAGCCGAAATACTCGTGCTGCGTCTGCATGTTGTCCACGCCGAAGGGCTCGCTGCGGTAGTTCAGCGCCCGCGCAACCGGCCGGTAGACGTCCGTAAGCGGATCGCGCTGCGGGATGAAATCTCCTTTTTTGTTCACCGGGCGGAACGCCTCGTCGCCGACTTCATGGTAGATGATGACGAACTCGCGAAAATCCGGACCGGCTCCGTTCTTGATGATGGCCTGCCACCCGCTGCTCATAGGGATCGGTTCGCCGGACCCAAGCGGGTTCAGGTATTCCGAGCCTTTGGGCTCCACGACGAACGTCCCGAAGAGCCCCATCACCGTCAACTCCCGGTCGTTGCTGTAGCTGTGGAATTGCCGTCCTCCCTCCTGCATGGTGGGAGGGATGTACCATTCGAGCTCCGCCTGCTTGCCCTCCGGAGCGATCGCATCCGGGTTCGTGGTCGTGGCCGGTTGCCCGCTGGCGCTTACGATCATGCTGGATCCGTGAATGTGCAGGCTCACTTCTTCTCCGCCTTCCAGCTGATTGCGGAGGGTCATCTTGACACAGTCACCCTGGTTGCCCCGGATCACCAAAGGCTGGATCCAATTGTCTTGCAGGCCGGATGCGACCGCGCCGGGATCATATCCGTCCTTGTCCCGGGCCGCGCGGTTCGCCTCCTCCTCCGCGCGCACCTTGTCGAGATTCTCGGTCAGGACGTACATATAGCCGGGGTAGAAGTCGAGCCAGCGATTCAGCGTGATCTCCACGTTGATGGCCGAGACGTCGTAGTGCTTGACGGGCGCATGGGCGGGGCATCGGCCGCCGGACGCGACCACCGGCTCCGCGCCGGAGCCGGACATGAGCAATACGTCCTGGTTGCCCGCCCCGTACTGATGCAGCATGTTGACGTGGTTGTAGAACCCGCCGGTCCGCTGCGTCTCGGCGTCCTGCGCCATCTGGTTCATGATGCGCTGATGCTGGCGCTCCATCATGGCCGTTCTTTCGGGTCGGCCCTCCATCACGTCTTCGACGATCGTCTGCCCCTTCAGCTGCTCGGCCCAAGCCGGCATGCGAGGTCCCGCCGCCGAATGAACATGCCCGGAGGAGTCTTGCTCACCTGCCGTCGCGAGCGGCGCATACACGAGCGCTCCGGCCATTGCCGCGGCGACGATCATCTTCATTCCTCCGGCCATCCCCGGTCTCCTGCTACCCTGCATCATGATCGCTCCTTTTCCCGCTGAGCTGAGACCACCGCGTCACCGATTGGCCGCTTCCATCTCGACAACCGCTCTCGCCCTCGGCCCCGCCCAGCACAGTCCCGCCGCCGCCACGATCAGCAGTGACCATGCAAGCCGTTGTCTCCGTCCTTCCTTCTCAATCGGTCCTTTCACAACCCGGTCTCGTTCTGGAACCCAATCCGACTGTTGATGCACGTCGCCTCCCGGGCTTCATGCGCCGCTCAGACCGTTTTTATGATGCACGTCAGGTCAGCAACAGGCGTGCCGCGATGCGAGATTCGAGATCGCTGGAGAAAAGCGACAGAAAACTCAGCGAATCGGAAAAAGCACGCTCAACGAAGGGAGACGGCAGGAACAACAAAACCGCGGCCGCGCACGGTGCGCCGCGACATGTCGCGATTGATGAAATCAGAGCCGGTTATGAGACGGGAAGATGAGCGGGTGGTCTGCTCAGTCCGAGCTTCTTCATCCGGCTGCGAAGCGTGCTCGGATTCATGCCCAGCTGAGCAGCCGCGCCATGCGGACCATAGATGCGCCAGTGCGCGGATTCCAAGACGCGAAGGATGTGCCGGCGCTCCATGTCGACGAGGTTGGATGACGCCTCGGGAGAAAAAGACTTGGCGGCCGCCAGAAACTGAGGCTCGACCGCCACAGTCGGCGATTGGGCA